>NZ_JBFAUU010000025.1:0-108802 GCF_040679435.1 Spirillospora sp. NPDC052269
TCGGTCAACTCATGACGACGAATCACACCCGCCATCACACCCCGACACCCTGATCAACCTCAGCCAAACACCAAGATCCAACGGACACGCCCTAGACCGCCGTGGCCGGCGGGGCCGCGATGACCTCGACCTCGAGCAGGGCGTCCGGGTGGAAGAGCCGGGACACCTCGACGGTCGTGCTGGTCGGCGGCTCCTTGGTGAAGTAGCGGCCGCGGACCTCGCCGTACTCGCGGAGCCGGGACAGGTCGGTCGCGAACGTCCGGATGTTGACCACGTCAGCGAAGGTCGCGCCGTGCGCGGCGAGCAGCCGCTCGATGATCGACATGATCACCTCGGACTGCCGGGTCATGTCGCCGGGACGGTCGATCTCGCCGTCCTCGCCGAACGCGACCTGCCCGGACAGGAACAGCAGCGGCCCGGACGTCACGTGCGCGACGTGCGAGTAGTGGCCGTTGGTCGCCGGGACGGTGGGCGGGTTGTCGATCGTGACGCGCATCAGGAGTCCCCCTCGCCGGGGACGAGCACGGTGATGTCGGCGCCGCCCAGGCCGCGGGCGACCGCGTCGGCGGTGTGGGTGCGGGCGGCGGTCAGGACGGGGGAGTCCGGGCCGAGGATCTCCAGCGCGAGGGCGAGGTCCTTGTCGGCGAGCCCGGCGGTGAAGGTGACCGGCGCGTCCGGGCGGCGGACGCGGGTCCGCTCGGCCTGGGGGAGCGTGATGCCGAGCAGTTCGAGCGCGGTCTCCCGGTCGACCCCGAGCCGCGTGGCCAGGTCCACGGCCTCGGCGACGGCGCCGAACGCGGCGACGAGCCCGCTGTTCACGACCAGCTTCGCCGCCGCGCCCCGGCCGGACGGCCCGACATGCCGGACGGTTCCGAGGACGCCGAGCACCTTCGCGGCCCGGTCGACGTCGGCGTCCGTCCCGCCCGCGACGATCACCAGCTCGCCGGCCTCGACGTGCGGGATGCTGCCCAGCACCGGCGCGTCGAGCAGCGAGACCCCGTCCGGCAGGCGTTCGCGCAGCTCACGGACGGCGTCCGGGCCGATCGTGGACATCTCGACGACGAGCGTCCCGGGAGCGATCCCCGCGCTGAGCAGGACGTCGTGGACGGCCCGGGCGTCGGTGAGCATGGTGATCACGAGGTCGTGTCCGGCGACGGCCTCGGCGGGCGTGGCGGCGAGCGCCGCGCCGCGTTCGACCAGCGGCGCGGCGCGCTCGGGGGTGCGGTTCCAGACGGTCAGTTCGTGGCCGGCGGCGAGCAGTCGTCCGGCCATCGCGGCGCCCATGCGCCCGAGACCCAGAAAGGCGATATGTGTCATAACGCGAATGACGTTAGGCGCCGCCCAGCCATACCACCAGCGAAGATCTCACATGCCAGCCATGCGTGACGCGCATGGCTCAGTGCAGGGCGAACACGATGCCCATCACGCCGAGCAGGACGGTCACGCCGGTCAGCAGCAGGACGGACGCGGGATCGGCGACCGGGCGGCCCTCGCGCAGGCGCCGTCCGCGCCGCCGCCGCTTCCGGCGCGTCCGGTGGACGTGCAGCGCGGCCAGCCCGAACACGGCGACGGCCGCGAGTGCCGCGCCCAGGTCGTTCGGAGCGAGCCGGACGCACAGCAGCCCGGCTCCCATGAACGCCACGGTCGTCCGCGTCCAGGCGAGGGAGGTGCGCTCAGGCTGGGCTCCCGGGTCCCAGAGGGTGCCCGGCGCCTCGCGGGGCTCGGAGGACGCGCGGCGGGAGACGCCCAGGCCGATCATCGGGTGGCGAGGAGGGCCACCAGGACGACGACGGCCGCGGCGGCGAGCCCGTAGGACATCAGGGGCGCGAGGACCAGGGGCGGGAGCGTCTCGTCCCGGCGCAGCGCGCGCTCGGTGCGCAACCAGCGGCGGAACGCCATCGCCGCGACCAGCGCGCCGACCGCCGCGAACGCCGCGGCGAGGCCCTCCCGGAGCGGGGTACTGAGCAGATGCCCGCTGAGCGCGAGCCCGACGCCGCTCGCGATCAGCGCGAGCGCGGTGCGGATCCAGGCCAGGAACGTGCGCTCGTTGGCGAGGGTGAACCGGGGGTCCGGGTCGCGGCCCTCGGCGAGCAGGCGATCGGTCCAGCGGGACGGCTGGTCGGGGGTGTCCTGGACGCTCATCGGCCGCTCACTTCGCCTCTTTCGAACCGGGAAATTCACATATTACGTCCGGGAAGGAGGCAAGAATTCCGACTCGATATACGGGAAAAGTGCCGAAGTGGCGCGCGCCACAGAAGCGGCAAAGCCCACCCGGTCCCAGGTCAGGCCGGGCTGGGAAGACAGCGAAAACCCCGCCGGGAATGGCTTTCCGGCGGGGTTCGGTGCGTTCTCAGGACGGATCGGCCGCGAAACGGCGGGCCGAGACGTCCTCCTGCGCGAGGCGGTGCAGCGCGGTGAGGACCTGCTCGTAGATCACGGTCGAGGCGAGCATCGCGTGGACGGTCAGGGTGCGCGGGTTGTCGAGCGCGACCCGGTTGATCTCGTGCTCGGCGACCGAGGTCGCGGCGGTGACGTAGGGGCGCAGGTCGGTGAGGGTGACCGGGAAGCCGAGGCGGCGCAGCGCCACGAAGGTCTGCGCGAGCAGCGCGCGGGCGGGGGCGCGGTCGCCGACCTCCCAGCCGAGCTCGCGGACGAGCATGTCGACGTCCTCGCGGGCGGCCCTCCAGTGCGGGTCGTTCGGCGGGACGATGTGCGGGCCGAGCGCGTACTGGGTGGTGCCGAACAGCTCGTGCAGGCCGACCGAGTCGTCCTCCATGGACGCGACGATCTTCTTGATGGACGCGACGGGCAGGTCGCCCACCTCGCGCAGCGCCCGGATCAGCCGCAGCCGTTCCAGGTGCCGCTGGTCGTACTCGGCGCGGGTGACCGTGGTGGAGGAGCCCTTCGGCATCAGGCCCTCGCGGATGTAGAACTTGATCGTCTGAACGGTCAGCCCGCTGCGGTCGCTGAGTTCGGAGATCTGCACCCGTCCACGCCCCTCGCCTTGATGCCTGCCGAGTCTGGATATCGTCACTATCCAGCAGGAGGGGCATTGAATACCGGCACTATCCAACAAACGTCGGCGCCGTCCCGGCCTGCTGGGACGGCACAAGCTGACAAACCTCGCTTATCGCCGCCCGCTTCGCGCCCTTCGCGCTGCTGCGATCATGGACGGTCACCCGGCCGCAGAGAGGACCGACCATGACCGCCGACGACCGCGTGGCCCCGCCGACCGCCGGGGCCGAGCGCGACACGCTGCGCGCCTACCTCGACTACCACCGCGCGACCTTGGCCATGAAGTGCGAGGGCCTCTCCGACGAGGAGCTCCTGCGGACCTCGATGCCGCCTTCGACGCTGTCCCTGCTCGGGCTCGTCCGGCATATGGCCGAGGTGGAGCGCGCCTGGTTCCACCGGGTCTTCGAGGACGCGGACGCGCCCATGGTGTGGTCCGACGAGCTCTTCGACTTCCAGGCGGCCTACGACACGAGCGCCGCCACCGGCGCCGAGGCGTTCAGGGCCTGGCGGGACGAGGTGGAGACCTCGCGCCGCATCGAGCGCGAGGCCGAATCCCTGGACGTGACCGGCTACCAGCCACGCTGGGACAAGAAGGTCGCCCTGCGCATGGTGATGGTGCACGTCCTGCTGGAGTACGCCCGCCACAACGGCCACGCCGACTTCCTCCGCGAGGGCGTCGACGGCGTTGTAGGGGCCTGACCTCGGCGAACGCAGCGCCGCCTGACACGCGAAAACGCTGGGCCCTCATCGGAGGGCCCGGCGTTTTCACGAGGGAGGTCAGACCCCGGAGATCTGGGGGATCTTGGGGGATCCGGGGGCGTCGTCAGTTGGTGGTGCGGCGCATGGCGTCGGTGATCTTCTCGGCGGCGCCGGTGACGGGGGCGGCGTGGAGGCGTCCGGGGGTGCGGGTCAGGCGCTCCAGGGGGCCGGAGACGGAGACGGCGGCGATCACCCGGCCGCCCGCACCGCGGATCGGGGCGGAGACGGACCCGACGCCCTGCTCGCGCTCGCCGATGCTCTGCGCCCAGCCGCGCCGCCGGACCTGGGCCAGCGTCGTGGCCTCGAACTTCGCGCCGCGCAGGCCGCGGTGCAGGCGGTCCGGCTCCTCCCAGGCGAGCAGGATCTGCGCGGCGGAACCCGCGGTCATCGGGAGGGCCGCGCCGACCGGGATCGTGTCGCGCAGGCCGCTGGAGCGTTCCGCCGCGGCCACGCAGACCCGGACGTCGCCCTGGCGGCGGAACAGCGAGGCGCTCTCGCCGGTCATGTCGCGCAGCTGGGCCAGGACGGGCTGGGCGATCGCGAGCAGCCTGTCCTCACCGGCCGCGACGGCCAGCTCGGCGAGCCTTGGCCCGAGGATGAACCGGCCTTGGGTGTCCCGGTGGACGAGCCGGTGGTGCTCCAGCGCGACGGCGAGCCGGTGGGCGGTGGGCCGCGCCAGACCGGTGGTCTGGACGAGCTGGGCGAGGGAGGCCGGCCCGGCTTCCAGGGCGTTCAGCACGAGTACCGCTTTGTCGAGAACGCCGACTCCGCTAGAGTTGTCCATGTCTTGATATTGCCGTCTCGCGATGTGAGATGCAAGTCGGGGCGAAACAAGGTCGCCGGGCGCATGGGCGCGTCCGGCAGGACGACAGGTGAGGTGGAGCGATGGGCCGCACATTGGCCGAGAAGGTGTACGACGCGCATGTCGTGCGACGCGTCGAGGGCGAACCGGATCTGCTCTACATCGACCTCCACCTCATCCATGAGGTCACCAGCCCGCAGGCGTTCGACGGCCTGCGGATGGCGGGCCGTCCCGTCCGGCGCCCGGACCTGACGATCGCGACCGAGGACCACAACGTCCCGACGACCGACCTGCTCGCGCCGATCGCCGACCCGGTCTCCCGGACGCAGGTGGAGACGCTGCGGAAGAACTGCGCCGAGTTCGGCGTCCGGCTGCACCCGATGGGCGACGACGGGCAGGGCATCGTCCACGTCATCGGCCCGCAGCTCGGCCTGACCCAGCCCGGCATGACGGTCGTGTGCGGCGACTCGCACACCTCCACGCACGGCGCGTTCGGCGCCCTCGCCCACGGCATCGGGACGAGCGAGGTCGAGCACGTCCTCGCGACGCAGACGCTGCCGCAGGTCAAGCCCAGGATGATGGCCGTCACCGTGAACGGCTCCCTGCCGGACGGCGTGACCTCCAAGGACCTGATCCTCGCGATCATCGCCCGCATCGGCACCGGCGGCGGACAGGGCCACATCATCGAGTACCGCGGCCAGGCGATCCGCGAGCTGTCGATGGAAGGCCGGATGACGGTCTGCAACATGTCCATCGAGGCGGGCGCCCGCGCCGGGATGATTGCCCCGGACGAGACCACCTTCGCGTACCTGAAGGGCCGTCCGCACGCGCCCGAGGGCGAGGCGTGGGACGAGGCCGTGGAGTACTGGACGTCCCTGCGCACCGACGACGACGCCGTGTTCGACAAGGAGGTCGTCATCGACGCCTCCGAGCTGACCCCGTTCGTCACCTGGGGCACCAACCCCGGCCAGGGCCTCCCGCTGGGCGATTCCGTGCCGGACCCGGCGGCCGTCGCCGACCCGGTCGAGCGCCAGGCCGCCGAGCGCGCCCTCCAGTACATGGGCCTGACCGCCGGGACGCCCCTGCGCGACATCGCGGTGGACACCGTCTTCGTCGGCTCCTGCACCAACGGCCGCATCGAGGACCTGCGCGCCGTCGCGGGCGTCCTCTCCGGCCGGAAGGTCGCGGACGGCGTCCGGATGCTGGTCGTCCCCGGCTCGATGGAGGTCAAGAAGCAGGCCGAGGCCGAGGGCCTGAACGAGGTGATCACGGCCGCCGGAGCCGAGTGGCGTGAGGCGGGCTGCTCGATGTGCCTGGCGATGAACCCCGACAAGCTCACCCCCGGCGAGCGCAGCGCGTCCACGTCCAACCGCAACTTCGAGGGACGCCAGGGACCCGGCGGCCGCACCCACCTGGTGAGCCCCGCCGTCGCCGCCGCCACCGCCGTCACCGGCCGCCTGTCCGCGCCCGCCGACCTGTAAGGAAGCCGAGAACCATGGAGAAGTTCGTCACGCACACCGGGCGCGCGGTCCCGCTGCGCCGCAGCAACGTCGACACCGACCAGATCATCCCGGCGGTCTGGCTCAAGCAGGTCAGCCGCACCGGATTCGACCAGGGCCTGTTCTCGGCCTGGCGCGAGGACCCCGACTTCGTGCTGAACAAGCCCGAGTACGACGGCGCGTCCGTGCTGGTCGCCGGGCCGGACTTCGGCACCGGGTCGTCCCGCGAGCACGCCGTCTGGGCCCTCCAGCAGTACGGGTTCCGGGTCGTGATCGCGCCGCGGTTCGGCGACATCTTCCGGAACAACTCCACGAAGATGGGCCTGCTGCCGGTCGTCCTGCCCGCCGAGACCG
This sequence comes from Spirillospora sp. NPDC052269, assembly GCF_040679435.1. Taxonomy (NCBI): domain Bacteria; kingdom Bacillati; phylum Actinomycetota; class Actinomycetes; order Streptosporangiales; family Thermomonosporaceae; genus Spirillospora; species Spirillospora sp. NPDC052269. Next base: position 6,430 of record NZ_JBFAUU010000025.1, read on the forward strand.
TCGAGGCGATCCAGGCCCGCGCCGAGCGGGACCCGAAGGCCGAGATCGTCGTCGACCTGGAGAAGCGCGAGGTCAGGGCCGGGGACGTCGTCGCGTCCTTCGAGATCGACGACTACACCCGCTGGCGGCTCATGGAGGGCCTGGACGACATCGGCCTGACCCTGCGCCACGCCGAAGCGATCACCGAATTCGAGAAGGAGCGGCCGTCGCTGCTCCCGACCACCAGTTGACCATCTCCTGACGTTTCACCGCTGACCTGCGGCGTCGCCTCCTGGCGGCACCCCGCGCGCACGAGCCCGCCCCCGCACCGACGAGAATTCGTTGTGTGCGGGGCAGGCCGGACGTGTTCGCGAAGGGGGCCGAGCGTGGCAGGAAGCCCGCGATGAGCGGCGATCCGTGGGACGGACCCGCCTGGGACGACCCGGAGCTGACCCGGCTCGCCGAGCGCCTCCGGGAGGCGCACAGGCGGGTCGCACCCCTGCCCGCGGACGACCGCCGGCGGCTCATCCGGCAACTCCTGGCGATCACCGATCTCGCCAAACGTGACGCTGACCTGGCCGCCCGCAGGCTGGACGCCTTCCTTTCCGGACGTGCCGCCGATTTCTCGTCTTCCCCGGAAGCCCGCTAGCGTTCGCCGTGGCCGGATCTGGTCCGGCGCCCGCGTGAGACGGGGGCGAGACCGACCAAAACGCCTGCGACACGGGAACTCTCGCGTTCAGGTGATTGTGTCGGTGCCATGGCTCCCTTAGTTTCGTTCGGGCAAGGGGGGAACTAGAGGAGTAACCCATGAACAAGCGTGAGCTGGTCGACGCCATCGCTGAGCAGATGGGCAGCAACAAGAAGGACGCCGCTGAGGCCGTCGACGCGATCCTGGAGGTGATCCAGACCACGGTCGCCAAGGGCGACAAGGTCGCGATCACCGGGTTCGGTTCGTTCGAGAAGGCCGACCGGCCTGCCCGCACGGCTCGGAACCCCGCCACGGGTAAGACCATTCAGGTTCCCGCGACGTCCGTGCCGAAGTTCAAGGCCGGTGCCGATTTCAAGAACCTGGTGGCCGGCAAGAAGTAGGCGCCAACCGCGTGCGACGACGCCCGGTTCCCGCTCTCGCGGGGCCGGGCGTCGATGCGTGTGGGACCGTTCCATTCCCGTGGACGCCGGGAACCGGGCGCCATTTCGCCGGGACGCCGGGAATCAGGGCAGCGGGAACGTGGAGAGGGTGATCGCGGTGACCAGGCCGGTCGGCGTGACCGCCAGGTTCACCCGCTGGCCGAGGCGCAGCAGCCGCAGGCCGCCCGCGTCGAACGCCTCGGCGCCGAAGTCCACTTCGGACCCGTCGTCCAGCAGGACGCTGCCGGAACGGGTCTCGGGGTCGAACACGCGCACCGTCGCCTGCATGGCCCCGACCCTACTGTCCCGGGTCCGGGGTGTCCGGCTAGCGGCCGGTCACGGGCTCGGGCAGCAGCGCCGCCACGGCCGCCGTGCGGGGCCCGACGCCCAGCCGCAGCGCGGCCCGCAGGTCGGCGGGCGTGTCCACGTCGCGCCGGACGCTGTCGATGCCCGGGAGCAGCAGCTCGCGGGCGCCCCGGGCACGGTGCGCGGCGCGCGAGTCGCCGCCGAACGCCGGGGCGAACGGCACGCCGGGACGGGCCGTGTAGAGCGTGGTGCCGATGCGGGCCGCGTCCGGGACGAACGCCTCGGCGGCCTCGGACGCCGCGTCCAGTGCCCGGCCGAGCTCGGCCGGACGGAGGGCGGGGAGGTCCGCGGAAAGGGCGCCGACGCCCGTGTCCGGGTGGAGCTCGCGGCCTCGTCCGGCGCCGTGGACCAGGGCCGGGTTGAGGCCGGCGTCCGGTTCGTCCGGGACGACGGTCGCGCCCAGCGAGGCGAGTTCGGCGGCGGGCAGCGGGTCGTCGGTGACGACGATCACAGCGCGGACGCGGTCGCAGGCGAGCGCCGCCGCGACCGTGTCGCCCGCCACCGCGAGCGCCAGCGCCTCGCGGTGACGGCCCGCGCCGTCCGACATCCGGGTCTTCGCCCTGGCCAGCACCTTGACCGGGACGATCAGGGTCCAGCCGGCGCGGGGCACGGCACGTTCTGCTGTAGACATGGCCATTCGACTTTATGCGCTCGCAACCGCGACACTTGAGGACACCCCGCGTTCATCCCGGCGCGGGTTTGGCACGAGGAGGGACGGGCATGGGGCACCGTTATTCGCCCGGCTGGCGCAAGCTGACCATCGTCATCCTTCGCCCGATGCTGTTCGGGCTGCTCAAGAGGGACTGGCGGGGCCGGGGGAACGTGCCGGGGGAGGGCGGCGTGATCATCGCCGCCAACCACATCTCCGAGTCCGACCCGCTCGCGCTGGCGCACTTCGTGTACGAGTCCGGCCGCTACCCGGTGTACCTGGCCAAGTCGACCCTCTTCGACGTCCCGATCGTCCGGACCGTCTTCCGCGGGACCGGCCAGATCCCGGTCTACCGCGACCGCTCCGACGCCTCTCGCGCCCTGCGGGACGCCGAGGAGGCCCTCCGCGACGGCGAGTGCCTGATGTTCTACCCCGAGGGCAGCTGCACCCGTGACCCCGAGCTGTGGCCGATGACCGGGCAGACCGGCGTGGCGCGGATGGCGCTGAAGACCGGCGCGAAGGTCGTCCCGGTGGCGAACTGGGGCGCGCACGAGCTGCTCCCGTACAAGAAGGGCGAGCCGACCGGGCTGCGCGGACGGCTGAAGAAGGGCTTCCACCCGTTCCCCCGCAAGACCATGCACGTGATCGCCGGGCCGCCGGTGGACCTGTCGAGGTACGAGGGCGAGGAGCTCTCCAAGGAGACCCTGCACGCCGCGACCGAGGACATCATGCGCCAGATCGCCGACCTGCTCGGCGAGCTGCGCGGCGAGGAGCCCCCGGCCGAGCTCTACGACCACCACAAGGTCCAGGAGGAGCGCCGCCGCGCCGCCGAGGCCGCGTCCGCCCAGGTCGAGGCCGAGCAGGGGGAGGGCAAGTGACGTTGCGCTGTGCCGTGCTCGGGGCCGGCTCGTGGGGGACCGTCGTCGCCAAGCTGATGTGCGACGCCGGGAGCGAGGTGACGCTCTGGGGGCGCCGTCCGGAGATCGTCGACGCGATCAACGAGCGGCACGAGAACCCGGACTACCTGCCCGGCATCCCCCTTCCCCGGGACCTGCGCGCCACCACCGACGTCGCCGAGGCGCTCGCCGGGGCGGACGTGATCGGGATCGCGGTCCCCGCGCAGACGCTGCGCGCCAACCTCGCCTCCTGGGTCCCGCTCCTGCCGCCGGACGCGCTGCTGGTCAGCCTGATGAAGGGCATCGAGCTCGGCACCGCGGAGCGGATGAGCGAGGTGATCGCGGAGGTCGCGGGCGTGCCGCCGGAGCGGGTCGCGGTGTTCTCCGGCCCGAACCTGGCCCGCGAGCTGGCCGTCGGCGAGCCCGGCGCGGCCGTCGCCGCCTGCCTGGACATGGCGGGCGCCGAAAGGCTCCAGGCCGCGACGATGACCCCGTACTTCCGCACCTACACCTCCACCGACGTGATCGGCGTGGAGCTGGGCGGCGCGGTCAAGAACGTGATCGCGCTGTGCGTCGGGATGGCGGTCGGGCTCGGCTTCGGCGACAACACCAAGGCCGTCCTGATGACCCGCGGCCTCGCCGAGATCGCCCGGCTGGGCGCGTCGCTCGGCGCGGACGAGCACACCTTCGCGGGCCTCGCCGGGATGGGCGACCTGGTCGCGTCCTGCTCCTCGCCGCTGTCCCGGAACCGGACGTTCGGCGAGAACCTGGGCCGCGGCATGACGCCCGAGCAGGTCATCGCGGTCACCAAGCAGACCGCCGAGGGCGTCAAGTCGTCCAAGGCGGTGCTGGACCTGGCGCGCCGGAACCACGTGGAGATGCCGATCACCGAGGAGGTGGTCGCGGTCGTCCACGAGGGCAAGCCGGTCAAGGAGGCGGGCCTCGCGCTGATCACCCGGTCACCGAAACCCGAGCGCTACGGCGTGACGCCCAAGCAGGACGGATACCGTCCGTGACACACTGAGGGCGATGCGTAGTCCCTCAGAAGTCCGGCAGGGTGAGAACACCCGCGCCGCGCACCTGCCGCAACCGGCCGTCCCGCACCAGACCCCGGTCGGCGCGCCCGTGTGGCGCACGGCCGCCTTCGCCTACGCGGGCGCGGCCGAGCACGCCGAACTCGCCGCGTCGGAGAACGTCGCCGGCCCGGTCGACAACCCGTCGGCGCTGGCGTTCGCGTCCGGCATCGCCGCGCTGGAAGGCGCGGGCCTGGACGGTCCGGTCGTCGCCGAGGCGTTCCCGACGGGGGCGGCGGCCGTGACGGGCGTCCTGCTGGCCTGTGCGACGTCCGATGTCCACGTCGTGGCGCCCGCCGGGGTGCACGGGCCGGTGCGATCCGTGCTGACCGGGCTGCTCGCTCGTTTCGGCGTGGAGACGACGTTCGCCGAGCCGTCCGAAGTGGCGGCGGCGATGCGTCCGACGACGCGCCTCGTGTGGGCCGAGACACTGTCGGACCCCGAACTCGGGGTCGCCGACCTGCCCGAACTCGCCGAGATCGCGCACGCGCACGGGGCGCTGCTCGCGGTCGACTCGTCCCGGACGACGCCGGTGGTGTGCCGTCCGCTGGAGCACGGCGCCGATCTCGTGGTGCACGACGCGTCCGGGGGGCTCGGCGGGCACGGCGACGCGTCCGGCGGCGTGGTGGTCGGCGGGGCGCACGTGATGACGGTGGTCCGGCGCGTCCGGGTGGAGACCGGCGCGTCGCTCGCCCCGGACGACGCGTTCCTGCTCCGGCGCGGCCTGGAGACGCTGCCCCTGCGCGTCCGGCGGCAGTGCGACACGGCGAGCGTGTTCTCCGCCGCGCTCGCCAAGCACCCGGCCGTCCGGTCGGTGTCCTACCCGGGGCTGCCGGAGCATCCGGGACATGAGGCCGCGCGCCGCCTGTTCGACTCCGGGCCGGAGGGCACGCGGTTCGGGGGAGTGGTGACGGTCACTCCGCACGGCGGTCTCGCCGCCGGCCAGGCGCTGGTGGACGCGGTCCGGCTGGCGCTGGTCGCGGGCGCGGACGGCGGCGTCCGGACGACCGTCGCGCACGCCGCGACCGGCACGCCCGGCGCCGATCCGGCCGCGGTCCGGTTCACCGTCGGCCTGGAGGACGCCGCCGACCTCGTCCGCGACGTCGGCAGGGCCCTCGACACGGTCGCCCGCGTGACCGGCCGGGAGACCGGCGCGGTACGGGACCGGTTCGCCGGGGTGCCGGACGGGGCCGTCCCGGTGCAGGACCGTCCCGCCGAGGCGTAGGTCCGGCCTGCTGGGGGTGTGGGTTCGGTGGGGGCGTCGGGGCGGGTGGCCAGGTGGTCGGAACGATCACGGGACGGACGGCCGGAACGATCACGGGCGTGGCCGATACCGCCTGATCACCGGTAGGGTCGGGCACCATGTCCCAGGTTTCACGCAAGGTCCGGGTGGCGGTGGTGTTCGGCGGGCGGAGTTCCGAGCACGCCATCTCCGCCATCACCGCAGGCGCGGTGATGGCCGCGATCGACCGCGACCGCTACGAGGTCGTCCCGGTCGGCATCGCCCGCGACGGCAGGTGGGTCCTGCCTCCGGCGGATCTCGACCTGGCGATCACCGAGGGCCGGCTGCCCGAGGTGGGCACCGAGGGCAGCGCGCTCGCGCTCCCGTTCGACCCCGAGACGCGCGGCTTCCTGGTCGTCGAGCCGGGCGAGGTTCCGCGCGCGCTCGGCGAGGTCGACGTCGTCCTGCCGCTGCTGCACGGCCCCTACGGCGAGGACGGCACGCTCCAGGGCCTGCTCGAGCTGGCGGGCGTCCGGTATGTCGGCGCGGGCGTGCTGGCGAGCGCGGTCGGGCAGGACAAGGGCTTCATGAAGCTGGTCTGGCAGGCGCAGGGCCTGCCGGTCGGCCCGTACGTGACGATGACCGACCGCGAGTGGCGGCGCGAGCGCAAGCGCAAGCTGGACGAGATCGCCGAGTTGGGGCTGCCGGTGTTCGTCAAGCCCGCGCGCGCGGGGTCCAGCATGGGCATCACCCGGGTGACCGACGAGGCCGACCTCGAGGCGGCGATCGAGACCGCCCGCGAGCACGACCCGAAGGTGATCGTCGAGGCCGCGATCGAGGGCCGCGAGATCGAGTGCGGCGTCCTGCAGGGCGTCGGCGACGCCCCGCCCGAGGCCAGCGTGCCCGCCGAGGTCCTGATGGCGAACCAGCACGACTTCTACGACTTCGAGACCAAGTACCTGGACGGCTCGACGTCCCTGGCCATCCCGCCGGACATGCCCGCCGAGGCGATCGACGAGGTCCGCGGCATCGCCGTCCGCGCCTTCGAGGCGCTCGACTGCGAGGGCCTGGCCCGCGTCGACTTCTTCCAGACGACCGACGGCCGCTGGGTCCTCAACGAGATCAACACCATGCCCGGCTTCACCCCGACGTCGGCGTTCCCGCAGATGTGGGCCGCGTCCGGGGTGGACTACCCGTCCCTGGTCGACCGGCTCATCCAGACCGCGCTGGGCCGCGAGGTCGGCCTCCGCTAGCGGCGGCGGCCGTCAGGCGTACGCGAGCCAGGCGCGCTTCTTCAGGTCGGTGAGGCCGGAGGCGAGCGCGCCCTGGTCGGAGAACGTCCAGAGGGTGTCGCCGACGACCATCGCGCGTTGCACCTGGTCCTGCTTGATGAAACCGGCGGGACGGATGCCCTTGGCGTCGATGGTCAGCGCGACCACGCCGTCGGGAGGTGAGTAGGTTCCGATCGGCTGGGTCGGGATCACCGCGAGGCCGGTCGCGGGCCAGTAGAGGAACGCGTGCGGGTCCAGGCTGGTGAGGGGGAGCCGGCTCTTCTCGGTGTGGGACGCGATGCGGCGCGGCGGGGTGGAGCCGTCGAACTCCGAGACGAGCGTTCCGGTCGGGATTCCGCGTCCGGTGACGTTCTCGCCGATGCCGATGAGGTGGCCGTCCGGGGTGGGGTGCAGGTAGGACGAGAAGCCGTTGATCTTGAGTTCGCCCAGTTCGCGGGGGTGCGCCGGGTCGCCGAGGTCGAGCTCGTAGAGCGGGTCGACCTGGCGGAAGGTGACGGCGTAGGCGATGCGTCCGAGGTAGCGGACGGCGTAGAGCCGCTCGTTCCGGCCCAGGCCGTCGAGTTGGCCGACCTGGATGAGGCGGTCGCCCTTCCGGGTGAGGATATGGATGCCGCTGACCTTGTTCGTCGTGGTCGCGACACGCAGGACGCCCTGGTACTCCGACAGCGCGTACTGGTTGAGCAGGGTGCCGGGGACGGCCCCGGACGCGACCCAGCGGGGCCGTCCCGTTCCGCCGACGTCGAAGCGGTGGATACGTGTCTCGGGCCGGTCAGTGAACGTGGAGCCCGCCACGTACAGGGTCTGCCCGTTGCCGTAGACCGTCTGGCCGTCCCCGACGATGCTGACCGGTTGCGGATCGGCGAAGCCCTGCGCGGGGTTGATGGTCAGCATGCTGAGCAGGCCGCCGCCGTTCGGCGTGGACGGGCGTTTCACCTGGTCGCACGGTTCCCGGAACTGCCTGGTGGGCGTGCCGGGGGCGGTGACGGTGGTGTTGGGAAGCCAGTCGTCCAGGCTCGTGCGCGGCGATGGGCCACCGGTGGGATCCAGGGTGGGGTTCTCGGGCGTCTCCAGGGGACGGAACACGCGGGGCGTCGCGCGGACGACGAGCCGGATCGTCCCGCCGGTCTGCCGGGCGTCCACGTAGGAGCCGTTCACGGTCATCGTCCCGATCTCTTTCGGGCTCCCGGACAAGTCGACGAGCGTGAGGATCGTCCGGACGAGGGGGACGACCGGCGTCGTGTCCGGCATGCCGCGCGGACGGACCACGCCGGGCGGCGGCATGAGGGTGCGGGACGAGATCACCAGTGCGCGGTCGCCGCTGAGCAGCAGCTGAGTGCCGAGCACTCCGTACGGGCCGGGTTCGGCCGCGGCCAGGGCCAGTTGTGCCGTGAGCTTCCGGCTCGCGGGGTCGATGATCTCCAGGTCGTTCCGGGTGAGCGCGACGATGCGGCGTCCGTCCGTCTTCACGGTGTCGGGTTCGTCCGCGTCCGCCTCGTAGGCGTTGGTGCCAGAATGCGCGGGCGCGGCTCTGGTGGAGTCCGCCGTTTCGCCCGGAACGTTGTCCCTGCCTTGCCCCAGCCACTGCGGGGTGTTGGGGTTGGGCTCCTGCGGAACGGGTTGGAGCACCTCGTGCAGCAGCGTGTCGCACGAGGTGTAGGCGACCAGCCGCAGCGGCGGGACCTCCATCGGGACGCTCCGGATGCGCTCCTCAGAGGAGGAGCAGGCCGTCAGGGCGAGCGTCGCGGCCATGAGCGCGGAGCCACAAGCCAGGGCACGCATGGGCGTTGGACGCCCGGGACGCACTTTCCGTTCCGGTTGGTTCGGTGATTTCCTCCTTACTCGGAGGCTTGGCGTTTCTCGTGTTTGGCGATGAGGGTGTCGACCTGCACGGACAGCTTGGAGCCGAGCGGCCAGCCGACGTAGTGGGTCAGGAAGATGGCGGTCTCGCGGAGTTCGTCCTGGGTCAGGTCGCCGCTCTCCAGGGCTGCCGGGATCTGGATGTCCAGGACGTCGTTGAGGCCCTGACCTGCGAGCATGCCGATGAGGAGCAGACGCCGGTCGCGCAGGGACAGGCCCGGGCGCGTCCAGATGTCGCCGAAGAGGTGGTCGACGGTGATGCCGAAGAAGTCGCCCGGCGCGTCGCCGACCTCCCAGCCGTAGACCTCGCGCATCTTGGCGAGGCCGCGGGCGCGGCGTTCATCCATGGTGGTCCTCCGGGGAGAGGCCGAGGCCGGTGGCGAAGCGGGCCAGGGCGAGGTGGGCGAGCGGGGTGTCGACGTCCAGTTCGGCGGCCAGCTCGAGGGCGAACGCCAGGTCCTTCTCGCCGAGCGCGCGGACGTGTTCGAGGATCGGGCGGAGCGGATCGTCGTCCGCGAGGGGCGCGGTCGTGGGGCGCAGCATGATGGAGCCGGCGCCGCCGGTGATCGCGTCCGTGTGCCGGACGATCCGGGCGAGCTTCCGCAGGGACACGCCGGACGCCTCGGCGAGCCGCTGGGCCTCGGCCGCCGCCGTGAACGCGGTGAAATGCAGCAGGTTGCGGGCCAGTTTGGTGCGGGTGCCCGCGCCGACCGGGCCCATGTGCAGGACGAGGTCCGCCCATGTGGCGAACGGTTCGCGGCAGGCTTCGAAGGCTTCGTCCGTGCCGCCGACCATGACGGCCAGGGTGCCGTCCGCCGCGCCCATGAAACCGCCGCTGACCGGCGCGTCCACGACGTGGATGGTGCCTGCATTCGCGGCTGCGCGGGCGGCCAGGTTCTCGGCCGTGCGGGCGCGGATGGTTGAGTGGATCGCGAGGACGCTGCCCGGAAGCATCGCGGGGAGCGCCTTCGCGGCGACCTCGTTGACCTGCGCGTCGTCCCGGACCATGACCGAGACGAGGTCGGATTCGGCGGCCAGTTCGGCGATGCCGGACGCGGCCCGCGCGCCTTCGGAGAGGAGCGGGGCGACCGCCTCGGGACGGGTGTCGTAGACGATGAGATCCCGCTTGACCAGGTGTTTCGCCATGGGCGCGCCCATCTGGCCGAGCCCGACGAAGCCGATCGTCATGCCCGGAACACCTCGCCGCCGTCGACGTTGATGATCTGCCCGGTGATCCAGCGCGCCTCGTCGGAGAGGAGGAACAGGCACATCCCGGTCAGGTCCTCGGGGGTGCCCATGCGCTTCAGCGCGAGGCGGTCGCGGACGATCTTCTGGACCATGTTCCCCGGGACGACGGTCCGGTTCGCCTCGGTGTCGGTCGGGCCGGGCGCGATCGCGTTCACCCGGATGTTCATCGAGCCGAGCTCGTGCGCGAGCTGCTGCGTCATGCCGTTCACGCCGACCTTCGCCAGGCCGTAGAAGCCGGAGTACTGCCAGGCCGCCGTGGACGACTGGTTCACGATCGCGCCGCCGCCGCGCGCCTGCATGTGCGGGATGACGGCGCGGGTGCAGAGCAGCGCGCCGTCCATGTTCACCGCCATGAACCGCTTGTAGTAGTCCCAGTCGACGGTGAACAGGAAGTCGAGCCTCATCGTCCCGAAGATCGCCGCATTGTTGACCAGCAGGTCGACACCGCCGAAGTGCTCGGCGGCCGTGTCGGCCATGGCCTGGACGGACGCCGGGTCCGACACGTCCGCGTGGACGAACAGGCCCTTGATCTCGTTCGCGACGTCCTGGCCCGCGTCGTTCACGTCGGCGACGACGACCGACGCGCCCTCGGCGGCGAGCGCCCGCGCGTACGCCGCGCCGATCCCGCCCGCCGCGCCGGTGACGATCGCGACCTTTCCCTCGAACCGTCCCATCGTCATGCCCCTTCGGCGATCGCCTTGGTCTCCAGGTACTCCTCGAACCCGGCCACGCCCATCTCGCGGCCGATTCCGGACTGCTTGTAGCCGCCGAACGGGACGTCCGCGCCGTACCAGACGCCGCCGTTCACGCTGACCGTCCCGGTGCGGAGGCGCGCGGCGACCGCATTCGCGCGCTCCGGGCTTCCGTGTACGGCGCCGGAGAGCCCGAACGGCGAGTCGTTCGCGATCCGGACGGCGTCGTCGTCGCCGTCGTGCGGAAGCAGCACCAGCACCGGCCCGAAGATCTCCTCGCGCGCGGTGCGGGAGTCGTTCGTCAGGCCCGTGACCAGCGTCGGCTCGATCCAGAAGCCGTCCTCGCGATCGGGACGCCCGCCGCCGCAGGCGAACGCGCCGCCCTCCTCGAGCGCGAGCCGCAGGTACGCCTCGACCCGGTCGCGCTGCCACGCCGAGATCAGCGGCCCGCAGATCGTCCCGTCGTCGGCCGGATCGCCCGGCCCGAGCCGCGTCAGCGTCTTCGCCATGATCGCGGCAGCCTCGTCGTACCTGTCGCGCGGGACGAGGACGCGCGTGGTGAGCGCGCAGCCCTGACCGGCGTGCGTGACGCCCGCGAACGCCGCGTACGAACAGGCGGCCTTGAGGTCCGCGTCGTCCAGCACGATGAACGCGGACTTGCCGCCGAGCTCCAGGAACACCCGTTTCAACGTCTTCGCGGCGGACGCCATGACGGCCCGCCCGGTGTCGGTCGAACCGGTGAACGAGACCAGGTCGACGCGTTCGTCCTCGGTGAGGCGGGCGCCGATCCCGTGGTCGGACGACGTGACCACGTTCAGCACGCCGGGTGGAATGTCGGTCTCATTGGCCGCGAGGACGCCAAGTGCCGCCGCGCACCAGGGCGTGTCCGGCGCGGGCTTGAGCACGACCGTGTTGCCCGCCGCGAGCGCCGGGCCGAGCTTCGCGAGGTTGATCTGATGCGGGAAGTTCCACGGGGTGATCGCCGCGACGACCCCGGCCGGCTCCCGGACGATCCGCCGGTGTGACGCCATGCCCATCGGCTCGGCGTGTCCGAGGTCGGTCTCCCAGACGTAGGACTCGGCGAGGTCGGCGAACCAGCCGAGGTCCGCGACCGGGGCGTCGAGCTGCGCGCCGAACGTCAGGAAGCGCGGCGCGCCCGCTTCCTGGATGGTCAGTTCGCGTAGTTCGTCCGAGTGGCGCTGGAGGGCGTCCCGGAGTTGCCGCAGGCAGTGGACCCGGAACTTCACATCGGACGACCAGCCGGACTCGTCGAACGCGCGCCGCGCCGCCGTCAGCGCCTGGTCGAGATCTTCGTCGGTCGCGTCGGCGGCCTGGCCGATGACCTGGCCCGTCGCGGGGTTCAGGGTGTCGAACGCGCCGCCGGAACCGGGGACGAGACGGCCGTCCAGGAGGAGGGGAGAGGGAGTGTTGCCGAACAAGCGATCGGTTGTTCTGGACACCTGTCCAGACTACATTTCAGGACATGACCGAACGCAAGTACCGCGCGGACTATTCGGGCGACTTCGACCCCGGTTTCCGCTTCGAGGACCTGTCGCGCGAGGCACTCGTCCGGCTCGTCCGCGAGTACGCGCTGATCGTCCACCTGCTCGACCGCTCCTGCCTGACCGCGGTCGGCCTCCGCTACGGGCAGGAGGCCGTCGAGGAGATCGCCATCGAGGAGTGGAGGGGCGCCAGCCCGGTCTACACCCGGCGCATCCGCGAGATCATGAAGATCGAGGGCGACGGCGTCTCGGCCATATTCAAAGTTCTTCAGCTGGACCCCGGATTCGCACAGCACTACATGGACGTCGAGTACGAGCTGGTCGACGAGCGGCACGGGTTCTTCCAGCTCCGCTCGTGCGGCGCGCTGCTCGACGTCGAGCCGTTCGGCGAACGGTCGATCACGGGCATGTGCCACACGATCGAGGACGGCACGTTCGACATCACCGCGCAGGCCGTGAACCCGAAGGCGCGCATCCGGCCCGTCCACAGGCCGCCCCGGAACCCGGCCGGACGCGTGCCGCACTGCCGCTGGGAGGTCGTCATCGACGACGACACCGAGACGCTGCCCGAGGCCGACGTCACCCGCATGACCCGCGGCACCACCGCGGCCCGCCACCGTTTCCCCGCGATGCGGGACGGCACACCTCACATACCGGAGTGAACACCTCGCGTTCCCGGGTGATGTGCCTCACCTGATGGATACGTTGTCACCGGTCGAGCGCCCGATGTACGTTGCTGGACAGTTCGTCAATAAGACCGCCTGTCTCGCCGGAGCCGCCCATGACCGCCCAGCTCGGGGAGCCGGACCACCTCGTCCTGCAGGCCCGCGACGTGCGCTTCGACTGGTCCACGGTGCCGCTGCACTGGATCCCGCGCGACCCCGTCGCGACCCACCTCATCAACGTCCTGCACATGCTGCTGCCGGCCGGTGAAGAGTGGTTCGTGCGGGTGTTCAAGGAGGCCGTCCCGTACGTCCGGGACGACCGGCTCCGCGAGGACGTCCTCGGCTTCATCGGCCAGGAGGCCATGCACGCCGCGTCCCACGACGCCGTCCTCGACCACTTCGTCGAGCAGGGCCTGGACGTGCGGCCGTTCGTCCGGCAGGCCGACTTCTTCTTCGAGAGCATGCTCGGCGACCGCGGCCTCACCGGCGACCGGCGCCGCGTCTGGCTCAACGAGCGGATCTCCCTCATCGCCGCGATCGAACACTTCACCGGCGTCCTCGGCGACTGGATCCTGAACGCCGAGGAACTCGACCGCGCCGGCGCCGACCCGATGATGCTCGACCTGCTGCGCTGGCACGGCGCCGAGGAGGTCGAACACCGGCACGTCGCGCACGAGCTGTTCATGCACCTGGACGGCCGCTACTCCGGCCGGGTGCGCGCGATGGCCGAGACGATCACCATGCTGACGTCGTTCTGGCAGCGCGGACACCGCTACCTCATGGCCGTCGACCCCATCGTCCAGGGCAGGATCACGGGCGGAATCCGGCACATCCGTCGCACCGGGAACCAGGGCCTCACGCCCAGCCGCCGCATGGTCGGCGCGTCCGTCCGCCGCTACCTGCGCCGCGACTACAGCCCCCTCAACGAGGGCTCCACCGAGCAGGCCCTCGCCTACCTCGCCTCGTCCCCCGCAGCGCAGGCCGCCCTCCGATGACCCGCATGCAATACCCCGCCGACCTGTACGGACGCCGCGCCCGCGACCCGTTCTGGATCGCTCTCAACGCCCTGTTCACCGGCATCCAGCGGGTGCGTTCGCTGCGTCCGCCCGTCCTGCCGCCGATCCGCGAGGTCGACCGCTCGACGGCCGTGGTCGTCCAGTCCGTCCGGAAGGTCGCCGACGACGTCGTCGCCCTCACCCTCGCCGCCCCCGACGGCGCCGTCCTGCCCGGCTGGCGCCCCGGCTGCCACCTCGACCTGCACCTTCCGTCCGGACGCCGCCGCCAGTACTCCCTGTGCGGCGACCCGTCCGACCGCCGCACCTACCGCATCGCCGTCCGCCGCCTCCCCGACGGCGGAGGCGGCTCGGTCGAGATCCACGACGAGATCGCCGAGGGCGACGTCCTCAAGGTCCAGGGGCCGCGCAACGCGTTCCCCCTCGTTCCGCGCGACCGCTACCTGTTCCTCGCGGGCGGCATCGGCATCACCCCGATCCTCCCCATGGTCAAGGCCGCCCACCGAGCCGGAGCCGACTGGCGCCTCATCTACACCGGCCGCACCCGCGAAACCCTCCCCTTCCTGGACGAACTGGCAGACCTGCCGTCCGACCGCATCACCATCCGCACGGACGACAGCGACGGCATCCCGTCGAGCGCCGACCTCCTGGCGGACGCGACCCCAGGCACCGCCGTCCACGTCTGCGGCCCAGCCCCCATGATCGACGCCATCCGCATGGCCTTCCCTGCCGACGCGACCCTCCACTACGAACGCTTCGCCCCGGCCCCCATCACCAACGGCCACCCCTTCGAAGTCGAACTGAAGCGCTCAGGCCGCGTCCTGCAAATCCCGGCCACCCGCTCGGCCCTGGACGTCATCAAGGAAGAACAACCCGACGTCGCCTACTCCTGCCGCCAGGGCTTCTGCGGAACCTGCAAGGTGCACGTCCTTTCCGGCGACGTCGACCAACGAGCCCCGTCCGACCCGTCCGGCGACGACACCATGCTCATCTGCGTCTCCCGAGCCACCAAAGGCCGCCTCACCCTCGACCTCTGATTAATTCCGTTGCGCCAGCCGCGCGCGTTGGTGGAGAACGGTGCGGGTTCGAATCCCATCGAGGGCACGCCAGGGGTGGCACCGAAGCAGGAGAGTCGGACCTGCCTGTAAAGCAGGTGCTCAGCGCTGAGTGGGTTCGAATCCCACCCACCCCACAAATGAATTACTGAACCATGTCCGTGTCACCACGCCGTGATGCTCACCGAGCCGATGTGTACCAGGGCCGGTGGCGTGGTGGCGTCGGCGACGGCCTGTACCGAGGGCGTGCCCTCCTCGTGGTATCCGCCTACGACCAGGGTCACCCGGAATGAGGTGTCCGACCAGGCCCCATGAGCCCGCTGCTCCTGCACCAGGTTGGTGATCATGTAGGAGAAGTTCGCGCCCGCATGATGCTCAGTGGTGTCGCCCTCGCCGTGGTGGTGACCGTGGCGGAAGAAGCCCATGGGGCCGACATAGTAGATCGATTCGTCCTGGGGCGGCTGGTCGTCCGGCAGGTTGAGGTAGACGTCAAAGACCACGGGGGCGTTCTGCTCCCGCTCCACGTTCTCCACATTCAGGCTCAGGTGCCGTGGTTCGCCGGGGCCGGCCGCCAGCAGGGCCTGTGCCCCCGGCGGCGGTGTGGTCACCGTGCCTGTGATGCTGGTCGCCGTCGACGACAGATGCATGGGCCCGCCCGAGGCGAGCGTGATGCGGGTCATGGTCGGCGGCGCTGGGACTGCGACCGCTGCGGGCCGCAGGGGGAGGGCGACGGGTCTGGGGTCATCGTCGTATGCATAGTCCAATTGGGCGACGGTGTCCAGGACGTCGTTGGGGGTCATGGTAACGAACCCCTTGCAGTCGGGGTCGTAGAACCGGAAGGACTGGCTGAGCCAAGGCTGCTTGGCCGGGTTCAGGTGGCCAGGGATGTCCAGCCAGCGCTTCCACAACCGATCGATGTTGCTGTGGTGGGCCCAGAACACTGGATCTGCCGCAGCGCAGTTCGTGTCCCTCATCCAGCCCTTGGCGCAGTCGGCCAGGTTGTTGGTGCCCCCGGTGTAGAGGTGGACCAGGTCATGGGGGAGGTGTTCGAGCTGGCCGGGGTTGTTCTCGATATGCGAGAAGCCTGTCTCCGGTCCTCCAAAGCTTGGGTGGGGCGGGAGCGGGGGTGGGGAGCTGAAGTTGCTGAGCGCGAACGCCTGGGCGTACGAGACGTACCTCGGTGGGATCTGGCCGCCGTCGTTGATGCCCGGCCCGATCAGTCCGATGCCCCCCGGCTTGTCCTCGTTGCGGTTCTCGTTGCGGTTCGGATAGGGCAGGTACAAGGCGTTGGCCGACCCATCGGGCAGGGTGGGGGTCCGGAAGGCCAGGGGCAGGGTGGAGACCACGTTCAGGGGACCGTCGCTGTAGTTCCAGTAGGGCACCGCCCACCCGGTGGGGTCGGCCCCCGCCTCCAGGATGGCCTCCCGCACGATCTTCTCGAAGAACCAGATGTACATGCGGTGCCAGGGGAGAAAGAACCAGGTGCCGTGCTGGCACTGGTTCCAGTCGGCCCCCGGAGGTGCCGGCGCCCTCGTCCCGTGGATCGCCGCCTGGTAGCTCCAGCTCGTCGGGTCGTCCGGCTCCCGGCCCTGCATGATCGCCACCGCTTTGGCGTAGTTGAGCATCACGCTGCTGGAGAACGCCGTGGTCGGCTCCAGGCACCAGATACTCCGCCGGACCGCAACCGTGTCGTAGCCCATCCACTGTCCCTTCGCTCGTCCACCGGCCCGTGGAGCCGGTCGATATCGCACTCAGGGAGATCCTGGGCCCGATAGGAGAAAACAGGTCATTCAAGAAGTCGCTATGCCCGGCTTTCCATAGAGGGCGTACGCGTCGTGCATCGCGAACAACCTTTCCTGATCGGATCGACCTCCGGTATGCCCACAAGCGGTACAGCCTCGCGACGGTGCGGCAACCAGACGGTCCCCGCCGATCGCGCCGTCATCGTTCCCGCCTGCGAACCCGGTTTCATTTAAAGGTCGCGCAGGAGCCTTTCGGTGAACTTGAGTTTCGCGGGTGTGTAGGACGCGGAGCGCCGATTGATGGCGAAGTCTGCCGCGCGGTAGACCAGACCAAGCCGATCGGCCAGGGCCTGATGCGGGCCGACGGTCAGCTGTCAGGCATGACGGTTCGGTGCTGCTCGGCGCGGTGGGTGAGCGTGTCGACGATGCGGCGCCATGCCGGTGATTCCCTGAGGATCAGGGAGAAGATCGGTGTCGGGTTCTCTGGCCTGCTGCTGTTTCCTCCGTGTGCGACCTCCCATGCTTCCAGGTCGTTGATGAGTCGATCCACGCGTGGATCGTGCGGATCCCAGTTGACCGATTGATCACATGCGAGGTACAGGCGCATCTTCCCGGGGTCGGCGAAACCGGCATTCTTATCGCGTATCCACTGCGGCATCGCCTGCGGGTCCGATGCCTGCATCAGGATCGACCAATCGCGCTCGAGCCGGACGGTCCGTTCGCTGACCCCGAGACCGCGCAGCCGGTTCAGTATGGCGACCATCTCGGGTGGAAGGACGAGCTCTTTCGCCGCTTGCCAGTTCGGCGATGCGGCGGCGATGCTCGGTGAGCTGGTCGATCTTGGCCTGCAACGCGTTGTCGATGTCGGTGATGGCATCCGCGAACTCGGTTGGTCCCGCGCACAGCAGCGCGTTGATGCGAGCCAGCGGCACTCCAGCTTCCGCAAGAGTCCTGATCCGGACGAGATCCACCGCCGCCTGCGCGCTGTAACGGCGGTAGCCGGAGGCGTCACGTTCAGGCTCGGGCAACAGACCGATCTGGTGGTAGTGGCGGACGGTACGCACGGTCACGCGGGCGGTCGCCGCGAGCTGGCCGATCGTTGAGCACCGCCTGCCTCCGGATCTACACAGGCCGCACCCGCGAAACCCTCCCCTTCCTGGACGAACTGGCCGAACTCCCCGCCGACCGCATCACCATCCGCACGGACGACGCCAACGGCATCCCGTCCAGCAGTGACCTCCTGGCGGACGCGACCCCAGGCACTGCCGTCCACGTCTGCGGCCCAGCCCCCATGATCGACGCCATCCGCATGGCCTTCCCTGCCGACGCGACCCTCCACTACGAACGCTTCGCCCCGGCCCCCATCACCAACGGCCACCCCTTCGAAGTCGAACTGAAGCGCTCAGGCCGCGTCCTGCAAATCCCGGCCACCCGCTCGGCCCTGGACGTCATCAAGGAAGAACAGCCCGACGTCGCCTACTCCTGCCGCCAGGGCTTCTGCGGAACCTGCAAGGTGCACGTCCTTTCCGGCGACGTCGACCAACGAGCCCCGTCCGACCCGTCCGGCGACGACACCATGCTCATCTGCGTCTCCCGAGCCACCAAAGGCCGCCTCACCCTCGACCTCTGAACGGTCGCCGGAATTGGCCCTTGATTTGGTTCAGTGTTCGACTTAGCGTGTGTGGCAATCGCCCGCACCTGGCAAGGGAGTCCCTCATGCGTCGTCGTTTCGCCGCTGCCCTCGTGGCTGCCCTGATGAGTGTTGGATTCACGGCCGCAGTCTCGGCGGCGGCCGCGCCACCCGCCGCCGCCGACATGATTCACTGCTGCTGACCGGCGATAAGCGCCCAAACGCCCCGCCTCGGCGGGGCGTTTGTCATGGAAGCCGCAATGGATCCCGCGCCTGTTCGATCCGGCCTTCCGTAAAGCTGAGAAGAGCCCCACAATAAAGTGGCGCGGGCGGACGTAGGTCGACCCTTGGCCTCGGATGTGTCCCACGGCTTTCTTTTGCCAGGCGGAAGCTGCGCATAAGTTGTTCAAAGAAAGTCGGGAGTTCCCGTTGAAATTGGCTATTGATTGGACTGTGGGTGTGGCTTAGCGTGTGGGGTACTCGCCCGCACCTGGCAAGGGAGTCCCTCATGCGTCGTCGTTTCGCCGCTGCCCTCGTGGCTGCCCTGATGAGCGTTGGATTCACGGCTGCGGTCTCCGCGGCGGCCGCGCCACCCGCCGCCGCCGACATGGTTCACTGCTGCTGACCGGCGATAAGTGCCGCAACGCCCCGCCTCGGCGGGGCGTTTGTCATGGAAGCCGCGGCGTGAGCCCACCGTTGCTCGATTCGGCCTTCCGTAGGACTGGAAAGTTCGCGCATAAATCCGTTGCGGTCCAGGGCGTGCGATGGCACGGTAGGTCCTGTCCGCAACGGACCACGAAACCTCTGAGGGGAGGACCGGCAGATGCTTGAGCTTTATCGACTGCCCAGGGCGTCACTCGCTCGCACCGGCCGGTATCTCGCTTACTGACCTCCGGACCGCGCGTGGGTGACGCCGAGATTCCAGCGACACGCGCGGCTCTAGTCCAATGGCAGAGACGTCGGCCCCAGGTGCCGAAGGTTCGGGGTTCGAGTCCCCGGAGCCGCACGATGCCCTCGTAGTCCAATTGGTAGAGGCGTCCGGTCGAGAGCCGGGATGGTATGGGTTCGAATCCCATCGAGGGCACGCAAGGGGTGGCGCCGAAGCAGGAGAGTCGGGCCTGCCTGTAAAGCAGGTGCTCAGCGCTGAGTGGGTTCGAATCCCACCCACCCCACACATGGACTCCAGAACGGAAAAGCGCCCACCCTCACGGTCGTCAGAACACGTGGGGTTGGCCGTTGGACGCGTGGAGTCCCCCGTCCACCGGAATGTGGGCCCCGTTGACGAATCGCGCGTCGGAACTGGCCAGGAAGGCGATCACGTCGGCCACGTCGGACGGCTCGGCGTAGCGTTTCATCGGAATCCGCTGGAGCCACGCGGCCACCAGGTGCTCGTGCTCGAAGATGATCTCGGACAGCGGAGTGCGGGTGAGGCTCGGGTGCACGGCGTTGACGCGCACGCCCTCGTGTCCGTGGTCGAGCGCCATGGCGTTGGTCAGGTTGACCAGGCCGCCCTTGGCGGCGTTGTAGGCGGCCATCCCCCAGTCGGCGGCGAGCCCGGACACCGAGCCGACGTTCACGATGCAGCCGCCGGCGGCGCGCAGGTGGCCGATCGCGGCCCTCGACATGAAGAACACGCCGTCGAGGTTGACCTCCATGGCGTGCCGCCAGGCGGCGGTGTCGATGTTCTCGACGGTTCCGAGCCCGCCGCCGCCCGCGTTGTTGACCAGCACGTCGAGATGGCCGTACTCCTTGACCACCCCGCTGACCAGGTCGGCGACGGCCGCCTCGTCGGAGACGTCCGCGACCCGTGGGACGAGCGTCGAACCGTCGGGCGCTGCCGCCACGGCCTGCCGCAGCCTGTCCTCGGTGCGTCCGACGACGATGACCGTGGCTCCCTCGCGTCCGAAGCGGTGCGCGGTGGCCTCGCCGATGCCGGACCCTCCGCCGGTGACGATCACGACCTTGCCGGTGAAACGATTCGGCTGCACAGCGCCTCCTGGCTCGTCATCAGCGGAACGCGTTCGGTGTCGGGCTCGCGTCGGCCAGAGAAGAACATCCGGCCCCTGAGCTCCATTATGTGCACCCAGCCGGGGAATCACCCCGACCAGGGTCGTCCGTCCCGTCCGCTGGGGGGCGCTTGACCAGCACGGATGTTGATCTTCTGTCAGGTGAGGACGTATGCGCAGTGAGATTCCGGTCGTGCTCGTGCACGGTTCATGGCATGGCGCTTGGTGCTGGACCCCGGTTATTGAGGAGCTGGCCGGACGGGGCGTCCGGCCGGTGGCAGTCGATCTGGACGGCCACGGGCTGAGGTCCCGCTCCCCGCGGGCGCGCTGGGCACGGCCGCGAGACGCCGCGGCGTTCGCCGTCGAGCCGTCGCCCGTCGCGGACGTGACCGCGTCGTCCGCCGCCGCGACGCTGGTCGGACGGATCCGGCGGATCGGCGGCGGCCGTCCGTGCCTGCTCGTCGCGCACAGCATGGGCGGGGTGGTCGCCACCGCCGCCGCGGAACTCGCGCCGGAGCTGGTGGCCGGTCTGCTCTACGTCGCCGCGCTCGCTCCGGTGGCGGGGCTGCCCGCGGGCGTGTACAACACGGCTCCGGAGAACGCCGGGGAGCTGTTGAACCGCCTGCTCATGGCCGACCACATGGCGATCGGCGCGGTGCGCATCGACCCCGGTGACCCCGAACAGCACGAGATGTTCCGCGAAACGTTCTACGCCGACGTGGACGCCGACACGGCCGCCGCCGCGATCGCGATGCTCAACTCCGACGCTCCGTTGGGCATCCCCGTCGAGACCCTGACGGTGACCGCGTCGCGGTACGGGTCCCTGCCGCACTCCTATGTGGCGTGCCTTCGCGACAACGCCGTCCCGATCGCGCTGCAACGGCGCTTCGTGAAGGAGATCGACGCCGTGTCCGACCGGCCGACGACGGTGACGGAGCTCGACGCGTCCCATTCGCCGTTCCTGTCCCAGCCGGCCCGGCTGGCCGAGATCATCGCCACGACCCGCGTCGCCGGAGAGTGAGGGCTGGTGCAACCAGGTGCATCCGGGGGCAGTGACGAGACAGGACCTCCGGTCCGTCCAATGTCCGCCAGCACATCACACCAGGTCAACGCCCTGACCACCGACATAACGAGATTCGGTCACCATCACCGGACCGCCAACCGGCACCGCAATCCTCCCTCTGCACTGACCTCGGATGAAGGCCGCCTTCATCGAACGAAAGCCGGGCCCTCCTGCCAGCCAACCGGCCCCAGGCCAGGACCGATTCGGCCAGACGGTGACGCAGTCCGCCCGACACGCCGTGAGCAGGATCAATACCGTGACCGAGCCCAACGCGACCCACCTTGCTCGACCTGTCGGCGGGATAGTGGGGTTCGGCAGTGGGCTTCAATGATCGCGCAGGCACGAATTCCGCCCACCTCGGCAGGTAGCGGCCGGACGCCGTGCCGTCCTGGTCGACCTTGGCAAGGACCATCGCCCCGTCTCGGCGCGTTGGCGCGTCGGCGTGTTGTTCGGATTGATGGGCCGCCGGGTGTTGAGAGGCGTTGGCGGGAGTGGTGGAGTCGGGATCGAGAGCTGGCCGCTGACTGCGGGAGGGCAGCGTGTTCGATCCGGGTCTTCGAGACGAGTTGCTGCGCCGGGCGGAGAGGGATCAGGCGGTGCGGACGGCTGTCGCACC
The DNA here is from genome assembly GCF_040679435.1 of Spirillospora sp. NPDC052269. NCBI lineage: Bacteria > Bacillati > Actinomycetota > Actinomycetes > Streptosporangiales > Thermomonosporaceae > Spirillospora > Spirillospora sp. NPDC052269. The sequence continues at coordinate 28,124 of NZ_JBFAUU010000025.1, forward strand.
CTGTGAGTCGTTGTCCGCGGAGGCGATCGCAGAGTGGCGGGCCGTCGACGCTGACAACACGGCGTTCTTGAAGGGCGTCATCGCTGAGCGGGGCTGGCCCGGCGCGGATGAGGTGGGTGAGCGGGCCGCTCATGCAGCATGGCTGCTCGCGCAGCATGCCGATCACGACGTGGAGTTCCAGCGCGGCTGTCTGCCGCTGTTGCAGACGGCTGTCGAGGCGGGCCAGGCGAAGCCGTCTGATCTGGCGTATCTCGTTGATCGGGTGCGCGTGGCCGATGACCGGCCACAGGTTTACGGCACCCAGTACTGGACTCAGGACGGGGTGCTGGCTCCCCGGCCGATAGAGGATCCCGAGCGTCTCGATGAGCGTCGGGCCGCGGTCGGTCTTGGCCCACACTCCGACTATGACCGCACGATGCGCGATCGGAATCGCTGACTGGTAGAGGGCAACTACAGACCCCAAGGATTGCGCGGATCGTTGAGGTCGCCCGGCACCTGACCAAGGCGTTCGCTGCCGAGCGTTGACCGATCGGTTCCTGGTATGTGTCGTACCATCCAGCAGTGGGCGTTCGGAACTACCTGATCGAAGGTGTTTCAGGCACAGGCAAGACCTCGGTCTGCGGAGAATTGCAGCGGCGCGGCTATCACGCCGTTCACGGTGACCGCGAGCTGAGCTATCAAGGCGATCCGGGGACCGGTGAGCCGACGGACGGATTCAGTCACGAGCATCACATCTGGCGCATCGACAAGGTGAAAGCCCTGGTCGTCGACCGGGGCGACGCTGTGACGTTCTTCTGCGGCGGCTCCAGGAACTTCCCCAAGTTCATCCACCTGTTCGACGGCGTCTTCGTCCTCGAGGTCGATCTTGAGACGCTGCATCGCCGACTCGACGAGCGGCCGGACGGTGAGTGGGGCGGAAGGCAAGCGGAACGAGACCTCATCGTCCGCCTGCATCAGACGAAGGAAGACGTTCCGAAGGACGGTGTCGTCATCGACGCCACCAAACCGCTCGCGCGTGTGGTCGACGAGATCATCCGTCAAGTCGAGGGGTAGCTACGTCCAGTAGTCCGTGACTGGTCCCAATCTCAGGGGCCCGCCGGGCCGGCGAAGGCGGGTTGTTCCTTGAAGCGCTGGTCAAGGTGGATGGACGCGCCGAGGCGGTCAAGGGTGCGGCGAGCTCGTGAGAGGGGATGGTCGGGGAACTGCTCGTCCCAACGCCGGTCATCCGCATGGTTGCGAGGAAGGCCCCCTCGGACGCCAGGGGCGTAGGCGTGTTGGGCCCACCCGGTCATGGGGTCGCCGGAGTTCGCGCCGCCGTTCTGCGCCAGAAACCCATCGAGCAGGACGGCTTCACGCATGCCGGTGACAGGGCCCTCGAATGCCTGGACCCGAAGGACGACGCTGCAGTTCGCCCTGGGGACGATGAAGGAGCCGATGAAGACGAGGCCGGTCTGCCGGTCGGGGTCGCGCAACTTGACGATCTGCCGGACGGCCGGGACGCCGTCAAGTGTGATCACGTCCAGTTCGACCAAGCCTCCGCCCTGGGCGGCCGTGTTCGCGCTCGTGGCCTCGCGCAGTTGCTGGAGGTCCTCAAGGGCGGCGGGCAGGTCGGGGACGAGCGGGAAGTAGTTCAGGAGGGCCGCGTCGCCATCCGAATCCGTCCAGGCGTCGGCCCGCACCTGCTGCCAGGCCGAAGCGTCGAACTGCAACGGCATCATGTCGCCGGCCGAATCCGAGGTCCGCGGCTGTGCGTCATCCCGCTTGCCAAACCATCGCTTCACGGTCGAAGAGTAGCGAATCAGTGCACTTCCGGCGGTAAGGACCACGACGTCCCGTCAGGCCCGGAGTACCAGGCCATCTGCTCTGTCGCGTTGGCTGTGACTCCGAACCGCGACCAGTCCGGACGACCGAGTTCCTCCCACATCCCATATGCCGTCTCGACCAGATCCCAGAGCGCGCGGAGGCCACCTTGCTCGACGCGACGGCGTCCGCGAGCGTCGGCGGGATAGACCTCCGCCCATGACCCGTCGGACGCGGCGAGTCCGAAGAGCTGGAACCCGTCCTCGTGCGCGGCCCAGTAGGGCGAAGCGTCGCCGAGCTGCAGCTGCGCCATGAATGCGAACGCCGGGTCGTCCAGGACGCCGGGGGCGACCTCCGTTTCGCGCATGTCCCCGGCCTCGGGATAGTGGGGTTCGGCCGTGGGCTTCAAAGACCGTGCGGGCATGAATCCCGCCCACCTCGGCAGATAGAGGCCGGACGCCGTGCCGTCCTGGCCGACCTTGGCAAGAACCATCGCTCCTCCAAGCCCACCAGCGACGTTGGCGAGGATGAGCCCGCCCGGCCGGGTCTGGCTGATCCAGCTGGACGGAATGTTGGGGAATGCGCAGGTCCCGATCACACGGTCGCAAGGCGCTGAGTCGGGGAAGCCGTCGCGCCCGTCGACGGCCGCCAGCGTCGGTTGATACCCGAGCCCGGCGAGTCGCTCCCGCGCGTCAGCGACCAACCGGCCGTCGATATCGACCGATGTGACATTGCCAGAGCCAAGACGTTCGCTCAGGAGCGCGGCGTTGTAGCCGGTGCCTGTCCCGATCTCCAGCACGGTCATGCCGTCGGCGACGTCCAAGGCGTCCAGCAGTCGTGCCATGAGCCCCGGCGCTGTGGACGAACTGGTCCACGCGCCACCGCGGCTCCCATCGGCGAGGGCAACTTCGACGGGCACACCTCTGACCTGGGTGATCAGGGTCTCGTCGGAGTAGACGCCGTCGAGCCATCGCTCCCGCTGCTCGGGGTCGTCCCCACTGACCAGCGTGTACCGGACGCCATCACGGGTGTGCTCGTACCGGGCATAGTGCGGAACGAACACATGCCGCGGAACCCGCGCGAAGGCCCGCCGCCAAGCGGCATCAGTGATGTCGCCACCCTCTGCGAGCCGATCAGCCAGCGCGGCTGCACGCCGACCGGCGTCCGCGTCGATACCGGATCGGGTCATCGCTCACCCCTTCGAGAAACGACAGTGACACCAGGGAAGCCTGATGTGGGTCGACGGTCAGGTGTCGGGCTTGGCGGTTCGGTGTCGGTCGGCGCGACGGGCGAGCGTGTCGACGATGCGGCGCCAGGCCGGTGATTCCCTGAGGATCAGGGAGAAGATCGGTGTCGGGTTCTCTGGCCTGCTGCTGTTGCCTTCGTGTGCGACCTCCCATGCTTCCAGGTCGTTGATGAGTCGATCCACGCGTGGATCGTGCGGATCCCAGTCGACCGATTGATCACATGCGAGGTAGAGGCGCATCTTCTCGGGGTCGTCGAAGCCGGCGTTCTTGTCCCGGATCCACTGCGACACCGCGTCCGGGTCCGATGCCTGCATCAGGATCGACCAATCGCGCTCGAGCCGGACCGTCCGTTCGCTGACTCCGAGACCGCGCAGCCGGTTCAGTATGGCGACCATCTCGGGTGGCAGGACGAGCTCTTCGCCGCTTGCCAGTTGGGCGATGCGGCGGCGATGTTCGGTGAGCTGGTCGATCTTGGCCTGTAGCGCGTTGTCGATGTCGGTGATGGCGGCCGCGAACTCGGCTGGTTGTGTGTGCAACAGTGCGTCGATGTGGGCGAGTGGTACTCCGGCATCCGCAAGAGTCCTGATCCGGACGAGATCCACTGCTGCCTGCGCGTTGTAACGGCGGTAGCCGGAGGCGTCACGTTCAGGCTCGGGCAACAGGCCGATCTGGTGGTAGTGGCGGACGGTGCGCACGGTCACGCCGGCGGTCGCTGCGAGCTGGCCGATCGTGAGCACCGCCTGCCTCCGCTCATCGGGAAACGTGGCCAAGCCGAGCCTAGGCGTGAGCCGCACGGTCGACGACGTCCCGGATCGCCTGGACCACGACATCGGGGCGCGTGAAGCACAGCTCGTCGTGGCCGACATCGGCGACGACGCGATGTTCCCCGAACGACACCGCGCTGACCACGGCCGCTGCCATCTTCCTCATGCCCTCGTGTATCGCACGCATTGTCTGCTCCGACATCGACGCTTCGGTGCCCTCGCAGGTGAGCGTGACCACCGGTACGTCGGGGATGTCCGGCCCGGCACGCAGTTCGTCGGCGAGTGCGACCAAGCTGCCCCGCTCGGCCATGCCGACCCGGAGCCATTCATCGCTGACATGGGCTTCGATCAGCGCTCGCCGCATGTGCTGCGGGTAGTCCGCCATCAGTTCGGTGAACCTCTCGCGTAGGGCTGGACGCATCTGCCGGATCTGCTCGGGACCGGGTGCCGACTGCTGGTCGGCGGCCGGGCTCGCCGCGACGGGCATGAAGTCCTGCCAGTCGCGATGAAAGCCGTCCAGCCAGACCAGTCCAGCCACCTCCCGTGGGTACAACTGCGTGAACCGGTGTGCGTAGGCTCCGCCGAGGGAGTGCGCGACCAGGACGTATGGGGCGGCGAGGCCTTGGGCATCCAGCAATTCGTGCAGTTCCGTCGCGACCTCGGCGGCAGTGCGCGGCAGCGGGACGGGATCGCTGTACCCGCTGCCGCCCCGGTCGTACACCACGGCGGTGCAGAACTGCGAAACCCCTTGCTGGACGGCGAAATAGTCCAGACCGACCGCGCCCGCACTCGGCAGGAACACAATGGCTGGCCCGCCACTGCCCAACCGATGGATGAATACGCGGCGACCGTCGAGCTCCTGGAACCCGCCGATCGGCGGGGCGGGCCGAGCTGCGGAAGCGATGTCTTTCGTCATGGGCTAAGGCTGCAACCCCGACGCAGCGTCAGGGGCAAGCCCTTCCCGTCATCCCGACCTAACGTCCGGCCCCGGCCGCCACACCTTGAGATCGAACACGGCATTCCGTTGAGCAGCGGACCATCCCCGCGTCCACAGGACACGTTCGCCTGTCGCGACCTTTGCGGCCATCGCTCCCGAGGCTTCCGAGGCGGAAGGGAGACGGGGTGGGGCCGGTAGCGCCGGTCCACCCCGGCTCGTCAGACCAGTTCGGTGGCGACTGGGGCTGGTGTGGCGGCGGGGTCGGTGGTGGGGCGTTCGCGGCTGCTCAACGCCATGATGACGATGGCGCCGATCCCGAGAGCCGCGCCGATCCAGGCAACCGAGGCGTAGGCGAAACCGGCGTTGATGGCGGTTCCACCGAGCCAGGGGGCGGCGGTGTTGCCGACGTTGTAGGCGGCGACGGTGGTGCCGCCCGCCAAGGTGGGCGCCGCACCGGCCAGGGCGTAGGCGCGGACGTTGAGCGAAGGGGTGACGACGAAGCCGAACAGGCCCAGCATGAAGACCAGCACGGTCACCGCGACCGGATGCGCGGCGGTCAGGGCCAGCAGGATCGAGGCGACGACCAGACCGGCTCCGCCGACCAGCACGGTCGCACGCGGACGGGAGTCGGCGACTCGTCCGCCGATGGTGATGCCGATCAGCGCGCCGACGCCGAACAGGCCGAGAATCAGCGGAACGGCGTCGGCCGACAGGTGGGTGGTGCGTTCCAGCAGGGTGCCCAGGTAGCCGAAGGTGACGATGACCGAGCCCGAGGCCAGGGCGATGGTGGCATAGGTGGCCCACAGTCGCGGGTTGCCGAGCGCCCGCATTTCGTGGACGGCGCGCGAGGCGGTCGTCGCGGTCGAGTGCTGCTTGGGCAGGGCCAGGAAAACACCGACTGCGGCGACTGCGGCGAGCACGGCGACCGCCCAGAACGCCGCACGCCATCCGGCGTGCTGCCCGAGGGCGGTCCCGGCCGGTACGCCGACCACGTTGGCGACGGTCAGTCCGCCCACCACGATCGCGGTGGCACGACCGCGCTTGGACGCGGGGACCAGGCTCATCGCGGTCACGGTCGCCACGCCGGTGAACCCCGCCGCGGCCAGCGCCGCCACCATCCTGGTTCCCAGCAGCGCGCCGAACACCGAGACCGACGCGCCGACGACGTGCGCCACCACGAACACCGCGAGGAACGCGGTCAACGCGAGGCGGCGCGGCACGCGCAGGGTGGCCAGCGCCAGGGTGGGGGCGCCCACGACCATCCCCACCGCGAAGGCCGAGATCAGCAGCCCGGCGGTGGGGATGGACACGTGCAGGTCGGCGGCCATGGCGGGCAGCAGGCCGGCCAGCATGAACTCCGAGGTGCCCAGCGCGAACACCGCCAGGCCCAGTAGATAGACGGCAAGAGGCATGAGGGGTCCCACTCCAGTTCTGGATCAATCACTTCAAAATGAGGGATGCGAAAAGCCGCGGCCTCGCGGCCGCGGTTTCAGAACAGTCGAAGCGCGCTGCGCGCGATGGCCTCCAGTGCCGTCCGGTCGGCGCCGCTCTGGGCGACCACGCGGATCCCGGCGACGGTGGCGTTGACGAAGTGGGCCAGCTCGCCCGGGTCGCGGTCCGCGGGGATCTGCCCCTCGGCCCGCGCCAGTGCGAACACCGTCCGGAACACCGCCATCCGCCGGTCGTAGTCCCGGGCGAGCAGTCCGGCGATCTCCGGGTCGCGCGGAGCCAGTTCCAGGCTGGTGTTGATCGCGAAGCAGCCCAGCCGGTCCCCGGCCTCGTCGTCGATCACCTGCTCCAGCACCGTCGCCACCTTCTGGCGTACCGGTGCGCGCGCCTCCAGGACTTCGGCCTGCACCGCCGACATCTCCTCCAGGTAGCGCCGCAGTGCTCGCAAGAACAACTCCCGCTTGCCGTGGAAGGTGTTGTAGAAGCTGCTGGGGTTCAGGCCCGTGGCCCGGCAGAGGTCCTGGGTGGAGGTCGCCTGGTAGCCATGGGCCCAGAACGCGCGCATCGCGGCGTCGATCGCCCGGTCCTCGTCGAAGCTCCGCGGTCTGGCCATGCACGGACCCTAGCAGGTTTTGAACCAAACACTTCAAAACTCCGGCCCGTCCAACCGCCGACGGGGAGGGCGGGCGGTGTTAGGTGGGCTTGTGGCGGGCGCGGTAGGCGGATGCTTTGGCGCGGTTGCCGCAGGCTCGCATGTCGCACCACCGGCGGGTGCCCCGGTGTGAGGCGTCGGCGTACATGTGTGATGGATGCATCACGGGGTCATCCCAACTGCTTGACCGATGCCACGAGGCTTCGGAAGCTGGCCGGCTCGAGCGTGAGTGCTCCAGCGTCGGGGCACTTGCTGTCTCGCAGAGCTACCTGGCCAGGCACGCTGGCGACCTCCACGCATTCGCCGCCGTTGGGTGCGCTGTGCCTGCTCTTGCGCCACATCACAGGCGGAGCTCCCACTTCGACGCACTCACCGCCGTTGGTTCCGCTGTGACTACTTCGCCGCCATTCGAGCTGGACCAGGGCCATCGCTCGTCACCTCGTTCGCTTGATGGAGTCCACAAGCGTGCGGAAGCTGGCGAGGCCGGGCTCGAGCACCCCGCCGTCGGGGTCCTTGCTGTCCCGCAGCGCGACTCGACGATGCGTGCCAGCGACCTCCACGCAGTTGTCGCCGCTCTCGTTGCTCTTCGACGCCTTGCGCCATCCTGAGGGCGGGACTGCTCCGACCTCGATGCAGTTGTCACCTGATTCGCTGCTGTGGGAAGCCTTGCGCCAGTTCATCTGTCCCGGAGGCATTGCTGGGTCATCCCAACTGCTTGACCGATGCCACGAGGCTTCGGAAGTTGGCCGGCTCGAGCGTGAGTGCTCCGGCGTCGGGGCGCTTGCTGTCTCGCAGCGCCACCCGGCCGCGCGCGTCAGCGACTTCAACGCAGTTGGCACCGTCCTCGTTGCTGCGTGAAGCCTTGCGCCACACAGAGCTCGGCACAGCACCTACCTCGACGCAGTTGTCACCGGCATCACTGCTGCGAGAGGACTTCCGCCATGTCACCTGACTCAGATCCATCGCTCGTCAATCACCTTCCTGATGAGAGACCGCGTATCACGGACGTTGAAGGCTTCGGCCTGCAATCTTGCGAAGGTCTCATTGAGAATCGCCAGGTCAGCAGGACTGGATGATGTCTCGCCGCCAAATGCCTTCATTGTGTACCCTAGCTCTTTTTGATCAGCTTGGGTGGCCGCGGCAAACACGGTCCAGAGGGCGCGAACGTAGACCACTGGAAGTATCTGGATGGTGATGTTGGGTCTGAGAGACAGTTCGTGCAGCATTTCGAGCTGCTCGTGCATCGTCTCTCGCTCTCCGATCTGCCGATAGAGGATGCTCTCGTCCATCACCGAATGGACCGCCGGTGGGGGATCGTGAGACAAGATCTCCTGCCGCTTCATGCGCGCGAGTACCTTGCTTCTGTCCAGCAGCAGTGCGGAGGCGTACGCCTCGGTCTGGAAGAGTCCGTAGACCTGCCGGTCCTCGAAGGAACGGAGCATGCTCGCTGTGGCTTCGGCACGCGGGAAGTTGCCGAAGTAGGCGGGGTAACGGCCGGCTTTGAACTCTTGGAGAAGGTCATCCCACGCCCGGACGATCTCGCCCTTCGCATCAAGTGCCTCATCAAGGCGTGCGGCGAAGTCGCTTCGGCAGCGCGTGCGTCCGGTCTCCACCAGGCCGACGTAGCTGCGCGACACGCTCGTTCGCCTGGCCAGTTCCATCTGGTTGAGGTTCCTTGCCAGGCGAAGCTGTCGAACTCCCTGGCCGAAGCTGAGCAGTACCGGATCGATCCTGTGCTCGGGCATCCACGACCACCGTTCGGCTAGTGCCTTGCTAACGGATGCGAGTGAGTTGTTGGTGCTCGCCGGTTGTCACGGAACGCTACGCCGCCGCGTGGCTGGATGAGTACACATTCGGCAACTCTGCGTGAGGGAAGTCGCGAGGGGTGTACATGAGCAGGGAAAACGATCAGTGTGTGGCAGCGGCGGTGGCCGAAGTCGTGGTGGAGGCGTGCGGGGAGTCGATCAAGGAAGTGCGGGATTTCGTGGCGGAATGGTTCGATGCCCACGAATTCGCGTCCGACCTGGTCTACGTTGCGCGGACGGTGGTCTCGGAGCTCGTCACCAACGCGCTCCAGCACGGCTGTGACCCCGGTGACCCGATCACGGCGCGTGTGCTGCTCTCGGACGCGGGTCCCGTGATCGAGGTAGAGGACGGTTCGGACGTTCAGCCCGTTGTACAGGCCCTCACCCTGGACGAGACGACCGGGCGGGGGCTGGCCATGGTCGAGCTCATGACGCTCGCGTGGGGCGTCCGGCCGCGTGGGGGCGGCGGCAAGGTCGTGTTCGCGGTGCTGGAGGTCGAGTGACCGGGCGCATTCTCCTTCTGCACGTCCTGCGCGAGGTGTTTCCGCAGTGGGACGTCTTCGTGGACGATCGCTCGGTCTGGCGTGCGGTGGGTGTCGTGCTGGTCAGCGCGTCGTCCGCCGAAGCGCTCGCGGACGTTCTCGTTCGTGCTGATCCCGAGGCCGCCCGCGCGTGGGCCGCTGTCGAGGCGAGTGCGAGCAGCCCGTAGTCGCCGCGCGGGCGGTGTGGTGGCCGGACGGCGGAGGTCGTCCCTTGGGTTGCCGAGTATTGGCTGGTCAGGTGGCCATTGCGCCGTTGTGGCGCTGGCTGAGTTCGGTCAGCGCCGCGACGTCTGGATCGTCTGAGGACTTCAGCGCCGGTAGCTGACCGCCGCCGCGGTCGACCAGGACGATGGCAGTGGCGAGGAACCCCTCCATGAGGGACCGGAGGACCACGTGGTTCGAGCGCATGTATCGGCGGACGAGAGCGTCCACGAACGCGCTGAAGACCTCAAGGTCGATCTCGCACTCGTCAGCCTGCATCGGGCCAAGGCCTGACGGAAGGCGGGTGAGCGTGGAGAACGACTCCGCCGCCCGCAGGAAGACTTGAGCGACGCCTGTCGCGGGGTTCCACAGGACGCGTTCGTCGATCTGAAAGTACTGGCTCATTCGCCTCCTCGCCGCCGATCTCCCGGCGGCGTGCGTCGCGTGGTCAATCCGGGCAGGTAGGCGGCCTAACATCCCGTCGCCCGGGCGGTGCGGTGGCCGGGCGGCGGGGGTGATGTCAGCGGCGGTTGTCGACCTGGGCGCCGGCCTCGCCGTAGACGAAGCCTTGCGTTCCCTGGATGAAGTCGGACGGGAAGCCTGGTGTGAAGCCGGACGCGTCGTTCAGTCGCTGGACGACGTCCGATTCGAGCGTCAGGTTGAGGACGCCCAGGTTGTCGGTCAGTTGCTCGGCCGTCCGGGCTCCGATGATCGGGTGCACGGATGGTGAGCTGGCGCGGACCCAGGCCAGAGCGACCTGAGCGCTCGTCGCTCCCAGCTCGTCCGCCACCTCGCCGACCGTCTTGGCGACGGCCAGGTCGTGTTCGCTGACCTGGCTCGGGTTCAGGCGGGTGCGGGTCGCGGTGCCGGTGTTGTACTTGCCGGACAGGATGCCGTTCGCCAGCGGACTCCAGGCGGCGACGCTCAGGCCGAAGTGCTCGGCCATGGGCAGCAGCTCGGTCTCGATGTCGCGCTTCAACAGGCTGTAGGGCACCTGCAGGCCGGCGAAAGGCGTCCAGCCACGCCATTCGGCGAGCGTGTTGGCGCGGGAGACCACCCAGGACGGTGCGTCCGAGATGCCGATATAGAGAACCTTGCCCTCGCGGACGGCGTCGTCCAGCGCACGCATCGTCTCCTCGAGGGGTGTGTTGCGGTCCCAGATGTGCGCCCAGTAGACGTCGATGTGGTCGGTGCGCAGGCGGCGCAGGCTGGTTTCCAGGGAAAGGCGCAGGTTCTTGCGGTGGTTGCCCGCCGCGTTCGGGTCCGCGCGGTCGCGGGAGACCGTGTACTTGGTCGCGAGGACGAACCGGTCGCGGCGTCCGGCGAGGAGTTCTCCCAGGTACTCCTCGCTCGCGCCGTCGCGGTAGTTGATGGCGGTGTCGACGACGTTGCCGCCCGCGTCGGCGTAGGCGTCGAAGACGCGGCGGCTCTCGTCGAGGGATGCGCCGGGGCCGTCCGGGTCCCCGAACGTCATCGCGCCGAGGAACAGTTCGGACACGCGTAGGCCGGTCTGGCCGAAGAGTCGGTATCGCACAGGGCAGACGCTAGCCGTGCAGACCGCATTCGGAACGGGGGAGGAAGTGGCGACTTATGGCCGCTCTCTGCTTCAGCCCGCGGGGAGGGTGTCCCGGAGGGCCTTCACCGCGGCGGTCGGGGCGTAGTCGTCGGGAACGCCGTCGACCAGGATGATGTCGCCCTCGATGTGCCGCGACCGCAGCGGCGCGATCGCGCGGTAGGCGGGGGAGTCCCACCAGGTCCGAGCGCTGACGGCGTCGGGGAAGCCGATCATCACGACGCTTCCGGTCCACTCGCCCTCAAGAACCTGGTGCTGCGCGACGTGGACGAGGTAGCGGCCGCCGTGCGGCTCGAACGTCGACGGCAGGCGCTCGATGTACTCGGCGATGTCGGCGTGCGGGGTGGCGTCCTGCAGGTGGGCGATGACGTAGGCGGTCACGGTGTCCTCCGGGTGTTTCGTGCGGGTGTGTCACTGATCTTGCCGATCCGGCTGCGGCGTGGCGATGACCCGGCAGGTAATGAGGAGCATGAGGTGGACGGTCCGAAGCCGCTGAACTAGTGTCTGGACATGTGTCTAGGGAAATGGCGACCGAGTCCACGCGGCGGCGGCTGACCTCGCGGCAGGCCGAGACGGTGCGGAGGCTGACCGAGGCCGCGGTGGACGAGGTCCGTGAGGTCGGGTTCGACGGGCTGACCGTCCGGAACGTCGCCCGGCGGGCCGGGGTGGCGCCGGCGACGGCCTACACGTACTTCGCGTCCAAGAACCACCTGGTCACCGAGGTGTTCTGGCGGCGGCTCAGTGCGTTGCCCGAGGCGGACGGCACGCCTGGACGCGGACGCGTCGTCGAGGTCCTGCGGGAGATCGCGCTCCTGGTCTCGGACGAGCCGGAACTGGCCGCAGCCTGTACGGCGGCGATGCTCGGCACCGATCCGGATGTCCGCGAGCTGCGGCTGAAGATCGGGATCGCGATCCGCGGACGGCTCCAGAACGCGCTCGGGTCGGACGACCAGAAGATCCTGGGGGCGTTGGAGCTGGCTTACTCGGGGGCGCTCGTGCACGCGGGGATGGGCTACACCTCGTACGCGCGCGTGGCCGATCGACTGGAAGAGATGGCGGAGCTGATCCTGCCCGACTCCTAAGCGAGGTGGCGGCTGTGGACCCCTCCTACAGCCCGTACGACTACGCCGTTCACGAAGACCCCTACCCCCTGTACGCGCGGTTGCGGGACGAGAAACCGCTGTACCGCAACGACGAACTCGACTTCTGGGCGCTGTCCAGGCACGCGGACGTCGCCAAAGCGTTCCGCGACTTCTCGACGTTCTCCAACCGCAACGGCGTCTCGCTGGAACCGAGCGCCTGGGGCCCGTTCGCGCGCCGGACGATGTCCTTCCTCGCCCTCGATCCGCCCAAGCACACCCGCATGCGCGCGTTGGTCTCCAAGGGCTTCACTCCGCGCCGCGTCGAGCAGATGACCGACGACATCAGAGCCCTGACCAGGCGCTATCTGAACGAGGCCCTGAACGGCGGCGAATGCGACTGGGTGACAGACTTCGCCGGACGCCTCCCCATGGACGTGATCTCCCAGATGATCGGCGTTCCGGAGGCCGACCGGGACGAGGTGCGGCGGCTCGCCGACCTGGTCGTCCACCGCCAGGACGGCCTGCACGACGTCCCACCGGCAGGCATGGAGGCCGCGCTCACGCTCATCGGCTACTACCAAGACCTGGTCGCGGCCAAGCGCGGACACCCCGGCGACGACCTGACCTCGGCCCTCCTCGACGTCGAGACCGACGGCGACCGCTTGGACGACAAGGAACTCATCGCCTTCCTCTTCCTCATGGTCGTCGCCGGGAACGAGACGACCACCAAACTCCTCGCCAACGCCCTGTACTGGGGTTCCCGCAACCCCGACCAGCTGCGCAAACCGTTCGACGACCCCGGTCGCGTGGACGACTGGGTGGACGAGACCCTCCGCTACGACACGTCCTCACAAATGATCGGCCGGACGGTAGCCAAGGAGGTCGACCTGCACGGCACGACCGTCCAAGCGGGCGAACGCGTACTGCTACTCGTCGGATCGGCCAACCGCGACCCACGAGTCTTCGACCGCGCCGACGAGTACGACCTCGACCGCGACACGTCCCAGCTGGTCAGTTTCGGCGGCGGACGGCACTTCTGCCTGGGCGCGAACCTGGCCCGCCTGGAAGCGCGCATCGCCCTCACCGAACTCGTCCGACGCATCAAGTCCTTCGAGGTGGACGAGGCGAACGCGCGACGCGTCCACTCCATCAACGTGCGCGGGTTCGCGAGCCTGCCCGTCCGATGGGAGGCCAGGTAGATGCCCAGATTCGAGCCGCACCCCACCCGCAGGCCCGCAGTGGTGACGGGCGCTTCGTCCGGAATCGGAGCCGCCACGGCAACAGCACTCGCGATGGACGGACACCCCGTGGCGCTCGGGGCGCGAAGAACGGACAGATGCGAAGAGCTGGCCGCGACGATCCGCGCGGGCGGCGGCGAAGCGTTCGCGCACCCACTGGACGTGGGCGACGGCGACTCGGTCAAGGCCTTCGCCCAAGCAGCGGCAGAGCACCTGGGCGCGATCGAGGTGGTGGTCTCAGGCGCGGGCGACCTCCAAGCCCAGCAACTCCACGCACTCGACTCGGACGAGTTCGCCGCACAGATCAACATCCACCTCGTCGGCGCGCACCGGATGGTGTCGGCGTTCGTCCCCGGCATGGTCGAACGCCGACGCGGCGACATCGTGTTCATTTCGTCCGATGTCGTCCGTTCGCCCCGAACCCGTATGGGCGCGTACACCGCGGCGAAGAACGGTGTCGAAGGCATGGCCCGCCAGATGCAGATGGAACTCGAAGGCACGGGCGTGCGCGCGAGCCTCGTCCGGCCAGGCCCGACGTCCACGGACATGGGCATGAACTGGGACCCCGAGACCACCGGCAAGGTCCTGGACGACTGGGTCAAATGGGGACACGCCCGTCACCCGTACTTCCTGCGCCCCTCCGACGTCGCCGCTGCCGTGACCGCGGTCATCGGAACACCAAGAGGCGCGCATCTCTCGCTGATCGAGGTCCAGCCTGAAGCACCGCTGGAGGAGAAGTGACGATCCCGATCGTGTCGGGCGGCCCCGACCACCTGGAAGAACTCCGCCGGGACCCGATCGCGCTGATGCGGCGCGTCCGGGACGAGTGCGGTGACGTGGGCGAATTCCGGATCGGCGGACGCCGCGTCGTGCAGCTGACCGGAGCCGAGGTCAACGAGTTCTTCTTCCGCGCCCCGGACGAGGACCTCGACCAGGCCGAGGCCTACCCCTTCATGACGCCGATCTTCGGCGAGGGCGTCGTCTTCGACGCGACGCCCGAGCAGCGCCGCGAAGCCCTGCACAACCAGGCCCTCAAGGGCTCCTTCCTCAAGGGCCACGCCGCGACGATCGCCGACGAGGTCGGCCGGATGGTCGCCGGGTGGGGCGACGAGGGCGAGATCGACCTGCTCGACTGGTTCGCCGAGCTGACCATCTACACCTCGTCCGCGTGCCTGATCGGACGGAGGTTCCGCGAGCAGCTCGACCACCGGTTCGCCGAGCTGTACCACGATCTCGAACGCGGCACCGACGCGATCGCCTACGTCGACCCGTACGCGCCGATCGAGAGTTTCCGCAGACGGGATGCGGCGCGCGCGGAGCTGGTGCGGCTCGTCCAGGAGATCATGGACGGCCGGGACCCGCACCCGCCGCGCGAGGACCGCGATCTGCTCGACGTCCTCCTGTCGATCCGCGACGGGACGTCGAAGTTCAGCGCCGACCAGGTCACCGGCATGTTCATCTCGATGATGTTCGCCGGGCACCACACCTCGTCCGGCACGGCCGCCTGGACGCTGATCGAGCTGCTCCGCAACCCCGACGTCCTACACGAGACCACCAAAGAACTCGACGACCTCTACGCCGACGGACGAGACGTCAGCTTCCAGGCGCTCCGCGCGATCCCGCGCCTCGAATCGGCCGTCAAAGAGGCCCTGCGCCTGCACCCACCCCTGATCCTCGTCCTCCGAGTCGCGCAACGTGAACTCGAAGTCCAAGGCCACAAGATCACCCCAGGGACCATGGTCGGCTGCTCCCTCGCGATCTCGAACCGCATCCCCGAGGACTTCCCCGACCCCGACGCCTTCGTCCCCGGACGCTACGCATCACCCAGGGAAGAAGACCTGCTCAACCGCTGGACGTGGGTCCCGTTCGGCGCGGGACGGCACCGCTGCGTCGGAGCGAACTTCGCGATGATCCAGCTCAAGGCGATCTTCTCCGTGCTCCTCCGCGACTGGGAGTTCGAACTCGCCCAGCCGCCCGGGACGTACCGGAACGACCACTCCAAGATGGTCGTCCAGCTCGCGCGCCCGTGCGTCGTCCGGTACCGGAGGCGGCGATGAGGGTCGAAGTCGACCTCGACCTGTGCCAGGGCCACGCGATGTGCGAACTCGAAGCGCCGGACGTCTTCGAGGTGCCCAGGAAAGGCCAGGTCCGCATTCTCGATCCCGAGCCGGGCAGGGAGCACCGCGACGAGGTCGCGGCGGCCGTCCGGTTCTGCCCGACCCGGGCCCTACGGATGGAGGCGTGATGCCCGCTTTCCCCCGAACCGAACTGGACGCGATGGTCGAGCACTGGCTGGAGGCCAACCGGCGCTGCGAGGCGGCGGGGGACTGGCGCCCGCTGGCCGACCTCTACACCGAGGACGCCACCTACGGCTGGAACGTCGGCCCCGGCCAGGACTTCATGGCCGTCGGACGCGACCAGATCCGCGACGTCGCGCTCGGCGCCGAGATGGGCGGGCTCGACGGCTGGACCTACCCCTACCAGGCGATTCTCGTGGACGAGCGGCGCGGCGAGGTCGTCGGCTTCTGGAAGCAGGTCGCCGACGCCAAACGCCCCGACGGCACGCCGTACGAGGTCGCCGGGATCGGCGGAAGCTGGTTCCGCTACGCCGGGGACATGCGCTGGTCCTGGCAGCGCGACTGGTTCGACCTCGGCAACGTCACGTCCGTCTTCGTCGAGATGATGAAGTCCGGGACCCTGTCGGACGGCATGCGACGCCGCCTCGACAGGGCCTCCTCCAGGGAACCGGTGCCCGGCTACTACCCGCGCGGCACGGCCCCCGCTCCGATGTGGTGAACGATCCGCCCCTGGTCGAGGACGAGCCGTGACCCGGTGAAGCGCGACCGCATCCGCCGGTCGTGCGTGACGACGACGAGCGCGCCCTGGTATCCGGCCAGCGCGCCCTCCAGTTCCTCGACGAGGACGGGGGACAGGTGGTTGGTCGGCTCGTCGAGCAGCAGCAGGTCGGCGGGGTCGGCGACGAGCCGGGCCAGCTCGATCCGCCGCCGCTGCCCGTAGGACAGCTCACCGACGCGTCGTCCCAGGTCGGACGGCTCGAACAGGCCGAGCGACAGCAGGGTGTCGGCATGCTCGTCCAGGTCTCCGGGCCGTCCGTGCGCGAACGCGCGGAGCACGCTCATCGTGGGCGGCCAGGGGACCTCGTCCTGCCGGAGATGTCCGATCCGCTTCGGCCGGACGACCGTGCCCTCGTCCGGCTTCAACTCACCGGCGAGGATTCTGAGCAGCGTGGACTTGCCCGCGCCGTTCGGACCCGTGACGAGCAGACGCTCGCCCGGCCCGATCCGCAGGGACGGCACGTCCAGGCGCTCACCGACACGGACATCGGCCAGCGCGGCGACGGTGTCGTCGCCCGCCGCCCGCACCTCGGCAGTGAACGACAGCGGGTCGGCGGGCGGCGCGACCGGATTCGCTGTTAGCCGCTCGACGCGCTCCTTGGCGATGCGGATGCGGCTCATCGCGCCGTGCGCTGGTCCGCGCATACGGAATCCACCGTGACCGAAACCCGCCTTCGCCATCTTGCGCGGGATCGCGTCCATGCGCGCCACGTTGGTGGTGACCAGGCCGCGGTTGCGCCGGATCTCGTGCCTCCATTCCTCATATTCGCGCAGGCGGCGGGCGCGTTCCGCTTCCTTGGCGGTCAGGTAGCCGGCGTACCCGTTGCCGTACCGGACGACCTTGCCCGCCTCGACCTCCAGGACCGTCGTGGTCAGCCGGTCGAGGAACACCCGGTCGTGGGTGACCGCGACGACCGTCCCGCGATGCGCGCGCAGGTGGTCCTCGAGCCAGGCGACGGCCTGGTCGTCCAGGTCGTTGGTCGGCTCGTCCAGCAGGAGCAGCTCGGGCGCGGCGGCGAGGACACCGGCGAGAGCGAGCCGCGACCGCTCCCCGCCCGACAACGTGCCGAGGGGACGCGAGCGGTCGAGACCGGGCAGGCCGAGGCCGTGCAGCGCGACGTCCACGCGGGCGTCGGCGTCGTAACCTCCCCGCGCCTCGAACCGTTCCTGCAGGTCGCCGTACAGATCGAGCAAGGACGGATCGTCCGCGAGCCGTTCCTCGACGGCCCGCATCCGCGCCTCGATCGCGCGCAGGTCGGCCAGCGCGAGGTCGATCGCCTCCTGGACGGTCGCGTGCGCGGGCATCGCGAGCGTCTGCGGCAGGTAGCCGACACCGCCGTCCGCGACGACGGTCAGCTCGCCGTTGTCGGCGCGCTCACGCCCGGCGAGCAGCCTGAGCAGTGTGGACTTTCCGGTTCCGTTGTCGCCGATGACGCCGACCTTCTCGCCGGGCTTGACGGTCAGTTCGACGTCGCTGAGGACGACACGGTCGGAGTAGCGCTTGGTGACATGACGAAGGGTGAGTTGCGCGGTGCGCAAGAAGAACTCCTGAGACTCTGATCGACAGGGACGCGTCGGAGCACGTTCCGCGGCGGAGCTGCAGCGCTCAACGCGGCGGACACGTGTCGATCAGAGAAAAATCAGTGAACCCATCGCCGTCAACGTAAACAGAGATCGCCAACCCGCGCAAGGTATTTATGCGGACTAGATCTGGTTTTCGGGCTTGGTCGGAATCGTGGCGGCGATGGCCTGCCCGATCTCGATGAGGGTGTCCCCGGGCGGCGCGTACTTCGGCGGGACCGTCACCTCGACGTACGCCTGGCGGGCCAGGAGCGTCCAGGTGACCGGGCGGTCATGCGGGTATCCGTGCCACTTCAGCCCGTTGACCTCCATGAGCTGCTCGTCCATCCGGTAGGTGGACGGCAGCGGCACACCGCAGCGCAGCGCGATCGCCGGATCCCCCCACGCCGCCGTCAGCGGCGACTCGGGCGTGGTGTCGCGGCGCTTCAGTCCGTGCAGCTTCGCGGGCAGCTGGATCCCCTGGCACAGCTTGAACGTCGCGGCGTCCGGCTTGGGGACGGGCACCTGCACCGCGCCCTCACCGCAGGCCGCGAGCAACGGCGCCGTCGCCAGCAGCGAGACCCCGGCCACAAGCCTGCGCACGACCGTCCCGCGCGTGATCGCCCCTCGCACGGTCGTCCCGCGCGCGACCGTCCCGCGCGCGACCGTCCCGCGCGCGACCGTCCCGCGCGCGACCGTCCCTGGCGCGGTCGTTCCGCGCGTGATCGTCCTTCGCACGGTCGTCTCGAACGGGGGCGTTCTAGATGTGGACGATCGGGCAGGTGAGCGTTCGGGTGATTCCCTCGACACCCTGGATCTGGGCGACGACGAGCTTGCCGAGCTCGTCGACATTGCGCGCCTCCGCTCGAACGATCACGTCGTAGGGCCCCGTGACGTCCTCAGCCAGTGTCACACCGGTGACATCGCGGATCGTGTCGGCCACCGCCGCGGCCTTGCCCACTTCGGTCTGGATGAGGATGTAGGCCTGCACCATCACGTCCTCCCCGGGCGGAGATTCAACGTCGGACGGTCACCGTATCGTGGAATCCGCCGCCGCGGGCGACCGGGGGCCGGTGAGCAAGTGAACAGGCGAGAACGGGAGAAAAGTGGAGAGCATCGGCGATCTCGGTGAGTTCGGGCTGATCCGCAGGGTGACCGGGCGTCCCATGGGCCCCGACGTGCTGCTCGGCCCCGGGGACGACGCCGCGGTGATCGCCGCGCCGGATGGACGCGTCGTCGCCACCACCGACGTCCTCGTCGAAGGACGCCATTTCCGGCTCGACTGGTCGTCCCCTTATGACATCGGCCGAAAGGCCGCCGCGCAGAACCTCGCCGACGTCGTGGCGATGGGCGCCCGTCCGACCGCCCTGCTGGTCGGGTTCGGCGCGCCGCGCACCACGTCCATGGAGTGGGCGCAGCGCCTGACCGACGGCATCACGGACGAGGCCGCGCTGGTCGGGGCGTCCGTCGCGGGCGGCGACACGGTCGGCTCGCCCACGGTCACGATCGCGGTGACCGCGCTCGGCGACCTCGGCGGCGCGCCGCCCGTCACCCGGTCCGGCGCGCGTCCGGGCGACGTGGTCGCGGTCCGGGGCCGGCTGGGGTGGGCCGCGTCCGGGCTGCACCTTCTCGAGCACGGCCTGGACGGCCCGGCCGAGCTGATCGCCGCGCACCGCCGCCCGCGGCCGCCGTATGAGGCGGGCGCGGAGGCCAGGTCACTCGGTGTGACCGCCATGCTCGACGTCAGCGACGGCCTGCTCCAGGATCTCGGGCACATCGCCGAGCTGTCGGGCGTCGCGATCGACGTCTCGGCCGCCGCCGTTCCGCTGCCGCCGAGGATCTCCGCGTCCTTGACCGCTCATGGGGAAACGCCGACCGTTTCCTCAGAAGGTAAAACCTCGTCCGAATCGGGGGCGGGAGGCGTCCCGGTGCCGGATCCTCTCGATCTGGCACTCACCGGCGGGGAGGACCACGCGTTCGCCGCGACCTTCCCCGAAGGCACCGTGTTCCCGGCCGCCTGGACGGTCGTCGGGCACGTCGCCGAGGGTGGCGGGGTCACCCTCGACGGGAGCGTTCCAAGCGTCCGCGGATGGGACCATTTTCGGGGTTAAGCCCAGGTTAAAAGGGGTCGGCGCCGCTCCGGGGGTTTACTCGTCCGGTAGGCATGCTTGGTGAGGGTTTGGTATACATCCTGTGATCGAAGAAGGATGGGATGGGACGACACACCAGACTCCAGACGTCCGACGACGAGCCTCCGCCGCCCCCGGCGGGACCCGCCGAGGGGCCTCGGTGGAAGCAGCTGGTCGCGAACGTGCCGTTCCCGCTGATGCCGCTCGTCGCGCTCATGCTCGCCGTCGGCGTCATCGTTCTGGCCTACAGCACGCAGCAGATCTCGCTGAACTTCAACAAGTCGCCGCAGGCGGCCACCCCGCAGGACGCCGACGGCCCCACCGACGGGACCCTGTCGGAGCACTCGCCCGGCGAGCGCGCCAGCCGCGGCGCGAGCCGTTCGGACGTCACCGTGGCGTTCCGCGTCGCGTCCCGCACGTCCACCGGGTTCCGCGGAACCGTCACGATCAGCAACCACGGATCGACGACCGTGCCGAAGTGGGCGCTCGCCTTCCGCGTCCCGGGCGGCAGCGTCCGCACGGTCTCCGGCGCGGCCGTCGTCAAGACCGGAACCGTGGTGCACGTCCGCAGCCGCTCGGGCCAGGCCCTGCCGCCCGGCGCGTCGCTGCGCATCACCTACACCTCCGTGGGCGCCGTCGCCGCCCCGGTCGACTGCGTCCTCAACCGCGCGACCTGCGTCCGCGGCTGACCCCCTCCGCCGTGGGCCGGACGCTCCGTGCCTGATCGCGTGGGGTCCGGATTGCCTAGAGTGGGCGTCATGACGTCCCACCAGCCAGGTCAGGCCCCTCCGCTCGTCCTCACCGTCGCCGGCTCCGACTCCGGCGGCGGCGCGGGGATCCAGGCCGACCTGAAGACCATGCTCGCCAACGGTGTCCACGGCATGAGCGTCATCGCCGCCGTGACCGCGCAGAACTCCCTCGGTGTCCAGGGCTACTGGGAGCTGCCCGCCGAGGCCGTCCGCGCCCAGCTCGACTCGGTCCTGACCGACATCGGCGTGGACGCGGTGAAGACCGGGATGCTCGCCTCGAAACCGCTGGTGGAGCTGGTCTCGGAGATCCTCGCCGAGGTGTCCGCCCCGGTCGTGGTCGACCCGGTCGGCGTCTCCAAGCACGGCGACTCGCTCCTGGCCGGGGACGCAGTCGAGGCCGTCCGGACGCGCCTGCTGCCCGTCGCGACGGTCGTCACCCCCAACCTCTTCGAGGTCGAGCAGCTCACCGGCGTCAAGGTGACGGACGAGTCGGGCATGCGCGCCGCCGCCGAGGCGGTCAAGGAGCTGGGCCCCCAGTGGGTCCTGGTGAAGGGCGGCCACCTCCCGGGCGAGCCCGCCGACCTCCTCTTCGACGGCACCGCCGAGTACCGCTTCACCGCCCAACGCCACGACAACAGGCACACCCACGGCACGGGCTGCACGCTGGCGTCCGCGATCGCCTCCAACCTGGCCAAGGGCGAATCCGTCCCCGAAGCCGTGGAGAAGGCCAAGCGCTACGTCACGGGGGCCATCGCCGCGGGCTTCCCGCTGGGCGCGGGCATCGGCCCGGTCGACCACGGCTGGAACCTCCACCACGCCTGATCATGACCGCATCGGGCCCGGCCTTCCGCCGGAAGACCGGGCCCGATGCGTCCTGCCAGGACGATGCGCCTTGCCAGGGCAAAGAGAAACCGGCCGAAGGGAAACCCCTCGGCCGGTTCTCGGAGTCTGAAAGATCAGACGGTCGGCTTGATGACCTTGCCGGCCTTGATGCAGGAGGTGCAGGCGTTGATGCGCTTGGTGGTGCCGTTCAGGACCGCGCGCACACGCTGGATGTTGGGGTTCCAGCGGCGCGGGGTGCGGCGGTGCGAGTGGGAGACGCGCATGCCGAAACCGGGTCCCTTGCCGCAGACGTCGCAGACGCTAGCCACGGGAAACTCCAAGTTGGGTGTCGATGCTCTGGGCCGGGCCGCCTCTGACTCGGTGTTGGACACCGGAGGCGCATCCTGGCAAACGCCCCGGACGAGGCGCACGAATCAGAGTAGCCCAGGGTGCGGGCGGTAGGCGAATCGGCCTGCGGACCAGCCTGCGGATTCGCCGCTTCTCCGGTGTTCCCAAGGGCGGGGTCGCCGCGATAGACCGGGGGCCGGAAGCGGGCACGGCCGACGGGAGCGGGTGTGGGCGAGGTCCTCGACGGCGCGGCGGTCCGGCGGTGGTGCGTCCTCGCGGCCGAGGCGCTGGGCCGGACGAGGGCGGAGATCGACGCGCTCAACGTGTTCCCCGTCCCGGACGGCGACACCGGCACGAACCTGCACCTGACCGTCCTGGCCGCCGCGGACGCCGTTCAGGGGCTCCCGGCGGACGCCGGGGCCGCCGAGGTGTGGCCGGCGCTCGCGCGAGGAGCGCTGCTCGGGGCGCGCGGCAACTCCGGGGTGATCCTCAGCCAGTTCCTGCGGGGGATGGCCGAGATCCTGGGCGGACGGGGCGCGCCGCCGCCGGACGGCCGGGTCTTCGGCGAGGCCCTCGGCTACGCGGCCCTGCTGGCCAGGCACGCCGTCGAGCATCCCGTGGAGGGGACGATCCTGAGCGTGCTCGCCGACGCGTCCGGCGCGACCGGGGACGAGCCGACGCTCGCCGGGGCGGCGCGGGCGGCCGCGGCCGGGGCGAGGCGGGCGCTGCGGGCCACGACCGGGCAGCTCGACGCGCTGTCTCGCAGCGGCGTCGTGGACGCGGGCGGCGCGGGCCTGTGCGTGGTCCTCGACGCCCTCACCGCAGTGATCACCGACGAGTTCCCCGAGCGCTACGAGATCCCGCCGCGCACCATGCCCGACCCCGAGTCCGTCCGGTCCGGCGACCCTCAGCAGGGCCCCGGCTACGAGGTCATGTACCTCCTGGACGCCCCCGACGAAGGAATCCACGAGCTCCGCGGCGCCCTGGACGGGCTCGGCGACTCGCTCGTGGTGGTCGGCGGCGACGGCCTCTGGAACGTGCACGTCCACGTGGACGACGCCGGGGCCGCGATCGAGGCGGGGCTCGCGGCGGGCCGTCCGCACCGGATCCGGGTCACCTATCTGGAGGCCCTGGGCGGGGGTCCTCAGGCGCCCTGCACCGGACGCGCCGTGGTCGCCGTCACCTCCGCCGAGGGCCTGGCCGAGCTGTTCGAGGACGCCGGAGCGCGGGTGGTGCGGCGCGCGCCCGGGACCGTCCCGCCCCTGGCCGTCCTCGCCGAGGCGATCCTCGCGGCCGGGGACGAGGTGGCCGTGCTGCCGAACGAGGCGGAGGTGCTGGACCTGGCCGAGGCCGCCGCCGAACGGGCCCGCGAGGGCGGCGCGCTGATCGCGGTCGTGCCGACCCGGGCGTCCGTCCAGGGCCTCGCCGCGCTCGCCGTCCACGACCCGCTGCGCCGGTTCGCCGACGACGTGATCGCGATGACCCGCGCCGCCGGGGCCACCCGGTTCGGACGCCTGGAGATCGCCGCCGAGGAGGCCGTGACCAGCGTCGGGCTGTGCCGTCCGGGCGACGTCCTCGGCCTGATCGACGGGGACGTGGCCATGATCGGCCGGGATCTGGCCGCGACCGCGCGCGGACTGCTCGACCGGATGCTGTCCGGCGGCGGCGAGCTGGTCACGCTCGTCCGCGGCGCCACCGCGCCCGCCGACCTGACCGACGTCCTGGAAGCCCACCTGCGCGCCCGCCATCCGGACGTCGAGACCGCCTCCTACGACGGGCGTCAGGACCTCCACCCCCTGCTCGTCGGCGTCGAATGACCGACGGGCGCGGTAGAAAAGACGGGTGACGAACCTCGACGAGCCGTTGCACAAAGTACTGGGCGACAAGACCGCCAAGGTCCTCGCCAAGGGCCTTGACCTGCACACGGTCGGCGACCTGCTGCACCACTACCCGCGCCGCTACGCGCACCGGGGCGAGCTGACCCCGCTGAACGAGCTGGCCGACGACGAGCACGTCACCGTGATGGCCGAGGTCGTCAAGGTGCAGGGCCGCTCGCTGAGCCGCAGCCCCGGCTACGTCCTGGAGATCACCGTCACCGACGGCACCGGCGAGCTGAAGCTGAGCTTCTTCGGCCGGCGCGGCTCCTACATCCCCGAGCGCGACCTGTCCCCGGGCACCCGCGGCCTGTTCGCGGGCAAGATCAGCACCTACCGGCCGCGTTCGGGCCGTCCGCAGCGCCAGCTCGCGCACCCCCAGTACAAGGTCGTCGCCGCCCGCGACGCCGACGCCGCCGCCCGCGAGTGGGCGGACGAGATCATCCCGATCTACCCGACCACCAAGGGCCTGGACATCGACGCGATCGGCAAGTCCGTCGCGACCGTCCTGGACCTGGCGGACCTCGGCGACGACCCCCTGCCCGAGCCCCTCCGCAAGCGCCTCGGCATGATCGCCCTCGGCGACGCCTACGAGGGCATCCACCGCCCGAAGGACTGGGAGCAGCTCGGACGCGCCCGCAAGCGCCTGAAGTGGGACGAGGCGTTCGTCCTCCAGATCGCCCTGGCCCAGCGCCGCCGCGCCGCCGCCGCGCTCCCCGCCAAGCCCCGCCCGTCCACCGGGGACGGCATCCTGCACGCCTTCGACCAGCGGCTCCCCTTCGAGCTCACCGAAGGCCAGCTCCAGGTCGGCGAGGAGATCGCCGCCGACCTGGCGAGATCCCACCCCATGCACCGCCTCCTCCAGGGCGACGTAGGCGCGGGCAAGGCGCAGCCGCTTGATGCCCAAGTCCTGACGCCACACGGCTTCCGGACCATGGGATCTCTCAGACAGGGTGACGAGGTGATCACGCCGTCCGGAGAGGTCACCCACATCACCGGTGTTTTCCCGCAGGGCGAGCGAGATGTGTACGCCTTGGTCCTCTCGGACGGGACGCGGGTTGAGTGTGACGACGAGCACCTCTGGCCGGTGAAGACCGACACAGCCTGGTACAGGGGGAGCCCGCTCAAGGTCCTGACGACCCGGGAGTTGCGAGGAGACCTGCTTCGCAAGAACGGAGGCGGCAAGTGGTACCTGCCGTTGGTCGAGGCGCCCGAACTCGACGGACTGGCTGACCGTCCGCTTGATCCGTACCTGCTGGGACTACTCCTTGGCGATGGCTGCATGAAGCATGGCTATGTCCAGCTCAGCACCAGTGACCAGGAGATCGTCGCGGCGGCGACCGCTCTTCTGCCGGATGGGTGCCGTGTCAGGCAGAGGCAGGATCGCCCATTGGACTGGCTGATCCTCGGAGAGCGTCGCGGCGCGGGTAACCCCGTCATCGCAGGATTGCGTGAGCTCGGCGTTTACGGCCGCGGCTCCCACGACAAGTTCGTCCCACCTGCGTATATGGCGGCGCCGGTAAAAGATCGGCACGCCATTCTGCAAGGACTGCTCGACTCGGATGGGACCCTCCGTGCCGAAGGACGCGACGTCAGTTTCACCTCTGCGTCCCGGCAGTTGGCCGAGGACGTGGCGTGGCTGGTGCGCTCTCTCGGTGGTTATGCGCGATGTCGTCCCGTCACGAAGGTCGGAAACCAGTACTGGACGACCAGTCTCGCTTTGCCCAACCACGTCGCGCCCTTCCGGCTGGAACGCAAGGCATCCCGGCTGAAGCCGCGGACCAAGTACGAGCGGCGGCGCAAGGGCATCCGTGCGATCGAGCACGTCGGCCGGAAACCGGTCCAGTGCATCTCGGTCGCCCACCCGGACCACCAGTACGTGACCGATGGTTGGACGGCCACACACAACACGATTGTCGCTTTGCGGGCGATGTTGCAGGTGGTGGACAACGGAGGCCAGGCGGCTCTGCTCGCGCCCACGGAGGTGCTGGCTCAGCAGCACTACCGGTCGATCACGAAGATGCTGGGGGAGCTCGGGCAGGCCGGGCGGATCGGCGGGGCCGACGACGCGACGCGGGTGACGCTGGTCACCGGGTCGCAGGGGGCCAAGGTCCGGCGCGCGTCGCTGCTGGAGGCGGCGTCCGGGGACGCGGGGATCGTGGTCGGGACGCACGCGCTGCTCGAGGACCACGTCCAGTTCGCCGATCTCGGGCTCGTGGTCGTGGACGAGCAGCACCGGTTCGGCGTCGAGCAGCGGGACGCGCTGCGCGAGAAGGTGTCCGGCGGACGGCCGCACGTGCTGGTCATGACGGCGACGCCGATCCCGCGGACGGTCGCGATGACGGTGTTCGGCGATCTGGAGACGTCCGTGCTGGGGCAGCTCCCGGCCGGACGGTCGACGATCGGCACGCACGTCGTGCCGCCGGAGAAGCCGGCGTTCCTGGCCCGCACCTGGGAGCGGATCAGGGAGGAGGCCGGGAAGGGGCGGCAGGTCTACATCGTCTGCCCGCGCATCGGCGAGCAGGAGGGCGACGAGGGGGACGTGCCCGCGCCCGACGAGGAGGGCCGCCGGTCCCCGCTCGGGATCATGGAACTGCTGCCGATGCTGGAGGGCGAGCTGCTCGCCGGGCTGCGGATCGGCGTCCTGCACGGCAAGCTCCACCCGGACGAGAAGGACGCGGTCATGCGCCGGTTCACGGCGGGGGAGCTGGACGTCCTGCTCGCCACCACCGTGATCGAGGTCGGCGTGGACGTGCCGAACGCGACCGGCATGGTGATCATGGACGCGGACCGGTTCGGGGTCTCCCAGCTGCACCAGCTTCGCGGGCGGGTCGGGCGCGGCACGCTGCCCGGGCTGTGCCTGCTGGTCACCGACGCCGAGCCGGGGTCCAAGGCGCGCGAGCGGCTGGACGCGGTGGCCTCGACGACCGACGGGTTCGCGCTGTCCCGGCTGGACCTGGAGCAGCGCCGGGAGGGCGACGTGCTCGGCGCGGCGCAGGCCGGACGGGCGTCCAGCCTGCGGCTGCTGACGCTCCAGCGGGACGAGGACGTGATCCGCCTCGCCCGCGAGGAGGCGACCGCCCTGGTCGAGGACGACCCGGAGCTGGAGCGGCATCCCGGGCTGGCGACGGAACTGGCGTCCCTGCTCGACGAGGAGCGCGCGGAGTACCTCGAGAAGACCTGATCAGAGGCTTGTCCGGCGGGCTCGGCCCCCCGGCTCGGCCCGCCCTTCGACCCCCGGCCCGCGGTGACGCGGACCGGGGGTCGTCGCATGTGTGACCCAGGTCATGATTCATACCCCCTGGGGGTGTGTTAGGTTTCTCCGCGTCGGACCAAGTAATACCCCTACCCCCTAGCTGTATCGGAGCCGGAAATGTCCAAGCATCACTCGAGGCGGTGGTGGGCCCTCCTGGTGCTCGCCACGGCCCAGTTCATGGTCATCATGGACACCTCGATCATCGGGGTCGCGCTGCCCGACATGCAGCACGACCTCGGGTTCTCTCCCGGCAGCCTGCAGTGGGTGTTCAACGCCTACGTGGTCGTGTTCGGCGGCCTGCTGCTCCTCGGCGGACGGCTCGCCGACCTGCTCGGCGCCCGCCGGGTCTTCTCGGCCGGATGGGTCGTCCTGATCGGCGGCTCGGTGGTTGCCGCGGCGGCCCAGACCGCCTGGGTCGAGCTGCTCGGCCGCGGCATCCAGGGGGTCGGCGGCGCGCTGATCACCCCGGCCGCGATGGCGCTGCTCATGGCCAGCTTCGGCCACAGCCCGCGTGAGCTGGGCAAGGCGATGGCGCTGTACGGCGCGGCGGCCCCCGCGGGCGGCACCGCCGGCGTGTTCCTCGGCGGCGTGCTCACCCAGTGGCTGAGCTGGCCGTGGGTGTTCGTGATCTACATCCCGATCGGTCTGGCGACCCTCGCCGCGATCCCGGCCGTCCTGCCCTCCATCCGCGGCCACCGCGGCTCGGTGGACGTGCTCGGCGCGATCTCGGTCACCGGTGGTCTCGCCCTCGCCGTGCTGGCGGTCGTCCGCGGGCCGGAGCAGGGCTGGGGCTCGGCCTCGACGCTGCTGGAGTTCGCCGGCGCCGTCGTCCTGCTGGTCCTGTTCGCGATCATCCAGAAGGTCGTCAAGGCCCCGCTGGCCCCGCCGTCCATCTGGAAGGTGCCCGGCCTCGCCGCGGCCAACATCGCCTTCGCGCTGCTCGGCGCGGCCTGGATCCCGGCCTGGTACTTCCTGAACCTCTACCTGCAGCAGGTGCTCGGCTTCGGCGCCTTCGCCAGCGGCGCGGCGCTGCTGCCGATGACCGTCACGATCATGATCCTGATGGTCGGCGTCACCGGCAGGCTCATGGCCCGCTTCGGGATGAAGCCGCTCGCGGTCACCGGTCTGCTGGTGCTGGCCCTCGGCCTGGCCGGGATGACCTTCGTCCGCCCCGACGGCAGCTTCGCCGCCGACGTGCTCGCCGCGTCCCTGGTGGCGGCGCTCGGGATGTCGCTCGCCTTCATCCCGACCATGATGTCCGCCCTCGTCGGCGCCCCGCAGGAGCAGGCGGGCCTCGCGTCCGGCATCGTCAACACGTCCTACCAGGTCGGTTCGGCCCTGGGGCTGGCCGGCGCCACCGCCTTCGCGGCCTCGCACGGCGCCGATGCCCTCGGCGACGTCGTCCGGCTCACCGACGGGTTCCGGGCGGCCTTCACGGTCGCGGCGGTGCTCGCCGCGGTCGGCGGGGTGGCCGCCCTGGTCCTGCTGCGCAAGCCGCGTCCCGCCGGGACGGAGGCTGCCGCGGCTCCGGACCTGGAGAAGGTCGCATGACCGACTGTACGAAGAGGGGACGCGCACCCTGGCGCGTCCCCTCTTCCCCGCCGCAATTCCCTACTTTTCATGTTGACTATAGGGAAAATCTGGGTCACGATGGTCCCGTGACCGAACGAACCTCCTTCGTCGCACGCCGCCACGTCGATCTGAGACGCCAGGCGAGCGCGCTGTGTAACTGCCGCTGATCCGCATCCCGGGACGCGCCGCGCCCTGGACGATCCGCAAGGCATCACGGAGGCATGTCATGTCCCTCACATCAACACCATCCGCGACACCCTCGACGACACCCGGAAAGCCCTCGTCGACATCCGGACGGCCCTCGTCGACCGGACGGATCGGGCGCGTTCTCGAGCTCCAGCGGCTTGACCGCCCGACGTTCGCCGACCTCGATCCCTACCTGCGCGACCCCGAGCCGGCGGTTCGGGAGGCGGCCGTCCACGTGCTCGGACGGCTGCTGCACACCGGTGACGGTTCGCGTGGGGCCGCCGACACCCTCGCCTGGACGCTCGCCGACCCCGACGTCCGCGTCCGGGAGGCCGCCGCCCGCGCCCTGGACGACCTGCCCGAGGCCGTCGTCGGCACGGACGGCGTGGAGGCGCTGCTGCTCGCCGCCGCGCCGGGCCGCGACGTCCGCGTCCGGAGCACCGCGACCGCGCTGCTGGACGCCCTCGTCCGCGCCGCGACCGAGCTGTACGCGCAGGGCCTGCAGGAGGACGAGCCGCACCTCCGGGTCCAGGCCGTGCTCGGCCTGGTCACCCTGCGCGCGGCGGCCGAGGTCGCCGAGGCGGCCGACGACCCGGCCCGCGAGGTCCGCGTCGCCGTCGCCGGGGGACTGGCCCGGCTCGCCGGGGACCCCGCGCCGCTCGACCCGGTGCTCCCCGAGCCCGCGCCGTCCGCGCTGGATCATCTGCTCGGCGACCACGACCCGGTCGTCCGGATGGCGGCCATCGACGCGGTCGGCGAGCTCGGGGCGCCCGAACCCCTCGTCGGACGCGTCGTCACCGCCACCGCCCACGCGAGCTGGCAGGTCCGCCGCCGCGCGGCCCTCACGCTCGCCTTCGCGGACCCGGACGTCGCCGTCCAGCCCCTCCTGCGCGCGCTCCGCGACCGCATCGTGGACGTCCGCCGCGCCGCCGTCCAGTCCCTCGAGCAGTGGGCCCCGACACATCCCGAGGTCCTGACCGCGCTCACCGAGGCCCTTTCGGATTCCGACCCCGGAGTCCGGACCCAGGCCCGCTGGGCGTTGTCCGACTAGAAACCGGTCCAGGCGCGCCGTCCGTGGGTCGCGGTACGGGCGGGGAATCTCGGGGTGGGGATTCCCTGTCCGTTCCGCGACCCACGGACGGTCATACTTTGTGCCGTGAGCAGGGTTATCGCGGGGAGTGCGGGCGGACGGCGGTTGGCGGTTCCGGCGGGACGGGACACGCGGCCCACCAGCGACCGGGCACGGGAGGGGCTGTTCTCGACCGTCCAGGCGCTGCTGGGGCCGCTGGACGGGCTGCGGGTGGCCGACCTGTTCGCCGGGTCGGGGGCGGTCGGGCTGGAGGCGCTGTCGCGGGGGGCCGCGCACGCGCTGCTGGTGGAGTCGCACCCGCGCGCGGTGAAGGTCGTCCGGCAGAACGTCGAGTCGCTGGGGCTGCCCGGCGCGCAGGTGGTCGCCGACAAGGTGGAGCGCGTCGTGAAGCGCCCGCCGGACGGGCCGTACGACCTGGTCTTCGCCGATCCGCCGTACGCGCTCGCGGACGAGGCCGTCACCGAGCTGCTCGAATCCCTCCGCGACAACGGGTGGCTGGCCGAGGACGCGCTGATCGCCTTCGAACGATCCGTCCGATCGCCTGCTTTGTCGTGGCCTACGGGGTATATGCCCGAACGTGACCGTCGTTACGGCGAGGCCGTGTTCTGGTACGGGCGCGCCACCGGCTGACCGCCGGAGCGGCGACTACTCTGAGTGATCGGGTGATCTCGAGGGGCGGGGGTTCGCGTGAGTTCCGGCGGCACGAACAAGGCGCTGCGCTGGACCTGGGTGATCACCCTGGTCATGGTCCTGGCGCTGATGGTGAACGTCACCTACGTCCAGGGCTTCCAGGCGCAGTCGCTGCGCGACGACCCGCTGAACACGCGCCAGTACACCGACCGCGACGCGATCGACCGGGGGCCGATCGTCGCGGGCGGTGAGCGGATCGCCTGGTCCGACGCCGTCGCCAAGGGCCGCTTCCAGCGCCACTACAAGGACAGCGTGACCTTCTCGCCGATCACCGGCTACTTCTCGAAGTTCTCGCAGACGCAGCTCGAGGGCTCCGAGAACCACATCCTGGACGGCACCGACCCGCGCCTGAGGACCACCAGCCTCATCGACCGCATCCTCGGCCGGAAGGTCCCGGGCGGGACGGTCGAGACCACGATCAACCCGGCCGCGCAGCGGGCCGCCTACCAGGCGCTCGCCGCCAGCGGGGCTCGCCGGGCCGCCGCCGTCGCTCTCGACCCGAAGACGGGCGCGATCCTGACGCTGGCGTCCTACCCGTCCTACGACGCGAACCAGGTCGCCGTCCCGGACGCCCAGAAGGCCCAGACCGTGTTCGACCGGCTCAACAGGGACCCGCTGAAGCCGCTGCTCAGCAAGGCCACCGGCGAGCTGTTCCCGCCCGGCTCGACGTTCAAGACCGTCGTCGCGTCGGCCGAACTCGCCGGCGGGTCGAGCAAGGACACCGCCGTCCGCGCCGGACGCAGCTACCAGGCGCGCGGCGCCGGGCAGCCGATCAACAATGACGCCGGGGACATCGGAGGCGCGTGCGACAACGCGTCCATCCCGCTGATCACGGCGTACGCGCAGTCCTGCAACACCACGTTCGCGTTCATGGGGGCCGAGTCGCCGGGCAACGCCGGAGTGTCCGACGAGGCCGCGAAGTACGGCTTCTACAAGAAGATCGAGTACGACAAGGGCCTGTCCAGCGCGGCGAGCTCGTTCCCCAAGACCGACCAGCCGTCGCTGAGCGCCCTCGGTTCGATCGGGCAGGGCAGCACGGTCGCGACGCCGCTGCAGATGGCCATGGTCGCCGCCGCGGTCGTCAACGGCGGCAAGGTCATGCGCCCCCACCTGGTGAACCGGCTGCGCGGCGCGGACGGATCGGTCGTCCAGGGCGCGACCCACCAGTCGCTCGGCCAGGCCCTGTCCGGCGACCAGGCGGGTGAGATGCGCGACATGATGCGGGAGGTCGTGCGGTCCGGCACGGGCAAGACCCTCCAGGGGACGTCGGTGGGCGGCGGCAAGACCGGCACCGCCGACATCGCGGGCGTCTCCTACAACGACCGCTGGTTCATCGGCTTCGGTCCGGGGACGAGCGCCAAGTACGCCGTCGCGGTCATGACCGAGGCGCCCGGCTACGGCATCGAGTCCGGTCCGATCGCCGCCAAGATCCTCGACGCGCTGGGCGGCTGACCCGTCGCCCCGGACGCCGGGTCCGACGGCCCGGACGTCGGGTCCGGCGGCCCGGGCGGTGAGCCCGAGCCCCGGTCGCGGGCGTGTTACGGGCGGTTTGGTACCGTCGCGCCGCAGGTCGTCCCCGCCCGAAGGATGGATCCGTCTCATGCGCCGTGTCGTCTGCCCCGGCTCGTTCGATCCCGTGACCAACGGCCATCTCGACATCATCAGCCGCGCGTCCCGCCTCTTCGACGAGGTGGTGGTCGCCGTCCTGATCAACAAGACCAAGCAGGGCCTGTTCGCCGTGGACGAGCGGATGGAGCTGCTCCGCGAGGTCACCGAGGAGTACGGCAACGTCCGGGTGGACTCCTGGCACGGGCTGCTCGTCGACTTCTGCAAGGTCAACGACATCCCGGTGATCGTCAAGGGCCTGCGCGCGGTCAGCGACTACGAGTACGAGCTCCAGATGGCCCAGATGAACCACCGGATGGCGGGCGTGGAGACCATGTTCATGTCCACCAACCCGCTCTACTCCTACCTGTCGTCCTCCCTCATGAAGGAGGTCGTCAAGTTCGGCGGGGACATCTCGGGCCTGGTGCCCGAGCTCGTCCACGACCGCCTCGCCGAGCGGCTCCGCTCCTCCTCCTGAGGACGGTTCCGGAGGGTGCGGGGGCGTCCCACCACGCCTTATGCACCCTCCGAGTTGGGTGATCGCCTCGGGTCGGATACCCTAGGACATCGGCCAGGAACGATGGTCGCGATTCGCCATGCCTCACGAAAGCAGGAAAACCCTGTCCCGCAACGAACCCGTGCAAGGCCCGCTCGTGCTCGACACCCGAGCCCTCAGCCGGCAGCCGGGGTCCGAGCGGCGGGAGCACCTCACCGTGCCGGCTCCGGAGAATTTCGGCATCGAGATGGTGCGAGTGCCCGAGGGCGCGCCGATGGAGCTGGACATCCGGCTCGAGGCGGTGCTCGAAGGCGTGCTCGTCACCGGAACGGCGCGGGTTCCCCTTGAAGGGGAGTGCGCGCGCTGCCTGGACCCGATCGCCTTGGAGTTCGAGGCGAACTTCCAGGAGCTCTTCGTTTATCCTGACACCCGCTCCGGTGGGAACGCAGGCGACGACGAGCTCCGCCTCGAGGACGACCTGCTCGACCTCGAGCCGGTGCTCCGGGACGCGGTGGTCCTCCAACTGCCGCTGTCGCCGCTGTGCCAGGACGACTGTCCTGGCCTGTGTCCGGAGTGCGGTGTAAGGCTGGCGGACGCCGGGCCCGACCACCACCACGACGCCGCCGACCCCCGGTGGGCGGCGCTCGGATCCATCGACCTACAACGAGGAAAGCAGGAGGGCTGAAGTGGCCGTCCCGAAGCGGAAGAAGTCGCGCAGCAACACGCGGCACCGTCGTTCGCAGTGGAAGACCGCTGCCCCGACCCTGGTCGAGTGCCCGACCTGCCGTGACACCAAGCTGCCGCACACCGCGTGCCAGACGTGCGGCACCTACGACCGGCGTCAGGTCATCGCGCCGTCGGCCTGACGACTGATCTCGTCGTAACCGGGGGGTGGTCGCGTGCTGCACGCGACCACCCCTCGCGGCTCTCCGGAGTCCGCGGCGGCGCCCGCCGCCGCGGCCCGGGGACCGGCCACCCGGCGCGCCGCGCCAGCGTGGTGACCGGCCGAGGCCAGCGCCCGGAGCCGTGGTGCACGCCGGGAACATTCCCACCGGCGCGCACCTCGCTTTCGCGGACACACCTCCGCCGCCCCATCGCCGCCGCACGCGCCGTCCACAGGCAGCCTCAGGAGGCTGCCACGCCAGGCGAGGAGGGCCTGTGAGCGGCAAGAAGGACCGTCCCATCCCGGACAGCGCCGAGTTGGTCTCGGCACTACAGGTCGAGGTCACGCCCGACCTGCTGGAGCGGGCGCTGACGCACCGTTCCTACGCCTACGAGAACGGCGGCCTGCCGACCAACGAGCGCCTGGAGTTCCTGGGCGACTCCGTGCTCGGCCTGGTCGTCACCGACACCCTGTTCCGCGGCCACCCGGACCTGCCCGAGGGGCAGCTCGCCAAACTCCGCGCCGCCGTGGTGAACATGCGCGCCCTCGCGGGCGTCGCGCGCGAGCTGGGCGTCGGCCGGCACATCCGGCTCGGCCGGGGCGAGGAGGGCACCGGCGGGCGGGACAAGTCGTCCATCCTCGCCGACACCCTGGAGGCGCTGATCGGCGCGGTCTACCTCGACCGCGGCCTGGACGAGGCGTCCGCGCTGGTGCACCGGCTGTTCGACGCGCTGATCACCCGCTCCGCGGGCCTCGGCGCGGGCCTGGACTGGAAGACCTCGCTCCAGGAG
The DNA here is from genome assembly GCF_040679435.1 of Spirillospora sp. NPDC052269. NCBI lineage: Bacteria > Bacillati > Actinomycetota > Actinomycetes > Streptosporangiales > Thermomonosporaceae > Spirillospora > Spirillospora sp. NPDC052269. The sequence continues at coordinate 62,320 of NZ_JBFAUU010000025.1, forward strand.
CTCACCGCCGTCGAGGAGCTCGGCGTCCCCGAGTACCACGTGGCCGAGTCCGGCCCCGACCACCAGAAGACGTTCCGCGCCTCGGTGCGGGTCGGCGGCACGGCCTACGGCTCCGGTGAGGGCCGCTCCAAGAAGGAGGCCGAGCAGCACGCCGCCGAGGCCGCCTGGCACGCCATCCGCGAGACGGTCGTCCAGCGCGAGGGCGGCGACGCCGCCAAGGGCGACGGCAAGGGCGACGCGGGCACGGGCTCGAAGGGCGGCTCCGGCAAGGGCCGGGACGGCGAGGACAAGGGCGGCGCCGCGGCGGCGGTCGCCGGTGCCTGAGCTTCCCGAGGTCGAGGTCGTCCGGCGCGGCCTGGACCGCTGGGTCACCGGGCGGACGGTCGCGTCCGCCGAGGTGCTGCACCCCCGTGCCGTCCGGCGGCACGAGGAGGGCCCGGCCGACTTCGCCGGACGCCTGGCCGGACGCGTCGTCACACAGCCGAAGCGACGCGGCAAGTACCTGTGGCTGCCCCTGCTCGCGGACGGCACGACGGACGAGCCGGGCGCCGAGCCCACCGAGGCGCTGCTCGCCCACCTGGGCATGAGCGGCCAGCTGCTGGTGGGGGAGCAGGACCGTGAGCGCCACAAGCACCTGCGCGTCCGGGTGACGTTCACCGACGACGGCTCCGACCTGCGGTTCGTCGACCAGCGCACCTTCGGGCACCTGCTGGTCGCCGATCTCGTCCAGGGAAGGGTGGGCGACCCGGTGCCCGAGCCGGTCGCGCACATCGCCCCGGACCCGCTGGAGGACGCCTTCGACGAGGAGGCGTTCGTCACGGCGCTGCGCCGCCGGCGCACCGGCGTCAAGCGGGCGCTGCTCGACCAGTCGCTGATCAGCGGCGTCGGCAACATCTACGCCGACGAGGCGCTGTGGCGGTCGCGGCTGCACTGGGCGCGTCCCACCGAGACCATGACCCGCGCGGAGGCCCTCCGGGTGCTGGAGGCCGCGCGCGAGGTGATGAGCGAGGCGCTCGCGGTCGGCGGGACGTCCTTCGACGCGCTGTACGTCGACGTCAACGGCGACAGCGGCTACTTCGAGCGGTCCCTGGACGCCTACGGCCGCCGGGACGAGCCGTGCCGCCGCTGCGGAACCCCGATCCGCCGCGACGAGTTCATGAACCGCTCGTCCTTCAGCTGCCCGAAGTGCCAGCCGCGCCCCCGCCGGGCGCGCTACTGACGGCCGCGCCGCCGAACCACCGGAGCCCGGTCGCGCGGACCGGGACCGAGACCGAGGACACGGGGGAGACGAGGATGTCGGACGAACCGGACGTGCGGCTGACCGCGTGGGTGCGCGGTCACGTGCAGGGGGTCGGGTTCCGCTGGTGGGTGCGGGCACGCGCGTTGGAGCTGGGGCTCGTGGGAAGCGCGTCGAACCTCCGGGACGGCCGCGTCGAGGTGAACGCGGAAGGATCGCGCACCGCCTGTGATCGGCTGCTGGCGCTGCTGCACCCCGAGGCCGGGCCCGAAAACGGGATTCCCGCGCGTCCGGGGCGCGTGACCGGCCTGGTGGAGCGCTGGAGCGAGCCGCGCGGCGGGGTCTCCGGTTTCGAGGAACGCTGACCGGGTAGGGAAATCCGGTTTGATCCTGCTAAACTAGGGACGACAGGTTGTTACCGGCCTGTGATGTCCGTCTTGACCAGGACTCGTGCCGGTGCGACTCTAGATGATACGCGCACCGAGTCCAGTTGCTTCCCGTGCGCGATTCCTGCTGGTTACTCAGCGTGGAGGACCCTTAGTCATGGCGAAGGCTCTACTCGGCCACGTCGGCGGTCCCGACCCCCGGATGGTCGCGGAGATGCGGCGCCTGCAGCAGCGTGTACGTGACCTGGAGGCCGAGCTCGTTCGGCTCCAGGAGGAGAACGACGCGCTCGCGACGGCGACCGATGGCGACATGGTGTCGCTCGGAGTAAAGGATCGCGAACCGGCGCTGACCTGATCGGCGCCGCTTTTTCACGTCAACGGAGGCAGGGACGCCGTTTCCCATGGCGTCCCTTGTTTCTTTCCCACCGCGCCGCCGACCTCCGCCCGGTCCGCTTGACCCGGTGTTGGTGATGCGTCCGCGGCTCTGACGGTTTCGTCGGCGAGTGCTTGAGCGTCCCTGACGGCTCGTTGGCGCTGCTCGCATTCGTGGGGCGTTATGCGGCCGATCGCGGCACATTGACGGAGAACGGCCGCGTGGATGCGGGGTCCCGGCGTCCTCTGCCGGTATCGTTCGACAGGCTCGCGGGCGTCCGCCCGGCGGGCCACGGGGGTGAGCGAGCCCGCCCGGCGCCGTCGGTGACGGCGTGCGACGGCGAGCCGCGCGCCGCCGGGCGCCTCGGCACGGTCCCGGGGCGACGGCCCGACGCGCGCACCGGCGCCGCTCCCCGACCGCGAACCCGGAGGAGGACGGCGAGCGCGTGTACCTGAAGACCCTGACGCTGCGCGGGTTCAAGTCGTTCGCGTCGTCCACCACGCTGAAGTTCGAGCCCGGGATCACCGCCGTCGTCGGCCCGAACGGGTCCGGCAAGTCCAACGTCGTGGACGCGCTCGCCTGGGTGATGGGCGAGCAGGGGGCCAAGTCGCTGCGCGGCGGCAAGATGGAGGACGTGATCTTCGCGGGCACCGCGAACCGTCCGCCGCTGGGCCGCGCCGAGGTCGTGCTGACCATCGACAACACCGACGGCGCCCTGCCGATCGACTACACCGAGGTCACGATCAGCCGGCTGATGTTCCGGTCCGGCCAGTCGGAGTACGCGATCAACGGCGACTCCTGCCGGCTGCTGGACATCCAGGAGCTGCTGTCGGACTCCGGCATCGGCCGCGAGATGCACGTGATCATCGGGCAGGGCCAGCTGGACCGGGTGCTGCACGCCGGGGCCGAGGGCCGCCGCGCGGTGATCGAGGAGGCGTCGGGCGTCCTGAAGCACCGCAAGCGCAAGGAGAAGGCGCTGCGGAAGCTGGACGCGATGCAGGCCAACCTCACCCGTGTCGAGGACCTGGTCGGCGAGCTGCGCCGCCAGTTGAAGCCGCTGGGACGGCAGGCCGAGATCGCCCGCCGCGCGGCCACGATCCAGGCCGACCTGCGCGACGCCCGGCTGCGGCTGCTGGCCGACGACCTGGTCACGCTGCGGACGAGGCTGGAGCGCGAGGCCGCCGACGAGGCGCAGATCCGCGAGCGGCGCGTCGAGACCGAGCGGGCCCTCGCCGAGGCGCAGGAGCGCGAGAGCGTGCTGGAGGCGGAGGAGGCCGAGCAGGCTCCGAAGCTCGCGCTCGTCCAGGACACCTGGTACCAGCTGTCGTCGCTGAAGGAGCGGCTGCGCGGCGTCGCCGACCTGGCCGCCGAGCGGCACCGGAACGCGGCGGAGGCGCGCGACGAGGAGCGCCGGGGCCGCGACCCCGAGGACATGGAGCGCGAGGCCGCCGAGATCCGCGAGCAGGAGGAGATGCTGCGCGAGGTTCTGGACCAGGCGCAGGACGGGCTGGACACGGCCGTTCAGGAGCGTTCCGCCGCCGAGGAGGGGTTGAACGCCGAGGAGCGCCGCCTGCAGTCCGCCGCGCGCGCCGCCGCCGACCGCCGCGAGGAACTGGCCCGGCTGCGCGGACGCGTCGAGGCGCTGCGGAGCAAGGCGCAGGCGGGGCAGTCGGAGATCGGCCGGCTGTCGGCCGCGCGCGACGACGCCGAGCAGCGCGCGGCGACCGCGCAGACCGAGTTCGAGGCGTTCGAGGCCGAGGTCGTGGAGGACCCGGTGCTCGCCGCCGAGCACGAGGCCGCCCAGGAACTGCTGGCCGCCGCGAAGGAGACCGCCGAGAGCGTGCGCGCCGGCGTGGACCTCCCGCGGCAGGAGCTGAAGGACGCGCGTGCCGCGGTGTCCGCCGCGCGGTCGGCGGACCAGGCGGCGCAGAAGCGCGTGACCGCGCTCCAGGCCCGTATCGAGGCGCTGAACCTGACGCTCGCGTCGGCCGCGGACGGCGGCGAGGCGCTGCTGGCGTCCGGGCTGGACGGCGTGCTCGGCACCGTCGCGTCGCTGCTGACCGTCCGTCCGGGGTACGAGACGGCCGTCGCCGCGGCGCTCGGCGACGTGACCCAGGCGATCGCGGTCGGCTCGCTCGACACCGCCGAGGCCGCGCTGACGCTGCTGCGCGCGAAGGACGCCGGACGCGCCGGGCTGCTGATCGGCGGCGCCGAAGCGGGCGGCGCGGTCGAGCGGATCCCGGGCGTCGACTACGCGATCGACGCGGTGACCGTCCCGGCCGGGGTGCGTCCCGCGATGGAGTTCCTGCTCAGGGACGTCGCGGTCGCCGACGACGTGACGTCCGCGGCCAAGCTCGTCCGGACGCATCCGTCGCTGCGCGTCGTCTCGAGTGACGGCGACCTCGTGGGCGCGCACTGGGCGCAGGGCGGCGGCGCGGGCGGCGGGCAGTCGATCCTGCAGATGCGCGCCACCCTGGACGAGGCGACCGCCGATCTCGAAGCCGCCGAGACCGCGGCCGAGCGTAGCGCGACCGATCTCACAGAGGCGACCGAGGCCGAGCAGGAGGCGCAGGTCTCCCTGGACGCGTCGCAGGCCGCCGTCGGGGAGGCCCAGGTCGGAGTCAACGCGGCTCAGGCCGAACTCGACCGCATCCGCGCGCGTGTGCGCGAGGTGGAGTCACAGGCAGCGCAGGAGGCCAAGCGCGCCGCGCGGCTGGAGGCGGACGTCCGGGCCGCGCGCGGCGAGGTCGAGCGGCTGGGCAAGTCGCTCGAGGCGGTGGCCGAGTCCCGCGAGGCCGACCTTCAGGCGGCCGACGAGCTGGCGATGCGGCTGGAGGAGGCCGAGGAGGCCGCCAACGTCGCCGACGAGGTCGGCGAGGACACCTCCGCCCGCGACGAGCTGTACGCGCAGGTCCAGGAGCTCCGCACGGGCGAGATGGAGGCGCGGCTGTCGGTCCGCACGGCCGAGGAGCGCGTCCAGGCCATCTCCGGACGCGCCGACGCCCTCGAACGCGGAGCCCGCCGCGAGCGCGAGGAGCGCGCCCGCGCCGCCCGCCGCCGCGCCCGCCGCGAGCAGCAGGCGAAGATCGCCGAGGCCGTGCACAAGGGCTCACTGGCCGCGCTGGCGCATATCGAGCACTCGCTCGCCGCGGCCGTCACGCAGCGCGAGGCGGCCGAGGAGGCGCGCGCCGCCCGCGAGTCCGAGCTGCGGGTGATCCGCACGCAGGTGCGCGAGCTGTCGTCCATGCTGGAGCGGCTGGTCAACGTCGTGCACGGCAACGAGGTCGCGCGCGCGGAGCAGCGCCTGCGGCTGGAGCAGCTGGAGCAGCGCGCGCTGGAGGAGTTCGGCCTGGAGGTCGACGCGCTGGTCGGCGAGTACGGGCCTGACCAGCCCGTTCCGCCCGGGCCGGAGGCGCCCGAGGACGCTCGGCCTGTTCCGTACGACCGTCCGACACAGGAGAAGCGGGCGAAGAAGGGCGAGCGCGAGCTGAACCAGCTCGGCAAGGTCAACCCGCTCGCGCTGGAGGAGTTCGCGGCGCTGGAGGAGCGGCACGCGTTCCTGACCTCGCAGCTGGAGGACCTCAAGAAGACCCGCCGTGACCTGCTGCTGGTCGTCAAGGAGGTGGACGACCGGGTGCAGCAGGTGTTCGCGTCCGCTTACGCCGACACCGAGCGCGAGTTCGAGAGGATCTTCGCACGGCTGTTCCCCGGCGGTGAGGGCAGCCTGTCGCTCACCGAACCCGACGACATGCTCACCACCGGCGTCGAGGTCTCGGCGCGTCCGCCGGGCAAGAAGGTCAAGCGGCTGTCGCTGCTGTCCGGCGGCGAGCGGTCACTCGTCGCAATCGCGTTCCTGGTCGCGGTCTTCAAGGCGCGCCCGTCCCCGTTCTACGTCCTGGACGAGGTGGAGGCGGCGCTCGACGACACCAACACGCAGCGGCTCATCAAGGTTTTCGAGGAGCTGCGCGAGTCGTCCCAGCTGATCGTCATCACCCACCAGAAGCGGACGATGGAGGGCGCGGACGCGCTCTACGGCGTGTCGATGCGCGGTGACGGCGTGACCCAGGTGGTCAGCCAGCGCATCGTCCGGGACGAGCCGGAACCCGCCGCCGCGTCCGTTTAGTTCCGCTCGTTCAGGTTGAAGAGGGTTGGGCGATCCGGTAAACATGTCCGCCGGTGTGCTCGTGCTCCCCCGCCTGGAGCGTCCCGCCCGGCGGCTCGGGCGCGCCCGAGAAAGGCGGACGACCCATGGACGTAGCACGCCTGAAAGAGAACTTCGCCCTGGTCGCAGGGCATGGACAGGACGTCGCGGAGTACTTCTACGCGGACCTGTTCGACCGTGACGCGCAGCTGCGCAAGCTGTTCTCCGGCTCCATGGCCAAGCAGCACGAGAAGCTGCTGGAGGCGCTCGCGCACATCGTCGCCCACGTCGACGACACCGACACGCTCGTCCCGTTCCTGCGCGACCTCGGCGTCCGGCACAACGGCTTCGGCGTCGCGGCGGAGTACTACCCGCAGGTCGGCGCGAGCCTGATCGCGACCCTGAAGTACTTCAGCGGCCCGGCCTGGTCGCCGGAGCTGGAGGCCGACTGGGCCGCCGCCTACGGCGTCGTCGCGCAGGTGATGACCGAGGCCGCGGAGGGTGAGCGGGCGAACGCGTGAGACCGGGAGCCCCCGACCACGGCCGCTACCTGGAGAACGAGTGGACGCCCAACGACTGAAGGAGAACTTCGCCCAGGTCGCCCAGCACGGCGACGGCGTGGCGCTGTTCTTCTACTCCGACCTGTTCCTGCGGAACCCGCACCTGCGGGACATGTTCCCGATCGGGATGAGCGGGCAGCGCGACAAGCTGCTGCGCGCCCTCGGGCACGTCGTCTCCAACGTCGACGACCTCGGCGAGCTGGTGCCGTTCCTGCAGGGACTCGGCCGGGACCACCGCAAGTTCGGGATCATCGCCGAGCACTACCCGCACGTCGGGGCGAGCCTGATCGCGACGCTGCGGCACTACTCCGGCGCGTCCTGGACGCCCGAGCTGGAAGCCGACTGGGCCGCCGCCTACGACGTGGTCTCGCACGTCATGCTGGAGGCGGCGGACCAGGACGGGATGTCCGCGCCCGCGTGGTGGAGCGGTGAGGTCGTCGCGGTGGAACGCCGCCGCTTCGACCTCGTCGTGCTGCGGGTGCGGCCCGACCAGGCGCTCCCGTACGCCCCGGGCCAGTCGGTCGCGGTGGAGCTGCCGCAGCGGCTGCGGCAGTGGCGGTACCTGTCGATGGCGAACGCCCCGCGCCCGGACAACACGCTGGACTTCCACGTCCGGCTGGTGGACGGCGGGGCGGTCAGCCCGGTGCTGGTCCGGGCCGTCCAGGCCGGGGACCGGCTGCGGATGGGCGCGCCCGTCGGCACGCTCGTGCTGGACGAGTCGTCCCACCGGGACGTGCTGATGGTCGCGGGCAGCACCGGCCTCGCGCCGCTCAAGGCGATCCTGGAGCAGCTGGCGCTGCGGCAGACGCCGCCGCGCACCACGCTGTTCTTCGGGGCGCGCACCCGCGACGCCCTGTACGACCTGCCGCACCTGGCCGAGCTCGCCGCCAGGAACCCCTGGCTGACGGTGGTGGCGGCCGTGTCGGACGAACCGGGCGGAAGCGGTTTCGGGATGTCGTTCGGCTCGCCGTTCGGCGCTCCGGAGGGCTTCGGCCCGCCCGCGGGGTTCGGCGCGCCGGTGTCCTTCGGGGCGTCCAGCTGGTTCGGCGGACAGCCTCCAGGCCAGGCGCCGGGTCCGCCTCCCGGCCAGGCGCCGGGTCAGGCACCCGGGCAGGCGGCCGCCGGAGACGCGGCGTCCGGGCACGCCGCCTTCGGCGACACGTTCGGATCCGCCGCCGCGCACGCGCCGTCCGCCGGTCCGCGGATCGAGCACGGCACGCTCGCGGAGGTGGTGGGGCGGTACGGCTCATGGCACGGCCACGACATCTACGTGTGCGGGCCGGACGCCATGGTCGAGAGCACGGCGGACCGGCTGCTCCGGGACGGCGTGCCCCGCGACCGCATCCGGCTGGAATCCTTCGCACAGAGGTGATCTCGTGAACCCAGCACACCAGCCCCTCGCCTCGGGCGGCCCCGGCTGACCCCGGGCGAGGTCCAGGCGTCGGCCTTCGCACGGGCGGCGCTCGGCCGCCGCGGGCTCGACGAGGACCAGGTCCGCGAGTTCCTCCAGCGGGTCGAGCACGAGCTGGTCCAGCTCCTGAACGAGCGCGCGGCGCTCGCCCAGGAGGTGGACCGCCTGCGCGCGGCGCCCCGGGAGGGCGGGCCCGACGACGCCAAGCCGGACGACGCGCACTTCCAGGCCGTCCGGATCCTGTCGCAGGCGCAGCAGACCGCCGACCTGTACGTCGCCGACGCCGAGCGGTACACCCGCGAGATGGCCCAGGAGGCGCGGCAGCATCGGGACGCGATCCTGACCGACGCGCAATCGCGGGCCGAGCGGATGATGGAGGAGGCGCACCACCGAGCCGCCACCATGGCCGACCAGGCCGCACGCTCGGCCGGAGCCCCGCCCGAGGCGTCCGCGGCCCCGGCGGACGCGTCCGCCGGAGTCTCCGATGGAGATGACCCGGGTGGACGGCGCGTCGCTCGACGGCGACGAGCGGCGCCGCATGGAGCGTGAGATCGCCTATCTGCGCACCTACAGCGACGTCTACCGGACGCACCTGCGCGCGTACCTCGAAGCGCTGCTGAGGAACGTGGACGAGTGGGAGAAGTCGGAGAAGGAGAAGCCGGATAATCCTCACTAAACGGTTCAAAAAGCCCAGTGATCTGGGCGGACTTTGCCTGCGGATGGCTTCCTTTCCCGAAAACGGAGGCATCGGGGGAGGTGCGATCTAAGCCGGTTTCCGTAGCGTCCGTAGGGTGTCCACGCGGCTCCGATCGCTGATCATCGCCGTCATCGTTTCGGCCGCGCTCCTCGCGCTGGCCGGAATGGTGCTCAACGGGACCACGCTCCGGGATGTCCGGGACGTGGCCGAGCGGCTCACGCTGCGCGACATGCGGCTCTTCCCGCTTCGGCCCGCAAGGCGCCATCACCCGCAGTGGGTTGCGGGCGGCGATCGTGTCCGCAGAGCGGAAAAAAGCCGTCCGGACGGCTCGTCCCCGTCCCTGGGAAAGGGGGCGAGCCGTTCGATGGGTGGGCAATCGCAGGGGAATTCGCGTCCGCCGCACGGCGCTCCGGCCACCGCCGCCAGGCGCTTTCGCTGGGGAAAGCCGATCGCATCCGAGGATTTCCGCTCGGAACACCTCGACCGTCGCGCCTGGGAGGTCTACGACGGCCCGGGCCAGGCCGGCAAGGGACGCCGCAGCCCGCGCGCGGTCAGCGTCCGGAAGGGCGTCCTCACGATCACCGGACGGCCCGACGGCACGACCGGCGGCGTGGCCTGGAGACGCGGTTCGCAGCGAACCGGCCGCTGGGAGGCACGCGTCCGGATGTCCCGCGCCAGCGCCTCGTACCACCCCGTCCTGCTGCTGTGGCCGACCCGCGGCGGCGGTGGAGTCGCCCCCCGAGGCGGCGGCGGTGAGGTGGACTGGCTGGAGGTCGCCGACGACGGCACCCGCCAGAACGCCGAGTTCTTCCTGCACTACGGGCCCACGCGCCGGGACGACCGGCTGGCCGGACACGTCCACGTCGACATGACCCGCTGGCACGCGTTCGCCGTCGAATGGACGTCCACCTGGGTCAGCGGCTTCGTGGACGGCAGGCGCTGGTTCCACACCACCCGCCGCGAGGCCCTGCCGCGCGAGCGGATGGGGCAGACCATCCAGCTCGACTGGTTCCCGGGAGACGCCCGCCACACCGCGCGCGGGATCAACGGAAACACACCGGCGACGCTCCAGGTCGACTGGATCCGCATGTATCGGCGCTGACGGGGCTGGAACGCGTTCCATCCGGCTCTGGGGTACAGGGCATCGGCGGCCGTCTGGAAAACTGGACCCGCTATGGAATACGTGATCCTCATCGCCGGGCTGGCCGTCCTCGCGTTGATCGTGGGCGGCGTGATGTTCTTGCGGCCCGGCCGCCGCAAGCCCCAAGCTCCCGTCGAACCAGCGGAGCGGCCCGACATCCAGGCAGGCGCGACCACCACCGCGCCGCCGGAGGAGGATCAGGCCACCCCGACGGTGGAACGGGCCCCACCCACTCCCGCCGCGCCGCCCAAGCCGGAGATCGAGGTCCCGCCGCCGTCGGCGGGGCGCCTGGTCCGGCTGCGCGCCCGGCTCGCCCGGTCCCAGAACACCTTCGGCAAGACCCTGCTCGGCCTGCTGTCCCGCGACCACCTCGACGACGACGCGTGGGACGAGATCGAGGACACCCTGATCGGCGCCGACATCGGCGTCTCGGTGGCCCGCCAGATCACCGACGACCTGCGCACCCGCGTCCAGGTGCTCGGCAGCCGCACGCCCACCGAGGTCCGCGCCCTGCTGCACGAGGAGCTGGTCAAGCAGATCGGCACGGACCTGGACCGGTCGCTCCACACCCAGCGGCACGGCGACAAGCCCGCCATCCTGATGGTCGTCGGCGTCAACGGCACCGGCAAGACCACCACGACCGGCAAGCTCGCCCGCGTCCTGGTCGGGGACGGCAAGACCGTCGTCCTCGGCGCGGCCGACACCTTCCGCGCCGCCGCCGCCGACCAGCTGCAGACCTGGGGCGAGCGGGTCGGCGCGCAGGTCGTCCGCAAGGACGAGGGCGCCGACCCGGCGTCCGTCGCGTTCGACGCGGTCAAGCAGGGCATCGACAGCAAGGTCGACACGGTGATCATCGACACCGCGGGCCGGCTGCACACCAAGACCGGCCTGATGGACGAGCTCGGCAAGGTCAAGCGGGTCGTGGAGAAGCAGGCCGCGGTCGACGAGGTCCTGCTCGTCCTGGACGCCACCACCGGTCAGAACGGCATGCAGCAGGCACGCGTGTTCGCCGAGGTCGTCAACATCACCGGCGTCGTCCTGACCAAGCTGGACGGCACCGCCAAGGGCGGCATCGTCGTCCAGGTGCAGCGCGAGCTGGGCGTCCCGGTCAAGCTCGTCGGCCTCGGCGAGGGCCCGGACGACCTGGCCCCGTTCGAGCCCGACGCGTTCGTGGACGCCATCCTCGGCGACTGATCACCCACCGATCACCGACTGATCGAAAGGCCCCGCCGGTCACCCGACCGGCGGGGCCTTTCCTATGGGAAGACCTCACCGAAATGCCCGGAACACCTGTCCGGGCGGGCAGGTGGTGAGGGTTCCGAAACAACCGCGCAACACGCGGTGACGGGGTTTCACACCGTCGAAACACGGGAGCCGAACAGGCGAAACGGCCGCGCCGGAATCTTTTGCCCAGTCCACGTTCCCGGCCGAGGAGGGGCATCCCCCGAGATGAAGATCGACACAGGCGCGACGGCCTGGATGCTGGCCGCCACGGCGATGGTGCTGTTCATGACCCCCGGGCTGGCGTTCTTCTACGGCGGCATGACGCGCGCGAAGAGCGTGCTGAACATGATGATGATGTCGTTCGGCAGCATCGTCACCGTGACGGTCCTGTGGGTCCTCTTCGGCCACTCCGTCGCCTTCACCGACAACGGCAGCTCGTTTCTCAACAAGTTCCTCGGCGGGTTCGGCGCGGTCGGGCTGAAAGGGACGGTCACCGCGATCCAGCAGGGCGCCACTCCCGACCACAACATCCCGCTGCTGGTCTACTCGGCCTTCCAGCTCACCTTCGCGATCATCACGGTGGCGCTGATCAGCGGGGCGATCGCCGATCGCGCGAAGTTCGGCGCCTGGATGGCCTTCACGGTGGTGTGGGCGTCGCTGGTGTACTTCCCGGTCGCGCACTGGGTGTGGGGGACCGGCTGGCTGAACGCCCTCGGCATCGAGGACTTCGCCGGCGGGACGGTCGTCCACGTCAACGCCGGTTCGGCGGGGCTCGCGCTGGCGATCGTCCTGGGCCGGCGGCGCGGCTGGCCGAAGGAGCCGATGCGTCCGCACAACCTGCCGTTCGTCCTGCTCGGGGTGGCGATCCTGTGGTTCGGCTGGTTCGGGTTCAACGCGGGCTCGGAGATCGGCGTCGACACCACCACGGGCCTCGCGTTCATGAACACCCAGATCGCGACCGCCGTGGCGGCCGGGGCCTGGATGGTCGTGGAGAAGCTCCGGGACGGCCACGCCACCACGCTCGGCGCGGCGTCCGGCGCGGTCGCCGGCCTCGTCGCGATCACCCCCGCGTGCGGGTTCGTCGACCCGTGGGCGGCGATCGTCCTCGGCCTGGTCGCGGGCGCGGTCTGCGCCTACGCGATCGGCCTGAAGTACCGGCTCGGCTACGACGACTCGTTGGACGTCGTCGGCGTGCACCTGGTCGGCGGCGCGGTCGGCGCGGTCTCGCTGGGCTTCCTGGCGGCGTACCCGGCGCTGTCCTCGCAGCACAAGGGCCTGTTCTACGGCGGCGGCCTCCACCAGCTCGGCCTGCAGGTCCTCGGCCCGGTCGTGATCGGCCTCTACTCGTTCGCGATGGCGTGGATCATCGCCAAGGTGATCGACAAGACGATGGGATTCCGGATCGACGAGGAGGACGAGGCGACCGGCGTGGACCTCACCGCGCACGCCGAGACCGCCTACGACCTCGCCCCGGCGGGCGCCGGCTCGGTCCGCACCGGCCACGCGACCGCCGTGCCCGGCCCCGCGGCCCCCGACCCTGTGCCGACCGGCCCTGTGACGACCGGCGGCACAGCCGCCGAGAAGAAGGTGGAGGCGTGACCGTGAAGCTCATCACCGCGGTGATCAAGCCGTTCAAGCTCGACGAGGTCAGGGCCGCGCTGGAGGCCTTCGGGATCCGGGGCCTCACCGTCAGCGAGGCCAGCGGCTTCGGCCGCCAGAAAGGCCACACCGAGGTCTACCGGGGCGCCGAGTACAAGGTCGACCTGGTGCCGAAGCTCCGCGTCGAGGTCCTGGTGGACGACGAGGACGCGCACGACGTCATCGACGTCATCGTCAAGGCCGCCCGCACCGACAAGATCGGCGACGGCAAGGTCTGGGCCGTTCCGGTGGACACGGTCGTGCGCGTCCGCACCGGCGAGACCGGCCCGGACGCCCTGTAGGAGGCCGCGTGGCCCCCGCCCGGGGAACGCCCGGATCCACGGAACACGGCGGGGCCGGAGCCCTCGACTCCGGCCCCGCCGCCTCCGCGCCACGGGCCCGCGCGGCCATCGCCGCGGCCCGCGCCGCCCGCACGACCGACCTCGACCGTCGTCTCACGGCGCTCTTCACCGCCGCGATCGCCCCGCAGCCCGAAGACGAGGTCCGAGGCCGCGCGGCGAACCCCGCGAGCGCCGAGCATCCAGCGGGCACGGCGGGCACGGCGGGTGCGGCAGACGCAGCGGGCAGGGCGGGTGCAGAGGGGCAGGCAGGCGCGACGGACGTGGCGTTGGTCGCGGTCGGGAGCCACGCGCGGCGTGAGCTGACGCCCGGCGGCGACCTCGACCTGGTGCTCCTGCATCGAGGACGCGACGACGTGAAGGGGATCGCCGATCGGCTCTGGTACCCGATCTGGGACGCGGGGCTGCGGCTCGACCACTCCGTCCGGACCGTCCAGGAGGCGCGGACGGTCGCCCGCGACGACATGAAGGCCGCGCTCGGCCTGCTCGCGCCACGCCACATCGCCGGGGACCGCACGCTCCTGGACGAGGCGCGCGCGGCCGTCCTGGCCGACTGGCGGGCGGACGCGCGGCACCGGCTCACCGAGCTCCGCGCCCTGTGCCGGGAGCGCTGGGACGCCCAGGGTGAACTCGCGTTCCTGCTGGAGGGCGACCTGAAGGAGGCGCGCGGCGGGCTCCGCGACGTGGAGGTGATGAACGCCGTCGCCTCGTCCTGGGTGGCCCCCGCGCCGGACGGCCGGGTCCGCGAGGCCCGAGACCTGCTGCTGGACGTCCGGCACGCGCTCCAGACGATCACCGGACGACCGTCCGACCGGCTCGTCCTGCAGGAGCAGGAGGCCGTCGCCACGGCGCTCGGCATGCTCGACGCGGACGTCCTCCTGAGGGCGGTCGCCACGGCAGCCCGGACGATCACCCACGCCGACGACCAGGTCTGGCGGCGTGTCGACAGGTTCGCCCGTCCCCGCGACGGACGCGGCGGGCCACGGCGCCGACCCGTCGGGGACGGTGCCGTCGAGCAGGACGGCGAGGTCGTGCTCGCCCGCAACGCCGACCTGAAGGACCCGGCGCTGTCGCTCCGCGTCGCCGCGTCCGCCGCGCAGAACGGCCTGCCCCTGGCCCCGGCGACCGTGGACACGCTCGCCGGGAGAGCCGTCCTGCCCGGTGCGCCGTGGCCACCGGAGGCCCGCGACGCCCTGGTCTCGCTCCTCGGCGCGGGGCCCGCCGCGATCGGCGTCTGGGAGGCCCTCGACCAGGCCGGGCTGATCGTCCGGCTGCTGCCCGACTGGGAACGTGTCCGGAACCGGCCGCAGCGCAACCCCGTGCACCGCTTCACCGTGGACCGCCACCTCGTCGAGACCGCCGCCGGAGCCGCCGCGCTGACCCGCGAGGTCGCCCGCCCCGACCTGCTGCTCGTCGGCGCGTTGCTGCACGACGTCGGCAAGGGCCTGCCAGGTGATCATTCGGTCCGCGGAGCGGTCGTGGCATGCGACGCCGCCGCCCGGATGGGCTTTCCGGCCGACGACGTGAAGGTGCTGGAAACCGTCGTCCGGCACCACCTGTTGCTGCCCGAGACCGCCACCCGCCGCGACATCGACGATCCGAAGACGATCGAGAGCGTCCTGACCGCCGTCGCCGAGGCCCCGGGGCGCGAACGCGACGTCCTCGAACTGCTCGCCGCCCTCGCGGTCGCGGACGGTCAGGCCACCGGCCCCGCCGCCTGGGGCTCCTGGAAGGCCCGCCTGGTGGCGGAACTGGCCCGCCGCGCGCTGATGTCGCTCGCGGGCGGGACGCTGCCGCCCGCGCCGTCCCTCGGACCGGACACCCTGGCGCTGGCCAGGCACGACGGCGCGGCCGTCCGGGTCCAGGGCGCACGGATCATGATCGCCGCGCCGGACCGCCCGGGGCTGCTGTGGCGCGCGGCGGGCGTCCTGGCCCTGCACCGCCTGGCCGTCCGCACGGCCAGGATCGTCTCCGAAACCGTCCCGAAGGCCGAAACGCCCGGTGCCGCGACCGCTGTGCTCGATTTCACGGCCGTCCCCGAGTTCGGCGAACCGCCCGACCCGGCCGCGCTGGAATCCGACCTGCGCCGCATGCTGGCCGGACGGCTCGATGTCGCGGACCGGCTCGAACGCCGGGCGCGGGCCGTCCGGATCCGGCCCGGAGCCGCCGTCCCGCCGCCGCGCGTCACGATCGTCCCGGACGCCTCGGAGAGCGCGACCGTCGTCGAGGTCCGCGCCCACGACCGCCCCGGCCTGCTGTGGCGGGTCGGCCAGGTGCTCGGCGAGTGCGGCCTCCAGGTGATCGCCGCCCGCGTGGACACCCTGGGCGCGGAGGCCGTCGACGCCTTCTACGTCGTGGACGGCGAGGGCCGTCCGCTGGGGGAGTCCGCCGCGTCCGTCCGCGACCATGTCCTGGGGTCTCTGGGCTGATTCCACGACAAGCCGAACAAGACGGAAACCGGACGGGGCGGGACCCGGCGCATGACCCGATAGTCTGATAGGCGATCCCACGAAGCTTTCCAAGGACGGGTCCACACGTGTTCGAGACGCTCTCCGACCGGTTGACGACGGTTTTCTCGTCGCTGCGCAGCAAGGGCCGGCTCTCCGAGGCCGACATCAACGCGACGGCCCGCGAGATCCGCGTCGCGCTGCTGGAAGCCGACGTCGCGCTGCCCGTGGTGAAGGACTTCATCGCGCGGATCAAGGAACGGGCCGGGGGCGCGGAGGTCTCCCAGGCGCTCAACCCGGCGCAGCAGGTCGTCAAGATCGTCAACGAGGAGCTCATCGGCATCCTCGGCGGCGAGACCCGCCGGATGAACCTGGCCAAGAACCCGCCGACCGTGATCATGCTCGCGGGCCTCCAGGGCGCCGGCAAGACCACCCTCGCGGGCAAGCTCGCCCGGCACCTGAAGAAGGAGGGGCACGCGCCGCTGCTGGTCGCGGCCGACCTCCAGCGCCCCAACGCCGTCCAGCAGCTGCAGGTCGTCGGCGAGCGCGCCGGGGTCCAGGTCTTCGCCCCCGAGCCCGGCTCCGGCGTCGGCGACCCGGTGGACGTGGCGCGCCGCTCCATCGAGCAGGCCCGGCACGCCCAGCACGACATGGTCATCATCGACACCGCGGGCCGCCTCGGCGTCGACGCGGAGATGATGCAGCAGGCCATCGACATCCGCGACGCGGTCAAGCCGGACGAGATCCTCTTCGTCGTCGACGCCATGGTCGGCCAGGACGCGGTGAACACCGCGCAGGCGTTCATGGACGGCGTCGGCTTCGACGGCGTCGTCCTCACCAAGCTCGACGGCGACGCCCGCGGTGGCGCGGCCCTGTCGGTGCGGCACATCACCGGCCGGCCGATCATGTTCGCGTCCACCGGCGAGAAGCTGGACGACTTCAGCGTCTTCCACCCCGACCGGATGGCCGGGCGCATCCTCGACATGGGTGACATCCTCACCCTGATCGAGCAGGCCGAGCAGGCGTTCGACGCCCAGCAGGCCGAGAAGATGACCACCAAGTTCGCGTCCGGCGAGGACTTCACGCTCGAGGACTTCCTCGAGCAGATGATGATGATCCGCAAGCTCGGGCCGATCGGCAACCTGCTCGGCATGATGCCGGGCATGGGCCAGGTCCGGGACCAGATCTCCCAGATCGACGACAAGGACCTGGACCGGGTCGCCGCGATCATCCGCTCCATGACGCCGGAGGAGCGCTCCAACCCGAAGATCATCAACGGCTCCCGCCGGGCCCGTATCGCCAAGGGCTCCGGCGTCCAGGTCGGCGAGGTGTCCAGCCTGGTCACCCGGTTCTTCGACGCGCAGAAGATGGTCCGCGCGATGGCCGGCAACATGGGCTTCCCCGGCATGCCGGGCCGCCGCCGCGCCAAGCAGGCGCAGAAGGCCGCGAAGAAGAAGGGCAAGCAGCGCAGCGGCGACCCGCGCAAGCGCTCCGTCGGCAAGCAGCCCGCCGACCAGCCCGCCGCCGACGCCATGCCGCAGGGACTGCCGCCGGGCCTCGGCGGCCAGCTCCCGCCCGGCCTGGCCAAGCAGCTCCCGCCCGGCTTCCAGATGCCCGACCTGGGTGACCTGGGCGGCGGCAAGAAGAAGTGACCCGCAAGAAGTAACCCGACTCACAACGAACGCCGCGTTCCGCTTCCCGCGGGCCGCGGCGTTCGTCGTGCCCGGGTCCGGCGGACGTGTGGGCGGTTCGTGGTCACGGGTGTCCGTGCGCGCCGATTCTCCTTGTTTTCCGGCCTGTTGGACGGTCCGGGACCGGCGCTTCGGACGTTCGTTCTCAGTGCAACGTTCGCCCAGGTCAGGCGGGCTTTGCCGATCGAGTGGCCGCGTGTCATCGTCCGATTGCGCTTTTTCCGCGAACGTCTGGCAGAATGGCGAGCTGGAAACCCCGGAATCGCGCTGGCGCCCTCTCTCGTCTCGCGCGTCCGGAGTCCACAGAGCTGGCCGGTCGCCGGTGTCCCCACCTGGTGCGGCCAAGCTCACCTGTACCAAGTCTGGAGAACACCACACCCGTGGCAGTCAAGATCAAGCTCAAGCGTCTGGGGAAGATCCGGAACCCGCAGTACCGGATCGTCGTCGCCGACTCCCGCACCAAGCGGGACGGTCGCGCCATCGAGGAGATCGGCCTCTACCAGCCCAAGCAGGAGCCGTCGCTCATCGAGATCGACTCCGAGCGCGCGCAGTACTGGCTGGGCGTCGGCGCGCAGCCGACCGAGCCGGTGCTGAGCCTGCTCAAGGTCACCGGCGACTGGCAGAAGTTCAAGGGCGAGCCGGGCGCCGAGGGCACCCTGCGCAAGGCCGAGCCGAAGCCGGACAAGAAGGCCGTCTTCGAGGCCGCCGTCAAGGAGTCGATGGGCGACGTCGAGGCCGCCGCCCCGGCCGCCAAGCCGAAGAAGAAGGCCGAGGCCAAGAAGGCCGACGCCGACTCCGCCGAGACCGAAGTCAAGAGCGAGGACTGACGTGCTCGAAGAAGCGCTCGAGCACCTGGTGCGAGGGATCGTGGAGAACCCGGACGACGTCCGGGTCCGCGCCCGCCGCATCAGGGGCGGCCGGGTTCTGGAGGTGCGTGTGCACCCCGACGACCTCGGCAAGGTCATCGGCCGAAGCGGTCGCACCGCCAAGGCCCTGCGCACGGTCGTCAGCGCCCTCTCCGGAGGCCGCTACGTGCGTGTCGACCTGCTCGACGTCAACGAGGTCCGCTGACCCCGTTGTGCTCGGGCGCAGGGCTCCCCGGCGCGGACGGTCCGTCCGTCCGCACGTAGGGAAGCGCTGAGGCCACGCTTTGGCGCGCCCTTCTCGGGAGCTCACTTCGCCGCCGTCCAAGTGACGGCGGAACCCACCCCACATCGGGGAGGACGTCACAACGGACCCGCTCGCGGGCCCGACAACGATCCGAGCCGCCACGTCGTCCAACGACGCGGCGGCTCGGATCGCGTTTTACCCCAGACCCATCACAAACCCCCGTCTCCCGCGCAGCGCCGCCGCGGCCGTCGCCGTCCAGCGGTGATCGCACCGGCGGTGGGGGTGCGGTTGTCCCGGGCATGGGGATCCGGCTGGCAGGCTTGAGGCCGGGACGTGATCGCCGCCGGAGCGGCGGCGGCGCGGGTTCTCCTACATTGATCATTCGCTGGAAGGGACGGCTCGTGGCCGAACGGATCGTGATCGGCCGGATCGGGCGTCCGCACGGCGTCCGTGGCGACAGCACGGTGGACGTGCGGACCGACGACCCGGAGCTGCGGTTCGCGCCGGGCACCGAGATCGCCACCGACCCCGCGGGGAACGGCCCGCTGGTCGTCGAGCAGGCCCGCTGGCACTCCGGGCGCCTGGTCGTCCGGTTCGCGGGCGCCGCCGACCGGAACGCCGCCGAGGCCCTGCGCGGCACCTGGCTCGTCGTGGACGCGGACGACATCCCCGAATCGGACGACCCCGACGACTTCCACGACGCGCAGCTGGTCGGCCTGGCCGTCCGCACCGTGGACGGCGCCGATGTGGGCGAGGTCACCGAGATCCGCCACCACGGCCAGGACCTGCTGGTCATCCGCCGCACCGGCGGCGGCGAGCTGCTGGTGCCGTTCGTCGCCGCGATCGTCCCCGAGGTGGACGTGGCGGGCGGCAGGCTCGTCATCGACCCGCCCGCCGGCCTCCTGGACGAGGACTGACCCGCGCGATGCGACTCGACATCATCAGCATCTTCCCCGAGTACTTCGCCCCCCTCGACGTCTCGCTGATCGGCAAGGCCCGGCGCACCGGGCTGCTCGACGTCCACGTCCACGACCTGCGGTCCTGGACGCACGACCGGCACCGCACCGTGGACGACACCCCCTACGGCGGCGGCCCCGGCATGGTCATGAAGCCCGAGCCGTGGGGCGAGGCGCTGGACGCCGTCGCCCCGCCGGACGGCCCGGCCCCGCGGCTGGTGGTCCCGACCCCGTCCGGACGTCCGTTCACCCAGGCCATGGCCGCCGAGATGGCCGCCGAGGACCACCTCCTGTTCGCCTGCGGACGCTACGAGGGCATCGACTCCCGCGTCGTCGCGGAGGCCGCCACCCGCATGCCGGTGTCCGAGGTCAGCCTCGGCGACTTCGTGCTGGCGGGCGGCGAGGTCGCCGTCCTGGTGATGGTCGAGGCGATCGGACGGCTCATCCCCGGCGTCCTCGGGAACGCCGAGTCCGTCGCCGACGACTCGTTCGCGCCCGGAGCGATGGAATCGCTGCTGGAGGGGCCCGTCTACACCAAGCCCCCGGTCTGGCGGGAGCGTGCGGTCCCGGAGATCCTGCTGTCGGGCAACCACGGCGCGATCGCCCGCTGGCGGCGTGACCAGGCGATCCGCCGCACCGCCGAGAACCGCCCCGAGCTGCTCGGACGCCTCGCCCCCGAAAAGCTTGACAAGCATGATCGGAAGATCCTCGCCGAGGCCGGCTTTCCGGAGCACGGCGAAGATATGGCAAACTAGAGCGTCGCCGTGTGCTCGTCACGCACGGCGCGCAGACTTCCAAGAAGATCCATTCCGCGCGGAGCGACGCCCCCATGCAGAACAGGTCGGGGCCTCTCGACGTCCGCGTTCGACACGACTGAGGTACAGCTGCCATGCACGCTTTGATCCAGGAGATCGAGAAGGCCGCCCTGCGGTCCGACGTCCCGGACTTCCGCCCCGGCGACACCGTGCGCGTCCACGCGCGCATCACCGAGGGCAAGGTCACCCGTGTCCAGGTCTTCGAGGGCGTCGTGATCCGCCGTCAGGGCGGCGGCTCGCGCGAGACCTTCACCGTCCGCAAGATCAGCAAGGGTGGCTACGGCGTCGAGCGCACCTGGCCGATCAACAGCCCGCACATCGAGAAGCTCGAGGTCGCGATCCGCGGTGACGTCCGCCGCGCCAAGCTGTACTACCTGCGCAACCTGCGCGGCAAGGCGGCTCGCATCAAGGAGAAGCGCGACTTCTGATCGCTCTCGCCTCGCGAAGCGTCCGGCGCCCCGGGATCCCGACCACGGATCCCGGGGCGCCGCCCGTTTTGGGGGAAAGTGCACGTCATAGGGGGTCGGCACGTGGGCGCGACACGGCCATGCACGAGATTCGGCGGCCCTCCCGCCGCTAGTCTGGCGCTCTGATGACTTACGAGGACGATCGGAGAGACGTGCGTTCCGAAGCCGAGGGCGCGGTGCCCGAAGAGAAGCAGACCGTGACCTCCGAGCGAGAGCCGTCCCCCGAACGCGAACCGTCCGAGCCCGCCGACGAGGCCGCGCCCGAGCAGCCCGCCGCGTCGCCGGACGAGGCGGAGGACGCGGAACCCACCGGGAAGAAGCGCAGGAAGCCGGGCTCGTTCCTGAAGGAACTGCCCGTCCTGATCGGCGTCGCCCTCGTCCTCGCCCTGGTGATCAAGGCGTTCGTCGTGCAGGCGTTCTACATCCCGTCCGGCTCGATGGAGAACACCCTCCAGATCGGCGACCGCGTCCTGGTCAACAAGGTCGTCTACCACACCCGGGACGTCTCCCGCGGCGACGTCGTCGTCTTCAACGGCCTCGACTCCTGGGACCCGGAGGTCCAGGTCAGCAGCCCGAGCAACCCCGTCAGCAAGGTCCTGCACGCCATCGGCGGCGCGTTCGGCGTCGCGCCGAACGAGAAGGACTACATCAAGCGCGTCATCGGCCTCCCCGGTGACCACGTGAAGTGCTGCGACGCCCAGGGCCGCGTCACGGTCAACGGCGTCCCGCTGAGCGAGAGCGCCTACCTGTTCACCGACCCGTCGACGCACGTGCAGAACAAGCCGTCCATCGACCCCTTCGACGCCACCGTCGGCCCCGGGCAGCTCTGGGTCATGGGCGACCACCGCGAAGCCTCGTCCGACTCCCGCTGGCACCGCGGCGACCGTGGCGGCGGCACCATCCCCATCGACCACGTCATCGGCCGCGCCTTCGTCATCGTCTGGCCCCTGAGCCGCATCGACACCCTTCCCATCCCGTCCACCTTCAAGCAGCCGACCCTCAAGGCCGCCGCCGCCCTGGCCCCGGCCGCCCCACTGACCCTGGGCTTCCTGGGCGCCATCCCCATCACCTACCTGACCCGCCGCCTACGCCTACGCCGCCACTAGACAACCGCTCCTGCCGACAAGCCAAGCCACCGCCGCTCCCACCTCGGCAGGAACCGATCAACCACCACACCCGCAGGCCAAACAACAACCACCACCCCTGCAAGCCCTGCCCCTGAGCTGCCCCAGCGAGCCACCCCACACCCGGCACCCACAAGGCACCCCACGCAAGGCACCCCACGCGAGGCACCCCACACGTGGCACCCCACACGTGGCGGCTCACGCGAGGCGGCCCACACGTGGCGGCCCACGCGAGGCACCCCACACGTGGCGGCTCACGCGAGGCACCCCACACGTGGCGGCTCACGCGAGGCGGCCCACACGTGGCGGCCCACGCGAGGCACCCCACACGTGGCGGCCCACGCGAGGCACCCCACACGTGGCGGCCCACGCGAGGCGGCCCACACGAGAGCGGCGCACGCTCGATGCATCAGCGAGGCAGCTCACGCCAGGCGGCCCATGTGAGCGGCTCGCGCGAGGGCGGCCCACGCGAGGGGGGTGCACGCTCGGCGCCCCAGCGAGCCAGCCCCGCGCGAGCCAGCCCGCGCGGGGTGGCCCATGCGAGGGCGGTCCGCTCCCAACCCCCCGCGTGGTGCGGGGGAATCCGACCGCCGGGCCTCTCATGCTGGCGCCACATCCCACCCACGCGAGCCTTCGCGTACGCAGCGCCCTCACCGTGCGCAGCGCTTTCCTGCCCGCGCGCAGGGCGTTCACCGTCCGCGGGGCCTCGCTGCCCGTGCGCGGGGCCTTCGCGTCCGCAGTACCTTCACTGCCCGACGCCCGCACGCAGGGCCTTCACCGTCCGCAGGGCCTCCCTGCCCGTGCGCGGGGCCGTCACCGTCCGCAGGGCCTCCTCGCCCGCCCGCAGTGCCTTCACTGGCCGCGGGGCCTCGCTGCCCGTGCGCGGGGCCTTCGAGTCCGCAGCACTTTCACCGTCCGACGGCCGCGCGCAGCGCTTCCCCGTCCGCAGCGCTTCCCGCCCGCAGGGGCTTTACCGTCCGCAGGGCCTTCCCGCCCGTGCGCAGTGCCTTCGAGTGCGGCAGCGCCTTCCCGCCCGCAGGGCCCCCGTGTGCATGCCCTGCCGGAGCTGGCCCGCTGGGGTTCCGCCCTGGGCCTAGCCAGGGTTGACGCGGACATGAACTGCGGCTTCGTGGTGATCAACCGCTCTGGGGAGCGGTGAAGCGCCAAAACGGGGTTTTCCGGCTTTCCAGGGACGTACGCTGCGAGTATGAAGGGTCGTCCACTGCGGTTCACGCCAAGGCGTGACGCGGGGCTGTACGGCTTCGAGCGTGCCCTCGGACACGGGGGATTCAGCCCCGTGGCCGGGGTGGACGAGGCGGGCCGCGGAGCCTGCGCCGGGCCATTGGTGATCGGTGCCGCGATCTTGGCGGATGGCAAACGAGGCCGGATCGAGGGCCTCAGCGACTCCAAACTGCTCACCCCGGCTCGCCGAGAGGCGCTCTACGAGGAGATCACCGAGCGCGCGGCGAGTTGGAGCGTGATCATCGTCCCCCGGGACGAGGTGGACCGCCTCGGCGTGCATCGTTGCAACATCACCGGTATGCGCCGAGCCGTGGCTGCGCTCGGCCAGCGCCCCGAGTACGTCCTGAGCGACGGTTTCTCGGTCCCCGGCCTGGTGGCTCCCAGCCTCGGCGTGATCAAGGGTGATCAGGTGGTGGCCTGCATCGCCGCCGCCTCGATCGTGGCGAAGGTCACCCGAGACCGGATCATGGTTGACCTGCACGAGCGATTCCCCCTGTACGGCTTCGACGTGCACAAGGGATACGCGACCAAGGCGCACACCGCGGCCCTCGCCGAACACGGTCCCTGCGAGGAACACCGCCTCTCCTTCGTCAATGTGGGCCGGGTGGTGCGTAAGAATGGGGAGGTGGTCACGGGGGAGCAGGCCGGGGAGGACCACAGGACCCGGACGGAAGGGACACGGGTGTGAGCGCCGAGGATCTCGAGAAGTACGAAACCGAGATGGAGCTTCAGCTCTATCGCGAGTACCGCGACGTCGTCGGCCTCTTCAGCTACGTCGTGGAGACCGAGCGCCGCTTCTACCTGACCAACTCGGTCGACCTCCAGGTCCGAGGTGCCGACAACGGTGAGGTCTACTTCGAGGTCACCATGCAGGACGCCTGGGTCTGGGACATGTACCGCCCCGCCAGGTTCGTCAAGAACGTCCGCGTGGTCACCTTCAAGGACGTCAACGTCGAAGAACTCGCAAAGAGCGACTTCGAACTTCCCGCGGAGCAATAAGTCCCACTCCGCCCCAGCCAATTTCCCATTATTCCCTTGGTTGGCGGCGTTGACCGTCCCCAAACGGTTGGAAGGTCCATCCCAACGCGCTGCCTCTCGTTCTGTCCTCCTGTGCTGCCTCCTCCCGAGTGGGGGCGACCGGCTTAACGTCGTGTCCATGCGCGTGGCCCCCCCGACGCGCTGGCTTCCGTCCGCCCGTCGGCAGCCCCGCCTTGGCAGAGCCACCCGCTCCACTTCGGACTCGGCGCTTTTAGGGCAGTTCGCTCCTCCAGGGAGTTCCGTCTCAACCAACAAATCCGTTTCCACCACAGATTTCGCCCCAGCAAGGCGAACGGCATCGTCGGACGTGAAGGTGTGTTACTGACGGGGAACGGACCGTCGCCGAAGGACGGCGAGTGGTCGTTCAAGGGTCTCAAATCGCACTATCCGCGCTCCCCACGCCGTGCTCCCCACGCCGTGCTCCCCACGCCGTGCTCCCCACGCCGTGCTCCCCACGCCGTGCTCCCCACGCCGTGCTCCCCACGCCGTGCTCCCCACCGGCTGATATATCACTGGCCCCGTCACCCATGGCGAACAATCAGCCCACCGGCTGGCGGGGCACTAGTCCTCGCCTTGGGGACTGTCCGCTAGTTCGTCCCCGGCGTCCCCGGCGTCCCCGGCGTCCCCGGCGTTCTGGCGCTCCTGGCCTGGGCGGGCGCGTGTGGGGCCGTCGTGCCCCGGTCGTTCGCCATCGAGGGGCGGACGGCCGAGTCGTGTGCCGTCGGGGAGCGTGACCGTGGGACATGTGGGGAGCTGACCGGGGTCTCTGAGGACGCCTGCGGGGGTTCTGCGACCCTGATCAAGCGTTCGGCGCGATTGCGGCGGCGGGTCGGGGCCTTCTGGCCGGACGTTGCCTGCTGGGAGGTCATGGTGATTTGGCTTTCTGGGTCAGGCGCCAGCCGCCGGGGGCGCGTTCTACGAAACCTCCGGCGGAGAGCAGGCCGAGTTTGGCGTTGGCGGTGGGGAGGTCCATGCCCGCCTTCACGGCTATCTGGGCCGGGCCCGCAGCCGCACGGGCGGGGAGGGCTTCCAGGACGGTCTGGGCGACCGGATCCAACAGATCGCGAGACAGGACGGGGCTGGTGGGGATCGGAGCCAGGTCTGTGCCGAGTTCGCCCACGGCTTCGATCACCTCCTCGCTTCGAGTGACGAGGAGGGCGGGCGGCGGGTCGCGTAGGAGCGCATGGCAGCCGACGGAGGACGCCGAGGTCACCGGGCCGGGGACGGCCATGACCACACGACTCAGTTTCCGGGCCCAGTGGGCGGTGCTCAGTGCTCCACTGCGGCGCCCCGCCTCGACGACGACCGTGCCTCTGGAGAGGGCGGCGATCACACGGTTGCGCACGAGGAACCGCTGACGTCTCGGTGTCGTGCCGGGTGGTGATTCGCTGACGAGCAGCTCACGGCGGGCGAGTTCGGCGAACATGCCGTCGTTGCAGGCCGGGTAGGGGACGTCCACTCCGTTGGCGAGGACCGCGACGGTCGGGCCACCGGCGGCGAGAGAGCCTCGGTGTGCCGCGGCGTCGATGCCCATGGCTCCGCCCGAGACGACCGTCCACCCGCGGTCGCCCAGCTCGGAAGCCATCTCCGACGCGATGCGCAGACCGTAGGAGGACGCGGCACGGGCCCCGACGAGCGCGACGGAGCGAAGGCAGCCGTGGCGCAGGTCGCTTGGACCCCGCAGCCACAGGGCATAGGGGCGGTGCGAACCGAGGTCGTCCAGGGTGGTGGGCCATTCGGGATCACCTGGGCACACCAGTCTGACGCCGAGCCGCTCGGCCACCAGCAGGTCACTTGCGGGCTCGGCGGCCGACAACCGGATCCGCCAGTGGGCCAGGCGCTCGGTCATCCGGGCGACCTCGGAGCCGTTGGCGATGCTCACTGCCAACTCGTCCGGTAACCGGCCAGAGCGGATGGCATCGAGCGCTGTGGGTGCCCCGGCGCGGTCGATGATCTGGTTGAGCACGGGATCTCCCGGCTCGGCCAAGGCCGTGAGTGTCGCGCGTGCGGTCTGGTCATCGGTCATGTTCGCCTCCTTGGTTCATTTCCATGTCTTGGGGGAGCGCGTCGGCGCAGGCCGGACACGCGTTCATGTCCAGCGGCCGTTCCACAAGGCCAGCGCTCCGCCGATGTCGTCGTCACCCGGTCCGTCGCGATCGGCCAGGTCGGCGATGGTCCAGGCGACGCGGAGGACGCGGTCCAGGCCGCGAGCGCTGAGGGTCCCCCTCTGGAGCGCTTCGTCGGCGGCGCACATCGCTTCTCGGGACGGAGTGAAGTGGCGGCGGAGTTCCGGGCCGGGGATCTCGGAGTTCGTTCGCCAGGGGGTGCCGGACAAGCGCTTCACCGCGCGTTCGCGGGCGTTGAGGACGCGCTCGGCCACGACATCGCTGGATTCGGCGAATTCCAGGTCGTATCTGAGTTCGGCGCGGCTCGCCGGGGTGAGCTCCAGCTTCAGGTCGACGCGATCGAGCAGGGGCCCCGAGACACGCGAGGTGTACTTGCGGCGGACGCCCGGAGCGCAGGAGCAGTCCATCTGCTTGGCGGCGGCGCACGGGCACGGGTTCGCCGCCAGGACCAACGTGAAACGTGCCGGGAACCGTGCGGTGCCCTCCACCCTGGACAGCCTGACCTCCCCTTCTTCGAGTGGCTGCCGAAGAGCGTCCAGGACTCCGCCCTGGAATTCGGGCGCCTCGTCCAGGAAGAGAATGCCTCTGTGGGCAAGGGACACCGCTCCCGGTTGCAGGACGCGCCCTGAGCCGCCGCCCACGATCGCCGCCCTCGTCGCGGTGTGGTGGGGCGCGTGGAACGGCGGTTTGGTGATCATCGGCTGGTCGGGCGGGAGTGTGCCCGCGACGGAGTGGATCGCCGTGACCTCCAGGGCCGCATCTGGTTCCAGGGGCGGCATCAGGGTGGGGAGACGTTCGGCCAACATCGTCTTCCCGCAGCCTGGAGGGCCTGAGAAGAAGAGGTGATGGCCGCCGGCCGCGCTGATCTCCAGGGCCCGGCGGGCCTCGGCCTGGCCTCGGACGTCCGTCAGATCGAGGTCCGTGCGCCGGTCGGGGCAGCGCGGAGCGAGACCGTCCCTTCCGTACTGGGGGGACGGCTCGGACTGCTCCTCCTCGGCCGGCGGCGGCTCGTCGCGGAGCAGGCAGAGCAGTTCGCGCAGGCTGGCGACCGGAACGACCTCGATGCCCGGGACGAGACGGGCCTCGGCCGCGTTCGCCCGAGGCACGACCACCGTCTGGCAGCCCGCGTTGGCGGACGCGAGAACCGCGGGGAGCACACCGGGGATGGCTCGCATCCGCCCGTCAAGCCCGAGCTCCCCGACCAGGGTCAAACCCGCGCAAGAGAACGGGGAGATCGCCTCGGCGGCGGCGAGCAGAGCCACGGCTATCGCGATGTCGAAGGTCGAGCCCTTCTTCGGCAGGCTCGCCGGGAAGAGCGAGACCGTGACGTGCCTGTTGGGCCAATCCTCACCGGAGTTGTAGATCGCCGCGCGGACTCGGTCACGAGCCTCGTTCAGAGCGGCGTCGGGAAGCCCGACCAGATGGAGCCCGGGGACACCGCTCGTGATGGCCGCCTCGACGTCCACCACGAACCCGTCCACTCCCACGAGCGAGACGGAGCGCGTCTTGGCGAGCGTCATTCAGCACACCTCCCGCAGGTGCTCGAGGGCGAAGCCATCGCCCTGGCAGACCAGGGCGATGACGTCCACCCGGATCCGCGCGCCCGGGACGCGGTTCGCCGCCGCCCAGTGCAGCGCCAACTTCCGCAACCGTGCCGCCTTGCGTTCGTTGATTGCCTCGAGCGGATGACCGAAGGCCTTCGACCTGCGGGTCTTCACCTCGCAGGCGACATGCCGGCGACCGTCGTAGGCGACGATGTCGAGCTCTCCCTCCGAGCACCGCCAGTTCCGATCCAGCACGTTCCATCCGAGATGCTCCAGGTACGCGGCCGCCGCGTCCTCGCCTCGCCGTCCGAGCGCTTGATTGCCGTTCATCGGCCTCACCTCCGGCTTCCGAAGATGCCGCCCGGCCATCCCGAGCAGTAACCGAATGGCGTTCTGTGGATAAGTCGGAAGTATGCGTGCACTGCCATACGCACGCCTGAACATCGGAGTGCTCGGCCGCTCCGCTGTGGAGGCTCACCCAAGCGACGAGTTGGCGCCTGGTTCGTTCCCTGCGGCCAGGGGGTCAGGGGGTAGGGGGAGGCTGCCTGAGGGGGCTGCGTGTGAGGCCGAGGTGGACGGGGGTTCTGGCGGATGCCGACCTTGGCTTCGCCATTCTCACTGCCTGTTGCGAGGCCCATGGGGTGTTCGTGAGCACGTCCCGCGTGCTCACGAAGGGTGGCTTCTCGGCCGTCTGGTTGCAGGCAGGGATGGGAGCACCCGCGCGCGCTCGCGCGGCGTGGGGTCACCTTTCAATGCGTTCCGGTGTGATCAGGGACGTGCCGGTCCTTGATTTCGGTGGTTGTGCGTCGCAACGTGGCGGATGTGAGCACTGAGGAGCGTGACGAAGATCGGGGCGAGGACGAGGGAACCGGCCCCGGCGTGCTGGACGAGGTGCTCCCCGAGTTCGCGACGTTCCTGAAGGCGGAGCGGGACGTATCGGAGCACACGCTGCGCGCCTACCTGGGGGATCTTCGGGATCTGTCGCGTTACGGCGCCGCCGTCGGGCTGTCCGGGCCCGCCGATCTGGACGTGAACGTCCTGCGCGCATGGCTCGCTCGTCAGTACGCGATGGGCCTGTCGAGGGCCACCCTCGCAAGACGGACCGCCGCGGCGAGGACCTTCACCCGATGGCTGTATCGGCGTGGCGCCCTGGCGAGCGATCCAGGGCCGCTTCTGGGCACGCCGAAGTGGACGCGCGACCTGCCGACCGTGCTCGCCCAGGACGATGCGGGACGCCTCCTGGACGAGATGGACGTCACCGGGCCGATCGGCCTACGGGATCTCGCGATCCTGGAAGTCCTGTACGGCACGGGCATGCGCGTCAGCGAGCTGTGCGGACTCGATGTCGACGACATCGACACGAGTCGCAGGACAGTGCGCGTCTTCGGCAAGGGGGCCAAGGAACGCACGGTGCCGCTGGGGGAGCCGGCGCTCCGGGCTCTGGGGGACTGGCTCCGGGCAGGACGTCCACACGTCGCGACGGAGGCCAGCGGTCCTGCGCTCTTCCTGGGCGTGCGGGGAGGACGCCTGCACTCCACCAGCGCCCGGCGAGTCGTCCACACGCGCATCGCGGAGGTCGGAGGGATGCCGGATCTGGCGCCTCACGGCCTACGCCATTCCGCGGCGACCCACCTCCTCGAAGGCGGGGCTGATCTGCGCAGTGTCCAAGAAATCCTTGGTCACGCCTCCCTTCAGACCACGCAGCTCTACACCCACGTCTCGGTCGAGCGCCTCAAGCAGGTCCACCGCCAGGCCCACCCCCGCGGGGTCGTGGACTGACCGTGGCCTTCTCGCCCGCAGGAGCGCTGCCTAACGATGATGTTGTGGCGCCGGGGGACGGCGGAGACGGCGTTCGTGAGCCAGATCGATCACATTCGGCGGAGGCTGGGGGCATCGCTGTGACGCGCGAGGGCGGGAGCGAGAGCGCGCCCGGGCCCGGTGCCGCACCAAGGCCAGTAAGAGGGCGAGGATCAGGCAGGTCAGAGTGCCCGCTGTGGCTGTCGAAGCTCCTCGCAGGGCAGGATTCAGCGGACGATCGTCCTTCAGTGACTGATCCTTCTCGGCTGTTGGCCCGTCATCATGCGCGGACGGTCGTCCGTCCAGGGCCTGCGGCGACTGCTCGCCCCGCGAAAGTCGCCGGTCAGGTAGGGGGCGCGGGCCGGACGAGAGGAACTGCTCCGGCGGGCCAGAGGAGCCAAGAAGATCAGGCGCGGGACTCGGCTGCCAGAAGGGGAGCAGGCGGACGACCGGCCGGACGAGAGCCAGCGGATCAAGGTAGGTGGTGCCCCGCAGCAGCCCCCAGTGCAGGCACGCCTGAGAGCAGTGGGGCGGCGGTCGCCCGGCCTCAACGGTTCCGATACGAGCGCCGGTCGTGACGTCGCGTCCCACGGGGACGGCAGGACGAACCGGCAGGTAGGTGGTTCGCAGCTCCCCATTGGTGATCGCCACGACGTCCCGTCCGGCCAGGACGCCCGCGTACGAGACGCGTCCAGGTCCGGCAGCGTAGACCGGATCGCCCGGGGACGTCGCGAGATCGACGCCCCGGTGACCGGGGAGCCACGGGGACGTCGGTGGACTGAAATCGCGCACCACCACGGGGACTGGCGGGCCCAGTGGCCACCGCCACGAGGTCGCACGCGGGGCCTCCCCGGCGCCATCAGCCATGATCGCCACATCTGCGAGGCCAGGAAGCCCCCCAACTGCGGCTTCACCGTCAGACCTGGTCATCCCAGGCAAGGCGATACCGCCCGTCCGGGAGGGCTTGACGCTGACGGATCCGGATGGAGGTGGATGAACCAAAGCGCCCCCGCCAGACGGCCTGAAGGCCGCCGGGACCGGGCCGGATACGGTCAGTACACAGAAGATCAGCGCTGTGAGCAGGGTCATGGACCGAGAGTGCCCAGCCCAGGCGCGATGCCGCCAGTGGACGCCGGTTCTGTGGATAACCTCGGTCGCGACGGGCCGTGATGGCCGGTTGGTTCCTCGGCAGGTCCCGTCATCCCGTAGACTTGGGAAACGGTCGCACGGTGGTCACCACCGGGCGGCCGAATTCACGCGCCCGCCAGCCACCTGGTGTGGGGCATCAGCCTCTCGGTCCGTCGTCTGCGGCGGTGGGGCAGTGTCCGGGCGCAGGTACCAACCGAGACGTGGCCCCGCCTCACAAGGCCGGGCCGGACAGGAGAACACGGGCTATGGCTCCCGTCGTCACCATGCGGCAGCTCCTCGAGAGCGGCGTCCACTTCGGCCACCAGACTCGTCGCTGGAACCCGAAGATGAAGCGCTTCATTCTCACCGAGCGCAACGGCATCTACATCATCGACCTGCAGCAGTCGCTGTCCTACATCGACCGCGCCTTCGAGTTCGTCAAGGCCACGGTCGCCCACGGCGGCACCATCCTGTTCGTCGGCACCAAGAAGCAGGGCCAGGAGGCCATCGCCGAGCAGGCCACCCGCGTTGGGATGCCCTACGTCAACCAGCGCTGGCTGGGCGGCATGCTCACCAACTTCTCCACCGTCCACAAGCGGCTCACCCGGCTCAAGGAGCTGGAGGAGATCAACTACGACGACGTGGCTGGCTCCGGAATGACCAAGAAGGAGCTGCTCGGCCTGCGTCGCGAGAAGGACAAGCTCGAGCGCACCCTCGGCGGTATCCGCGACATGGCGAAGGTCCCCTCCGCCATCTGGATCGTGGACACCAAGAAGGAGCACATCGCCGTCAACGAGGCGAAGAAGCTCGGCATCCCGGTCGTGGCCATCCTGGACACCAACTGCGACCCGGACGAGGTCGACTACCCGATCCCGGGCAACGACGACGCCATCCGCTCCGTCGCGATGCTGACCCGCGTGGTCGCCGACGCCGTCGCCGACGGTCTGATCGCCCGCGCGGGCGCCGCCCAGGGCGGCGACGAGAAGCCGGCCGAGGGTGGCGCCGCCGCCGAGCCGCTGGCCGAGTGGGAGCGGGACCTGCTCGAGGGCAAGCCCGCCGAGGAGGTCAAGGCCGAGGCTAGCGCCGAGGAGGGTGGCGCCACCGAGGTCCAGAGCGGCGCCGAGACCGAGCGCGTCGTCGAGGCCGAGGCCACCGAGAAGCCGGCCGAGTCCGAGGCCGCCGAGGCGCCGGCCGAGTCCGAGGCCGCCGCCGAGGCGCCGGGCGAGTCCGACCAGTCCTGAGTCCCCGATCCCCGGTGTGCCGCCCACCTGAGGCGGCCGCCGGGGATCGCCATGGGCACCACGACCACTGACGAGAGAAGCGAAGAGGGATGGCCAACTTCACCGCCGCGGACGTCAAGCGCCTCCGCGAGCTCACCGGCTCGGGCATGATGGCCTGCAAGAACGCCCTGACCGAGGCCGACGGCGACTTCGAGAAGGCCGTTGAGATCCTGCGCCTCAAGGGTGCCAAGGACGTCGGCAAGCGCGCCGAGCGCACGGCCGCCAACGGCCTGGTCGTCGAGCACTTCGACGGTTCCGGTGACGGCGCGATGCTCGAGATCAAGTGCGAGACCGACTTCGTCGCCAAGAACGCCGAGTTCATCCAGCTGGCGCAGCGGATCGTCGACTTCGCCGCCGGCACCGACGCCGCCGACGCCGCGGCCCTGGCCGCCGCCGAGATCGAGCCGGGCAAGACCGTCCAGGCTCTGGTCGAGGAGAACAGCGCCAAGATCGGCGAGAAGCTGGAGCTCGGCCGGTACGCCCACTTCAAGGGCGCCTTCGTGGCCAGCTACCTGCACAAGTCCGACCCGTCCCTGCCGCCGAGCACCGGCGTCCTGGTCGAGCTGGACAAGGAGAACGCCGAGGTCGCCAAGGACGTCGCGCAGCAGATCGCCGCGATGGCGCCGAAGTACCTCACCTTCGAGGAGATCCCCGCCGAGGTGCTCGTGAAGGAGCGCGCGCTCGCCGAGACCAAGACCCGCGAGGAGGGCAAGCCCGAGGCCGCGATCGCCAAGATCGTCGAGGGCCGGGTCAACGCCTACCTGCGCGACTTCGTCCTCCTCGAGCAGCAGTTCGTCAAGGACACCAAGAAGACGATCGCCAAGCTGGTCGACGAGAACGGCGTCAAGGTCGTTCGCTTCGCCCGCTTCAAGGTCGGCCAGTCCTGACGCACCCTGGAAACAGGACGAGAATTCGCAGACCATGATCGAGGGGGCCGCCGACGTGCCGGACAACAACAAGACTGACACGACGGCGGCCTCGTCGTCTGCGAAGGGCGCGCCGCCCGCCGATGACGCGCGCGACCGGGAGTCGCACGCGCCGCGGGCGGGCTGGAAGCGCGTCCTGCTGAAGCTCTCCGGCGAGGCGTTCGCCGGGGGCGACCCCATGGGCATCGACCCGGAGGTCGTCCAGCACGTCGCCGAGGCGATCGCCGAGGCCGTCCAGGACGGCGTCCAGGTCGCGGTCGTGTGCGGCGGCGGCAACATGTTCCGCGGCGCGGCGCTGGCCGAGCGGGGCATGGACCGGGGCCGCAGCGACTACATGGGCATGATCGGCACCGTGATCAACTGCCTGGCGCTGCAGGACTTCCTGGAGAAGCTCGGGGTCGACACCCGGGTCCAGACGGCCATCACGATGAGCCAGGTCGCCGAGCCCTACATCCCGCGCCGCGCCATGCGGCACCTGGAGAAGGGCCGCGTGGTCATCTTCGGCGCCGGCCTCGGCCAGCCGTTCTTCTCCACCGACACCACCGCCGCCCAGCGCGCGCTGGAGATCGGCGCGGAGGCGGTCCTCAAGGCGACGCAGGTGGACGGCGTGTACGACGCCGACCCCCGCAAGAATCCGGATGCGGTCAAGTTCGACCGTTTGGAATACGGTGAGGTTCTACAGCGGGGACTGAAGGTCATGGACGCCACGGCCATCAGCCTCTGCATGGACAACGCGCTCCCCATCGTGGTCTTCGACCTCATGGGGCAGGGCAACATCGTCCGGGCCGTCCGCGGTGAGAAGATCGGCACGCTGGTCAGCCCGGCCGAGCAGTGACGGCACGGACCATCGGATGACATGGGAGTCGAAGTGATCGACGAGACCCTCCTCGAGGCCGAGGAGAAGATGGAGAAGGCGGTCGCGGTCGCCAAGGAGGACTTCCAGGCCATCCGCACCGGTCGGGTCACGCCTTCGATGTTCAACAAGATCACCGCGGAGTACTACGGGACTCCCACGCCGATCAACCAGCTCGCGTCGTTCACGCTTCCCGAGCCGCGCATGGTGATCGTGCAGGTGTTCGACAAGTCGTCCATGTCGGCGGTCGAGCGCGCGATCCGCGACAGCGACCTCGGCGTGAACCCGACCAACGACGGCAACGTACTCCGGGTGGTGTTCCCCGACCTGTCGGAGGAGCGCCGCAGGGAGTTCATCAAGGTCGCCGGCGGCAAGGCCGAGGACGCCAGGGTTTCGGTGCGCAACGTCCGGCGCCGCGCCAAGGACACCCTCGACAAGCTCGCCAAGGACGGCGAGGCCGGTGAGGACGACGTCCGGCGTGCGGAGAAGGAGCTCGACGACGCCACGCACCGGTATGTGGCGCAGATCGACGAGCTGCTCGAGCACAAGAAGGCCGAACTGCTCGAGGTTTGATGGAACTGGACAACGCCGGGGAGCCTGGTCGCTCCCCGGACGAGCCGGTCACCCCCGGTCCTGCGGACCCGCCCGGCGAGGCGGGTCCCGCGGACCGTCCGGTGACCGAGTCCGCAGAGGCGGACGCGGGCGGCGCTCAGGCCGAACCGGGGAAGACCCCGGCGGAGGCGAGCGCCGCTTCAGGCATGCGGAGCGAATCCTCCGGGGCGCGAGCTGAGGGCGAGTCCGCCTCCGCGGACACGGCCGCCTTCGCGGCTTCTGCGGACGATGGCGATCCCGCGAATGATCACGCGAGCGACGGTGGCGCTTCGGAGCCGCCGGCCAAGCGGAAGAAGTCGGGGCGGAACCTGCCCATCGCCGTCGGTGTGGGCGGCACGCTCGGCGCGCTCGTCCTGCTCTCGCTCTACACCTACAAGCAGATCTTCCTCGTCGTCATGGTGGGGTTCCTGCTGCTGGGCCTGCGCGAGCTGGCCGACGCGTTCCGCACGCGCGAGATCGAGGTCCCGTTCATCCCGCTGGCGGCCGGCATGGTCGCCGCGCCGGTGGTCGCCTACGTGTGGGGTACCAACGGGCTCGTCGCGGTGGTCGCACTGACCACGCTCGCGGTCATGGTCACGCGCATGGTGGACGGCGCGGAGGGCTACGTCCGGGACGTCTCGGCGGGCGTTTTCGCGGTCGGATACCTGGTGCTCATGGGCGGCATCGTCGCGCTGCTCATGAAGCCGGACGACGGGGACCACCGGATCGTCATCTTCATCGCGGTGACGGTGGCCAGCGACATCGGGGGCTTCTTCGCGGGGTCGTTCCTGGGCAAGCACAAGCTCGCGCCCACGATCAGCCCCAAGAAGACCTGGGAAGGCGTCACCGGATCGGCCATCACCTGCATGGCGGTGGGCGGCGTCCTCGTGGCCACGCTCCTGGACGACGGCCAGTGGTGGCAGGGTGTCGTCATCGGCCTGGCGGCCGTGGTCACCGCGACGGTGGGCGACCTCATCGAGTCCATGCTGAAGCGCGACCTCGGCATCAAGGACATGGGGACGCTCCTGCCGGAGCACGGCGGCGTCATGGACCGTCTGGACTCCCTGGTCGCCACGGCCCCGATCGTGTGGCTTTTGCTGGAGCTTTTCGTTCCCGCATAGACAGCCCGGCGTGCGCGTTCAGGAGAGGGGTGCTCGGAGGAGCACCGGAAGCGTCGGTGTGAAGACAGGCCCCGGGAGTGACTCCCGGGGCCTTCGTGTTGGGTCCTGCTCTTGGTCACGGTTCGGCAACGGGTTCTCTGGGAAGTAGTGCGTGACATTGCACTGCCACATGCTTCTGTCGGGCCGGGAGGCCCCGCGGGGCCTTCCCTCGTCTCGGTTCCGCGCAGTGGAGGAGACAGACGCATGAGGAGATCCATCGCGCTGGCGATGACCGCCGCTGCGGCATCGTCCGCCCTGATCGCCGCGACCATGCCCGCTCAGGCCGCACCGGGCCGCGCGCCCTCGGGGGCCGCCGGGTACCGTCCGCACCTGGACTGGAAGTCCTGCGGAGACGCCGATAACCCGCGGCTGCTGTGCGCCAAGCTCGAGGTTCCGCTCGACCATGCCCGGCCGGACGGCCCGAAGATCAAGATCGCGGTGAACCGGCTTCCCGCGACCGCCCCGGCCGACAAGCGGCAGGGACCGATTCTGCTCAATCCGGGAGGTCCCGGAATCAGCGGCCTGTGGATGGCGCCGTGGGTTCCCTCGAAACTGCCCGCGGACGTAGCCGCGTCCTATGACTGGATCGGATTCGACCTGCGCGGTACACAGGGCAGCGAACCGCACATGGCATGCGACCCGAAGTACTTCGACGGTCCCCGTCCCGACTATCAGCCCAGCGCCGGTACGGAACGGACCTGGCTGCGGAAGGCCGCAGGATATGCGGCCGACTGTGCCTCCAAGTACGCCGACCTCCTGCCGCACCTCCGCACGGTCGACATCGTCCGCGATATGGACGACATCAGGCAGGCCCTAGGGGCCAGGAGGATCAGCTTCTTCGGCTGGTCTTATGGGACGACCCTGGGGTCCACCTACGGCGCGATGTTCCCGAGCCGGGTGAAGCGCCTCGTCCTGGACAGCATCGTGGGCCCGCACATCACCTGGTACGAGCAGAACGTCCGGCAGGACCTCCAGCACGAGAAGCGCTTCAAGGCGTTCACCGAATGGGTCGCCAAGGCCGACGCCGTCTACCACCTGGGTGCGGACGCCTCTGGCGTCGAGAGTAGGTGGTACGCCATGCGCGCGTCCCTGGGGAAGAACCCGGTGGACGCCAAGATCGGCGCGGACGAATGGGACGACACCCAGCTCGCCGGCGGATATGACCCGGCCAAGTGGCCGCGCCTTGCGACCGCCCTCGCTGCCTTCGCCAACAGCAAAGACGCCGGTCCGCTGCGCGTCGCCTACGACAGGTATGCCGCGCCCGATCCCAACGACGACTCCTTCGACCTCTACAACGCGGTCCAGTGCACCGACAGCGCGTGGCCGCGGGACTGGGCCTTCTGGCGTAGGGACCAGGCCCGGATCGACAAGAAGGCGCACTTCTACACGTATTCGAACCAGTGGTACAACGCCGCGTGCGTCTTCTGGGCCGGTGAGGGTGGAGAGCGTCCGCGCATCACCGGCAAGGGGCTGCCTACCGCGTTGTTGTTCCAGGCCACCGAGGACGCTGCGACCGTCTATCAGGGCGGTCTGGAGATGGCCGCGGCCATGCCGAACTCACGCCTCGTCGTTGAGCAGGGCGGCGGGCGCCATGCCATCACGCTCGCGGGTAACGCCTGTCTGGATGAACCCCTGATCGAATACCTGCGCGACGGTACGCTACCCAAGGAGCGAGGTCTGGTGGACCTTCGGTGCGCCAAGTCGCCCGACCCCACGCCCACGTGGGTCGGTGTGGCCAAGGCCGACGCAAAGCCGGGCAAGTCGGTTCGTCCACTGGACGACTACCGGATCCGCTGACCTGCGTGAGGGTGGGGGCCTCGATGACGTGACCCCCGCCTCGCGCGCGCATGAGCCGAGGGGCCGAGCCTTGGCTCTGCCCACGAACTCCGGGCCTCACCCACGGCCCGGCCCCATGAGGAACGGCCTCCCCGAGAACCGGGGAGGCCGTTCACTTGGGCACGCTCAGAGTCTCGCTCGGGCGAGCTCACATGAGGTCTGCCATCCAGCTTTCGATGTCGTCCGGGTGGCGGGGGAGGTCGGACGACAGCAGTCGCGAGCCGTTTTCGGTGACGACCAGGTCGTCCTCGATGCGAATGCCGATCCCGCGCAGTTCGTCGGGCAGGGTCAGGTCGTCTGGCTGAAGGTAAAGGCCGGGCTCCACCGTGAGGACGTGGCCGGGCTCGAGAACGCCGTCCAGGTAGGTCTCCGCCCGTGCCTTGGCGCAGTCGTGGACGTCCATGCCGAGCATGTGACCGCTGCTGCAGAGCGTGTAGCGGCGGTAGATGCCGGATTCGGGGTCCAGGGCGGCCTCGGCGTCCGGGATGACGCCCCAGTCCTCGAGCCCCTCCGCGATGACCCGCATGGCGGCGAGGTGGAAGTCGCGGAAACGGGCCCCCGGCTTCACGGCCGCGATGCCCGCCTCCTGCGCGCGATAGACGAGCTCGTACACGCGCCGCTGCTCCGAGGTGAACTTCCCGGTGATCGGCAGGGTGCGGGTGATGTCGGCGGTGTAGAGCGTGTCGGTCTCGACGCCCGCGTCCAGCAGGAGCAGCTCGCCGGGACGCAGCGGGCCGTCGTTGCGGATCCAGTGCAGGACGCACGCGTGCGAGCCGGCGGCCGCGATCGTCTCGTAGCCGACGCCATTGCCTTCGAGACGCGCGCGCATGTTGAACTGGCCCTCGACCCAACGCTCACCACGCCGGTGCTTGAGCGCCTTGGGCAGCGCGGTCACAACATCCCGGAATCCGAGGGTCGTATAGTCGACGGCCGCGGCGAGCTGCGCCACCTCCCAGTCGTCCTTGACGAGCCGGAGTTCGGAGACGAAAGAGGCCAGTTCGTGGTCGGCCGCCGGGTTGGAGTGGGCGGGGGCAAAGCGGTCCACCTCGGCGTCGATTCCGCGCATGACGCGAGTCGGCACCTCGCGCCCGCGCAGTGCCTCCGCCAGCTTTTCCCTGGGCGCACCCTCGATTTGCAGCGTGGCCTGAAGCTCCGCAAGGGTGCGGCGTCGGCCGACCCAGAATTCGCCGTGGCGACGGTCCCGGTAGAACTCGCCGGTGTCGCGAGGCGAACGCGGGTGCGTGAAGAGCGTGGCCTCATGGCCGTTGCCGATGGGCTCCAGGACCAGAACCGAATCCGGCACTGCCCCAACACCAGTGTCGCCCGTGAGGTGGACGAACGCCGAATGCGGCCGGAAAGCGTAGTCGCTGTCGTTGCTGCGGACTTTCAGCCCTCCGGCGGGGATGACGAGGCGTTCACCCGGGAAACGGTTCGAAAGCGCGGCCCGGCGCTTTTCCGCGTACGGCGCGGAGTCCAGAGGCGCGGGCGTGTGCGAGGTGTCGGCCCACGAATGGCTGAAGTACTCGGCCAGCGCGGGGGAGACGGGCAGGTCGTGGCTGCCGGTGGCGAAACGGTCGGTTTCGGTGTCGGGCATGCCGGTTTCGGACATGGGGGTCCCTTCGGGCGACCTGGGTGAAGGCCAGGTGAGGGGTGGTGGCCGCACTGTAACATTTCACATTGTATGGCTCGGCCGTGTTGTGACGGTGCGTCACAATGTGACACGCTACCTGCCAGGGAAAGAAGGAGCGTCCGTGACCGAAACGCCGAACCTGCCTGCGCTCGGGACCCGTCCGAACGTCCGGGAAGAGGTCGCCGAGGCACTGCGCGCCGCCCTGGTCGCGGGGGAGATGCGACCGGGCGTTGTCTACTCCGCGCCGGTACTGGCCGAGCGGTTCGGTGTCTCCGCAACGCCCGTGCGCGAGGCGATGCTCGACCTCGCCAAGGAGGGGCTCGTCACGGCCGTCCGCAACAAGGGCTTCCGCGTGACCGAGCTGACCGCGCGCGACCTGGACGAGATCACGGCCGTTCGGACCCTGATCGAGGTGCCCACAGTCGGCAAGGTGGCCGAATCTGTTTCGGCGGAGCGGATCGCCGCCCTGCGCCCTATGGCCGAGGCCATTGTGGAGGCGGCGGAGCGTGGCGACACGATCGCCTATATCGAGGCTGATCACGCGTTCCATCTGGAGCTGCTGGCCTTGGCCGGCAACCGCCACCTGATCGAGGTGGTGGAGCGGCTCCGCTACCGCTCCCGCCTCTACGGTGTGCCTAAGCTCGCACGGAGCCAGGAACTCGGCTTCTATGCGCGCGAGCATCTGGAGCTGCTGGACACGATCGCCTCAGGCGACCCTGACGCCGCGTCCGCCGCCATGGACCACCACCTGCGGCATGTCCGCAACGCCTGGGCGGACGACTCGACTCCGTAGGTCCTGGCGGCGTTGGCGGGCAGGGGGCCGGCCCTGGAGCGGATCTTTGGAGTGGCCGAGGCATAGGCCGGGGTTTGCGACACTGGAAGCACCATGTCTGCCACCGCCGAACCGGCCGCCACCGCTAAGAAGACCCCGCCGAAGCTCGTCTTCGCCGCTCCGCGCCGGGGCAAGCCGCCGCGCCACCTCGCGGACCTGACCTCCGCCGAGCGGCGCGAGGCCGTCGCCGAGCTCGGCGAGAAGCCGTTCCGGGCCGATCAGCTGTCCCGGCACTACTTCGCGCGGCTGGAAGACGACCCGGAGCAGATGACCGACCTGCCCGCCCCCCTCCGGGAGCGGCTGGTCGGCGCGCTGCTGCCCAAACTCCTCGATCCGGTCCGTGAGCTCGCGTGCGACGACGGCAGGACGCTGAAGACCGTCTGGAAGGCGTTCGACGGGGTCCTGTTCGAGTCGGTACTCATGCGCTACCCCGACCGGGCCACGATGTGCGTGTCGTCACAGGCCGGATGTGGCATGAACTGTCCGTTCTGCGCCACTGGGCAGGCGGGCCTCACCCGGAACCTGTCGACCGCCGAGATCGTGGAGCAGGTGGCCGCGGGCGCACGAGCGCTGGCCCGTGGACGCGTCGCCGGCGGCCCCGGGCGCGTCTCCAACATCGTCTTCATGGGCATGGGCGAGCCTCTGGCCAACTACAAGTCCGTGATCGGCGCCGTCCGCCGGATGACGGACCCGGCCCCC
The DNA here is from genome assembly GCF_040679435.1 of Spirillospora sp. NPDC052269. Lineage (NCBI taxonomy): Bacteria > Bacillati > Actinomycetota > Actinomycetes > Streptosporangiales > Thermomonosporaceae > Spirillospora > Spirillospora sp. NPDC052269. The sequence continues at coordinate 102,779 of NZ_JBFAUU010000025.1, forward strand.
GGGGGACTCGGCATCTCCCAGCGTTCGGTCACGGTCTCCACGGTCGGCCTCGTGCCCGCGATCGAGAAGCTCGCCGCCGAGGACATGTCGGTGCGGCTCGCGGTCTCCCTGCACGCTCCTGACGACGAGCTGCGCGACGACCTGGTCCCCATCAACAACCGCTGGAAGGTCTCGGAGGTCCTGGACGCCGCGTGGGCCTACGCGGAGCGGTCCGGACGCCGCGTCTCCATCGAGTACGCGCTGATCAAGGACGTGAACGACCAGGCGTGGCGGGCCGATCTCCTCGGCCGCCTCTTGCGCGGACACCTCGTGCACGTCAATCTGATCCCCTTGAACCCCACGCCGGGGTCCAAGTGGACCGCCTCCAGGCCCGAGGACGAGCGCGAGTTCGTCCGCAAGCTGGAGGCCCACGGGGTCCCGGTCACGGTCCGCGACACGCGCGGGCGCGAGATCGACGGCGCCTGCGGCCAGCTCGCCGCGTCCACCAAGGACTGAGCCCCGGCCGCGAGGACCGGGCCCCGGCTGCGCGCCCCGGAAGGAGAACACCGGTGACGGCGACAGCCGAGGGCTTTCCCGTGGCCATGCGCGGATACCACCGTGCCCAGGTGGACGCGCTGGTCGGCCGCGTCCGCGCCGCCTTGGACGGGAGCGGGCCGCGGCTGACCGCGGATGAAGTCCGCGACGCCCGCTTCGACGTGGTCGCGCGCGGCTACGACCGCAAGGCGGTTGACGCGATGCTGCAGGAATGCATCCTGAGGCTCCGCGCCATGTCGACGTCTTCGGGCAGTCGACAGCGGCGTCCGCGCGTCCAGACCGAATGGCTGGTCTCCTGGGTGCAGAACGCGCGTTTTCCCAGGTCCGTGGCCCGTGGGGGCTATGTCATGACGGACGTGGACGCCTTCCTGGACCGGGTCATCGCGGGCCTGCGCGGCAATCAGCCTCCGGTCACGGCCCGCGACGTGTGCGAGGTGACCTTCCGGACGGCCCGCTTCAACCTCGCCTATGGCGAGCGGGAGGTGGACCAGTTCCTGGAACAGCTGGCCGGGGCCCTCGAGCCACGCTGACCGACGAGTTATCCACAGATCGCAGGACGAGTGGCGATGGCCGCCGGTGGCCCGTCACGCTGGGTCACATGAACGCCGAACTGTTCCGCCGACTCCACCCGCTCTTCAGCGCCTTCCTGACGCCGGAGACCGCCGGGATCCTGCTCTCCCTCGCCCGTCCGGCCCTGCGCCTGGTCGCCGGCGGGTCAGCCGCCGTGCACCTGGGCTGCCGTCCGTTACTTCCGTCGGGCGAACCCTGGCCGACCACGGCGGGCCGTCCGATGGACCATCTCGGCACGATCGACTTCGCCGGGATCCCGCCCCTGGACGGTCTGCCGACGCTGGGGCACGCGTCGTTCTACCACTCGGGCATCACGCCGAGCCCGTGGGACGACGCGTCCGGCCCGAGGGAGGCGTGGCGCGTGTACGCCCACGATCTGAAGCCGACCGGGCCGCCCGTCCCCACGTCCATGCCCACTTCTCAGTCCTGGGGAGTGGCCTCGTTCTGGTCGCTGCCGAGCCCGCTGGAGCCAGCCCTCGAGCTTTTGGAACAGGTCCGGCCCGGCACGGTCGGCCCCTACGGGGCCCTGTACGGCAGCTGGCTCGATCAGGTCTGGCCGGACGACGGCCCGCGCCACCAGATCGGGGGGTGGCCCGTGCTGCTCGAAACCGACCGTCCCGTGGGGCCGAAGAAACCCTGCACGCCTCCTGCCGACGTTCCGACGGCACCGCCGTATCCCGGCGCGGGGACGGCGTCCAAACCGATACCTGAGCCCAGGCGCGATGAGGTCGTCCGCCTGGCCGACCATCGGCGCACCGCCGAGAAGAGAAGGCGTCGCCACACCGCGCCGAGTCTCCGAGATCCGCTCCAGGCACGTTTCGGGAAGATCGAGCCTCGGTACGTCACCTCGACCGCGCTTGTGTCGCCACCGGCCATCACTGCTGTCCGTTCCGGCGGGAGGCCCGTCGGGCAGCCCACCGCCTGCCACCCCTCCGAGGGGGCGGAAGGTGACCGCTCTGCCCTGAAACCCGTCTCGTCCGAGCTGGATCGCGGATACTTCGGGGGCGGTGGCGATCCAGCATTCCTGTATCCACGAACCCCGCGGCGGTCGGTCTCCGTCCTCCCGGCGAACGTGGACTCGATCCGCCTGGAGGAGGTCAGAGCCGCCATAGCAGCGGCGAGGACGAGGTGGTCCGAGAGCCAGGACGCCCTCGACCTGGAGGCGAAGAGGGCCTCTGACGCTCGGAAGGCCGACACGAGGAGGCTCGCTGATCGACTCCGCGACCGCCTCGACCGCAGACGGCTGATCCTGCAGTTGGACGCGGATCCGCGCATGGGTTGGTTCTGGGGCGATCCGGGGTGCCTGTTGTTCACGGTCGAGCCGGACGCACCCCTGGAGAGCGCCTGGCTCAACCGCCACGCACTCTGAGTCGCGCCGCTCTCCAAGAGGTTCACCCGCGCCTGTCGCGTTCACTGGATCGTGCCGGTGAAAGGGCCGTCTTGTTTGGTTCACCCACGCGCGTGCTGCGTCCGCCGGAGCTTTTGGCGCCGTGGGTCAAGTGGGGGTGCCGCGGCGGTGAAGGGTAACCAGGTAACCGGTCGCTACCACTCCGCACCAGAGCACGAGGTGCAACAGGACTGAGGGGAGTGCGGCCTGCAGCTTGGACGGGCCGTCGTGGGCCGCCTTGATCCAGTCCAGGTACGGGATGCCCAGGAAGCTCAGTCGGCCGAGGCCGAGCAGGAGCGTCGCCGTCAGCGCGGAGAGCAGCACAAGAAGGGAGGTGCCGGAACCCGGAATGATCGCGCGGCTGGTCCAGGCGCCGATGAAGCTGCCGGCGGCGGAGGCGAGAGCGGCCAAGAGCACGGCGGCCACTGTGGTCTGTGCGGGGACCCCGACCGTCAGTGCCTGCAGGAAGGGCGCGGCGAACAGGAGGAGGCTGAGTGCGGAGCTGGCGATGAAGGCTGCGAACAGTCCCGCGAGAGCGGAGCGGCGGACGGCCAGCAGGCTGAGCCAACGCTGCACGGTGGGTTGGGTGTCGAGCAGAGAGCGGGTCGTCCAGGCCGAGAGGGGAACCATGAACGCGGCGGCGTCCCCGTAGGTGCCCGTGGCGAGCTTGACCGGGTCGGGCCCGGTCGGCCATTGGCTGAACACCAGCATCACCAGCAGCAGAGTGACGATCAACGAGGGGAGGAACCTCATCGAACGGAGATATCCGGCGAGCTGGAAGCGGATGAGCGCGATCATGGGCGACTGACCCTCCGAACGGTCCGTCCGGCGGCACGCAGCCCACGCTCGACGTCGTCGGCCTCGTCCGCCCGAACGATCACCTCTAGCACCGTCCATCCCTCGGATACCTCGACCGACTGCGTGGAGGGCATGGCTCCTTCGGCAGGAGTTGAGAGCCCCTGGATTGGGTTCACGTCTCCTACGGCGAATGGCTGATGGCCTCCGGTGGGGATCCGAGCCCCTTCAGGAGGAGGTTCGGTTCGCTCTGCTGAAGCGTCGGATTGTGTTCCGAAGGGCTCAGACCAGCCTGTGGGGGATGGCTCAGAGATGGACGGAACCACCGTGACCGCGGTCGTGGAGTCACCAGTCAGCACAGGCGCGTCGGCGAGCGGCGGGGCTGGTCCATCCGCCAGCCGGGGAAGCCCGTTGGCCTGGGGCGGGGGAGATGCATCCGCCAGAGATGGCGTGGGCCCGTTGGCCTCGGGTGCGGCCGTTGCCTCGGCCAGCACCGAGGCAGGCGGCGCGGCCTGGCGTGGCGAAGGTGCGGTGGCTTGGGACGTGTCAGCTGCGTCTCCCACCAACTCCCGAGAGGGCGTGTTGGCCTGGGGTGGGTGGGGTGCGCTTCCGGCCAGTGTTGGGGTTGGTGTGGTGGCCTCGGCTCGGCCAAGTGTGTTTCCTGCTGGCTCCGGCGAGGGCGTGTTGGCCTGGGGTGGGTGAGGCGCGCACCCGGCCGGTGTTGGGGTTGGCCTGATGGCCTCGGGCTGGCCAGGTGTGTTTCCTGCTGGCTCCAGGGAGGGCGTGGCGGTCTGGGTTCGGCCAGGTGTGTTTCCTGCTGGCTCCAGGGAGGGGGTGATGGTCTGGGCTCGGCCGGATGGGTTCCCCACTGGCTCCGAGGAAGGTGTGGCGGGCTTCGGTGGGGCAGGTGCGTTCAGTGTCGATGGGGGAGGTTTGCCCGCTGCCGTTGGGGCTGGCATGGCTGCTGTGACGGGGGGTTGCGTGGCTGCGGTGGAGGAGGTTGATGTTCGCGCTGCTGCGAGCGTCGGCGCTGGGGTGGGGGTGATTTCGGTCAGGGCGGTGTCGGACAGGTGGAGGCGCCTGATGGCTGGGAGATGAGTGATGGCCTCGGGTTGGTGAAGGACACGTTGGTGGTCGCTGAGGACGATCGTCGCGCCTTCGGCCGCGAGGGTGGCCAGGAGTTCGGGGAGGAGGGCCAGGGTCGTGGCGTCCAGGCCGGAGAAGGGCTCGTCCAGGAGGAGAAGTTCGGGGGTGGGGAGAAGGGCCTGGATGAGGCCGACTTTCTGGGCGCTGCCCTTGGAGAGTTCGGGGAGTGGGGTGCCCAGCAGGTGTTCGACGTTGAGGAGATGTGTCCAGCGGGCTGGAGCATCGGAGGGGAGGCCGTGCAGTGCGGACATGTGCGCCAGGTAGGCGGTCACCGTGAACGGCTGGTCGGTGGGGAAGCGCTCCGGCGCGTAACCGACTGATGTAGGACGTTCGGTGATGGCACCACCGCGTGGCCTGTGAAGTCCGGCGAGCAGGCGTAGCAGGGTCGATTTCCCGGCGCCGTTCGGCCCAGTGAGTTCGACGATGTCACCGGGCTGGAGGGCGAGCGAGACGTTGCGGAGCACCCAAGCTCCGCGCCGTCCGTAGCGGAAGGCGACACTGTCGAGACGCATAGGCTGCGCACGTTAGTGGTCGCGGGTTAAAGGCGGCGTGAGCCGTGGGGAGGACAGGGCCGATGGCGGACAAGCCGTGTGTGTTCTGCGAGATCATCCGGGGCGAGCATCCGGCGCACGTGGTGCTGGACGCGCCGGAGGCGATGGCGTTCCTGGACACCCGGCCGCTCTTCAAGGGACACACGCTGCTGGTTCCGCGTGAGCATCACGAGACGCTCGTCGACCTCCCGGAGGAACAGGTCGGGCCGCTGTTCGCTCAAGCCCGGCGGCTGGCGGGGGCGATGGAGACCGAACTCGGGGCGGCGGGGTCGTTTGTCGCGGCCAACAACCGCATCAGCCAGAGCGTCCCTCACCTGCACGTTCATGTCGTCCCTCGAAACCGGAAGGACGGACTGAAGGGCTTCTTCTGGCCCCGCCACAAGTACGAGTCCGACGAGGAGGCTGCGAAGTTCGCCGCCCGCCTACGCGCGGCCCTCGACTGATTGCCACCCACCCACTCACTCGTCCTTCCTCCCTGCCATCCTCAGACGCCGCTTTCAAGACCACCGGTCGTCGAATGAGGGGCGCCGGTCTCGGCCGGGCCGCGCCAGCGGGCCTTGACGTCGGCGAACTTGCCACCACCGGTCGTTGAATGATGGCGGCTGGGCCGCGCGCCAGCGGGGCTCGGCGTCGGCGAACTCGCCGCCACCGGTCGAATGATGGGTGCTGGTCTCGGCCGGGCCGCGCCAGCGGGCCTCGGCGTCGGCGGGCTTTCTGCCACCGGTTCGGATGGGTGGGTGCTGGTTCCGGCTGGGCCGCGTGCCGGTGGGTTTCGGCGTCGGCGGGCTTGCTGCCGCCGGGTCGGATGGTGGGGGCTGGTCTCGGCCGGAGCACGTGCCGGTGGGTTTCGGCGTCGATGGACTCGCCCTCGACCCGGCGTCGCGCGGCGCAGTCGTGACAGCGCGTTGCTTCGCCTTATCTTGCGGCGGGCGACCGGGGAGGTGTCTCTAGTGCGCTGACCACATACGTTTGCCTGGTTTGTTCATGCGGCTTTGGGGTGTGGGCGTCCCCAGCGTTGCTGGCGTTGGCTGCGGATGCGGG
>NZ_JBFAUU010000026.1:0-99194 GCF_040679435.1 Spirillospora sp. NPDC052269
ACTCACCATCGACAGTGAACCCCACACGCCCCGACACAGCGGACGCCATCCGGCGTGTCACCAGACCCGGCGAACGTATGTGGTCAGCGCACTAGCGTTTCGGTGACACCCATGTAGCGACAGACCCGTCTTAACGGGACGTACACCAACCAGTGACCTCAAAAGGCGATGCTCCTGAACGTTTCAGCCGCCGCGCAAAGGTCGGCGGCTCGACACCCAGGGAGTCGACGTGCCCCTTCACGTCCACACCGCCAAGGCCCTGGCCGTGCTCGGCGCAGCCGCTTGCGTCGCGGCCGCCGCCACGAGCTCCGCGACCGCCTCACCGATCGCTCCCAGCTCGTTCCCGCCCGGCTACTGCCACGCCTCGAGCCTCGACCCGGCGACCACGCACCCGGACCCGAACTGCACGCCCGGGGCCCTCAACCCCGACGTGACGCAGTCGACCATCCACCAGACCATCTGCGTCGGGGGCTACTCCGGCTCGATCCGCCCGCCGTCGTCGTACACCACGGCGCTGAAGAAGCAGCAGATCATCGAGTACGGCTACAGCGACACCAGCACGTCCTCCTACGAGGAGGACCACTTCATCCCGCTCAGCCTCGGCGGCGCGCCGCGCGACCCGCTGAACCTGTGGCCCGAGCCGGGCGGCTCCCCCAACCCCAAGGACTCCATCGAGTTCAAGCTATACAAGGCCGTCTGCGCGGACCAGGTCACCCTCGCGGCCGCGCAGCACGCGATGGTGACGGACTGGACCACCGCCGACCAGATCATCCCGTAGCCCCACACGAAGCACGATCCACACGAAGCACGACCCGCGAAGCACGACCCACGCGTGCCAACGCGTGCCGCAGGCCCCGGAAGCCCCTTCCGGGGCCTGCGGCCTGTTCGCCGCGAGGCGCGGCCACAGCGGCGATTCGGGCCAGAGTGGCGAAATATGACAATCGGTTATAATGGGTGCGCGATATGTGACCATTGGGGCTTGAATCCATCTTCGCCCCCAGTTGTGGGAAACCGAGACTCGCAGGCACGTCCGAATCCAGGTGGAGGAGTCGTGTCCACACCAGGTGTCAGACCCGCGACCATCGCCCCGCCGGCGGCCCGATCGACGCTGACGGTGGGAGTGGAGGAGGAGTTCCTTCTCGTCGACGCGCACACCTTCGAGCTGGCCGCCAAGGCGAAGACCGTGCTGGCCGACGCCGACGACGGCAGTGGAACCATGCACATGGAGGCCACCCGCTACCAGGTGGAGTCCGCGAGTCCCATCGCCCGGACCGCCGGCGAACTGCACGACGACCTGCTGCGGACGCGACAGCGGTTCGCCAAGGCGGCCGCCGCGCGCGGATGCCGGCTGGTCGCCACCGGCACACCCGTGATCCGCAGGATCGACGAGCCGATCCTCGCCGACGAGCCGCGCCGCCACGTGCAGCGCGCCCGGTTCGGCGCGCTCACCGACACCCTCGTCGACTCCGGCTGCCACGTCCACGTCGGCACGCTCGACCTGGACGAGGCGGTCCACGCAGCCGACCACCTGCGGCCCTGGCTGCCCGTGCTCATCGCACTCGGGGCCAACTCGCCGTTCAAGGACGGCACCGACACCGGTCACGCCAGCTGGCGCACCGTCGCCGCCTCCGAGTGGCCCTGCTCCGGGATCCCGCCGCGGCTGGGCTCCCCGGAGCACTACCTGGCGGCTTTGGACACGCTGATCGAGTCCGGCACCATCATGGACGAGAAGATGGTCTATTGGGACGTCCGCCCGTCCATGTCCTGGCCGACCGTCGAGGTCCGCGCGCCCGACGTCGCCATGAGCGTCGAGGAGGCCGTTCTGCAGGCCGTCCTGACGCGGGCCCTCGTGCGCGCCGCGCTGCGCGCCCAGAGCCAGGGGCAGCCCGCCCCCGAGGTCTCCGACGAGGTCCTGACGCTCGCGCGCTGGCGCGCCGCCCGGGACGGCCTGGAGGGGCAGGCCGTCCATCCCTGGACCGCCGAACTCGTCCCGGCCCACGTCCTCGTCGAGGACCTGATCGCCTACCTGGCCGACGACCTCGGCGACGCGGGCGACCTGGACTACGTCGACGCCGTCGTCGACCGGCTGCGGCGCGACGGCTGCGGAGCGCACCGCCAGCGCAACGCCTACGAGCGGCGGCTCCGCTTCACCGACGTCGTCCGGTACCTCGCGGACGTCACCGAGGCCCAGGAGCCGTGATCCGCACACCGACCAGGCGCAACGCTTTCCCAGACCGGTCGGGGCAACCTCAGGGGTGACCACACCCGTGTCCCGGCCCTGGTGTCAGCCGTCCAGGCTGCCCGCAGAGAAGGAGACCGAGCGATGACCAGCTGGCGTATGGCTCCCAACCTGGAGTTGAACCAGCTCGTGGACCGAAGGAACGCCGCCGGAGCCGACATCCTGAACCTGGCGTTCGGAGAATCCCGTCTACCGCTGCTCGCTTCGCTGGCCGCGCTGCTCTCCGCGGCGGCGTACCAGACCACCTACGGACCGGTCGCCGGGACACCGGCCGTCCGCGACGCGGGCGCCAGGTACTTCGCCCGCCGCGGGCTGCCCACCGACGCCGGCCAGGTCGTCGTCGCGCCGGGCAGCAAGCCGATCCTCGAGGCCATCCAGTTCGCCGTCGACGGTGACGTGCTGCTGCCGAAACCCTGCTGGAACAGCTACGCGCCGCAGGCGCGGCTCGCCGGCAAGGTCCCGATCAGCGTGCCCATCACCCGCCTGTACGGCGGCGTCCCCGATCCGAGCGCCCTGCGGGCCGCCATCCGGACCGCGCGGGCACGGCGCCTGAACCCCAGGCTGCTGATCTGCACGGTGCCCGACACTCCGACCGGCACCGTCGCGTCACCGGACCTGGTGCGGGCGATCTGCGAGATCGTCGAGGACGAGGACCTGATCCTCGTCTCCGACGAGATCTACCGCGACACCATCCACGACACCCGGACGCCGTTCCTCAGTCCGGCCGAGCTCATCCCGGACCGCACGGTGGTCACCACCGGCCTGTCCAAGAGCCTGGCCCTGGGCGGCTGGCGGATCGGCCTGGCCAGGTTCCCCACCGGTGAACGCGGGGAGCGGATCCTGACCGGCGTCATCTCGGTGGCGAGCGAGATGTGGTCGACACTGGCCCGTCCGATGCAGGAGGCCGCCGACTACGCGTTCGGCGATCCTCCCGAGGTCCGCCAGCGCCTGACCGCGAGCGCGCGCCTGCACGGCGCGGTCGCACGGGCGCTGCACTCGGTCCTGGTCGACGCCGGGGCCCAGTGCCGTCCGCCCACCGGGGCGTTCTACGTCTACCCCGACTTCGAACCGCTGCGGACGCCGCTGGAGACGCTGGGCATCACCGACTCCCGCACGCTCCAGAAGTACCTCTTCGACGAGTACGACATCGCCGTCTTCGCGGGCCACCTGCTGGGCGACGAGTCCGAGGGGCTGCGCTTCAGGGCGGCGACCAGCATGCTCTACGGCTGGACGCGCGAGGAGCAGGAGGACGCGCTGACCAGCGCGGACCCGGTGTCCCTGCCCCACATCCGCAAGTCCCTGACGCGCGTCGCGGACGCCATGGCCGACCTCCGCTCGCGCTGCTTCGCGGAGACCGCCATCTGACCGCCGTCCCATCCGAAGGGATTGTCGTAGGACACGGAAAGTGGCGGGTCGGGCCGTCGGGTCCCATGCCCATGATCAACTGGCATGCGGTGACCGAGGGCCCGACCCGACACCGTTTCCGCGGACGCGCGGGGGTTCAGCTCTCGCGGTCCAGGACGCCGGTCACGACGGCGTGCAGGTTGTCGCGGAAGCGGTCGAGGACGGCCAGGTCGTTCGAGCCCAGCCTGCGTCCCGTGGGGTCGATGACCCCCGCCTGGCCGTAGGAGTGCGCGGTCCACACGATCGTGTAGATCAGCATCTCGACGTCGACCCCGGCGCCGATGCCGGCGCGGTCAAGCACCGTGCGGACGGCGGTGGCGACCTCGGTGAGGAGGGGGCCGGCGAACTCGATCTCGATCTCCGCCACGTCGGCCCCCTCCGACAGCCAGCGGCGTATCCACAGCGTCCCGACCTCGGGACGGCTCAGGCAGAACGACAGGTAGGCGTCGACGAAGCCGAGCAGCCCGGCCCGGGTCTCCTCCGCCGAGGAGCCGCAGGTGTTCAGCTCCTCCAGGGCGGCGACGACCACCTCCCGCTGCGCCAGGTGGGTGCGGCGCATCACCGCGCGGTACAGGTCGGGCTTCCCGCCGACGTGGTAGGCGACCGTCGCGATGTTGAGTCCGACGGCGTCCGCGATGGCGCGGGTGCTGGTGGCGTCGTACCCGCGCTCGGCGAACAGCCGGGTGGCGGCCGTCAAAATGCGTTCGCGGCGGCTGGGGCCGTCGTCGGGCTGGGCGCTCATGCGCCGAGGCTATCGGACGCCCCCACCGGACGCAATCAAGTGATGGAGACAAAAAGACCAGGTCAGAAGGTATTGCACAGGTCTCCATCATTCGATTGAATGAGCGCCCTCGACGGAAGGGAGGGCCTGGCATGGGCGCGACGAGGGTGGCGGTGGTCGGCGCCGGGGCGGCGGGACTGGCCGCGGCCAAGGCACTGCTCGACGGCGGCCTGGCGGTCACCGTCCTGGAGCGGAGCGACCGTCCCGGCGGTCTGTGGGTGCAGGACGAGCCCGGCGGAACGTCCCCGGCCTACGACAGCCTGCACCTCAACACCAGCAAGGGCCGTACCGAGTTCGCCGACTTCCCCATGCCGAAGCGATGGCCGGACTATCCGTCGGCCTCGCTGATCGCCGGCTACCTCGCGGAGTACGCCGACAGGTTCGGCGTCACCGGCCGCATCCGGTTCGGGACCACCGTCACCGCCGTACGCCGCACCGGCCCGGCGTGGGAGGTCGACTCACAGGACGAGACCGGCACGAAGACGGAAGAGTACGACGCGGTGGTCGTCGCCAACGGCCACAACTGGGACCCCAAGTGGCCGTCCCCCGCCTATCCGGGCACGTTCGACGGCATCCAGATGCACGCCCACGACTACCGCAACCCGGACGTGTTCGCCGGCAAGCGGGTGCTCGTGGTGGGCATGGGCAACTCGGCCATGGACATCGCGGTCGACGCGTCCTACGTGTCCGAGGGGCCGGTGTCGCTGTCGGCCCGGCACGGCGCGCACATCGTCCCGAAATACCTCTTCGGCCGCCCCTCGGACGCGACGGGCGGGGCCCTCGCGGTGCTGCCCTGGCGCATCCGGCAGAAGATCGCGCAGACCATGCTCCGCCTGGCGGTCGGCACCCCCGAGAGCTACGGGCTGCCGCGCCCGGCCGGCGGCCTCTTCCAGAACCACCCGACGATCAGCGACACGATCCTGCACCGGCTCACCCACGGCGAGGTCGTCCCCCGTCCCGGCATCGAACGGCTCGACGGCGGCAAGGTGGTCTTCACCGACGGCGCCGCCGAGGACGTCGACGTGATCGTGTGGGCCACCGGCTACCGCGTCACCATCCCGTTCCTGGACCGCGACTGGACCGGCGACGACCCCGAGGCCCTGCCGCTCTACCAGCGGGTCTTCCACCTCAAGGAACCGACGCTGGCCTTCGTCGGCCTGATGCAGTCGACCGGTGCGGCGCTGCCGGTCGTGGAGGCGCAGGCCAAGCTCGCCGCCGCCTACCTCAGCGGGCGCTACGCCCTGCCGTCGCGGGCCGAGCAGCGCGCCGCGGTCGGACGCGCCCACGCCGCGGCCGTCCAGCGGTGGGGCGGGAAGCGGCCGATGATGCGCATCGACTTCGACCAGTACGTCGCCGCCCTCCCCCGCGAGATCCAGGCGGGCGTCCGCCGGGCGGCCGACGGCGCCGCCGTCCACTCCCCGACCGCAAAGGCAGACACGTGACGATCTCCTCCCGCGAACGGCTCCACGACCCCCGAGGACGGCGGGTCCTCATCACCGGCGCGTCCGGCACCATCGGCCGTTCCCTCGGCGAGCGGCTGACGCGCGCCGGGGCGCGTGTGGTCGGCCTCGACCTGCGGCCGTCCGGCGACGAGCCGTTCACCGTGATCGAATGCGACATCACCGACCCCGGCAGCGTGACGTCCGCGGTGGCCGAGGCCCTCGACGAACTGGGCGGGCTCGACATCCTGGTGAACAACGCCGGGATCGGCGGCCCCGCCCCGGCCGAGTTCGCCCCCGAGGACGAGGTGCGCCGCCAGCTCGAGATCAACCTGCTCGGCACCTGGCGCGTGACGGCCGCCTGCGTCGACGCCCTGGTCGCCGCGCGCGGACGCGTCGTGATGGTGACGTCCCGGATGGCGGTCATGCAGCTCCCGCTCGCCGCGGCGTACGGCGCGTCCAAGCGGGCCATGGTCGCCTACGCCGACGCGCTGCGCCTGGAACTCGGCACCCACGTCACGGTCAGCTGCGTCTACCCGTCCGCGGTCAAGAGCCCGATCCACGACTCGACGAAGGCGGCGGGACTGTCGCTAGAGGGCATGAGCGTGTACGAGTCGCTGGACGGCGTGGTCGGCGCGATCCTGCGGACCGCGCTGGCCGTGCGTCCGAGGCGGGACGTGACCACGACCCGCAAGGGCGCGGTGGAGTTCTTCCTGGCCCGCCACCTGCCCGCGCTCACCGACCGGATCGTGGCGCGCACCCTCGCCGCGCGGGCCAAGGCCGGCGCGTTCGACGGGGCGTCCCTCGCCGCCGGGGTGGTCGAGCGGCACCGGAACCGGCCGTGACCTCGCCTGACACGCGGCCCCGCTCCCTGGCCGGGGCGAGCCGGGGGACGCTCGCGGTGTACGCCTCGGGCTCGGTCGGCATGGGCGTCTGGGTCACCGTGCCCGGGCTCCTGCTGCTCTACTTCCTCACCGACGCGCTCGGCGTCCCCGCATTCCTCGCCGGTCTGGCCCTGCTGCTGCCCAAGGTGGTCGACATCGTCGTCCACCCGCTGCTGGGGTCGCGGTCGGACCGCGAGGCCCGCCGGTTCGGCCACCGCCGCCGGATGATGCGCACCGGGCTGCTGCTCGGCGTGGCCATGGTCGCGATGTTCAGCGTGCCGTCCGGCCTGTCCGGTCCGCCCGCGGCGCTGTGGGTGGGCGGCTGGTTCGTGGTGGGCAACCTGCTCTTCGCCGGTTTCCAGGTGCCGTACCTGACGACGCCGTCCGACCTGCTCGTCGGGTACCACGAGCGGACCCGGGTCTTCATGTTCCGGATGGTCCTGCTGACCCTCGGGCTGCTGGGCGCGGGCGTCGCCGCCCCCGCCCTGTCCTCGGCCGGGGGACGGGGCGACTACACGCGGATGGCGCTGCTGCTCGCGGTCGTCATGGTCGTCTCGGCGGCCGTCGCGCTGGTCGGCGTGCGCCGCCTCACCGACGCGTGCGGATTCCGCGCGCCGGACGAGCGGGCCGGGCACTCCACCCTCGCCGACCTGCGTGTCGCCTGGCGCGACCGGGACTACCGGGCGCTGGTGCTGTCCTACCTGTTCACCGGGACGACCACGCACCTCTTCCTGGCCGCGCTCCCCTACGTCACCGAGTACGTCTTCGACGACTCCAAGCTCACCGCGCTGTTCATGGGCCTGTTCCTCGGACCGGCGCTGTTCGCGGGCCCGGTCTGGACGGCCTGGTCGCGGCGGATCGGGAAGCAGCGCGGACTGCTGATCTCCCAGGCCGTGTTCGGCGCGGGTGCCGTGGCCCTGCTGCCGGGGTCCGCGCTCGGCGGGACGGCCGGTGTCGTCGCCACCGCCGTCGTCGTGATGGCGATGGGCATCGCGTTCTCCGGCCTGCAGCTGTTCGCGTTCTCGATGCTGCCCGACGCCGTCGCGGCGGCGGAGGAGGCCGGTTCGTCGAAGGCCGGGGCCTACACCGGGGTGTGGACCGCCACCGAGGCGACCGGCACCGCCGTCGGCCCCTACGTGTACTCCGCGGTCCTGGCGCTGGGCGGTTTCGTGTCCAGCACCGGCGGCGAGCACGTCGCCCAGTCCGGGACGGCGCTGACCGCGCTGCGCATCGGCGTCACCGCCGTCCCGGCCGTCCTGATGGGCGTCGCGCTGTGGTTCCAGCGGCGCTACACCCTGGACGGCAGGTGACCGGTTTCGAGCCGGTGGCCGTCGCGGCCGTCGCTCTGGGCGCGTTCGCGCAGGCGTCGACCGGGATGGGCTTCTCCCTGGTGGCGGCCCCGGCTCTGATCGCGACGCTGGGACCGCACCGGGGCGTCCCTATGGTCCTGCTCCTGGCCGTCCTCGCCTCCCTGCTTCCGCTGTCGCGCGATTGGCGGCACACCCGTCCGCGCGACGCCGGACGGCTCCTGCTCCCCACCCTGCTGGCCACGCCGGTGGCGGCCTGGCTGATGAGCGGGGTGGACACCCGGTTGCTGGCCGTGGCCGGCGGATGCGGCGTGCTCATCGGGGTGGCGCTGCTGGCGCGCGGGCTGCGCTCGTCGTTCCTGAGCCGTCCGGGCGGCGCCTGGTTGACCGGTCTCGGCAGCGCCGGACTCAACGTCATCGGCGGCGTGGGCGGCCCCCCGATCGGCATGTACGCCGCCAACGCCGGATGGCCCGCGCGCGAGACCCGCGCCACGCTGCACGTCTTCTTCCTCGTCCAGAACGCGGCCACGGCCGCCGTCCTGGGGTTCGTCCTCCCGTCCTGGCCCACCGTGCCCGCCCTCGCCGTCGGCGCGGCCACCGGCATGGCCCTGGCTCCCCGGCTCCCCTCTGCCGCGACCCGCACCGGCGTCCTCATCGTGTCCGGCGTCGGAGCCGTCACCCTCATCGCCACCGCCCTCACCTGACCCGCCCCGGCCGCACGCGCGTCACCGGTGCTCGCTCAGGAAGGCGGGGATCTGCCGGCGGGTGGGGAAGTTCGGCAGCGGTGCGGGCTGACCTTGGAGGAACGCGCTGATGACGGCGGCCGCCCGGTCGTTGTTGCGGTCCAGGCCGTTCCACATGTGATGCCCGACTCCGGGCATGTACTGCGTGCGCTGGATGGCGGGGTCTCCAGCCAGGACGGCCGTCTCCCACTGGCGGATCTGTGACGAACACTCGGCGATCATCAGCATGGCGGGCGTCTTCGAACGCGCCAGCTGCGGGGCGATGGACGGGGAGTCCCGCACCGTCCGCTGGATGTGGAGGCTGGCGGCGGCGCTGAAGGAGAAGTTGTCGGCCGTGTCCTCGCGCGGGATGCGATGCGCGTCGCGCGCGCAGTAGGCGGACGCCGTGTCGCTGCCGAGGTCGGCGGCCTTGAACGCGTTGACGCCCTCGGCCTGTCCGACCAGCCCGGTTTCGGGGCTGAGCAGTCCGAGTCGCATCAGGCCGAAGGCCACGGCGTACCGCGGGACGCGGGTCGACCGCGGTCCGGTCAGGCCCGGCGCGAGGCCGCGCGCGGACGGACGTCCCTTGTGCCCGGCGACCCTCGAGGTGACGCCGTCCATCGGGCCGGGCTCGGCGACGACCGCCCGGTGGAACCGCGCGGAGACGGAGGGGTCGGCCAGGGCCCGGGTCAGCACGGCCCCGCCCGAGGAGAAGCCGAGGACGTCGACCTCGCCCTTGCCCAGCCGCTGGACGAAGGCGCCGAGGTCCCGGACCGATCTGGAGATCGTGTACTGGCCCATGGGGAGCAGGTCGCTGCGCCCCCCGCCCGCCTGTTCGTAGGTGTAGACGTCGTAGCCCCGTCCTGCCAGGAGCTGCAGGAACCGGTGGTCGAGCACCGAGATGCCGCGGACCGGTCCCCCGTTGAGGTACACGAGCGGAATCGGATGCCGCGCGCCGGAGCCCGCGGCCGGGTAGTGGTACACGGCGACCGTGCTGCCGGTGTTCAGACTCCAGTGCTGTGTGGCCACGAAGGGCAGGTCAGGCGGGAGTCGCCGGGCCGTGGTCCCGGTCGGGACGCAGACCGTCGCCGTCAACGCCGCCGCGACGAGCACCGGCACGAACGGCACGAGCCGCGCCGCCCCGGTCCGGCGCCGACTCCGCCAGAACGCGAGGACGAGGGCGATCGCGAGAGTCGCCAGCCAAGCGGCGGCTCCCGAACCGGCCCCGTCCGTGAGGACGATCGCCACCAGGAAGAGAACGACCGCCGTCACGACGGCGGCCAATGCCAGAAGCAGGCGCCCGGTGAAGCGGAACAGACGTGGAGCGAAAGCGGACATGGGGGGTCCCATCGTTTTAAAACAGTGTTTCAAAACGACGTTATCACGCGCGGTAGGCTTCCCGGCATGGGCAGACCGAGGACGAACGACGAGGCGGTCGGGGAGCGGCTCGTCGCCTGCGCGACCGAACTGCTGGCCACCGGTTCACGTGACTCGGTCACCGTCCGCGCCGTGGCTGCCGCCGCCGACACGTCGACGACGGCGGTCTACTCCCTGTTCGGCGGCAAGGACGGCCTGTTCGGAGCAGTGCGCGACAGGGCCGTCGCCGGCCTGTTCCAGGAGCTGTCGGCAGTGCCGACCTCCGAAGACCCCCTCGCCGACCTCCACGCCCTGGCCGCCGCCTACCGGCGCTGGGGACGCGGCCACAGCCACCTCTACACGGTGCTGTTCGGAGGGGCCCAGTCCTTCGACCCGTCCGGCGCGGTCGGCGCCGCCGACCCCGTCCGCCCGCTCATCGCGGCGATCGACCGGGCCGTCGCATGTTCCGTCCTCGAGGGCGACGCGACGTCGATCGCCCTCTCACTCTGGATCACCCTGCACGGCCTGGTGGCACTCGAACTGGCCGAAGCCCTCGACACCCCCACGGCCGACGCCGCGTTCCACTCCGCGATCCCCGCCGCCCTACGCGGCTGGGCGACCCCCGCGACGTTCCGCACCCTCCGCCACCCCGACCCCGCGACCTGACGAGCACAGACCAGCGCACGCCGCCCCGGGCGGCTCCGTCCCGTCCCGGACCGGGTGCGCTGGCGGGCGCCATGGACATCCGACGAACCTCCGAACGACAGCACCGCGCCCCGAGCCCGCGTCGCACGGCCGACGCGAACGCCGTCGCCGCGCCGTACACCGCACGGCTGCGCACCACCCAGGGCACGATCGCGTTCGCGGCACTGACGGACAAGGCGCCCTGCACGGCCTACTCGTTCCGCTTCCTGGCCGAGCGCGGCTTCTTCGACAAGACGCACTGCCACCGCTCCACGACCCAGCGGATCTTCGTCCTGCAGTGCGGCGACCCCACCGGCACCCGCAGCGGAGCGCCCGGCTACCAGTTTCCGGACGAGAACCTGGACGGCGCCACCTACCCGGCCGGCACGGTGGCGATGGCGAACGCCGGCCCCGACACCAACGGCAGCCAGTTCTTCTTCACCTGGAAGGACACCAAGCTCTCACCCGCCCTAGCCGATTCGCCCCCTGAGCTGGGGACGCAACCTGCAGAAGAATGGCCGTGCGGTCCGCCTGCACCCGCAGTCGCGGCTCAGCGCGTGAACTTCACGCTCTGGAATTCGACCGACTGAGAACTCTCGCCCGGAGCCATGACCGTGACGGCTTTGCCACGGCAACCAGGTCCGCCGTACAGCTTGGCGGACCGGTCGGTCCCGTTGCTGGCCGCACCATCGGCGAGACCGACGTCATAGCACTGGTCGTCTACCGGCTTGTTGAACACCTGAGTGTCCCCCGGCCGATGGTGAAACATGAAGATGCCCGTGGCAGCGCCTGCGACACCACCGCCGGCCAGCGCGAATGTGGAACCTGCCAGCAGACCGCCCACGATGGCGGTGGCACGACCTCGCATACTGCCCCCCCGTGTTGATATGCACACCGTACGTGATCAAGTGGGAACGTCCACGGCTCTACCGAGGGGCCCGACGGAATCCTCCGGCAGCCGAACTCCGAGTTGACTTTCCAGCTCGGCCGGTTCCTGCGCCTTCAAGGGCTCGTCCAGCCGGTCGGTGAGGCTTGCGCCGGACCGTCGTCCTATCGTGTGATCACGGGCGAGTTCCTGTAGGACCCGGTCGCGTAGAAGTTGCGGTCGATGGCGTCGTCAGGCATCTCCCGCCGCATGTCGCGGGCTTGTTCGCAGACCAGCCGCAGTTGAGCAGCGGACAAGCGTCGCACCTCCCACAGCAGGGCGGCCACATCGGCGGCAGCGGGATCGTCCGGGGGCTGCCCGTCCGGCAAGGCGATTCCGATGATCGCAGCCAGGTCGCCGGCGGGGATGTCGAGCAGGGTGGTGAGGTTGGCCAGCCTGTCCGGAGTCAGCTCGGTCCGGCCCGCCGCGATCCGGAAGACCGTCGAAGGGGACACGTACATGCGGCCGTTGGAGCAACACGCGAGAGCCACCGCCACCTCCCACCCGAGGTTCCGGTTGCTGAGCAGCATGTTCCCGACCATGGCTCCGACCCCGGCCTCGCTCGGGTCGTACACCTGCGCCCCCGCATAGGCCACTTCACGCGGCTCCTGCGGGAGGTCTCGGACCATCCGGCGCACCCGCGATCGCTGTTCGGCCGGAAGGCAGATGACGTCGGGCACCAGGTCGTCGAGGTACCGCCCGGCGGAGGCGTCCAACGGGGCCAGCGCGTCCGGCACCGGCTGACCGGCCATCACGAACAGATCCGCCGCGTGCAGATCCAGCGCCTGAGCCAGTTCCCGCAACAACGTCGGGCTGGGTGGGCGTCCATCGAGGACGCTACGCAGCTCGTCTTCGGGCACCTCGACGGCTTGGGACAGCGAACTGAAACTCAACCCACGATGGTCGATGAGACGCGTCAAGAGGACGCCGAACTCCGGGGACTCCGCCACCGCCCCAGGCTAGTCCCGTGGGCTACCGCGCCACGGTCTTGGTGCGTGTGAACAGCCAGTGCAGGAACCAGATCGGCAGCCACAGCCCGCACGTGAGGACCGACAGCAGCAGGTGCACGGTGTGCGCGGTGCCGCTGAGCTTCTTTCGCGTCACCGTCGGCCCCTGCAAGATCACGATTTGCGGCGGTGGCTGATCGCCGTCGATGCGGCCGTGGTGCGCGGGGTCGTGCGGCTGATGCGGCGGCGGAGTATCCAAGATCCATCCCTCCCCGATGGGCTACTGGCCACAGTGTGGGGCCTGACCTGCGACAACCAGCCGCGGAACACGCGCTGCGGCCGTTGTTGGAGGCATGGCGGATCGGAGCGTTGCCGCGTGGTGATGTGTGGTGGCCTGGCAAGGACGGCACGGGCGATCGCACTAGGGACGAACCCCAGTTCAAGGCGATCGGCACACGGCGGGCTCTGGGGTGCGGCCCTGGTGCGAGGGCGTGGAGCCAGGTGGTGTCGTGGTCGTCCCAGGACGTCCCCAATGCCGAGAAGGTTCGTCATGCCGATCCCCGTCGTCTTCATCCACGGTCTGTGGCTGCACAGCACCTCGTGGCAGCCCTGGATCGACCTGTTCCGCGCCGAGGGGTACGCCCCGTCCGCGCCGGGCTGGCCCGGAGACCCCGACACCGTCGAGGAGGCCCGCCTGAACCCCGAGAGCATCGCCGACCACGGGATCGACGACGTCGTCGGCCACTACGCGGCGCTGATCGCCGACCTGCCGGCCCGGCCGATCCTGATCGGCCACTCCTTCGGCGGCATGATCGCCCAGAAGCTGCTCGGCCAGGACCGCGCCGCCGCCGCGGTCGCGATCGACGCCGCGCAGATCAAGGGCGTCCTGCCGCTCCCCCTGTCCGCGCTCCACGCCACACTCCCGGTCTTCAGGAACCCGGCCAACCGGCACCGCTCGGTCTCGCTCACCGCCGAGCAGTTCCGCTTCGCCTTCGGCAACGCCATCCCGGAGGACGAGTCCGACGAGCTGCACGGGAAGTGGACCATCCCGGCGCCCGGCAAGCCGCTCTACGAGGCGGCCGCCGCCAACTTCAACCCCCACTCGCCCGCGAAGGTCGACACCGGGAACTCCGGCCGGGGGCCGCTGCTGCTCATGTCCGGCGGCGAGGACCACACCGTCCCCGAGAGCGTCACGCGGGCCACGCTCAAGCAGTACCGCCACTCCGACGCCGTCACCGACCTCCTCACCCTCCCCGGCCGCGGCCACTCGCTGACGATCGACCACGGCTGGCGCGAGGTCGCGGACGCCGCCCTGGCATGGCTGAGCCGCCAGGACATCAAGGCCGAGGCATGACCGCCTTCCTCTGAGCCCCCATCGCACACCTGCAGGAGTACCGAGTGAGATTCCGCATGCCCAGGTTCCGGCGGCTGCTCACCACGCTGGCCACGCTGGCGGTCGGACTGGGCGCGATGACCGGCGCGACGGCCGCCACGCCACCGCGCCCTCCCGGCGAAAGCCTCCCCGCCGGATTCAGCGAGCACAGGACACGCGTCGCCGGGATCGGCGTCAACTACGTGATCGGCGGCCACGGCCCGGCCCTCATGCTGATCCACGGCTACCCGCAGACCTGGTACGAGTGGCACGGCGTCATGCCCGCGCTCGCCGAGCACTACACCGTCATCGCCCCCGACCTTCCCGGCGCCGGGAAGAGCGACGCCCCGGCCACCGGCTACGACAAGAAGACCATGGCCGGGGACCTGCACGCGCTCCTGGTCGAGCTGGGGCACGCCGACGACGTCCGGATCGTCGGCCACGACATCGGCACGATGGTCGCCTACTCCTACGCCGCCCAGTACCCCGGGACGGTCAGGAAGCTCGTCCTCAGCGAGGCGCCGATCCCCGATCCCGGCGTCTACCGGTTCCCCTCGCTGACCAGCCACGGTCCGGGCGTGTGGAACTTCGGCTTCTTCAATCTCACGAACGGCCTGCCCGAGGACATGATCCGCGGACGTGAGGTCACCTGGACCTCCGGGTTCATCGGCGGATATGAGGTCGTCAAGGGCGCGGTGAGCCCCGCCGACATCCAGGTGTTCGCCCACTACCTGCGCGACCCCGCCCACCTGGAGGCCGGCCTCGCCTGGTTCCGCGTCTTCCCGCAGGACATCCGCGACGACGCCCGGTTCCAGAGGACGCCGCTGCGCATGCCGGTGCTCGCGATCGGAGCGTCCGGCAGCCTCGGCGCGTTCGAGGAGACGCAGGCCAGGCAGTACGCGACGAACGTGACCGGCGCCGTCATCGCGGGCTCCGGCCACTGGATCTACGAGGAGCACCCCGGCGAGCTCACCCGCATGCTGCTGCGGTTCCTCGGCCGGCCATGACCCCAGGAGGACGACGCCGTGCACTTCCCCACGTTCGCCCCCGCCCCTGAACGCGAGCCCTTCTGGTTCCTCGGCGGCCAGGCCAGGATCCTCCTTCCCGGCGGCGCGACCGACGACGCGCTCAGCCTGATGGAGTTCGCCGACCCGGTCGGCCACGCGCCGCCGCTCCACGTCCACGAGAACGAGGACGAGCTCTGGTTCGTCCTCGACGGCGAGGTGACGTTCCTCGTCGGCGACGAAAGCCACGACCTGGTCGCCGGCCAGGTCGCCCACGGCCCGCGCGGCGTGCCCCACAGCTACCTGGTCCGCTCCCCGAAGGGGGCCCGGCTGGCGGTGGTGTTCAGCCCGGCCTCCATCGAGCGGTACTTCCGGGCCAACGGGACGCCCGTCGGCGAGGCCGGCGACCTCCCGCCGGAGTTCGACCTGGAGACCGTGATCGCCTCCGCCGCCGCCTTCGGCCTCCGAGTGGCCGGGCCGCCCCCCACCTTGTGACCGAGAAGACGAGAGGTCCCCACATGCCCGACACCAAGCCCCGTGGGCCGCGACGCGGAAGACTCGCGGTCTCCGCGCTGGCGGCCACGCTGCTGCTGGCGGTCCCCGCGGTCTCGAACGCCTCACCGGACGGGACGAGCCGCGCCACCGGCGCCCCCAAGCCGACCGTCGTCCTCGTGCACGGCGCCTTCGCCGACTCCTCCAGTTGGAACGACGTCGTCACCGGGCTGGAACGAGACGGCTATCCCGTGATCAGCGTCGCCAACCCGCTCCGGGACCTGGCCGGCGACTCCGCATACCTGTCCAGCGTCCTGAACACCGTCCCCGGTCCGGTCGTCCTGGTCGGCCACTCCTACGGCGGCGCCGTCATCACCGACGCCGCCACCGGTCACGCCAACGTCAAGGCCCTCGTCTACATCGCCGCGTTCGCCCCCGACCAAGGCGAGAGCGGCCTGGCGATCCTCGGCCGCTACCCAGGCAGCCAACTGCCGCCCGCCTTGGTCGTCCGCCCCTTCCCCGAAGGCCAGGACGCCTACATCAACGCCGCCGACTTCCGAGACGTCTTCGCCCAGGACGTCCCGGCGCGGCGGACCCGGCTGATGGCCGCCTCCCAGCGCCCGGTCGCGCTGGCCGCGTTCGCCGCCCCGTCCACCACACCCGCCTGGAGGACCATCCCGTCCTGGTACATGATCGCCGGGGCCGACCATGCCATCCCGCCCGCCGCCGAACGCGCCATGGCCGAACGTGCCCACGCCCACACCGTGGTCGTCCCGGACGCCTCCCACGCCGTCCTGGTCTCCCACGCCCGGGCCACCGCGAACCTCATCGAAGCCGCCGCGACGGCCACGTCCTGATCCGGCGGGCGGGGGGCCTCGGACGCGGGGTCCCCGCCCGCGACACGCCCCGGCCTGCCCACTGCCTCCACCGTCCGGCCCTGACCAGTACCGGCCTGTTCGCCGACAACGCCCTCTGCCGCCCGGCGGACACCTGGGGCCGACCGGTGCCGGGCAGTACGCTGCCATTTCAGGCAGAACGGCCAGTCAGGCCCGGCCGGAGAGGACCTCGTGGAGCTCATCGGCCGGGGAGGACCGCTGGAGTTCCTCCGCAGTGCCTTGGCGGACACCGGAGGCGGTGGGAGCGCGGTGCTGGTCCGCGGCGCCGCGGGCATCGGCAAGTCCGCGCTGTTGGGAGCGGTCTCCTCCGCCGCGGAGGCCCTGGGGTTCCGCGTGCTGCGGACCGTCGGGGTCGAGGCCGAGAGCAGGGTGCCCTTCGCCGGCCTGCAGCAGCTGCTCCGCCCGCTCGGCCCGGGGATGCCCGACCTGGCCGCGCCGCAGCGGTCGGCCCTGCGAGCCGCCCTGGGCCAGGTCGAGGCGGACGTGCCGGACGTCTTCCTGGTGGGTCTGGCCGCCCTCGACCTGGTGGCCGACGCTGCCACGACGGCGCCGGTCCTGGTCCTCGCCGACGACGTGCAGTGGCTGGACGACGCGACCGTCAGCGTCCTGGCGTTCATGGCGCGACGGGTCGTCGCCGAGCCGGTCGTCATGGTGGGGGCCGCCCGGGACGGCTACCGGTCACGGCTGGGCCGGGACGAGATCACCACCCTGGCCCTCGGGCCGCTCTCCGACGAGGAGGCCGCCGAGCTGCTGGTCGGCGTCGCCCCGGACCTGTCGCCGGCCGCGCGCCGCCGTGTGCTCCACGAGTCGGCGGGGAACCCGCTGGCGCTGACCGAACTGTCGCGTGCCCTCGGCGTCGACGTGGCCGGCTCCGGCCTGCCGTTGACCGAGAGGCTGCAGCGCGCGTTCACCGATCGCCTGAACACCCTGCCCGAGGCGACCCGCGGGCTCCTTCAGGTCGCGGCGCTGGACGACGGGCCCTCACTCTCGGAGATCTTCGGCGCGACCCGGCTGCTCATCGGCCGTCCGGTCGGCGCCGCCGACATCGATCCGGCCGTGCGCGCGGAACTGGTCGGCGTCGTCGGGTCGGAGCTGCGGTTCCGGCACCCGCTGATGCGCTCGGCGATCCGGCAGGCCATGGCGACGTCCCGGCGGCATGCCGCCCACGCCGCTCTCGCCGAGGTCCTGGAGGGCCAGCCGGACCGGCAGATCAGGCACCGGGCCGCCGGGGCGGCGGCCCCGGACGAGTCGGTCGCCGCCGCGCTCCAGAACGCCGCCGCCCGTGCCGCGCGCCGGGGCGGCATCTCAGCCGCGGTCGGCGCCCTGGAGCAGGCCGCCGCGCTCAGCGAGGACCCCGGACTCCGCGTCGAACGGCTGCTCCGCGCGGCCGACTTCGCCGTGGAACTCGGCCGTTCACAGGCCGTCGGCCAGATCCTCGACCAGGTGATGAACGCGGAGCTGACGCCACGCCAGCACGCGGCGGTCGTCTGGCTCCGTGGAAGCTTCGACGAGGGGCTGCACCACCACTCGTCCGGTGCGATCTCCCTGACCGCGCTCGCCGAGGACATCGCCGCCGTCGACCGGGTGCTGGCCCTGCGGATCCTGTGGAGCGCGGCCCAGCTCTGCTTCTGGTCCGATCCGGGGCCGGAGGGACGGCGCGGCGTCCTGGACGCGGTCGAGCGGATGGAACTCGGCGAGGCCGATCCCTGGCGGCTGGCGATCTGCGCGTACGCCGCGCCCGTCGAGCGAGGAGCGTACGTCCTGGACCGGGCCCGCCACGTCGCCTTCAACGACGGCGACGACGGCCGCGCCTACCGGATGCTCAGCACCGCCGCCCTCCTCGCCGGCGGTTTCGACCTTTCCCGGGCCTTCTCGTCCGCCGGCGGCGCGGGCCTGCGCGCACAGGGCCGCCTCGGCCTGCTGGCGCGCACGGTCGGCGCCGAGGCGTGGAGCGCCCTGGTGGTCGGCGACCTGGGAGCGGCGATCTCGGCGACCGAGGAGTCGCGCCGCCTGGCCCGCGAGACCACGCAGACGATGATGTACGCGCTGATGACGGCGACCGCGGCGAAGCTGGCGGCGCTGCGGGGCGACCACGACGGCGCGCTGCGTCTCGCCGAGGAGGCGGAGGGGATCGGCCTGCCGGTCGGCGCGCGGCCGGTCCTGGCGACGGCCGTGACCGCCCGGGGCCTCGCCGCTCTGAGCGCCGGCCGGTTCGAGGAGGCACTGGCCCATTTCCGGCGCCTGCACGACCCCTCGGACCCGTCGTACCAGCTCGCGCTCCGCCTGACCACGCTGGGCGACCTCGTCGACGCGGCGGTCCACTGCGGCCGTCCCGACGCCGCCGCGCCCATCGTCGCCGAGCTCCAGGACGTCGCGAAGCTCACCCCGGCGCCCGTCCTGCACGCCGACCTGCGCCTCGCGCACGCCCTTCTGGCCTCCGCCGAGGACGCCGACGCCCGTTTCGCCACCGCGCTCCAGGCCGACCTCGCGGCCTGGCCCCTGATCCGGGCGCGCACCCACCTGGCCTACGGCGAGTGGCTCCGGCGGCACCGGCGCCATGTCGAGGCCCGTGACCAGTTGCGCACCGCCCGGGACATGTTCGACGCCCTCGGCGCCATCCCGTGGGGCGAGCGGTCCCGCGCCGAACTCCGCGCGGCCGGGGAGACCAGCCGGCGCCGCCCGCCGGACGCCCGCGACCGGCTCACCCCCCACGAGCTGCAGATCGTCCAGCTCGCCGCCGAGGGCCTGACCAACCGGGAGATCGGCCAGCGCCTCTACCTCTCACACCGCACCGTCAGCTCCCACCTGCACCGCATCTTCCCCAAACTGGGCGTCACCTCCCGCACCGAACTCCGCGCACTCGTCCCCGCCCCGCGCCGACCCACCCGCGCCCGGTCGTGTGGCGGTGCGCGCCTTGCGCTCATCCACCGTCATGTGACGCTCGCTCGCGTCCGGACTCAGACCTAGCGTCGGTGGCGTCAACGCGTCGAGGGGATCCGTCTCGTGGTACGGCGAGGTGTCACGGTCATGTCCGAAATGCCGCTGGTCGGCCGCCGAGCGGAGTGCGCGGCCATCGACGAGATGCTGGAGGCCTTGCGGGACGGCTTCGGCGCGGTCCTGGTGCTCACCGGCGAGCCAGGGGTGGGGAAGACGCGGCTGCTCCAGTACGCCGCCCGCGCCTCCGAGGACGTCACCGTGGTCCATCTGGTCGGCATCGAGTCGGAGACCCGCCTGGCCCACGGCGCCCTGCACCGGCTCCTCCGTCCTTTCCTGCCGGCGCTCACCTGCCTTCCGGAGCACCTGCGGGACGCCCTGAACGCCGCGCTCGGCCTGACGGGCACCGCGTCCCGCGACCGGTTCCTCGTCGGCCTGGCGACGCTGACGCTCCTCGCGGAGGTCGCCTCGGACCGGCCGATGCTGTGCCTGGTCGACGACGTCCACTGGCTCGACCGCGAGTCGGCGGACGTGCTGGCCTTCGTGGCCCGCCGCGTGCACGCCGACTCGGTGTCCATGGTCTTCGCCGCCCGGGAGGACTCCGGACGGCCCCGCCTCCTCGACGGCCTGAACGCGACCCGTCTCGAAGGCCTGCCACCGGAGGACGCCCGGACCCTGCTCGGGCAGGGCGTGCCCGGGCACCTGGACAGGGCGGTCGCCGACCGGATCGTCGACGGCACCGGCGGCAACCCCCTCGCCCTGGTGGAGATCACCGCGCACCTGAACGCCGAGCAACTCGCCGGAGTCGCCCGCCTCCCCGAACCGCTGCCGGTAAGCCGGCTCCTCGAGGACCGGTTTCGACGCTCGGTCGCGGCGCTCCCCGACGACACGCAGAACCTCCTCCTGCTGATCGCCACGGCGCCCACCGACGACCAGGCCGCCCTGTGGCGGGCCGCCGGCGCCCTCGGACTGTCCGTGCGGGCCATGGCGCCCGCGGTGAGGGCAGGCGTCCTCTGCCCTGGCACGGCCCTGGAGTTCCGGCATCCGCTGATCAGGTCCGCCGTCCACGCGGCCGCCGACGCCGAGGCGCTGCGCCGGATCCACGCGGTCCTCGCCACGGCGAGCGCCCCCGACCGCAGGGCGTGGCATCTCGCCGAGGCCACCGAGGGCGCCGACGACGCCGTGGCGACGGAACTGGAGACCGCCTCCGAGCGGGCCCAGGCCCGCGGCGGGTTCTCCCAGCAGGCCCTGTTCCTCTCCCGCGCCGCGGAGCTCACCACCGACCCCGCTCGCCGGGCACGACGCTTTCTCGACGCCGCCGAAGCCCACCTCACCTCGGGTGACGCCGGTGCCGTCCGGATGCTCCTCGCCCTCGCCGCACCGGACCTCGCCGGATCCCCCGAGAAGGCTCGCGCGCAGCGCCTGAGGGCGTCCGTGGACATGCTGTTCCTCCGCACCGGTGAGGTGTCCGCGATGCTGCTGGACGCCGTGGACGGGCTCGGGCCGAGTGATCCGGCGACGACCTGGGAACTGCTGTACGAGGCGATGCACGCGGCACTCGTCAGCGGCGGCCTCACCAGCGGGACGACGCTCGCGCAGGTCGCGAAGACCGCCGCCGACGCCTGGCACGACCCGGCCCCGCCGTCCTGGAGCCCCGGCCCCCTCATGGCCGGCCTCGCCCACGAGGTCGCCTTCGGCTACGCCCAGGGGGCTCCGCTGCTCCGCGACGCGCTCAGGCGGCTGCGCGCCTCGCCCGAACTCCGCGAGCTCAACAGTCCCTTCAGCGTGATCGTCAGCTACGCGGCCGACGAGCTCTGGGACATCGAGGCGAAACGGGAGATCGTCCAACGGCTGGCAGCGGTGGACCGCGGCCGGGGAGCCCTCTACGGACTGAGCCTCGCCCTGCTCGTCCTGGCCACCCTGGAGATCTGGGAAGGCCGGTTCTCCGTGGCCGAGAGCCACTACGCCGAGTCGGACGAATACGCCGCCGCGACCGGATTCGCGGGCGGCGGTGAGATCAACAAGGCGCTGTTCTACGCCTGGACGGGCCGGGAGCCCGAACTACGGACGGCCACCCAGGCCATGAGGAACCTGGCGGAGACCCTGCGGCTCGGATCGATGCGTCGGACGGCGGCCCAGGCGCTGAGCATCTTCGAGATCGGCCGCGGCCGCTACCGGGAGGCGCTCGACCACGCCCTTCCCGTGTTCCTCGAGGACGGCCTCCCCCTCGGGAACCTGATGCTGCCGATCATGGTCGAGGCGGGCGTCCGTGCCGGTGACCGGTCGTCCGCCGAAGCGGCGCTCGCCCGGATCGAGGAGCGGGCGCCGCTGGCCGGGACACCATGGGCACTCGGGTCGCTGGCGCGCTGCAGGGCCTTGATGACCACCGGCGACGCCGCCGAGGAGTGGTACCTGAAGTCGATCGAGCAGCTCGGAAAGGTGCCCGTGGCCGTCGAACTGGCCTGGTCCCGGCTCGTCTACGGGGAATGGCTGCGGCGGAGGAAGCGGCGTTCGGACGCGCGCGTCCCGTTGCGGGCCGCGTACGAGTCCTTCGACTCCTGGGGAGCGGCGGCCTTCACCGGACGCGCCCGAGCCGAGTTGCTGGCCACCGGGGCGACCGCCCGCAAACGGACCGCGGACACGCGACACGACCTCACACCGCAGGAGCGCCACGTGGCCGTCCTGGCCGCGTCGGGCCTGACCAACGCGGAGATCGCCACCCGGCTCTTCATCACGACCCCGACCGTCGAGTTCCACCTCAACAAGGTCTTCCGCAAGCTCACCATCACCTCCCGCCGCCAAATCGCCTCGGCACTCGACCACCCCTCACCCTCCTGATCACCCACCGCGTCGCGCGTCGGCGGTGACCGGAAGGCCGAACGCTCCTGATGAGGGGCGCGACCGTGAAGCCGCGCCGACCGGCGGCCGCGGTGGTCAGCAGACGCCGCCGTCCGCGCGATGGTCCACGACCGCGTTCTTGCCGGACACCGCGGTCGGCGAGCGCCGGAGAGAAACGGACACCGTGGTCAGCGAACGCCGTCCTCGCCCACCTCGTGGCCGAGGTAGGCGAGGGTGGCCTTGAATTCGGAGCCGGAGCAGGGGACGTAGCGGCGATGCGTGACGGTCGGCGGACACTCTTGTAGCAGGCGGCCGCTCAGCGGACACCTCGGTAGCGGGCAACCGCTCAGCGGACACCGTGTTCAGCGGATGCCGCAGTCGGGGATGGCGTTCGGGTCAGAGGGAGACGAGTTCCTCCCAGTGGGGGATGCGGGGCTTGAGACGCAGGGGCAGACCCGCTTCGGACGGGGTGCGGTCGGCCTTGCGGTTGTTGCAGCGGCCGCAGGCCAGGACGGTGTTCTCCCAGGTGTCGCCGCCGCCGCGGGACTGCGGGAGAACGTGGTCGATGGTGTTGCCGCGTCCGCCGCAGTAGGCGCAGTGACCGCGGTCGCGCAGGTAGACGCCGCGCTTGGTCCACGGAGGCCGCCTGCCGTGGCGCCAGCGCATGGCGACGTAGCGGACGAGACGGAGCACCCTCGGCACGGGGAACCGACCGATGGTGCGCCCCTCCTCCGCCTCCTCGACGACCGCCACCTCACGCACGAGCATGCGTATGGCGTGCCGCAGATCCACTTTTTGTAAGGGCTCATAGGACGCGTTCAGCACGAGCACGTTCACCGCTCACCTCCCCGACCACGTGCAGCTCCCCCACCAGGACTCGAACCTGGATTTCCGCATTAACGGTGCGGCGTTCTTCCTTTGAACCACAAGGGAATGGACTGCAAATTCCTCAGGACTCCGGCATTCCGGAGCCCGAGAACAGCCTGCCTACCGCGCCCACCCCACAGCAACGGGTTTTCCACCTGCCTCCCCGACCTCACGTCCCTGGGCCCACACCCTCCCCCTCACGTCCCCAGACTCACAACGGAGGGCAAGGCGGCGGAAGCCCACGCCATGGAATCCGTCCAGGGATACAAGTCCCCAAGCTCACGTCCACAAGAAAAGGCGGCAGGGGGCTCGCCCCATGGCCTGTCGGAGGTATCTCTCTAGGAGAGATACCTCCAGCCAAGGTCGGCTCTGTCGCACTTTCGATGGTGACGGTGGGTGTGCTCCTGTCACGCTGAGGTGTGGTTGGGGTTGATCGGTTGGTGGATGTGGTGTTCTCGGGGCCGTCCTGCCTGGTCATCGAGGATGTTACGGACGAGAGCGAGTTGATTCGGGTGCGGGCCAGCAGCCGCGGTGTGCCGGTTCCTTGTACTGGGTGTGCCGTCCAGACCGCTCGTGTGCATGCGTGGCGTGAGCGGACCGTGGCCGATGTCCCCATCGATGGGCGGCGGGTGGTGCTAAACGTGCGGGTGCGTCGGCTCGTGTGTCGGGACTGGCGGTGACCCCGGCGGACGTTCCAGGAACAGATCGCCGGAGTCCTGGAGCGGTATCAACGACGGACCGTCCAGTTGGCCGTCCAGGTCGGGGCGGTGGTGCGGGAGTTGGCGGGCCGGGCCGGCGCTCGGGTGCTGTTCGCGCTGGGAGTGCGGATCTCTCGTCATGCCGCGCTGCGGATCCTGCTGGGGATTCCGCTGCCGGTGACCAAGACGCCGCGGGTATTGGGTGTGGACGACTTCTCGCTGCGGCGATCTCGGACGTACGCGACAGTCCTGATCGATGCCGAGACCCGGCGGAGGATCGATGTCCTTCCTGACCGCCCGTCTCACACTTTGGCGGCGTGGCTGCGCGAGCATCCGGGCGTCGAAATCGTCTGCCGTGACGGCGCCGCCGGCTATGCGGAGGCCGTGCACCAGGCCATACCCGATGCCTTGCAGGTCGGCGACCGACGCCACATCTGGCACAACTTCGCCCAGGCCGTCAGGAAGGAAGTGGCCGTTCACAGCGACTGCTGGGCCACCGCCACCCGGATACGCAAACTCGCCGGCGGGAAGACCACCACCCTGCAGCGGTGGCAGCAGGTCCACGACCTGCTCGACGCAGGCGTCGGGCTCCTGGAGTGCGCCCGGCGGCTGAACCTCGCCCTGAACACCGCCAAACGGTATGCCCGGATCGACAAGCCCAAACAGATGCGGCGAGCATCGCAATACCGGCCCACCCTTATCGATCCCTACCGCGATTACCTGCGCAAACGCCGAGCCTAAGACCCCGCGATCCCGGTCCTTCGACTCCTCGGAGAGATCCGGGAACGCGGCTACACCGGCAGCCAGAACCTCCTCTACCGCTACATCACCCAAGGACGCGTCGAGGACGACCGCCCTGCCATCTCACCCCGCAGACTGTCCCGGCTGCCACTCAGCCGCCCCGACCAGTAGGAACTCCTCCACAAAACCACCAGCGCGTGCCCCGAGATGAGTCGACTCCCGTCCCTGGTCCGCGCCTTCGCGCAACTCCTCACTCCCGCGGCCGGCAGCGAGGACCGGCTGGAGGAATGGATCAGCACCGCCGAGCAGTCGGACCTGCCACACCTCCACTCGTTCATCCGTGGCCTGAGACTCGATCAGGATGCTGTCCGCGCGGCTTTGACCAGCAAACACCACAACGGCGGGACCGAAGGCGTCAACACCAGAACGAAGTTGATCAAACGACAGATGTACGGCCGGGCCGGCTTCCCCCTCCTACGCCACCTGTCCAGGGGCCGATCACAGCCACCCGGAACATGTGACGCAGATCACTTTCTCGATCGAATCGCCCCCTTTCCCCACGCCAGAGTGATCGCTAGCTTTAGCTCGCTTTGTGTTCTACTTACCTTCGTGGGGTGTCTATGATTACTTGGCGTCGCGCGGTGCATGTGCGAAGTTCACGGTGTAATGGGCGATCGCGCCACGGGCTCCGCATCGTGTCGGCAGCGATGGCATCGTTGTTGGCGATGCCCATGCTGTCCGTTCCCTTCGCCACAGGGGCTGTGTCCGCGCACGCCGACACAGCGCCCAATGCGGCAGTGTCCCAGGAGGAGGCACTGGCGGCAGCCAAGAAGTCCGGCAGAGCGGTGATGGTCTCGTCCCTCCTCTCCTCAAAGCGTGAGGTGCGGGCTCTGCCTGACGGGCGCTTTGAAGCAACCTTGCATGCCGCGCCGGTACGCACCCTGAAGGCGGGCAAGTGGGCCAACATCGACACCAAGCTTCACCAGCAGAACAACGGCGAACTCGTACCTGCAGCCAGCACGGTGGGGCTGCGGTTTTCCGGCGGCGGCGGTGGCCCGTTCGTTCGGATGACGCGAGCAGGCAAAGAACTCTCACTGGCGTGGCCGTATGGAAAGTTGCCCGCACCAACGGTTGAGGGAGACACCGCGACCTATGCCGAAGCCCTCCCTGGGGTGGATCTGGTGCTTCGCGCAACAGCGGCGGGATTCAGCCATGTGCTGAGGGTCAAGACCCCGCAGGCGGCGCAACAGTCCAAGCTGGCCAGAGTCGAACTGAAGCTCGGAGCCTCTGGCGTTGCCGTCACCCCGGACGGCGCAGGAGGGCTGAAGGCGGTCGACAGGGCCACTGGAGGGACGGTGTTCTCCGCTCCTCAACCAGCGATGTGGGACTCCACCAGCCAGCAGGCAACAGTTCCGCCAGGCAGTTCTCGGAAGACCGGAGTCGTTCCAGAGCCCCCGGACCTGAACAAGGGCCCGGGTGACGGATCACAGCATGCGCCGATCAAGACCACTGTCGCGAACGGCAAGCTCACACTAGAGCCGAACAAGGCCCTGATGACCGGCCCCGCCACCAAGTTCCCCGTCTACCTCGACCCGGACTGGCAGGGGCCAGGAGAGTCGAGCGCGGTGATGGTCAGTACCAGCTATTCCGATGCCTCGTGGGAGGACGAGGGCATGGGTTTGTGTGACAATACCGACCCCTACATGGGAGGCCTGTGCGGCAGCAGGCCTGATTCAAAGCTAACCAAGAGGCTGTTCTACAAGTTTGCCCTGCCGTCGGCGGTCATGAACACCAATATCCTGTACGCCGAGTTCAAGCCGTATCAGACAGGTGCCTATAACTGCACGCCGGCCGAAGCCGAGGTGTGGAAGACCAAGGGCGTTTCCGGCTCGACGAGCTGGGGCACGCAGAGCGCTTCCGGGTTTTGGCAGCACAAGTTGGTGGAGAAGGCGTTCAACTACGGAAACGAAAGTGTCGGCTGCTCCAACAGCACAGTCGTGCTGTCAAGTGACGCACTGAAGGACGAGATCGACAAGACCGCCCACGGATCTGGATCGATCTGGCTGGGGATGAAGGCGGGCAGTGAATCCAGTAGCAAGTACTGGAAGCGCTTCAACAACGATGCTGTGCTGCGCGTCCTCTACAACCTTCCTCCCAAGCCTCCCACCTATGTGCGGATGGAAGCTGAGGGTGGCTACTACCCGTGTATGGCGATCAATGAGGCTGTACCGCGCTTGAGAGTCTGGCCAACGATGTCGGCCAGGATCACCGATCCGCAGTCCAGTGACAAGGTGCAGGCCGAGTACGTGGTCGGCTGGGGCGATGCACAAGGCAATAACTTCAAATGGCGGATCGGCGCCGGCAACCTGGGGCCCGACTCAGCTCCCCTCTACTCCGGGTCAGGCGAATCGGGCTCGAACTTCACCAAGGCGTTGTCACTCTTCGCGTCCAGCCGGGGCATCCCCAAGAACATCCCGATTGCCTGGATGGTTCGAGGCCATGACTTCAAGAGCGGCCTGGAGGACGGCGATCCGGGCCACTGGCAGGGAGCGAGCGTCTGGAGTGACCAGCTTTCCAGCGCAGGTCATAAGTGTTGGTTCGTCTATGACGACGCCGCCCCGCCCCCACCGAAGGTGACGTCGTCCAAGTACCCGAACGACCCGATCGAACACGACGGCGTCAACCAGCCTGGGACTTTCACGATCACCGCCGCCGCTGGGGAGCCGATCGCCAAGTTCGGCTACTCCTTCACACCTCCAGGCGGACCTGCCGAGCCGATGCAGTACCTGGCCCTGGGAGCCAACGGCTGTACCTCCACTGCATGCACCATCACCAAGACTCCCGACCGCAAGGGAGACTGGCAACTCAACGTGTCGGCGGTCGACCAAGCCGGCCGGGGCACCAGCGCACCGGCCTACATCTTCCGCGTCCGGAACATAGCCACCGAAGACGCCCATTGGCGGCTCGACGATCCAGCCGGGTCGACGAAGCTCACGGATGAGATCGCCGCGGGCGAGCTGTACCAGGCGTTGAGTGTCAACAGCGGCAAGTGTCTCAACGTCGAAGGCGGCAAGACGATCGACGGCGCACATGTCATGCAGTGGGACTGCGAAGGTGTCGAGTGGGAGAAGTGGAAGTTCACCGATCTGGGCAATGACGTTTTCACCTTGACAAGCAAGCGCAGCGGAAAATGCCTGAACGTCGAAGGAGCGTCGACCGCCAACGGCGCCCACGTCATCCAGTCCGACTGTGCGGCCGTCGACAGTCAAAAATGGCAGCGTGTCCAGGTCGCTGACGGCACCTACAAGTATGTTGCCAAGCACAGTGGCAAGTGCCTCAATGTCGAGGGCGGCAAGGCCGCCAACGGCGCACACCTGATGCAGTGGGATTGCGAGGGTGTGGCCTGGGAACAGTGGCGTCTGACATCAGTGAACCAGGCGGCCCTGACCGGTAGTGATATCTCCCTGGGCAGCCAGGCCCGAGTGGGTTCGACAGCGCTACGCATGAACACCGACAACGATCCAGCGACTGTGGGCTACGCCCAGACCCCAACTCCTGTGGTGAATCCGGCCAGCAACTACACGGTCTCGGCCTGGGCCAAGCTCAACTCGTCGGGCCAGTACGGAACGCTGGTCGCCCAGGACGGTTCACTCAACAGCTCGTTCTACCTTCAGTACTCACAAGTCGACCGCCGGTGGGCGATGTCCGCCGTCTCCGGAGACCAGAAGGACGCCCCGGGAGTGCGGGCCCTCTCGAGCGCGGCCCCAACCATAGGCCAGTGGACGTACCTGGTCGGCGTCTACGACGCCACCGCCAAGCAACTCAAGCTCTATGTCGACGGCAAGTTCCAAAGCAGCAAGCCCTTCGACGCCAGTGCCTGGGCCACCGCCGCCCGCGGACCGTTCACCATCGGCCGCGCCAAGTTCAACGGCTCCAACGTCGACCTGTTCCCGGGAGAGATCGACGACGTCCGGGTGTTCGCACGCGCCGTCACCGACCAGGATGTGGCGCGTTGGTACCGCGCAACTGCCCAGGCGCGCTGGCGGTTCAACACCCCTCCGAACACCGACGCCACGATTCCCGACGACTCTGGCGCTGGGCACACCTTGTCCCTAAACGGTGGAGCCGCAATCAAGGACGACGGGGAAGCCTGCGGCGCGTTCTCCGAACAGTGCCTCGCTCTGGACGGAACACACGCCGACGGAAGCGGCTCATGGGCGCAAACCGCCGGACCAGTCGCGGACACCGACGGCAGCTTCACCATCGCCGGATGGGTTGATGCCGCCAAACCCACAGTGCCGATGACCGTCTTCTCCGCTGCCAGCGCCAAACAAAGCGCTTTCACGGTCCGCTTCAACCCCAAGATCAAGAATGACAATTACGATCCGGATCGCGACGATCCGTCCGCCGAGTACAGCGGCGGATGGGAACTGGAGATAGCCAACTCCGACAGCGACACACCGACTCGTACAAAGGTGTACAGCAACCAGTCCTGCCAGGTCTGCGCGAACGAGGGCCCGGACCACCTCGCAGTGGTGTATGACGCACCAAGCCAGACGATGACGCTATACGTCAACGGCGCCGTCGACGAAGTGCAGAGTCACAGCGGTCACGCCGGTGGCGTCGTCACCTTCAAGGCAAGCGGCCCCTTCCAGATCGGCCGCCGCTTTGCCGACGGCAAAACATCCGACACCGATGCCAACCGCGAATACTTCTCCGGGGTCATCGACGACGTATGGGTTTACAAGGGCGCACTGACCGACGAGGAGGCGCAAACAATAAAGGGCGCCCTGTACGCCGACACCTTCCAAGGAAACCCACAACTACCAGCCGACTACAACTAGCCTCGATCTTTCGTGTGGTCGGTCGGGTCGCGGAGCGACCCAACCGACTCTTGGTTTTCGGTGGTGGGTCAGGTGTGGGGCCCGACTGTCGCGTCGGGTGGGCGGGGTTCCACGGGCCCGGGTGTTCTCCCTTTCTGGTGTTGGTGGGACGGTTTGTGCTGGTCAGGGTGCTGGGAATGTCTGCAGGTGCCTGATCGCGGTGGTGATCAGGCCGCTCCAGGGCCAGTGGCGGGCGAGTCTGAGGCGCAGTCGCCTTCCGCCGCGGGCCAGGCGTCCGGCGGCTGAGAAGACGCGCAGGCGTAGGCGTTTGGGTTCCCAGCGGCGGGCCGGGTGGTCGGCGAAGGCGAGCATCTGGGCCCAGGCGGTCAGGTCGGTGGCGAGTGCGAGGAGTTCGAGCCAGAGCTGGTTGGCGGCGGCGTCGTGCAGGGGCAGGTTCCGCAGTCCGGTGTCCTTGGCGCAGCGGATGCGGTCCTCGCAGCGGGCCCGGCGGCGGTGGCGTAGTTCCAGGTCGGCGAGCTGCCCGCGGCGGGTGCCGGTGACAAAGCAGGTGAAGCGGTGCCCGTCGATGTCGGTGAACCGTAGTTGGGCGCCGGGGTGGGGGCGTTCGCGGCGAACGATGGCCCGCATCCCCTTGGGCCAGGACGACAGGTCCAGCAGGCCGGTCAGCTCGGCCACCCACGCCCCCGGCCGGGGCTGCCGGTCGGTGTCGTAGGCGCACTCCCACACGTGTTCGGGCAGTGTGAGGATCGCGGCGCACAGGTCGTCGGTCAGGTTGAACCCGATCGAGTATTTCAGCCGCCGGCGGGTGACCCAGTCGATGAAGGCGTGGGTGCCGCCGCCCGCATCGGTTCGGACCAGGACCTGTTTGTGCAGGTGGGCGGGGATCTGCTGCAAGGCCAGGCGCCCGGCGGTGATGTGGTCGTCGGCGGTGTTGGACCCGGCGTTTCCTGCCCGCAGCAGCAGGGCGGCGGCCTCCCCGGTCCCGCCGGGGCCGTGGTCGATGAACGCGGTCATCGGGTGGAACCCGAAAGTGCGTTTCCAGGTCGGTGCCGCCTGCTCCTTCTCCGAGTGCGCGAGCACGATCGTGGCGTCCAGATCCACCGGAATCAGGTTCCCGCCGGCACCTGGGGCGTGCTCGCCGGCCAGGTCCCAGGCCCGCGCACGCGCCGACGATCGGGCCGTGCGGATCGCCCGCAACGCCTGCGGGCCCGCGTCGGCCAGTGTCCTGACCAGCCGCGACACCGTCGGATCCGACGGAACGGGCCCGAACAGCTCCGGCTCGGCACGCAGGATCGCGATATCGGACAGGCCGTCCCCGCCCAACGCCAGCATCAGCGCCAGGTCCGCGACGACCTTGCCCGGGTCATGGACCGCCCGCGGCCTGCGCCAGCGCACGAGCCCTTCCGAGAGCGCCCGGTCCAGGCCGGTGACCCGGAGCGTCTCGGTCAGCAGCACCCCACCGGCCTGACCCACGATGCCCGCACCGTCCGAAGACACCACGAGCCTGCCGGTACGACCTGTAGTCTTCACGTGAAAAGTGCCTTCTGGACTGGCGCGGACAGGACCCTCAACAAGCCCTATCCTCCCAGCACAGAGGCA
The DNA here is from genome assembly GCF_040679435.1 of Spirillospora sp. NPDC052269. Taxonomy (NCBI): domain Bacteria; kingdom Bacillati; phylum Actinomycetota; class Actinomycetes; order Streptosporangiales; family Thermomonosporaceae; genus Spirillospora; species Spirillospora sp. NPDC052269. The sequence continues at coordinate 30,974 of NZ_JBFAUU010000026.1, forward strand.
CTTTTCTTATCTAAACAGTCACTCCCGACCCGCCACCCGGTGAAAGCCCGAGGCTAGGGCACTCCAAATAGGCCGCCTGACAACCCGCCGAATACCACCGGGAATGCAGCCTTGTCCAGGCGGAGTATGGATAAGGCTGCATTTCCCGCCAAAAGACAAAACTGGATTAAGAACCTTCCATACACGACCACCCTGGCGACCAACAACAAACACCATGGGCTGTCTCGTAACGGTCGGGTCTGTCCAGTTAACGGCTCTGTCGCAGTATCGGTGGTTAGGGAGGGTGAGGTTATTGGAGGAGGATCCGGTGGCGTAGGAAACGGAAGCCTGCCCGGCCGTACAGCTGCATCTTGATCAACTTCGTTCTGGTGTTGACGCCTTCGGTCCCGCCGTTGTGGTGTTCGCTGGTCAGAGCTGTGCGGACCGCGTTCTGATCGAGTCTCAGGCCGCGGATGAACAAGTGGAGGTGTCGCAGTTCTCCTTCTCGGCGGTGCTGATCCAGTCGTCCAGCCGGTCTCCGTTGCCGTCCGCGGGAGTGAGGAGTTGCGCGAAGGCGCGGACCAGGGAGGCGAGTTGACTCATTTCCGGGCACACACTGGTGGTCTTGTGGAGGAGCTCCTGCTGGTCAGGTCTCAGGGTGTCCGGACGGCTGAGTCGTAGCAGGGCCAGCCCTAGCGGTGAGATGGCGCGGCGGTCGTCCTCGGCGCGTCCTTGGGTGATGTAGCGGTAGGGCAGGTTCTGGCTGCCGGTGTAGCCGCGTTCCCGGATCTCACCAAGAAACCGAGGGACGGGAACCGCGGGGTCGTCGGCCCTGCGTTGCGCAGGTAATCGCGATAAGGGTCGACGAGCGTGGGCCGGTATTACGGTGCTCGCCGCATCTGCTCGGGTTTATCGATCCGGGCATACCGTTTGACGGTGTTCAGGGCGAGGTCAGTCGCCGGGCGCATTCCAGGAGTCCGACGCCCGCGTCGAGCAGGTCGTGAATCTACTGCCAGCACTGCAGGGTGGTGGTCTTCCCGCCCTCGAGTCTGCAGATCTGGGACGCGGTTCTGTTCGAGGATGAGTGGGCGTTGGTCGCGCCGCTGATTCCGCCTCCGAAACCGTGTGGTCACCCGCCGGTGCATCCGCGTCGGGAGATCGTGAACGCGCTGGCCTACTGGGTGCGGGCCGGGTGTGCCTGGCGGTTGCTCCCGCAGGACCTGCCGCCAAGGCAGATGGTCTACCACTATGGCGGTCCTCGCGGATCGCCGGCTTGTGGGAACGGTTACTGACCCACTTGCGTGAACACGAGCGCCGTTACCGGGGAGGCGAGGCCGCACCGAGCGCCGGCATCATCGACAGCCAGAGCGTGCGGGTTACAGACCGGGGCGGCCAACACGGGTACGACGGCGCCAAGAAGGTACCCGGGGTCAAACGGCATCTGCTGACCGACACGTTCGGCACCGTCCTGGGCGCCCGCGTCAGCCCTGCCAAGGTCAGCAACCGAGACGGCGTACTGGTACTGCTCTTTAGGTAGATCACCGTACCCATCCATGGGCACTTACTTCAGGACCGCCTGCACCCTCCCCGGTGCAGAAGGACCGGCTGGTCAGCTCGCCACCGCACTCCTGGCTGCCGCTCGGTACACGATGATGATTCAGCGTTCCAGTGTCTTGAGTTGTTAATTCGTGTGCAGTATACGGCGAAAATGTCGTCGGCGTCCTTGGCCCAGATGAACGGTTTCTCTGCAAGTATCAAGAGCACGCCTCCGGCGCGCGCCACAGGCTGACGACCGGCCGAGGCAGGCCCGCTTCCTGCCTCCGGCCCGGCAGCCCATCCCGGCACAAAAAGATCTCGGTTACCCGAACACCGCCTCGCGGCCATGCCAGAAGTGTCCATCTCGCCCGCCAAGGACGGCCGGATCCGCAAGGACCTACGTACCCCTCTCTGCTTGACGGCAACGGTGACGGTGACGTAGGCGAACGAGGGCCACCCTTGGCACCAACCAGGTGCCAGCCTGCGAGTTATCGATCTTCAAAGAAATGACGATACCCTGGCGTTAAATATTACCAGGGCACCATCTTCACGTTCCAGCAACGCGTCGTAATGAGACTCATCCATTACTAGCTCCTCATATCCCCAGATCGCCTGAAGGAACTCAGAGTCAGAATAGTTAGCGAACAGCCAGTCGGACGGCAAATGCGGGTCCACCACGTCAAACATTTCCATGGGATACCAGCACGGGAGCTGGGCGTCGTCTCGAATCAACACCATCACCATGCCGGAATATATCGATATCGCGGCTACCGGATAACTCGACCCAATAGTAACATCGGCTACTGCCATAGGATTATATGCAGCCGAAATCACGGTGACGATGGCACGTCCTCTAATGCAGACTACTTTCATTCCAGCTCCTCAAACCACCCGCAGCTTGCGATGTAGTTTAGCTTGACCGTCATGCCGTTGGAGTCGGCTACCACCCCTGCTGTGGACAGGATCGTAACCGTGCACCTTGTCTCACCACCAACCGCAGCGGGGATGCCACCTCCCAACCACCAACTCAAGCTAGATAACTACACTCCAGCAACCTTACCCGTTGCCCGGACACCGCTGCGATGGAACGACCGCATCGCCGGATAACGAAAATCAAGCGCCAAGAGCCCCCGAGTCCATTATTAATGGATCCCCTTAAAGCACGAAACATGCCCGGAGGTCGGAAATAAATTCCCGACCTCCCCATATCGGCCAGCATAGATTCAAGGGACTACTTAAACTTGTAATCGTCGACACTCCCAGTGACAGTGTTCATTACATAATGAATCTCCACGTCACCCTCGACCCCCATGTTAACTCTCTGGGTCATTTTCACCCAGCCATCCGATCCCATCCACCGGGGATCGGTCATGCCCTTCTTTAGCGGGATGACCCGTCCCGCTGTCGGGTTCGCCATGACGGTTTCCATCGCGAGCTGCTCATATAGACTATTTGGCATCGCCCTTCCAGTTGACCCTCTACCCAAAGGCTTAAGGTCGATCGTCACACCATTGGCGCCAGTGATAAAGCGCGCCGTTGGGCACGGTTCCGAATTATGAACGAGCACGGGAGTATCACCGGCGAGCACGTAAAAGGTGTGATCGTTCGCGACAGTCAGGTCGTGGACACGCGGGTGTTGATTAAGGCTAGAGACTGAGACAACTCGCGCCATCCCGCCGTCTGGCATACGGAGACTGTCCCCCGTCTTGAGCAAATCGGCTCGTCTCCATCGCCCTTGGAGCGGATTCCAGAATGCATGATGTTCGGTGGCGAGTACAACGCCACCGGCTCTTGCCCTACCGTCCACCCGTATCCTTACCAGGTGGTCATATTGATTCCCGCCGAAGGCGGCCAATACTACTTCTGTGCGAGTTCTACCGGTTTTCGTGTCAGTGGCGATCACCTTGTCGCCAACCCGAATTTTCTCGATTGACTCGCGAGTGCCGTCACCCATCAGAACCTGGGTGCCAGGGACAAAACTGTTACATTGCCGGAGCATCGCCTTAAGTAGGCTGGGTTTCACCGCAGCTCTGAGTGAATTGAGCCCGAATTTCTTCAGTAGTGCCTTACCTGCACCGCCGACGCCCCCACCGAACATGTCGGGGCCCATCGCGACAAACAAGGCCCCCCGGAGCGTGCCTTGCCAGGGACTGTCTCTGCACGATTTGATGGCGAAGCAGGCGTCAACGGCAGCTCGCAGGTCCCATTCAGCTTGAGCATCGGGCATCTTCGTCGGCACGCGCCCGTCGTAATAGCGCATATAGGCGGCCAAGAACTGCTCGCGGAAGACCTCAGGCTTCACAACCGGGGGAATCGGTACGATATTTGCCCAGCCGACTGTGTCGTTGGGGGCACTAACCGGGCTTCCGGTGACGTAGTTGCCGTTGTTGTCGTAGACGTCGTAGCCGTTGTCGTTGTTGGGCCGGGGGCGTCGGTCGACTCCGTCGCCGTTGTTGCAGTCGAGGTCGCCGTTGATGCGCCGGCACCAGGTGCCGTCGGCGTCGGACTGGCTGACCGGGCTGTTGTCGGCGTAGGCGTAGTTGTTCCAGGACTGTGGGTCCTTGGCGTCGAACACGGGGTCCGGGGAGATGAAGCGTCCGGTGGCGGGGTCGTACTCGCGGGCGCCGAGGTGGGTGAGACCGGTGTTGTCCTTGGTGCCGCCGACGAAGCCCCTGTCCATCCGGGTGGGCCAGAGGAAGGCGGGTGTTCCTCGTTCCTCGCCGAACGGGCTGTAGCGGCGACGGCTGATCTTGGAGAGATTGTTGGCCTCGATGGCCAGTTGCGCGGTGTTGTGCTGGTCGTTGATCAGGAAGGTGACGCCGGCGGCGGTGCGCATGGCGACGGTCTGACCGGAGTGGCCGTAGTAGCGGGTCGCGGTAGTGGTACCGCTGGCCAGGCGGACTTCCATGCCGGCCAAGTAGAGGGTGGTGCCGGTCGAGTCACGACGGATGAGGCGGTTTCCGTCGGCGTCGTAGACGAAGGTGTTCTTGCCGTTGGCGGTGTCGTCGCTCTGAGCGATCTCGCCAGTGCTGTCCCACGTGTACTTGAGGGAGTTGGTTCCCTCAGTGCGTTGGGTGGTGTTTCCGGCCGCGTCGTAGCTGTAGGAGTAGGTCTTGCTTTGGGCTCCGCTGGTGCCGTCGACCTGCTGGGTGTACTCGGCGAGTTGGTGTCCCGCGTATCCGGTACCCACACCCGTGTCACCGGCGTAGCGGTAGTCGCGGTTCCAGCGCCAGGTGCCTCCGCCAGGCCCGCCGGCCCAGGTCTCCTCTTTGGTGCGGTTGCCGTCGTCAGAGTAGGAGTAGCGCTTGCGGTAGGCGTCGGGACCGGTGATGTCGGCCGTGGCCGGGTCTGACGCGCAGCCGGTGGTGCCCTGTGTCCAGGCGTTGGTGAGGCGCTGCTGGTAGTCGTACTGGAAACACTGGGTCTCGGTGGTGACGCCACTGGTGCTCGCCCCGGTCACATCGGTGACGCGGCTGATGGTGCCGACGGGGTTGTAGGAATAGGTGGCGTCTCGGTCGTAGCCGTCGACTCCTTCGCGGCTGGCGACAGAGCGAGTCAGCCGTCCGGTGGCGGAGTCGTAGTCGAAGCCGACGTCGATTTGCTTGCCGCCCGCGGCCAACAGGTAGCCGCTGATCTGGTTGATGTTGGTGTAGCTCGTGCCGGTGACGTAGCTGGACAGTCCGGTCAGCTTCACGGGCCGTTGGAGGTCGTCGTAACTGCTGGTGACCACCTCGGCGGGAAGGTCACCGGCGGCGGGAAGCCCGGCGGACTGAACGGTGCCGTCCGGGTTGTAGGCGGTGCTGAACTGATAGGTGCCGTCGATGCCCTGGCCTTCAGCACCGGCTGGAACGGTCATGCTGGTCAGCTTGGGGCGGTTGGCCGAGTCGTAGTCGTCGATGCGGGACTTGTACTCATAGGTCTTGCCGTCGGCGCCCTTGGCCATCCGGGAGGCGAAGGTCAACTGCCCGGGCCGGACGGTGTCATACCCCCACAGCGCAACCAGGTCGCCCTTGTTGCCGTCCTTATCGGCGGCGTAGAGGCGCACCTTGCGGCCGAGCTCGTCGTAGTCCGTGAAGGTCTTGCCGGCGTTGCCGCGCGCGTCCGCGGCAGAGATCACGCGATCGAAGTCGTCGTAGGTGAGGGTGCCGGTTCCCTTGTCCGGGTCACTGGACGAGGTCAGGCGTCCGCGCTGGTCGTAGTGGTTCTCCCACGTCTTGTTGCCGGGGCCCGTGATCTTCGTGACCCGGTCGGCGGCATCGTAGGTGTAGCGGGTGGTGAGGAATCCGCCGGATGCCGAGCTCTGCTGCCGGGTCTCGATGTTGCGACCGCGCGCGTCAGCGTAGGCGGTGGTGGGGGTGCCGCCCTCGGGGGGCGTCGTGGTGACCCAGTCGCCGTTGGCGTCGCTGCCGTAGGCGTAGCCGGTGGCCAGCACTTCGGCGTTGTCGCCTGCGCCGGGGAGCAGCGCCTCGCGGGTCTTACGGCCGACCCCGTCGTAGCTGTAGCGGGTCTGGCTGTGCACCAGGCCCTGCATGTCGGGACCGAACAGGCTCGGCGCAGGTCCGGACTGGTCGTTGTAGAAGGAGTTGTAGACCCAACTGACCTGGCCGCGTCCGTCGTACATGGTGTCGGTGATGACCCGGCCGCCGTTCTGTCCCGGCGACTGGACCTGACGGACGCGCTGGAGTCCGTCGAAGATCTGGTACGTGAAGGGTCCCAGCGCACCGGTGTTGGTGACCTTGTGTGCGCCGGTGACCACGGGGGCGCCCTCTGCGACTTGGTAGGTGAACTCCAGGCTCGGGCCTTGGCCGGCCGTGCGGTTGCGGTCGGGGAGCCAGACCCGGGTGGTACGGCCGAGCGCGTCGTAGTAGATCTCGGTCTTGCTGCCCGAGTCGTCGTTGTTGACGATCGGCTGGGCCCAGGCGACGTCCATGGTGACCGACGAGGTCAGTTGGAGGCTGGTGCCGTCGTCCTTCTTCACCGGCGGCTTGGTGACGTTGACCTTGTTGGTCAGTCCAGGGCTGCCAGCAGGTCCGGTCTGCGTGTAGACGGTGGTGGTCACGGCGCCGTCGGCGCCCTCCACCTTGGTCGCGCGTCCGAAGTCGTCGAAGCCGGTGACGGCCGACACCTTCTGGTAGGTGGGCTTGGAGCCGTCGACGGCGGCGTGGGAGACCAGTCGCTCTGAGTAGGTCAGCCGGCCGCGGGTCACCGTCTTGAAACCGCTCTTGGGAGCGGCGGCCGTGCCGTCGTAGTAGGTGCGGGCGGCGGACAGCACGTCCTTTGTGCGGTCGACGTCGCTGCGCTCGCAGGAGCCGGTCAGCACTTCCTTCTCGGCGACCAGGCTGCGCACCCACGCGGTGGTGTTGTCGGCGTAGGTGTAGCGGGTGCAGCGGTCGTCGGCCGTGCCCGGTCCGCCCAGGTCGGAGATCCAGTTCGGACGGGCGGTCTCTGCGTCGTAGTCGGTGCGGGTCTCGGTCTTGCGCCATGCACCGGGCCCGGTGGGAGTGAAGGTGCGCGCGTACTCCGTGGCCACGAAGTCGGCCGTGACCGTTCCCCACGGCCGTGTCCGTGATGCGGTCTGGAACTTGCGCGGGATGTTCTGCTTCCAGTCGACGACGCTGCCGCCCGGCTTGCTCAGCCGGACGGTGCGCAGCTCCTGGCCGGCGAAGGCGTCGTCGTCCCTGACCGTGCCGCCGTTGCCGTCGTCGACCAGGACGCCGCGGGTCGTCTTGGGGTCGGTGGCCGAGGAGCGGTCGCCGTCCATGCCGCGCAGGTAGTAGTGGTCGGTCTGGGACGCGAGATCGTCGAGCAGGTCCGAGCCGGTCAGGACGCTGACCTTGGAGTAGCCCCGCCACTGGCTCCAGGACTTGTACTTCTCCTTGATCAGCCCGTCGTCGTCGTCGAAGTGCCAGGCCGCGCCCTCGTTCTCGCCGTAGGCGTACTTGGTCACCATGTCCGGGGTTCGGCCGGTCCGGTCCCGGACGATCACGTCGTTGACGACGTACTTGTTGAACCAGTCGAGCTTGGGGTCCATCGAACCCGCGTAGGACCAGTAGACCGGGAAGCACCGCTTGGTGTTGTTCTCCGGGCTCGGAAGCGTGGTCGGGGTGCACTGGGCGGTGCTGTAGTCGACCGAGATCTCGCTGCCGTACTCGTCGGCGACGTAGTCCAGCCGGTACTTCAGCAGGCCGCCGGTGTCTCCGGTGCGAACCCGGTTGCTGCGCTCCTCGTAGTCGAGGGTCGTCTTGGGGAGAGTGATCGGCGTGGTGGCTGCGAGGCCGGTGTGCTGGATCGACAGCGGCAGCAGCGCACGATCGTAGTCGGCAGTGCCCCACTTGTAGTTCAGCGTCCAGGAGTCCACCCCGCGCCAGGTCCCGTCCGCCTTCAGAATCTGGGTGGTGACGGTGTCCAGGCGCTTACGCGTCCAGAACGTCGGGGACGAGATCCCGTGGAAGTCCTTGCACTCGGTGTCCTTCTTGCAGTTGAGGTCCCACGGAACGTCCGGCCAGAGGTTCTGGTTGTCGGCGATCTTGTCCGGGTCGCAGTTGGTGTCGCTGTCCAAGCAGCGTTCCTTGCTGCCGAATAGGACGCGCGCCGGAGCGGTGGCGGTCAGGTTGTCCGAACGCAGCCCGTACTCGATGCGGTTGAGCACCCCACCGCGGATGTAGGGCGTCTCGTCCTCGGCCTTGAGGTTGCGGCCGTAGTAGTTGTTCTCGGTGTCGTAGTAGTAGGTGATCGCGTTGCCGTTGGGGTCGACAACGTAGTCCAGGTTCCAACGCCATGCCTGCTGGCACCAGGAGTCGGCGAAGGCGTCCTTGTGGCAGGGCTCGTCCTTGTCGTCGCCGAACACCGGGACGGTCCAGGTGGAGTTCGTGGCGGGCTTCTTGCCGTCGGCACCCTTGTTGGAGCCGAAGTAGTAGGCGGTGCCGTCGGTGGTGGTGAGCTTCCAGTACTCGTTGTCGTTGTCGCCGTTGTCGACGTTCGCGTCGGTCAACCGCTCAATGCGAGTACCGTCATCGTTCTTCAGGTGCCACTTGCCGTTGCCATCTGGGATGAGTTCGCCGCCGTGGCCGTTCCAGGTGATGGTGGCGTTGTCATAACCCCAGCACTGGTCGCCAGGATAGTTGCCGTTCGCGTCCTTGGGCGCATCATCGTCGTCGCAGGACTTGTAGCGGCGCTCGATGAAACCGGACCACAGGTCGAACCCCTCGCCGACCCAGCCTGATTGGGCGCCGCTTCCGGACGTGCGTCCGTCGACTGCGCCCGAGGAGTAGTTCAGGCCGACCTTCGGCTCCCGGCCTCCGGGAACCGGCGGGACCTTCATCGGGTAGGACCAGGAGAACTCCCCAGTGCTGGTCCCGACGTTCCATGTCGAGGACGGCGACAACGACGTCGCCTTGTAGTCGCCGTTCTCACCCGACGCCCCGGCCTCGGTGGCCAGCACCGTCGCGCCTTGGAGAGCCGCCGGGGAGCCCGATGCGGAAGGACGGACCGACCCAACGCTCGGAGAAGGGGAGGTCGGGGCATCACTGGGTGCGGTCGCCGGACGATTGCTGCCGGGCTCGGGGCTCGCCTGGACCTGGGTGGCGAGTGTGTGGCGTTGAGTGTCGTTATCGGTGACCAGCGGGACGGCCGTGCGGCACTCTGGCCGCTCAGGCGTGGTCAGCACACAGGCCGGATACTGCACCAGGCGCAGACGCGAGGCATAGTTCCCGCCGAACGCGGTGGCGAAGTCCGAGTAGTCGAGGCCGACCATGACGCCGCCCGGAGTGTTCTGGTCGACGCGGCTGACGGCGAACATCACGCCGTCCACTCCGGCCCGCTTGCTCAACTTTCGGTCGAGTACCTGAACCTTGACCTGCTTGGCCGCTTCCTGCGCGCGGACAGGAGTTCGCGGTCCCAGACGCCTTTGGCGGTCCGGTCGCGGAGCCGTCACCCAGACCGGGAGCTTCCCGACGTGGTTCCAAGAGCCGGCAGCAGCGACCTTGCCCTCGGCGTCACCCGGAGCGGGCCAGCTCGGACGGCCGAGAGGCTGTTCGGTCAGCTTCTTGTTGGCCGCCTTGCGGGATCGGACCGAAAGGTCGTGCCCTTTGACGGGCTTGCCGTCAGAGAACCTGTGTCGATCCGCGCCTGTTGGCTGAGCGGAGGCCGGCGTGGCCAAACCGGCTACCAAGGCCGCCGTGACACCCACCGCAACACTCATGCGCGCCCGACTCCATCGAGTCAACGACATGCGAGCGCCACGCGTCTTCACAACTACCTCCATAGCTCCGTCCAGAACCCCCTGGGCGGACTCTTCGCAGCCTCTTCGGCAAGAACAAGGGGTGAGCGATCACTCTCAACCCACGGATCACATCGGCGACCCATGGCCGTGCGATGAGCGGGCCAGGTTTCGCGGCTCACTCATCGGTGCGTGACTAGTCGTCGGTGTAGGCGAGGGGCAGTTCTGGATTGTCTTGGTGGGTCTCCGGATCTATCGGGTTGCTCAGGGGGCTGACCTCGTCCTCGGAGAGCACCCCCTTGGTCACCCACACGTCGTCGACCATGCCCGAGAGATATTCACGGAAGGGATCGGTGTCGCCGGTCTTGCCGTCGACCAGGCCGCGACCGATCTGCAGCAGTCCCGTCGCCTTGAAGATCGACAGGCCTGAGGTACTCGACGCGAAATCGGTCGGGTCCTCTTCGGCGCCGTTCAGAAAGAGCGACACCGTGTGAGTCGGGGCGTCGTATACCAGGGACAGAACGTCCGGCCCGTCGTTGCTGCAGATCCGGCGGGCGGACACGTTGCGCACCACCGCCGGGGCCGTCGTGGCGCCTTCCAGACTGGTCACGGGCTCCCAGCCGGCGATGCTGGGGCCGAACGTCGCCGGGTCGTCGTAGTCGGGGTCGCACGGACGCTCCCCGACCTTGGGGTTGTAGCGAACGCGGAACGTGCTCTGCTTGTCCCCGGCTACCGACAGGGCCGTCATCGGCGCCGTCGGCTTGGCCGCGTCCACCATCGCCGTCACCGTGAAGCTGCCGTCGGCGTCGACCACCGGGCCTGAGGCCTGCGCCCCGGCCCCGCCCACCTGCTTGCCGCCGGGGACGAGGCACTGCTTGTTCGGGATCTTGCGGTTGTTCCCGGCGGCGATCTGTGCGCCGCCCTTCAGCGTCAGCGCGTTGCCGGGCCCGGAGTCGCCGCTGACCGTGCCGTTGGAGCCGGGCGGACCGTTGAGCTTCCAGCGGGCCTGCACCGTCGGGCGGTACCAGGCCTCGACCTGCGCGGGGGTGACGGCGTGGTCGAAGGCCCAAATGTCGTCGATCTCTCCGTTAAAGTAGTCGGTCGGGCCGCCGTGCCAGAGCGTGCGGCCGAAGGCGAACTTACCGCGCTTGGTGAGGTTCCATCCGCTCATGTCCACGTCGACCGGGGCGCCGGCCGGCTTCCCATCGACGTAGAGGCTGATCTTGCCCTTGCCGTCCTTATTGGGCACCTCGAAGACGCCAACCAGCTGCGTCCGCTGCCCGACCTTGACCTCGGACGCGGAGTAGGTCGCCCGAATCTGCGCGTTGGGATCGTCGGTGAGCCGGACGACCACGCCCCACTTGTTGGTCCAACTCGACTGGCCGCGGTAGCCGCCGACGTACTCCAGCTGGAACGCAGCCTCGCTGTGCCCGTCCTGGCTGGTGACGGTCTGGTGCCCCTCGTCCTTGCCGAGCTTCGCCCAGGCCACAACGGAGTAGCTCTTGACCGGATCGATCACCGAAGCGCGGTCTCGGCGTAGCCCACGGTGTTCGCGTCACCGTCGGAGTTCAGTTTGAGCGCCGTCGATCCGGTTCGGGCCTCGACGCCGAGCGTGTGGTCGGTGCCGCCGAGGACGGCGGTGTTCACCGAGGTGAGCTTCCAGCGCTGGGCGGCGTCCCCGCTGCAGGTCCACTGCAGGACTCGGGCGCCGTCCCCGGTGGACGATTCCCACACCTCCACGCACTTGCCGCTGCGCTTGGAGACGATGTCGACGCCGTTGTCCTGCTTGACGATGTTCCAGAGCTGACCGACGGCGTCGTAGCAGCCCCACTGCCAGACCTCGGCGCCGTCGCCGTCCGCGCCGACGTCGGCGCACTTCCCGCTGTTCACGTTGACGAGCTTGTAGTCACCGTCGCTCACCTCGCGCAGCGTCCACTGCTGGCTGGGCTTGGCGTTCAGAACGGGTTCCATCTGCCCGTTCGGCAGGGCATTGACCTCCCACTGCGAGGTCAGCAGTGAGGAAACCTGGACCGGCTTGCCCGTCTTCCTCGCGGCGGCCAGCGCCGCATCCTGAGTCGTGGCCACGCCGGGAGATTCGTCCGCATGCACCACCTCCGCCGCTCCGGCGAACGGAACGGAGGGCAGGGTCAAGCCGAGAATCGGCGCCATCCCTCCGGGGACCAGTCGCAGACGGCGTCTGGTCGGACCACCACCCATACTCCGGACACACCACCGCAAAGGACGCCAACCGGCCACAGACACCCCAGGAAAGTAAGCGCAACGTAAAGCGGGCTAAAGGTAGCCGTGCGCCGCGATCACTGGGAAGACCCAGTCCCTGGGCCGACTATGACTTACATCACTAGGCCAATTAGCCTCAGGCTGCACTCAACGACCACTCAGCCAGGAACGATATCTCTCTGAACTGCGAGGACTTGGACGTCGAACTCGACCACGAAGACTGGACCAATCTGCCTGGCAGGCGAGTCCAGCCAGGACTCATTCACCCCAGCGAAACTGTCGTGATCTACGTCACCTTCAAGGAAGGTAAACCGGAGATCGACAGGACGCGTCCCTAACAGCCCTCTTGACTGATTCCTAGGTCAGTGACTACATAAGGTCATGGCCAGAATTCATTGCGTGCGTGGACCCGAGCATTGGAGAACCGCCACGGCGCTGCTTCTGCGCGCAGCCAGTTCGCGGGCGCCCTCAGTGTTCGCCACGCAGACTTCTGCCCCGTTCGGAAGAGCGCCCCCCAGATCGCGAGGGCCGAGAGCTGGGTGCCCTGTCCGCCCGTCCAGGGACCCACGCAGCGGCCGACCTGGAGAATGAAAATGAGCCCCAGCGAGCTGGGTAGGCCCGAGTGAGCAACCCGCCGTCACCGGGACGCGCACTCGTGGTGTCAGCACCGCGAGACCCGCCAGTGGAACAGGCCGATGGCGCGTTCGACGACGTAGCGGTGGACACCTAGACCTGAGCCGTGGTCGGTTCCGCGGCGGGCGATGACCGGTTTGATGCCCCGCCTCCAGAACAGCCGCCGGTATTCGTCGTGGTCGTAGCCGCGGTCTGCCAGCAGGCGTTTGGGTCTGGAGCGAGGGCGTCCGACCCGGCCGCGGACCCGCAGGACCTTGTCCAGCAGCGGCAGCAGCTGGGTGACATCGTTGCGGTTCCCGCCGGTCAACGTCAGCGCGAGCGGGGTGCCGTGACCGTCGGTGAGGACGTGGTGTTTGGAGCCCGGCCGTCCGCGGTCGGCCGGGCTCCGTCCGGTTTTGGGCCGCCCTTCATCGCCCGCACGTGAGAGCTGTCGATCACCGCCCTGGACCAGTCCAACTGGCCGACGGCCTGCAACTCCTCCGGCAGCGGGCAATGCAGACTCGTCCACACTCCGGCCCAATGCCACTCGGCCAGACGACGCCAGCACGTCATCCCCGACCCGAACCCCAACTCCTGCGGCAGGAACTCCCACCGGATCCCGGCATGCAGGACGAACAAGATCCCGCACAACACCTTCCTGTCATCCAACCGGTTGCGGCCCGCATGACGCTTGCGCCGCTCGACCTTCGGCAGCAGCGGCTCGATCCGCTCCCACAGGCTGTCAGGCACGATCCACGGGGGTTGCTCGCCCTCATGCACCCACCCACACCACACCCGCCCGTCACCACATGTCGCGCTACATACACATCTTGTTATGGCCTCTAAGTCCAGCCTGGCAGCCCACGTTTGTGACGCACCACTTCAAGCGCGAACGGACTGGCAGGCCATTCGGTACGCCACTGCTCTTCTGCGTCGACATCCAGTGAGCGGCCGGGAGATTGCAACAACCCGTAGCGCAAATGGAGCGGCAGGATGACCACATTCATCGGCGCCATCGGTTCCGTGCGCGAGGCGGTGCGTTGCCCAGACCAGCACAGCAACCTCCCCGATGGACGGACCGTTCGAGACGCCGGCGTCTGGCGAAGGTCATCACGACACCGCCTCTGGCATCCGCGGCTCTGGCGCCCGTGTCTTGGGCAAAGACGCCAGGCCACCAGATGTGTGTCGGTGAACGGCGTGGTCAGAGGGAGACGAGTTCCTCCCAGTGGGGGATGCGGGGCTTGAGACGCAGGGGCAGACCCGCTTCGGACGGGGTGCGGTCGGCCTTGCGGTTGTTGCAGCGGCCGCAGGCCAGGACGGTGTTCTCCCAGGTGTCGCCGCCGCCGCGGGACTGCGGGAGAACGTGGTCGATGGTGTTGCCGCGTCCGCCGCAGTAGGCGCAGTGACCGCGGTCGCGCAGGTAGACGCCGCGCTTGGTCCACGGAGGCCGCCTGCCGTGGCGCCAGCGCATGGCGACGTAGCGGACGAGACGGAGCACCCTCGGCACGGGGAACCGACCGATGGTGCGCCCCTCCTCCGCCTCCTCGACGACCGCCACCTCACGCACGAGCATGCGTATGGCGTGCCGCAGATCCACTTTTTGTAAGGGCTCATAGGACGCGTTCAGCACGAGCACGTTCACCGCTCACCTCCCCGACCACGTGCAGCTCCCCCACCAGGACTCGAACCTGGATTTCCGCATTAACGGTGCGGCGTTCTTCCTTTGAACCACAAGGGAATGGACTGCAAATTCCTCAGGACTCCGGCATTCCGGAGCCCGAGAACAGCCTGCCTACCGCGCCCACCCCACAGCAACGGGTTTTCCACCTGCCTCCCCGACCTCACGTCCCTGGGCCCACACCCTCCCCCTCACGTCCCCAGACTCACAACGGAGGGCGGCTCGTATAAGGAAGGGGGCGTGGCCGGGGAGGTTGGTGAGTGGGACGGAGTGGGTGGACGCCGGGGCAGGGCGGGCAGCGGGACGCGTTGGTACTGAGAGGTCGGATGTGGGTGCGGTGGGAGCGCCGCGGCCTGGGTTCGCCACCACTCGGACGCGGGACGGCGGTCGGCGGGACGGCTTCCAGCGCGGTCTCGCAGGCGGGGCAGGGAGTGGTCGCGGGGATGAGCCTCACGATGACGGACGGGCCGAGAGCGGTGGGGAGACCCCAGAAGCGGAGGACGTCGGTGGTGGCGCATCGGGTGAGGGGGCCCGGCAGGGGCGTGACGGAGCCGGCGGACGGGTGGTCGTCGAGGGTTCGGAGCGTGGGGTGGTGCACGGTGGCCAGGCGATAGGCGAGACCGCGGACGAGGTTGGCGGCCAGGTGGATGTGGCCGAGCGGAGCACTGCGGGCGGAGATCTCGGGGAGGCCGAAGCGGTGGAGGCCGGCGGTGTCGGCTCGGATGAGTCCGTCGCCGTCCGGGGAGATGAAGACGCCGACCCAGCCGTGGGCCAGGACGAAGCCGGACGGCTCGGGCTCGGCGCCCAGCACCTGGCCGGAGTCGAGGTCGGCGAGGACGCCGTCGACCGCGGTGGCGACGGCCCGGGCGAACAGGCGGACGGCCTGCAGATTCGCCGGAAGTGAGGCCCTGCTCGGACGAGCCTCGACCAGGCGGTGGAAGGGGGCGTCCAGCGCTCGGGCCACCTCGGACTCGAGACCGGCGCAGGCGCGGAGAGGTTCCGTCCAGATGGACGGGCTGGGCAGGGGCGGGCCCAGCAGCGGAAGGTCGCCCGTGTCCAGGAAGCGCTTCGCCCGAACCCGCAACTCAGGATCCGCGGTGAGTTCCGGGAAGAGGGCTCGTAGGGCGGACGGGGCCGGAGCCTCAGGCGTTGCGGACGCGATCAGGAAACGGGCGGTGAGGCGGGCGGATCGGGGTGACGGCATGTGCTGCTCCCAGGTCGGACGCCCCTCTCGCGGGGCGCTGTCCAACCAGGGTGGCCACTCCGACCGGCGGTTCGAAAGTCACCCGCGAACCTGTGGATAACTCGAACCTGACGCTGGCCGCCAGGCCCCGGACAGCCCTCCGCAGGGCCCCGCCCCATGTCCTAGAACGCGAACCAGAGGATGTGACAGCATTCGGAGCACACCATGCACGTGGCGTTCTTGTTCGCCCAGGCGAGGTCCATGAACTCCATGCCGGAGGTGTTGAGTTTGTAGTACCTACGGTCGAACAACTCGTTCTGGCACACCGGGCAGGACAGCCTCTGTCCGTTGGGCAGGGAGTAACGCTTGGGGCCGCCGCGCCCCTTGAAGAGCTTCACGAGCAAGGAGGATAGGGCCAGGTCAAGCCCGCTTCGTCCGCTCTGTCTCGCGTGTGCCGTGCATCGGGCTCACGCCAGGATGAGGACGATGAAGATCAGGCAGCAGAAGATGTTGACCAGCCAGCTGTGGGTGTCCATCCAGTCCCGCACCGCGGGCATGGCGCGCTCCGCCCGCCGCCCCAGCAGCAGCAGGCCGAGCAGGGGCAGGGACGCGATCAGGATGGTGGCCAGGATGAACACCGCCGCCGAGCCGAACCCCTCGTGGTTCTGCTCGAGGTTGGCCCCGACCGTCAGCATCACCATGACGTCCGACGGCATCAGCAGGATGATGAGGAAGCCGGTCTTGAAGGCTTTGCGGGGATCGGCGTGCATCAGCCCCTCGAGCCATTTGGGCGGCTCCGACGTCGCCCGCGTCAGGTAGTTCCTCAGGATCAGGAGCACCAGCAGGGCGACCAGCACATATTGGATGATCTTCCCCACGGACGAGTTGTCCGACTCCTTGCCCAGCGAGACGTTGCTGCCGAGCAGGTGGAACAGGGTCCGCGTGATCGCGATGCCCACGATCACCGCGAGGAGCACGCCGGCCAGGAACCCCACCGAGACCCGCACGGCCCTGGTGGTGGTCGTCAGGATGATCGCGGACATGATCTGCGGGCCGGCCATCATCGTGATGGCCAGCGGGAGCACTTGCAGGCTCACGATCCCCCCGATCGGTCCAGGGCGAGACGAGGTGCCGTCCGCCGGGACCCCGAAGCCGTGGACTCGCCTCACCGAGAGTCACGATACGGGAGAGATCAACGGGCTATCCGTTACGCGGCGTGTTCTTGGCCAGGGCGTGGTCCTTCTCCGTGGCGCTGTTGGCGTCAGAGGGCCGGAAGGTCGACGGCCGAGACCAGGTACTCGCGGGACTCGCGTTCGCGGCGGAAGCCGATCTCCTCGTTGACGGCGAGCATGTGCGTGTTGTCGCCGGAGTTGTCGGTCTCGATCTCGGTGACCTCGGGGCGCTCCTCGGCGAGCCAGGTCAGCATCGCGGCCTTGACCCAGATGCCGAGGCGGCGGCCGCGGTGCTCGGGGGCGACGGCGGTGTCGTACTGGGCGGCCCGTCCGGACGCGCCCGCCGGGACGACGATCTCGGTGAAGCCCGCGATCACCTCGCCCCGGACGGCGGCGACGGTGTAGAGGTCGTCGCCGCGCTTGGCGACCATCTCGGCCATCTCGCGGACGCGGTCGGCGTCCCAGGGCACGCCCTCGTACTCGGCGAGGTCGGCCATGGCGTGCTTGGCCTTCGCCAGCGCGCCCGCGTACGCGTCCGGGACGACGCCGCACCAGCGGACCAGGTCGTATCCGGACGGACCGGACGCGAGCAGGCCGTCCACCCGGCCGGGAGGCAGGTCCGGCAGCCGCAGCAGCAGGCCCTGGAGGGTGAGGACGAGCCGGAAGCCGTGCGCCTCGAGGAAGCCCACGGCGGGCGGACGCGCGAGGACCTGGGCGATGGCGCTGGTGCGTCCGTCGGCGCGCAGCGCGTCGGCGGCGACGGCGAGCAGGCGGGTCGCGACGCCGCGGCGCCGGTGCGCGGGGTGCACGTGGATGTCGATCTCGCCCGGACGGTCGGCCCCCGGCTCGCCGGGCAGCCGCAGGGTCGCGACGCCGATCATGTCCCGTCCGGACCGGACGGTCCAGAGGCGCTGCCGCGAGCCCTGCTCCGCGCCGAGCAGCCGGGCGGCGGTCTGGTGCTGCTGGGGGGCGGGCTCGCCGTCCGGCTCGGCGGCGTGCACGGCGGCGAGGACCGCGTGCCAGCCCCGGATCTGAGGGTCCGTCGGATCATCGAGCGCGATGACGTCCATCCCGACTTTGTACAGGATCCGGGCGGCCTGCGAGCCGGACGCGACCCAACCGATACGACGCGACGGGAACCCCGGTGCGCGGTTCGGCCCGGTCTCGGACGTCCCGTCCCCCGACGCGCCGCTCGGGCGGCGGCCGCGCCGCCGGAGGTCAGCGGGTGAAGGCGGCCAGGATCCGCTCGGCGGCGAGGGCGGGCGTGAGGGTGCCGGCGGCGACCTCGGCGTCGAGTTCCGGGGCGAGGTCGCGCACGGCCGGATGCGCGTGCAGTTCGGTCAGGAGGCGGTCCCGGACCATGGCCCACGTCCAGCGGACCTGCTGCTCGCGGCGGCGGCGGTCGAGCTCGCCCGAGGCGGCCAGCCGGTCCTGGTGGGCGACGAGGGCGTCCCACACCTTGTCCAGGCCGACGTTCTCGATGGCGCTGCAGGTCAGGACCGGGATGTCCGAGGCGCGCTCCTCGCTGCGCAGCAGCCGCAGCGCCCCGGCGAGCTCGCGCGCCGCGCGCCGCGCCTCCATCTCGTGCGGACCGTCCGCCTTGTTCACGGCGATGACGTCGGCGAGCTCCAGGACGCCCTTCTTGATGCCCTGCAGCTGGTCGCCCGTCCGGGCGAGGGTGAGGAACAGGAAGGTGTCCACCATCTCGGCGACGGTCGTCTCGGACTGCCCGACGCCGACCGTCTCGACCAGGACGACGTCGTACCCGGCGGCCTCCATGACGACCATGGCCTCGCGGGTCGCCTTGGCGACGCCGCCGAGCGTCCCGGCGGTCGGGGACGGGCGGATGAACGCGTGCGGGTCCACCGCGAGGCGGTTCATCCGGGTCTTGTCGCCGAGGATCGAGCCGCCCGAGCGGGTGGACGAGGGGTCGACGGCGAGCACGGCGACGCGGTGCCCGGCCGAGGTGAGGTTCGTCCCGAGGGCGTCGATGAAGGTGGACTTGCCGACGCCGGGCACGCCGGTGATCCCGATCCGGCGCGCCCCTCCGGTGAACGGGGCCAGCTCGGCCAGCAGCCGCTGCGCCAGCGCGCGGTGGTCCGGCCGGGACGACTCGACCAGCGTGATCGCACGGGCGATCCACGCGCGCGAGCCGTCCCGGACGCCGGTGACGTAGTCCTCCAGCGTCGGTCGCGTCACTCCCCGGACTCCCCCTGCCCATGGTCGACGTCGCCGTGGCCGAGGCGGGAGGCGAGGTCGCGCAGCAGGTCCTGGGCGGCCTCGGCCAGGACGGTGCCGGGCGGGAAGATCGCCGCGGCGCCCGCCTCGCGCAGCTCGGCGAAGTCCTGCGGGGGGATGACGCCGCCGACGACGATCATGATGTCGTCGCGGCCGAGCGCGGCCAGCTCGGCGCGCAGCGCCGGGACGAGCGTCAGGTGCCCGGCGGCCAGCGAGTTCACCCCGACGACGTGCACGTCGGCCTCGACCGCCTGGCGGGCGACCTCGCCGGGGGTCTGGAACAGCGGGCCCACGTCGACGTCGAAGCCGAGGTCGGCGAAGCCGGTCGCGATGACCTTCTGGCCTCGGTCGTGGCCGTCCTGGCCCATCTTGGCGACGAGGATGCGCGGCCGCCGCCCCTCGGCCTCCTCGAACGCGGCCGTCAGGGCGCGCGCCTGTTCGATCGCCGACACCTCGCCCGCCTCTTCCCGGTACACACCGGAGATCGTACGGATCTGCGCGGAGTGCCGTCCGTAGGCCCGCTCGAGCGCGTCGGAGATCTCCCCCACGGTCGCCTTGGCGCGGGCCGCTTCGATGGCGAGGGCGAGCAGGTTCTCGTCCAGGCCGGAGCCGCGGGTGCCCGCCTCGGCGGCGGACGCGGCGCGCGTCAGCGCCTCCAGCGCCGAGCGCGCGTCGTCCTCGGACCGCTCCTCGCGCAGCCGCCGCAGCTTGTCGATCTGCTGCGCGCGGACGGACGCGTTGTCGACCTTGAGCACCTCGATGCTCTCGTCGGCGTCCGGACGGTACTTGTTGACGCCGATCACCGGCTGGCGGCCGGAGTCGATGCGCGCCTGCGTCCGCGCCGCCGCCTCCTCGATGCGCAGCTTGGGCAGGCCTTCGTCGATCGCACGGGCCATGCCGCCCGCCCGCTCGACCTCCCGGATGTGGCCCCAGGCGCGGCGCGCGAGGTCGTAGGTCAGCCGCTCGACGTAGGCGGAGCCGCCCCACGGGTCGATCGTCCGGGTCGTGCCGGACTCCTGCTGGAGGAGCAGCTGGGTGTTGCGTGCGATGCGGGCGGAGAAGTCGGTCGGCAGGGCCAGCGCCTCGTCCAGCGCGTTGGTGTGCAGCGACTGGGTGTGGCCCTGCGTGGCGGCCATGGCCTCGACGCAGGTGCGGGCGACGTTGTTGAACACATCCTGCGCGGTCAGGGACCAGCCGGACGTCTGGGAGTGCGTCCGCAGCGACAGCGACTTGGGGTTCTCCGGGTCGAACTGCTTGACCAGCTTCGCCCACAGCAGGCGCGCGGCGCGAAGCTTGGCGACCTCCATGAAGAAGTTCATGCCGATCGCCCAGAAGAACGACAGGCGCGGCGCGAACGAGTCGATCGACAGCCCGGCGTCGCGTCCGGCGCGGATGTACTCGACGCCGTCGGCGAGCGTGTACGCCAGCTCCAGGTCGGCCGTGGCCCCGGCCTCCTGGATGTGGTAGCCCGAGATCGAGATGGAGTTGAACTTCGGCATCCGCCGCGAGGTGAACGCGAAGATGTCCGAGATGATCCGCATGGACGGCGCGGGCGGGTAGATGTAGGTGTTGCGGACCATGAACTCCTTGAGGATGTCGTTCTGGATGGTCCCGGCCAGCGCCTCGGGCGCGACGCCCTGCTCCTCGGCGGCCACGATGTACAGGGCCATGATCGGCAGCACCGCGCCGTTCATGGTCATGGACACCGACATCCGGTCCAGCGGGATGCCGTCGAACAGCTGCCGCATGTCGTAGATCGAGTCGATCGCCACGCCCGCCATGCCGACGTCCCCGGCCACGCGCGGGTGGTCGGAGTCGTAGCCGCGGTGGGTGGCCAGGTCGAACGCGACCGACAGGCCCTTCTGCCCGGCGGCGAGGTTGCGCCGGTAGAACGCGTTGGACTCCTCGGCCGTGGAGAAGCCCGCGTACTGGCGGATCGTCCACGGCTGGGTCGCGTACATGGCCGGGTAGGGGCCGCGCAGGAAGGGCGCCACCCCCGGCAGGGTGTGCAGGAAGTCGAGCGGGGCCAGGTCGTCGCCGGTGTACACCGACGGGACGGCGATGCCCTCGGGGGTCTCCCAGACCAGCGTCTCGTCCCCGGCGGCGGCGCGCCAGCGCTTGGCGGCCTCGTCGGCCGTGACGGGCGCGCCGAGCTCGATCTCGGAGAAGTCGGGGATCATCGGTTCACTCCCAGATCGGAGAGGGTGGTCGTGAGGACGTCCACCGCGTCGCATCCGGCGAAGATCCGCGCGTCGACTCCTTCATGGGAGCCCTTACCCGCGAGCCAGACCTTCGTCGCACCGGCGTCGCGCAGGGTGCGGGCGGCGTCCGCCGCCTGCTCCTCGTAGACCTTGTCGGACGAGCACAGGCACGCGATCGTCGCGCCGGACGCGGCGAACCCGTCGGGCGGGCCGCTGACGGTCTCGACGCCGCCCGCCTGGAACAGGTTGGCGGCGAAGGTGAGGCGGCCGGTGTGCGCGGCGACCGGGCCGAGCGTCGCCAGGAACACCTTCGGGCGGGCGCCGGTCGCGGCGTGGTGCGCGTCGGAGCGGTCCCGCAGCGCCTCGAAGTCCTGCCCGTAGGTGACCACCGGCAGTCCGCCGGTCTCCGGGGCGGACGGGGCGGGACGCCTTGCCGGCAGGTTCTCGCCGAGGTTCGGGAACTCGCTCAGGCCGGTCAGCGGCGCCTTCCGGTGGGCGACGTCGCGGCGGCGGCGCTCCCAGGTCCCCCCCACGCGCCGCGCGACCAGGCCGGACGCGAGCGCGGCGGCGAGCCCGCCCGCCTTCTCGATCTCGGTGAACCAGGACCAGGCGGCCTGCGCGAGGTCCTCGGTGAGGCGCTCGACGTACCAGGAGCCGCCCGCCGGGTCGACGACGCGCGCGAGGCTGGACTCCTCCAGCAGGAGCGTCTGGGTGTTGCGGGCGATGCGCCGGGAGAAGTCGTCGGGCAGGCCGAGGCGCGCGTCGAACGGCTGGACGGTCACCGCGTCCGCGCCGCCGACCCCGGCCGCGAAGGTCGCGACGGTGGTGCGCAGCATGTTCACCCACGGGTCGCGGCGGGTCATCATCGCCGAGGACGTGACGGCGTGGATCGTCGCGACCGTCCCGTCCGAGGCGCCGGACACCTCGGCGACGCGCTGCCAGAGGCGGCGCGCCGCGCGCAGCTTGGCGATCGAGGCGAACTGGTCGGCGTTGACGGCGAACCGGAACTCGATCTGGCCGAACGCCTCGTCCACGGTCAGGCCCGCGCCGGTGAGGACGCGCAGGTAGGCGACCCCGGCGGCCACGGCCGCGCCGAGCTCGTCGGCGTCGCCGCCGCCCGCGTCGTGGTAGGGCGTCGCGTCAACGGTGAAGGCGCGGACCTTCGGGAACCCCCGGACGCACCGGACGGCCAGCGCCGCCACGTCGTCCATGACCGCGGGCGCGCCGGTGCGGGCGGCCAGGCCCAGCGGGTCGGCGCCCAGGTTGCCGACGGGCTCGGTGCCGCGCTCGGCGGCCAGGGACAGGAACGCCTCGGCGGCCTCGCCGGTCTCCGCGCCCGCGTCCAGGACGACCGGGGCGAGGTTCAGATGGACGTCGCGGAGCACGTCCGGCAGCGCCGCCACCGGGACGCCGCCCGCGCCGAGCGTCAGCCAGACCGAGGTGGCCCCGTTCTCCAGGTCGGCCAGGATCGCCGCCCGGGTCGTCTCGGCGTCGGGGTGGCCGTGCCGCTGCCGGACGTCCCAGCCCGCGAGGCCCTCGCCCTCGGGCATGACCTCGCGCACGCGCGGGGCGAGTCCGGGCCGTCCGGGGGCGGAGTCCTCGGCGGTGTAGAGCGCGGCGATCGGGACGCCGTCGTAGGTCTCGTGGGCGAGCAGCCCTTCGATCTCGTCGAGGGGGGTGTCCTCGGACGCCGCGCCGGTTCTGCGCAGCACGCCCCGCACCATCTCCCGCCACCGGTCGCGTTCCGCCGGGGGGAAGGCGGCGGCCAGTTCGAGTTCTTCAGGCGGCACCGTCATGGCAGGGATGGTAGGCGAGCACCGCCCCCGCACCGACGACCGGGGTGCCCGCAGACACGCCTCGGGCGCCCCTAATTCCCGGGGCCGCAAACCCGAATCCCGGCCGGTTGACGTGACTCCGACCATGGGCGTGCAACCGGACGAAACGACACGTACCGTCAGATGTGACCGTCCGAGTCCGGCGTGGCCCCACCGGGCCGCGCCGAACCGGCCCCGGCACCGAGGTGGTGGGATGGCCCTCAGGTTCGGTATCGAGGAAGAGTATTTCGTCGTCGATCCGCGGTCCCGCCAGGTGGTCCCGCGCGCCGGGGCCGTCGTCGCCCGCGCGGCGGAGACCCTCGGCGACCGCGCGTCCGCGGAGCTGGTCTGCTTCCTCGCGGAGGCCAAGACGCCCCCGTGCGACGACCTGGACAAGCTGACCGAGCAGATCCGCGCGATGCGCGCCACGATGGCCGACGCGGCGCGCGCCGAGGGGCTCATGCTGGTCGCGACCGGCACGCCCGTCCTCGGCGACCTGCTCCCGCCGCCGATCAGCCCGGGGCCGCGGTACGCCGACAGCCTGGCCACCTACCGGGCGCTGGACGACGAGCAGTGCATCTGCTCCTGCCACGTCCATGTGGAGATGCCCGACCGGGCCCGCGCGGTCCAGGTCAGCAACCATCTGCGCCCGTGGCTGCCGACGCTGCTGGCGATGACGGCGAACTCCCCGTTCTGGGCGGGCCGCGACACCGGGCACGCCTGCTGGCGGGTCATGTCGTGGTCGCGCTGGCCGGTCGCCGGTCCGCCGCCGATGTTCGAGTCCCTCGCGCACTACGAGGACCTGATCGGCACGCTGCTCGGCTGCGGCGCCCTGATGGACCTGGCCACGGTGTTCTGGGACGTGCGCCCCTCCGCACGGCTGCCGACGCTGGAGATCCGGCTCGCGGACGTGGCGCTCGACACCGAGGGCGCCGCGCTGTTCGCCGCGCTCGTCCGGGCGCTGGCGCAGGTGGCGCTCACCGCCGTCGAGGCCGGGGAGGACCCGCCCGCGCCGTCCCAGGAGATGCTGCGCGCCGCGTACTGGCTCGCCGCCCGCGACGGGCTCACCGGACAGGGCCTGGACGTCCGGACGGGACGGCCCGCGCCGCTCTCCGACCTGGCCCTCGCCCTGCTCGCGCACGCGCGTCCCGCGCTCGACGACTCCGGCGACCTCGGCGTGGTCGAGGCGGGCCTGGCCCGGCTGCTGGCGGACGGCACCGGCGCGGACCGGCAGCGACGCGTGCACCGGCGGCGCGGGCTGCTCAGGGACGTCGTCGACGCGGCGGCGGTCGCCCTGCCCCGTCCGCCCGAGATCGGATGACCGTCGGACCGCCGAAAGAAGCCGGACCGCCGTAAGAAGAAGGAGCGGCACGGCCCCGGTAGGCCGCGCCGCTCCCGTCCAGGGCCGGACCCCGGTCACTCCGGCGAGTGGATGGTGATGCCGCTCCGCGTGCAGGACGTGCCCTTCGGGGCCGCGACGTGCCGGCAGGTCCAGCCGCTGAACGCCGCCGTGCCCGTGGGCGTCTTCTTCTGCGCGTAGACGCCGAACACCTTCTGGGCATGGACGCAGCTGATGCGGCCGGCCTTCACGCTGACCGTGCCGCACCTGGTTCCCGGCCCGACCAGCGGGCCGTCCGGCGGCGCGGCCTTGCCGCCCGGCTTGCCCGGGGCGGTCGACGGTCCGCCGGCCGGCGGACCGGACGGGTCGGCGCTGTCGGTGGGCGCGGCGCTGCTCGACGCCGGGTCGCTGGGCGACGCGTCCGCCGCCGCCTTCTTGCCGCCGCCCCCGCAGCCGGCGAGGAGCAGTGCCATGGACACCGCTCCGATAGCGACAAATCCTGACTTGTACACGAGATTCCCCTGTCTCCCGATTCCCCCGGGATCGTGATCAGCCGGGCCGTACAAGGCCCGCAGTAGAGCAGGGCATGGGTTAGTGACGGGTTAAGCACGGTGAGCAGCAGGAAAGGGCGTCACGGACACGCTTCGGAATCGAGTATTAACCGAGCGCTCATGTCCCTGGCCGTACGCTGGCGGTCGTGACGCTGGAGCGACGGAGCATCCTGGGCGTGGCCGCCGGAGCGCTGGCCACCGGTCTCGCCACCGCGTGCGGCGCACGCGGACGCCGGGCGGACGCCACTCGTCCGCCCGCCACCACGACCCCGCCGAACGACACGGGCACCCCGACGACACCCTCGCCCGCCGGGCCGGTCCACCTGGCCGGCGAGGTCACCCACGGGCCACGACGCGTCCCGCAGGTCGCGCTGACCTTCCACGGCGCGGGCGATCCCGCGCTCACGCGCAGGCTGCTCGCGGCATTCGCGGAGGGCGGCGCGACGGTCACCGTCCTCGCGGTCGGGACGTGGCTGGACCAGCGGCCCGAGGTCGCCCGCGCGATCCTCGCGGGCGGGCACGAGCTCGGCAACCACACCCTCAGCCACGGCGACATCACCTCGATGAGCCCCGAACACGCCTACGCCGAGATCTCCGGGTGCGCGGACCGGCTGCGCCGCCTCACCGGGTCGCCCGGACGGTGGTTCCGTCCGTCCCAGGCGCAGCACGCGTCCGGAATGGTCCGCGCCCAGGCCGCGCGCGCCGGGTACCACTCGTGCCTGTCCTACGACCTGGACTCGCTCGACAACACCGATCCGGGCGCGGACGCCGTGACCGGGACCGTCCTCGGAAAGGTCCGCAACGGCTCGATCGTGAGCCTGCACCTCGGCCACGCCGGAACGGTCCGGGCAATGCCCGCCATTCTGGACGGCTTGAGGCGCCGAGGCTTGAAACCCGTCACGGTCTCGGCTCTGCTTGCTTCATGAGCTGGTGTTCTCCTGCCGCGGGGCCGTCCCCGCTGATGCGCCTCTCCGTGGCGGTGTCGCTCTTATTCGGGCTGGTGGCATGTTCCGCTGAACGGCCGAGAGGACCGTTCGGACGCGGCGGACCCGACGGGCCCCCCATGCCGCTCCCGCCGTCGTCCTCGGCCACACCGGGCGACGACGGAACCGACGTGTACGCGCACGACCGGCCGGGGATGCTCAGCCCCGTTGTGAAGGACATGCCCGCCCGCGTGTACGTCCCCGACAGCAAGAGCGACGACGTGATCGTCCTGGACCAGAAGACCTTCAGGCAGGTCGACCGGTTCAAGGTCGGGCGCCTGCCGCAGCACGTCGTGCCGTCCTGGGACCTGAGGACGCTCTGGGTCAACGACAACGACTCGAACGACCTCGTCCCGATCGACCCGCGCACCGGCAGGCACGGCAAGCCCGTCTCCGTGGACGATCCGTACAACCTCTACTTCACCCCGGACGGCCGGTACGCGGTCGTCATGGCCGAGAGGAACGAGCGGGTCGACTTCCGGGACGCGCACACGATGAGGCTCATGACCTCGGTGAACGTCCCCTGCCGGGGTCCGAACCACGCCGACTTCTCGGCGGCGGGCGACTTCTTCCTCACCGCGTGCGAGTTCTCCGGGGACGTCCTGAGAATCGACACCGCCGGACGGCGGGTGGCCGGGTCGCTCAATCTCTCCCGCCGTGCCATGCCCCAGGACGTGAAACTGTCACCGGACGGTCGTACGTTCTATATAGCGGACATGGCGTCCAACGGCGTGTGGACGGTCGACGCGCGCACTTTCCGGAAAACCGGGTTCATCCCGACCGGGAAGGGAGCGCACGGCCTTTACGTCAGCCGGGATTCGCGGGTTCTGTACGTCTCGAACCGAGGGGAGGGCACGATCTCAGTGGTGTCCTTCGCCACGGGCCGGGTCGACCGGACGTGGCGGCTGCCGGGCGGAGGCTCCCCCGACATGGGTGGCGTTTCCGCGGACGGACGGGTGCTCTGGCTGTCGGGACGGTACGACTCGGTGGTGTACGCGATCTCGACCGTTGACGGGAGGCTGATCCGAAAGATCCGGGTCGGTGAGGGTCCGCACGGTTTGTGCGTCTATCCTCAGCCGGGCCGTTACTCCCTGGGGCACACGGGGGTACTGCGCTAGTAGAAAACGGGGATCGGGGATCGGCATGATCGGGCCGCAGAACGTACTGGTGTTCCTGCTGCTGTTGCTGGGGTTCGTCGGCGCCACCTGGTGGCAGTACCGCGCCGGGAGCGCCGCGCTGCGCTTCGTCGCGGCCTTCTGCGCCTTCCTCACGGCCGCCCTGTTCGGGATCGCCACGGTCAACCGCTACTACGGCTACTACCAGGGCTGGACCGACATCTACCGCGACATGGCCGACGACTCCAGCGGCGACGGACGCGGCGTCCCCGAGGTGAAGGCGTTCAGCGCCGGGTTCCCCAACGCGCACGGGCAGAGGGTGGCGGGCGGGCGCCTGGTGAACGTCCGGATGAACGGGCGGGCGAGCGGGCTCGTCCGGCAGGTGCTGGTCTACCTGCCGCCGCAGTACTTCGACCCGGCCTACGCCGCCTACCGGTTCCCCGCCGTGGAGCTGCTGCACGGCTCCCCCGGCACCCCCACCGACTGGACCCGGCACATCCCGGCGCCGCAGACGCTCGCGCAGTCCGTCCGGCAGCACCGGGCCGACCCGGCGGTGCTGGTCATGCCCGACATCAGCGGCGGGCGGACCCTGTCCGGGCAGTGCCTGGACGCCAAGGACGGCCCGCGCGACGAGACGTTCCTCACCCGCGACGTCCCCGACTACGTCTCCGGATCGCTGCGGGTCCGTCCTCCGGGCGACGGCTGGGGCCTGGCGGGCTACTCCGAGGGCGGCTACTGCGCGGCGAACCTGGCCCTCCGGCACACCCGCACCTACGGCGTCGCGGCGGTGCTGAGCGGCTACTTCCAGCCGCTGGCGAGCAACCGGACGCCACGAGGGAAGCGTGACCCGTTCGCCGGCGACCAGCGCGACCGCGACCAGAACACCCCGATGCGGGTCCTCGAGCGCATGGCCACCAGCGCGCACCTGCCGCTGTTCTGGCTGGCCTCCGGCTCGCAGGCGGCCACCGACACCTCCGCCGCACGAGGCTTCGCCGGGCTGCTCCGCGCGCACCGGCAGGTCGCCCCGCTGACCGTGCTGAAGGGCAGCGGCCACGACTTCCGGACGTGGCGCAACGCGCTGCGCCCGATGTTCCAGTGGATGACCGAGCACCTGACCGGCGGCGCGGGCACCGGCCCCGCCCCGTCCCCGACCCGCGAACCGCGCGCCGCCGGCGACCACCTCACCGGCGCGGCCCCGGCCGCCCGCCGCCCCCACACCTTCCTGGGCCGCTGACCCCGCACACCCCCGAGGAAACCGCACGCCGAGGACGGGGCGCTCCCGCGAGAGCGGCCCCGTCCGGGGCGGCGCGGTGGATCAGAGGTCCTGGAGGAGCTGGGTCCAGAGAGGGCCGATCCGGTCGAGGTGGTAGGCGTCGGTGCCGGCGGGGGCGGCGTCGCCGAGGCGGTCGCGCAGGTCGCGGTCGGACATGACGCGGTCGAGGGCGGCGGTGAGGGCGTCCACGTCGCGGGGCGGCACGAGCAGGCCGTTCTCCCCGTCCCGGATCAGGTCGGCGGGGCCGGTCGGGCAGTCGAACGAGACGACGGCCACGCCCTTGCTCATCGCCTCCAGCAGGACCATCGGCATGCCCTCGTACCGGGACGACAGCGCGTACACCGAGGCCTTCTCCAGCGCACGGCCCATGTCGGTGCGGCCTTTGAGCAGGACCTTGTCACCCAGGCCCAGCTCGGCGATCTGCGTGCGCAGCCGCGCCTCGCGAGCGCCTCCGCCGTGGATGTGCAGCCGCCACTCCGGATGCTTGTCGGCCAGTGGCGCGTACGCCGCGATGAGCATGTCGAAGCCCTTGGCGCGGACGAACCGTCCGGCGGCGAGCACCACGGGCGCGTCCCGAGGGGACGGGCCGCCGTTCAGGTCGGGCAGGGCGTTCGGGATCACGACGATCCGCACCGGCTTCCCCGGGAGGGCCTCGGCGAACCCGGCGCGCGCGGTCTCGGTGAGGGTGGTGAGGGCCGTCAGCCGGCCGTACCGGCGGCGTATCTCCGCGCGCACCGCGGGCCGGTATCCGGCCAGGTGGCGATGGTCCTGACCGATCGTGGCGACGCCCTTGGGGGCCAGCTCGGCGAGCAGCAGGTTCAGTGACGGGCGGGTGCCGACGAGCACGTCGGCGGGCCGTCCCAGGACGGCCCGCACGAGCAGCAGGTCCGTCCAGAGGCTCATCTGGCGGAACGTGGCCTCCTCGGGCTGGGTGAGGATGCTCGGCACGCGGCGGAGCAGGCGTTCCAGCCGTCCGGCGGACGGACCGCGCGGCGGTGGGCGGCGGTCGTCGACGAAGGTGACGCGCACGCCGTCCGGGACCGGGAAGAACGGCTCGTCCCGCGTCCGCAGCACGCTGACGATCTCGACGTCGTAGTCGCGGGCGAGGTGTCCGCACGTGGTCAGTACGGTGCGGATCGTCCCTCCTGTACCATTGGCGTGCTGAAGCAGAACGCGTATGACCGGACGCTCACCGTGGGCCGGACCTGGTCGCGTGCGTGCGATGAGGCGGAGCAGGACGAACACCGTCCGTCGCAGAAGGCGGTGCGCGATGTGCACAGGCCTCTTCAGCCGCGCTTTCCAGCTCCTGCGGCGCTTTTTGGTGGACCCGCCCCTGGCGGGTGCCTGCGCAGCCTGACGTACCACCATCCGAACTCCCCGGTTCACGGTAGATACGGTGCTACCGGGGGCCCATCCTGCTCGACCGGACGGCCTTGCCGGAGGGGTTTCCCCGACTCAGGCGCGTCACGCCCGGAATGCGACGTTTCCCTCGGCCGGCGCCCATCGCCGACCGGTTCGACTTCGGCCGGCATCATCCCGACCGCCATCCCCCGGCCGGCGCCCGCCGCCGACCGGTTCGGCTTCGGTCGAGCTCATGCCGACCGGTGTCCCGGGTCGGCGCCCGCCGCCGACCGGTTTCATCTCAGCCGGCGTCCGCGCCGGCGCCCGCCGTGTCAGCCGGCGGTGTTGACCTCCTGGCCGAGCGCGCTGCCGCGGAGCCACTTGGACCAGGACATCTGGTAGTAGCCCCAGCCGTTGTTCCAGGGCAGGTCGCGGTCGGTGCCGGTGATGACCACCGGGTCGCCGAGGTAGGAGAAGCCGTAGTACCACTCGGCCTTGCTGGGCGGGGAGTTCACGCAGCCGTGGCTGACGTTCTCGCGGCCCTGCGCCCACGTGGTGGCCGCCATCGAGTGGATGTACTCGCCGCTGTCGGAGATCCGGACGGCGAAGGGGATGACCTCCTTGTAGCCGCCGTTCGCCTTGTCGTCCGGCTTCACGCCCATCCACTCGGACGTCATGATGGCCGGATTCTCCTTGCCCATGGTCAGGTGGACGCCGCTGGTCGTCTGGTAGACGTCCACCCCGTTGCGGATCCGCCCGCCGCGGCCGGCGCTGATGCCCCAGCCGTTCACCTTGACGCCGTTCTTCTTCACCACGAGCCGGTGCGTCTTGACGTTCACGGTGACCATGTGCGCGTCACCGATCTTGAACGAGTGGTCGACGTCGGCCATGCCGTAGGTGCGCTTGCCCGACTTCACGCCGGACAGCTTGGCGGTGAAGGTGACCTTCTGGTTGGGCTGCCAGTAGGTGCCGTTCTTGGTGCGGAAGACGACGTGCTGGTCGTCGGTCCACTTCCAGGCGCCGACGGACGGCTTCTCCGAGCGCACCTGGAGGGCCTTCTCGACGGCCTTGCGGTCGCCCACGTCCCGGTTGAAGGTCACCATGATCGGCATGCCGATGCCGACCTTGCCCGAGCTCGGGGTGACGTCGGTGATCTCCAGCTCGTTCCCGGCCTTGACCGTGCCGAACGAGCTGCTGGCCGACGCCGTCTTGCCCTTGGGGCTGCGCGCGGACGCCTGGACCTGGTACTGCGCCCCGGGACGGAGCGTCCGGGACTGCCAGGTCGTCTTGTCCGCCGACATCTCGCCCTCGACGGGCTTGCCCTTGCGGGTGACGGCGACCTGGTCCAGGGTGCCGCCGGCGACCTTCACCGTGACCCCGGCGTCCGGGGCCGCGCGGCCGTCGCCGTTCCCCGGCGTGATCGTCAGCTGCGGCGCCCCGGCCTCGGCCTTGCCGTCGACGTTCGTGCCCTCGTGCTTCTCACCGCCGCCGCATGCCGTCAGCGCCAGCGCCAGCGCGGTCAAGCCCGCGCCCGTCCGCACCCCCGCGGTGAGCGTCCGCCCCACGTCAACCTCCAGAGACCCCCGCTGTATTGCGGAGACATTAGCGACAATTGTCGCCAATGTGGGGCTTGATCGGTGCGTTCTTTTGGTCCGAGATCAAAGTGTTGCAAAACCCCCGGGGTGTACCCGGGGGTATTGCGGGGTTCGAACGGCGGCGGGGTTCGAGCAGGTCGCGGGCCCGGGGGCGGCGGAATCCGAGCGGGCCGCGGGGGCTCAGGAGAGGGCGCTGCCCGACTTCCACTTGTCGAAGGACATCTGCCAGAAGCTCCAGCCGTTGTCCCATTCGACCTGGCGGGTGCTGCCGGTCAGGTTGAGCACGTCGCCGCGCTGAGCGATCTCGTGGTACCAGCGCGCGTTGGCCGGGCTGAGGTTCAGGCAGCCGTGGCTGGTGTTGGCCGAGCCCTGGATGCCGACGTTCCACGGCGCGGAGTGGGTGTACTCGCCGCTGTTGGAGAACCGGACGGCCCAGTCGACCTCGGTCTTGTAGTAGCCGGGGTCGCCGGGCTTGCGTCCCGGGGACACCATCGTCACGTGGCCCTCGGCCCCCATCAGCAGGTGGACGCCGCTGGTGGTGGTGTACTCGCGGGTCGACCCGTTGCCCGCGCTGAACGGGATGTGGCGGATCTTCTTGCCGTCCCGGTACACGTTCATGCTGTGGGAGGAGATGCTCCCCTTGGTGATCTGCTCGGCGCCGATGTGCATCGTGGCCTCGGAGTCCTTGGCCCCGTACACGCCGTGCCCGATGTCGATCCCGGCGAGCTTGGCGTCCACGCGCACCTTCTGGTGCGGAGCCCAGTACGTCTTGGTGCGGTAGACGACCTGGTCGTCGCCGATCCAGCGCCAGGCGCCCTCGACCGGCTTCTCCGGCGTGACCGTCAGCGCGCGCTCGACGGCGGCCTTGGCCGACCGGTCGGTGACGGCGCGGTTGAAGCGCACGAAGACCGGCATGCCGACGCCGACCTTCTCCCCCGCCTGGTTGGGCGTGATGTCGACGACCCGGAGCGTCTTGCTCGGCTTGAGGGTGCTGAACCGGCTGGTGACGCTGACCGGCTTGTCGCCGCGCCTCCCCTGGGCGGTCACGGTGTAGTCGGTGCCGGGGACGAGCGTCCGGGACGACCGCCAGCTCTTGTGGTCGGCCGCCAGCTCTCCGTCCACGGCCGCGCCGCCGCCCTGGAGGGTGACGCTCTCCAGCGTCCCCGAGGTGGCCTTGACCTCGACGGTCCCGTCGGGCTTCACGGCGGTCGCGCCGTCCCCGGGGGTGACGGTCACGGGGCTGGACGATTCGGCGGCGAGCTGCCCCTTCGCCGTTCCGTCACCGCTGCCGCCGCCGCACGCCGACGCCAGGACGAGCACCGCCCCGGCCCCCGCGACCGCGGCAACACCCAAACGCCCCTTCACCATGCAAATCCCCCCAGATCCCCCAGATGGCGTACAGAAGGAGAATTTATCGGAGATTCGGGCATGATCCGAACGGGATCACGGCCCGCCCCGAAGGGCGGAACCGCGTGCCGGACGGCGGATCGGGCGGGGTCTCAGGCGGCGGCGGGGCGGGCGGTGGCGGGCTCGGCGTCGACCCGTCCGACGCAGCGCTTGAAGCCCCAGACCGAGGCGGCGACCGCGACCGCGCCGATCGCGGCGACCAGGGACGTCCGCACCCACAGGAACACCGTGATCGACTGGTTGAGCAGCATCCACAGGCTGATCGCCGCGTTCGCCAGGAAGACCGACGACCACAGCAGCGACACCCGCGAGAAGAACCGCCGCACCCGGACGTGCCGCAGGAACGGCTCGGGCATCGGGACCATGTCGGTGGCGAGTTTCTGCGCCAGCGGACGCCGCAGCGGCACCGACCCGAGGAACGCGATGCTGACCATCAGCGTCCCGAGCGTCGGCTGGAGGAAGTACACGACCGCGCTCTGCGTCGCGGCGGCCAGCCCGGCCCGGACGGTCACGCCGACGGCCGCGAGCATCAGCATGCCCGTCACCCCGTGGCCCCGCGCGCACCGCCAGGCGATCCCGCCGTAGACCCACGCCACCGCGGCGACGAGGCCGCCGTTCAGCCCGAACAGCGCGAACGCCGCGTAGAACACGGCGACGGGGGCGATCACACCCTCCACGAACCGCGGCGCGGCGTGCCGCAGCAGCACCGCCAGCCGGGGCAGTTCGAAGCCGTGACCGACGGCGTTCCGCTCGAAGCGGTGACCGACGGGGTTCTGCTCGGCACCGCGACCGTCGGGGGCGCGACCGTCGGGGGCGAGCCCGCCGCCGGCGCCGCGTCCGGCCAGGGCCCGGCGAACGGGCGGGGGTTCCCCGGCCGCGTCCGGGCCGGCGCCCCCTTCTGCCACGTTCTCGTGCATCGAGCCTCACGCTCCCGCGCGCCTTGCGACGATCGCCCCGGCGTCGTCCGAGGGCTCGCCCCACGGTACGTGAAGATCCGGGCTGCCCCCGGATCCCGGCGGCGTGGACGGACCGGTCCGGCCGACCCCCTTGACCGTATTGGACTCTTCGTTAACAGTGCTGGAGAGCGTTCCCGCAAGGGGATCCGGCCGGTGGGCGGGTCCCGGCGAGCAGCTTCACCGAGGAGGCGTGATGGACGCGCGGATCCCATCCGAGGCCGGCGACTTCGAGCAGCTGCTGGAGGCGGTGAGCACCCCGGCCGAGCTGCGGGAGCTGCTGAACGCCGACGGCGTCGACGACAAGGTGATCACCGAGTTCGCCCGGGCGGCCGGGGTGGACGGCGTACTCGACCGGATCTTCGGCCTGATGGGCACCCGGTTCGTCCCGGAGAGGGCGGGCGGCGGGTCCGGGACCGTCCAGTGGGACATCGCCACCCCGGACGGCCCGCGCACCTACCACCTGGACATCGCGGATGGCCGGGCGACCGGCGGACGCGGCGCCCCGGCGAAGGCTACGGTCACGCTCGCCATGTCGCTCCCCAACCTGCTCCGGCTCTGCACGGGCGAGCTGAACGGCGTCACCGGCGTGATGTCCGGCAAGATCAAGGTGTCCGGGAACATGATGTTCGGCGCCAAGATGCAGGCCTGGTTCGACTACAGCTAGCGAGGCCCGTCCCTGGCGCTTCCCGCGCCCGGCGAGATCATCGGGCACTTTTCGGGCAGCGGCCCCACTGGCGTCTCGGGGGCCCGAACCCGCGCGGTTCCGGGCCCCCGGGACGCCAAGGCCCCAAGGCGATGCGACCTGCCCCGAGCGGGTCATCGGTGCGCGACGCCCCGACCCCAGGGCGACCCGGGTCCGTTCAGCAGCTGATGAGGAAGGGGTCGCTCGGGGCGCCGGGGCACGGCGCGTTCTGCGGGTCCCAGCCCAGACCCTCGACACCGTCGTAGCCGTAACCGTCGCCGTATCCGTCGCCGTAGCCATAGCCGCCGCCGTACCCGGAGTGCGAGTGGGCCTGGGCCGGGACGGCGGCGAGCAGGACGGCGGTGATCAGCGTCGCCGCCCCCACCGCGAGCGGGGCTATCTTGCGCATGACTGGTCCTCCTTGTGTGCGACTTGGGCTCAGGAGCCCGTTTCACGCCGATACCTACCCGGAAACTTCATAGTGTGATCATCCGATTACGCACCGCGTGATTTCTCGCCGCCCCGCCCCGGCTTCCCCCGTGACCACCGCCGAGACCGAGCCGTCCCGCTTCGACCGCGGCTAGGACTCCGGGAGGGTCGGGCCGGCCTGGCGGGCGGCCGAGTAGAGCGTCCGGAGGGTCACCGCGACGGCGGGGCGGCGGACGCTCGCGGCCCGGGTGACGGCATAGACCTCGCGGGCCAGGGTGCAGTCGGGGATCCGGCGGACGGCGACGCCGCGGTCCCCGGCGGCCAGTGCGAGGGCCGGGACGGCGGTGATCCCGAGGCCGCGCGCCACCAGGCTGAGGATGGTGTGCAGGCCCTCGAACTCCCACGGGACGGGCCCGGTGCCGCCGACCTCGTCCAGCAGGCGGTCCACGGCCTGCCTGGACGGCTCGCCGGGCGGGGCCGCCATCCACGGCTCCTCGCGCAGGGCTCGCAGGTCCACGGGCCGTTCGGGGTCGGACAGCGGGTGGTCGGCCGGGACGACCAGCACGAGCGGGTCGCGGCGCAGCCGGAACACCTCCAGGGACGACGGGGCCTGCTCGGGCAGCGAGCCGGTCCAGTCGTCCACCAGGGCGATGTCCACCTCACCCCCGCGCACCTGGGAGACGCCGTTGCCGAGGCGGGTCTGCCGCAGTACGAAGGTCAGCCCCGGATAGTCGGCGAGACCGTGGGCCAGGGCCGGGGCGAACGCCACGGCGGCGGTCGGGAACGCGGTCACCGCGATCCGGCCCATGGGCGCCTCGGCCTGCGCGGACAGCTCCGCCTCGGCGACCTCGACGAGCCCGAGGATCTCCTCGGCGCGAGCGGCCAGGCGGCGCCCCGCGTCCGTCAGCTCGGCGCTGCGCGCGGTGCGGTCGAGCAGGGGGACGCCCGCCTCGCGCTCCAGCGTGGCGAGCTGCTGGGAGACCGCGGAGGCCGTGTATCCCAGGGCCTCCGCGGTCGCGGCGATGCTGCCGCGGCGGGCGAATTCGGAGAGCAGTTTCAGGCGGCGGACTTCGAGCATAAGGACATCTTATGGTGAGCATCGCCGAGAGGAGCTTGTCATGATGCTCCGAAGCGGCCACCATGAAAAGTGTCCCGGCCGGGTCACCGAAGAGAGTCAGACGTTCACAGAACGCGACCTCGCTTTCCGTCTCTCAGAACACCCCTTTCACTCCTCTTCAGGAGCTCTTGATGCCTGCCCTTAGTCCGTCCACGCTCCGGCCGGTTTCGACCACGCCGCGACCCGTCGCGCTGTCCGCCACGCTCGCCGTCAACGAGGCCCTGGCCCGCCGCGCCCGCGCCGGTCTTCCCGTCCTGCCGCTGGGATTCGGCGAGGCGGGGATCCCGATCCACCCCGCGCTGACGCGGGCCCTGGCCGAGGCCGCGGACCGCGGCGGGTACGGCCCGGTCGCCGGGTCCGACGAGCTGCGCGAGGCCGTCGCCGGTTACTGGACGCGCCGCGGGCTGGCCACCGCTCCGGACCGGATCGTCGCCGGACCGGGCAGCAAGCCCCTGCTGTTCGCGCTGCTGCTGGCGCTGGGCGGCGCGGTGGCGGTGCCCGCGCCGAGCTGGGTGTCGTACGCCGCGCAGGTCCGGCTCCTGGACGCCGACCCCGTGCTGATCGCCACACCCCCCGGCGAGGGCGGGGTGCCGAGCCCGGCGCTGCTCGCCGACGCCTGCGTCCGCGCCCGCGCCGCCGGACGTCCGCTGCGTGCGGTCGTGGTGACCCTCCCGGACAACCCGACCGGCACGCTGGCCTCCGCTGGAACGGTCCAGAAGCTGTGCGAGGTGGCCCGCGACAACGACCTGGTGATCATCTCGGACGAGATCTACCGCGACCTGCTGCACGACCCGGCGCAGACGGTGCCGAGCCCGGCCCTGTGGGCGCCCGAGCGGACGGTCGTCTCCACCGCGCTGAGCAAGAACCTCGCCGCGGGCGGCTGGCGCCTCGGCGTCGTCCGGCTCCCGGAGGGCCCGTTCGGCGCGGAGCTGCGCGACTCGCTCGTCGGCATCGCCAGCGAGATCTGGTCGAGCGCGCCCGCGCCCGTCCAGCACGCCGCCGCCTTCGCGTTCGGCGAGCCGCCGGAGCTGGTCGAGCACATCGACCTGAGCCGCCGCCTGCACGCCTCGGTGGTGCGCGCGGTCGCCGACCGGTTCACCGCCGCCGGGGCCAGGGTGCCGCGGCCGCGCGGCGGCTTCTACCTCTACCCGGACCTCGAGCCGCTGCGCGACCGGCTGCGCGCCGACCACGGCGTGACCACCGGGGCCGGGCTGACCGGACTGCTGCTGGACCGCTACGGACTCGGCGTCCTGCCCGGTTCGGCCTTCGGTGACGCCCCGGACGCACTCCGGATGCGCGTCGCGCCGAGCCTGCTCTACGGCGCGGACGACCAGCACCGGCTCGCCGCCCTGGAATCGGCCGACCCGGCGTCGCTGCCGTGGATCGCGACCGCGCTCGACCGGCTGTCGGAGGTGCTCTCCGACCTCACCCGCGACGCCCTCGAACCGCTCTCCGAAGTGTGCTGAAGGGTTACTGACCAGATCCGGACCGTCCACCGCCGGGGACCACCGGCCCATCCCGCCGCCATCACGGGATGGGCCGGTTTCCGGTGGTGTAATCTGCGTCGTCGCGTGGGGCAATCGCCGATAAGCACCCAAGTGCGGTTCCAAGCACGGTCGTGCCGCGATTGCCCGGGGTAGATACCAGAACCACTGCGATGTCACGGATGTGATCAATGGAGGCGGGGCACGCCATGAGGCATGCACGGGACGGCGCGGCTGCCGCGATGAACGCCGCGTCCCGAGTGCTCGTCGCCCGAGGCAAGAGCGAGCCGCAAGAGGTGGAGAACCCCGACGTCGCCTGGGGGCAGCGCGCGCGGG
Organism: Spirillospora sp. NPDC052269; assembly: GCF_040679435.1. Classification (NCBI taxonomy): domain Bacteria; kingdom Bacillati; phylum Actinomycetota; class Actinomycetes; order Streptosporangiales; family Thermomonosporaceae; genus Spirillospora; species Spirillospora sp. NPDC052269. Next base: position 68,451 of record NZ_JBFAUU010000026.1, read on the forward strand.
ACGGGGTGTGGGTTCCCACCAAGGACGGCCAGCGCATCCACATCGGCGTCGACCTCACGGCCGCCGACACCGTCCCGCAGGTGCTGCGGCCCACGCTGCGGGTGTTCGTCGGCGTCGACGTCGACACCGACCTGGTGGCGCAGACCACCGCGCACGGCGTCCGGCTGCTGACGGTCATCCACGGCCCGAACGCGCCGGTGGAGTTCCGGTTCCCGATCTCGCTGGCCGACGGCCTGGCGCTCGAGGGGATGCCGTCCGGCGGCTACGACGTGGTGCACCTGCGCTACGGCGCGACGGTGGGCCGCTTCTACAACCCGTGGGCGGGCGACTCGATGTTCCGCCAGATCAAGGCCGACTACGTGCTGGACGGCCAGTCCATCACGATGCGGGTGCAGCACGAGGGCGCGACCTACCCGGTCATCGCCGACCCCAGCTACGCCCGCTGACCCCGACGCCGGCGCGCTCCCCGCCGGCGCTCTCCGGTCGCCCCCACGGCGCCTCCGGTCGCCCCACGGCAGCACCGCTCACCCCCCACCGGCCCCCGGCTCGTGCCTCAACAGCCCGTCCTCGCCGGTCGAGCGCATCCGCGGCCTCGCGCACTCTCCGGGCCCGTCAGCTGTTGGGACGGCGCAGGGAGATCGGTTCGGCGAAGTCGAGCTCGCTCCCCACCTGACGCAGCGTCCCGGCGCCGATCTTCCCCTTGCGGTAGAGCGTGTCCAGCTTGGCGCGCTGCGCCCGGACCAGCTCGGCCCGCACCCGCAGGCTTCCGGGTGGCTCGCCCCGGTCCTCGCGGAACTCCTCACCGCCGTCGTCCTCCTCGAGTTCCTCGAGGAAGTAGTCGACGCGCTCCAGCCGCAGTTCGAGCATCTGCCGGAACGCGTCGGCGGTCTTCTCGTCCACGTCCTCGGCCTCGGCCATCTCGTCCAGCCGGGCGAGCGCGGCGTTGGCCGCGGCCTTCCGGGCGGTCATCGACTCGCGGCGCCGCCGGTCGGTCTCGACCAGCCCGAACCGGCGCAGCAGCAGCGGCAGCAGCGGGGCCTGCCCGACCAGGGTGACGAGCACCACCAGGGCCGTCAGCAGGACGTGCAGCTCGCGGTCGCCGCCCACGGCGTTGGGCAGCGACAGCGCGATCGCGAGCGAGATCGCGCCGCGCATCCCGGAGAACCCGATGACCAGGCGCTCCCGCCAGCCCATCCCCTCCTGGCTGACCCGGCCGCCGGGCAGCAGGTCGGCGAGCGGCCTGTTGCCGAGCTCCCACACGACCCGGATGCCGATGACCACGGCCGACAACGCCAGGCCGAGCCACGCCACCTCCCACCAGGACCGTCCGCCGGCCTGGTGCAGCAGATGGCGGATCTCCAGGCCGAGCAGGACGAACAACGCGGACTCCAGCAGGAACGTCACGATCCGCCAGAACATCGTGCCCAGCAGCCGGGAGGCGGGCTGCAGCAGGCCCTCGCCGCGGGTGCCGAGGTAGAACCCGGCGACGACGGCGGCGAGCACCCCGGACGCGCCGAGGCCCTCCGCCGGGATGTAGGCCAGGTACGGGGTGGCGAGCGACACGATGATCTGGCTGCTCGGGTCGGAGATCCACCGCCGGACGCGGCGCACCACCAGCCCGACGACCAGGCCGTAACCGACGCCGCCGACCACCACCTGGACGAGCCGGACCATCCCGTGGCCGACCGTGAACGGCGCGCTGACGGCCTCCACGGCGAGCCCGAAGACGGTCAGGGCGACGCCGTCGTTGATCAGGCTCTCGCCCTCCAGGATGGTCGTCAGCCGGGGCGGCGCCCCGACCCGCTGCATCACCGAGGTCGCGGCGACCGCGTCGGTGGGCGCGACGGCCGCGCCGAGCGCGACGGCGGCGGCCCAGCCGGTGCCGGGAAGCGCCCAGAACACGACCCCGGCGACGGCGACCGTGGTGACCAGGGTGAGCCCGACCGCCAGCGCGAAGATCGGGAAGGCGTTGGCGCGGGTCTCCCTGGGGGCCGAGAAGAACGCCGCGTGGTACACCAGCGGCGGGAGGAATCCGAGCAGCACCAGGTGCGGCGAGACCGAGACGGACGGCAGGCCGGGCATGAACCCGGCGGCGATCCCGAGCACCACCAGGAGGATCGCGTCCGGCACCCCGAGCTTGTGGGCCAGCGCGCGGGCCAGCAGCACCACGACGGCCACGACCAGCAGCACGACGAACAGGCGGTCCTCCCCCACGAGGTGATCGTTTCCCGTTCGCCGGTCGGAGTATGCGGAATGCGGACAGGCCCGATGGCCGGGAAAAGGACGGGTCGCAACGGCGGGATGACCGGGATGGGGCGGATCGCCGCCCGGGCGGACTAGGGTGAGACCGCGTCGCGCTCCCCCACGGCCCGGTCCGCGCCTGCCGTGGCGACGCGACGGACCGCCCCCTCGGTCTCCGAGACTGGAGTGACCGTGATCTTCACCCATGACACCGAGCACGCCCTGTCGACCGTGGTCGACCTGGTCAACACCGCGCCCGCGGCGTCCGGCGAGGAGGGCCTGCCCGACCTCGCCGCGCTGAACGGGCTGCTCGAGCGGAACCAGACCAGCGACGTGTCCGCGCTGGCCGAACGGGATCTGGAGGTCGTGCGCGGCCTGCGGGACCGGTTCCACGCGGTGTTCCTCGCCGCGGACGACCCGCCCTCCGCCGTGGCGCTGGTGAACGAGGTCCTCGGCGGGGTGCGCACCACCCCGCACCTGACCGACCACGACAGCTACCACTGGCACATGCACTACTTCGAGCCGGGCGCGCCGCTCGGCGAGCACCTGGCGGCCGACTGCGGGATGGCCCTGGCCTTCGTGGTCGCCGCCGGGGAGCTGGACCGGCTGCGGACCTGCGAGGCGCCCGACTGCGGCCGGGTGCTGGTCGACCTGTCCCGCAACCGCTGCCGCCGGTACTGCGACAGCCGCACCTGCGGCAACCGCATGCACGTGGCGGCCTACCGGGCCCGCAGGCGGGACGCCCAGACCCCCGCGTGACCGGCCGGGTCTCCCGGACCGGCACAAAGCCGATCATGTCCTTCACGGTCACCGCCCGGGTCCCGTCCCGGGCCCGGTCCCGGGCGACCGGGCCCCCGCCTAGGCGAACACCCCGCGAGGTCGCTAATCTCGTGGACCAGAATCTCGTTCATCTCCCGGCCCAGGCCGCAGGATGGGCCCCGCGAACCACTAGGAAGCCTTGGAGGAACCCCTGTCCAGGCGCGCACTGATCACCGGCATCACCGGTCAGGACGGCTCGTACCTCGCCGAGCACCTGCTCGCCGAGGGCTACGAGGTCTGGGGACTGGTGCGCGGGCAGGCCAACCCGCACGTCGCCCGGCTGCGCAAGCACGTCGGGGACGTCCAGATCACCACGGGCGACCTGCTCGACCAGGGCAGCCTGATCTCCGCCGTGGAGCGGGTGCAGCCCGACGAGGTGTACAACCTCGGCGCGATCTCCTACGTCCCGATGTCGTGGCAGCAGGCCGAGCTGACCGCCGAGGTCACCGGCATGGGCGTGCTACGCGTCCTGGAGGCGATCCGGGTGGTGTCGGGGATCGGCGGCTCGCGCACGCCGTCCCGGGACGAGCAGATCCGGTTCTACCAGGCGTCCTCGTCGGAGATGTTCGGCATGGTCCGGGAGACCCCGCAGAACGAGCGGACCCCGTTCCACCCGCGCAGCCCCTACGGCGTCGCGAAGACCTACGGGCACTACATCACCCAGAACTACCGCGAGTCGTACGGGATGTTCGCGGTCAGCGGCATCCTGTTCAACCACGAGTCGCCGCGCCGCGGCGCGGAGTTCGTCACCCGCAAGGTGACGCTCGGCGCGGCCCGGATCAAGCTGGGCCTGGCGTCCGAGCTGCGCCTGGGCAACCTGGAGGCGCGCCGCGACTGGGGCTTCGCGGGCGACTACGCGCGGGCGATGCGGATGATGCTGACGCAGGAGACGCCCGAGGACTACGTGATCGGCACCGGCAAGACCCAGTCGGTGCGCGACCTGGTCGACTTCGCGTTCCGCACCGCCGGGCTGAACTGGGAGGACCACGTCGTCCTGGACGACCGGTACACCCGTCCGGCCGAGGTGGACCTGCTGTGCGCCGACCCGAAGAAGGCCCGCTCGCAGCTCGGCTGGGAGCCTGCGGTGACCTTCGAGGAGCTGGTCACGATGATGGTCGAGTCGGACCTGCGGCTGCTGGCCGGATCCGCCCGTCCCGAGGACGAGCCCTTCAGCCCCGACCACTGGTGACACCCGCCCCGCTTCGGTGCCCGGCGGCGCCGGGCACCGGGTGGATCACCTCGACGTGACCGTGGTCCGGTCGGCATGCGACGATCGGACCATGAGCGTTTGTGAACACGTGTCCCAGCTGCCCGTGCCCGAGCCGGCCCCCCGCACGCCCGAGGGCTGCCAGGAGTGCCTGCAGGACGGCACCCGGTGGGTCCACCTGCGGCTGTGCCTGGAATGCGGGCATGTGGGCTGCTGCGACTCCTCCCCTCAGCGACACGCGAGCGCGCACGGCGCCGAGGAGAAGCACCCGGTGATCCGGTCCTTCGAGCCGGGCGAGGACTGGCGCTGGTGTTTCGTGGACGAGCAGATCGTCTGATGACCGAGGTCCGGCTGTCGGAGGCGCGGGGCCGCTGGATCCTGCTCGCGACCGTGCTCGGCTCGGGGGTGGCGTCGCTGGACGCCACGGTCGTCAACGTGGCGCTGCCGAAGCTCGCCAGCGACCTGTCGGCCTCGATGGCCGACCTCCAGTGGACCGTCAACGCCTACACCCTCACCCTCGCCGGGCTGATCCTGCTCGGCGGGTCGCTCGGCGACCGGTTCGGCCGCCGCCGGGTGTTCGTGATCGGCGTGATCTGGTTCGCGACGGCGTCGGTGCTGTGCGGGGCCGCGCCGGACGTCGGGACGCTGATCGCCGCGCGGGCGCTGCAGGGCGTCGGCGGGGCGCTGCTGACCCCCGGCTCGCTGGCGATCATCCAGGCGTCGTTCGTGAAGGACGACCGGCCGCGCGCGGTCGGCGCGTGGTCCGGGCTGTCCGGGGTGGCGGGCGCGGTCGGCCCGTTCGCGGGCGGCTGGCTGGTGGAGGCCGCGGGCTGGCGGTGGGTGTTCCTGCTGAACGCGCCGCTCGCGGTGATCGTGGTGGTGGTGGCGCTGCGGCACGTCCCGGAGAGCCGCGACCCCGAGGCGACCGGGCGGTTCGACTTCGCGGGCGCCGCGCTGGCGGCGCTGACGCTCGCGGGGACGACGTACGCGCTCACGGAGGCCCCGAACGGCGCGGGAAGCGGGGTCGTCGTCGCCGGGGTCGTCGGGGTCGGCAGCGCGGCCGGGTTCGTCCTGGTGGAGCGGTGGCTCGGACGCGGCAACGGGGACGGGAGGCGGCCGAAGCCGATGCTGCCGCTGACGATGTTCGCCAACCGGGAGTTCTCCGCGGTCAACGCCGTCACCTTCCTCGTGTACGGCGGGATGGGCGTGATGTTCTTCCTGTTCGTCCTGAACCTGCAGGTCGTCTCCGGGTTCACGCCGATCGCGGCGGGCACGGCGCTGCTGCCGGTGACCGCCCTGATGCTGCTGCTGTCCTCGCGGGCGGGAGCGCTCGCGCAGCGGATCGGCCCGCGACGTCCGATGACGGTCGGCCTGGTGCTCGCCGCGGCCGGGATGGTGCTGGTGTCGCGGGTCGGGCAGCACGCGTCCTACTGGAAGGACGTGCTGCCCGGCGTGGTGGTGTTCGGCCTCGGACTGGCCGCGATGGTCGCTCCGCTCACCGCGACGGTGCTGGCGAGCGCGGACGAACGGCACGCGGGGATCGCGAGCGGCGTGAACAACGCGGTGGCGCGCGCGGCGGGCCTGCTGGCGGTCGCGGCGATCCCGCCGCTGGCCGGCCTCACCGGGAACGCCCTGCGCGATCCCGCCAAGTTCGCGACCGGGTTCCGCGAGGCGATGCTCGTCTGCTCGGGGCTGCTGCTCGCCGGAGCCGTCCTGACCCTGTTCACCGTCCGGGACGACGTGCTGCGGACCGCGCCTCCGGCGCAGCAGGAGCCGGAGTGCCGGATGCACTGCGCGGTCGGCGCGCCGCCGCTGGAGCCGGAACGGTCCGCGGTCCCGTCAGCCGCCGCGGCCGACCCCGGACCCGCTGCGGCCTCCGGAGGCCCTGCCGCCCCGACGGACACGGGCGGCGGCTGACAGGCGCGCCCATCGGCCGCCGCCCACGGGCGCCGGCCGATGGGCGCCTGGGGCGGCTGACGGCGCTCGTGACGGCCGCGGGCGCCGGAGGCCGATGATGCGCCCGGGTGGCGACTGACCGATTCGTCCGGGATGTCGTCACCCTCGGTGGCGGCGGCGCGAATCTCGGGCCGATTCCGGCTATGTCCAGGACCGGATCAGTTCGTTGTCATACGGTGCGAGCATGAATCTGCGGCAGCTGCGCTATGTCGTGGCGACCGCCGACCACGGCACCATGACGTCGGCGGCCCAGGCGCTCTACGTGGCCCAGCCCGCGCTGTCCCGGGCCGTCCGGGAGCTGGAGCGCGAGCTCGGCGTGGAGCTGTTCGCCCGGTCCGGACGCGGCGTGGTCCTGACGGCGGCGGGCGAGCAGGTGGTCCGGCACGCGCGGGTCGCGCTGTCGGCCGTCGAGGCGATCGAGGGGCTCTCGGCGGGCGGCGCGGGCGGCCGCGGCGCGGACCTGAGGATCGCCACCACCCTGTCCCTGGAACCCGAGCTGACCGGGCGGCTCATCCCCCGGTTCGCCCGCGACCAGCCCGCCGTCCGGGTCCGGGTGGTGCGCTGCCCGGGCGCGGCGCACGCGGCGGCGGCGCTCCGGCAGGGCCGCGCCGACCTCGCCCTGACCGACCTGCCCGTCCCCGGCGACCTGGTCGCCCACCCGGTGGACCAGCGGGAGGTCGTGCTGGTGTCGCCGCCGACCCTGAAGCTGCGCGAGCCCGTCCCGACGTCCGCGCTGAACGGGATGAAGCTGATCCTGCCCGGGCGCGGCACCGCGCCGCGCGCCGAGATCGACACGATGCTCGAGCGGGTCGGCGCGTCCCCGGTCGCGGCGGTGGAGTCGGAGGAGCGCGGCGCGTGGATCGGCTGCGTCCGCGCGGGCATGGGCTCGCTGCTCTGGTACCGCAACCAGCTGGACGACACCGACGGCCTCGCGGTCCGGTCGTTCATGCCGCCACTGACCCGGCTGGTCGGGATCGTCCACGCGCACCGGCAGCTGCCCTCGGCCGCCCGGGACTTCCTCGCCTTCGCCAAGGACAACCCCCGCACCGTCCACCACCCCTGAGAAGGACGGTCCACGCGCCGTCCACCGCCCGTGAGCCGGGTGGTCCACGCGCCGTCCACCGCCCGTGAGCCGGGTGGTCCACGGGCCGTCCACCGCCGCTGACCTGCCCGCCGACGGATCGGGCACGTCCGGTGGCGTGCCATGATCTGGAGGTGGAGACGAAGCACGCCCTCTGGCTGCTGGCGGTGCCGGTGGTCGCCCTCGCCGTAGCGGCCCTGGCCCGACGCACCCGGATCGCCGCCCCCCTCGCCCTGGTGATCGCCGGCCTGGTCTGTTCCTACCTGCCCGGCGTGCCGGACTTCGAGCTCAATCCCGACTTCGTGCTCTACGTGTTCCTGCCGCCGCTGCTGTTCTCGGCGGCCTGGCAGAGCAGCATGGTCGACCTGCGCGCCAACCTGCGCCCGATCGCGTTCCTGTCGATCGGGCTGGTGCTGTTCACCACCCTGGCCGTCGGCTGGGCCGTCCACCTGGTGGTGCCGGGGCTGCCGCTCCCGGTCGCGCTGGTGCTCGGCGCGATCGTCGCGCCGCCGGACGCGGTCGCGGCGGTGAGCGTCGCGCAGCGGCTCGGGCTGCCCCGCCGCACGGTGACGATCCTGGTCGGGGAGAGCCTGTTCAACGACGCGACCGCGCTGACCGCGTTCCGGGTCGCGGTCGCCGCCGCCACCGGAGCGGGCTTCACCTGGCTGGACGGCGCGGGGCGGTTCGCCTACGCGGCGATCGCGGGCACGCTCATCGGGCTGGTGCTCGGCCCGCCGCTGCACTGGCTGCGGACGCGCCTGAACGACCCGCTGGTGGAGAACGCGGTCGCCGTCCTGGCCCCCTACGCCGCGTACCTGACGGCCGAGTCGGTGCACGCCTCCGGCGTGATCGCGGTGGTCGTCAGCGGGCTCTACCTGGGGCACCGCTTCACCGAGTCCCCGGCGATCACCCGGCTCATCGGGCACTCGTTCTGGAAGATCGTGGTGTTCCTGCTGGAGTCGGTGGTGTTCCTGCTCATCGGGCTCCAGCTGCCGCCCGTCCTGGACGCGGTGTCGAACCGGTCCTGGGGGAGCCTGGCGTGGTGGGCGGTGGTGACGTTCGCCGCGACGGTCGTCGCCCGGTTCGTGTGGGTGTTCGCGGCGTCCTACCTGCCGGCGCGGCTCGGGCTCATACGCGCGCCCGCCGACGGGGGCGATCCCGACTGGCGCGGCCACGTGGTGGTCGGCTGGGCCGGGATGCGCGGGGTGGTGTCACTCGCGGCGGCGTTCGCGATCCCGTTCACGACCCGGTCCGGCGCGCTGTTCCCCGACCGCGACCTCGTGCTGTTCCTGACCTTCACGACCGTCCTGGCGACGCTGCTGGTGCAGGGGCTGACCTTCCCGGCGCTGATCCGGATGCTCCGGATCGGCGGCTCGGAGCGCGAGACCTACGCCGACACCGTGGCGGAGGCGGGGGCGCAGCACGCGGCGGCGTCGGCGGCGATCAGCCGCCTGGACGAGCTGGCGGCGACCGAGGACCTCGACGAGGACGTGGTGGAGCGGCTGCGGCACATGGCCGAGCACCGGCAGCTGCGGGCCTGGGAGCGGCTGGGCGGCGGAACGGGCCCGGAGGGCGCCGAGGTGCCCAGCGTGACGTACCGGCGGCTGAGGCGCGAGATGCTCGCCGCGGAGCGCACCACGTTCATCAGGATGCGCGACGAGCGGCGGCTGGAGGACGCGGTCCTGACCCGCATCCTGCACGAGCTCGACCTCGAGGAGGCGGCCCTCCAGCGCGACTGACCGGCGTTCTCAGGGGAACGGGGTCTCAGGAGGTCGGCGGGGGTGGACGAGCCGTCCCGGACATGACGTCCGGGACGGAACGGTGTGTCCCTTACGGCCAGCGGGACGGGACGGGGAGTCCGAACGACTCAGGCGGGGCCGGCGCCGTTCGGGGGTTTGTCCGGCAGTTCGACGGCATAGGACTCCTTGACCACGTCGAGGTGGTGCCAGGACTCCCGGACCGTCGCGCCCGGAATGGCCCGGACGGCGTCCAGGACCTCGACCAGCTCGGCCCGCGACGACGCCTCGGCCTGGCCGACGATGTCGTAGCGGCCGAACCCGGTGGCCAGGTACCGCACGCCCTCCAGCTCGGCGACCGCCTCCGCGACCCGGCGCAGCGGTCCGGTCACCAGCAGCCCGAACCCGCCGAGCTCGGCGGCGCCGAGCGCTAGCGGGTCGGCCAGGCCGGTGACCTGGATGACGCCGGACCGCATCAGCCGGACGACGCGGGCGCGGGTTGCCGCCTGCGAGAGTCCGATGATGTCGGCGAGCCGGGTGTAGGGGGCACGGCCGTCGCGCTGCAGTTCCTGCAGCAACCGCCAGTCGATGTCGTCCAGGGCGATCCGGTCGAGGGTCCGGACCACGGCGTGCGCGTCCCGGACGGTGGCGACCGTGCGGAACACCTCGGTCGCCTCCACTCCGGGCACCGAGCGGATGTGGTCCACCTCGGCGGCGAGCGCCGCGTCGTCCCGGGTGCGGACCTGGGCGACCAGGTCGTGCGGCCCGGCCGTCAGCGCCGTGAACCCGACGGCCGGCCGCTCGGCGACCGCGAGGGCCACCTCCCGGGCCGGACCCGACACCGTGATCGACACGTGGCCGACCGCCTCCGCCCCGACCACGGCCGAGTGCACGACGCCCACGACCCGGACCACTCCGGTCTCGAGCAGGCTCTGCACCCGTGCCCGCACGGCCGTGCGGGAAAGCCCCACCCGGTCGGCGAGCGCCTGGAAGGTCGCCCTGCCATCCCGCTGGAGCTCGCGGACGAGTACGGCGTCGACCGCATCCAGCACGGCTGTCCTCCTTCGCGATGCGATGAAACTTTTTGTCGGAACTGCAAGATCATTCCATTTCACGGCGGTCCGCCGTCAAATATTGATCTTGCTCGTGTTCGTCGGTCCCGGCGGCCGTCGAAGCGTCGGCGTATGACCCGGACGGCGACGAATACGGGGCGGGGCACGGGCGCACGGCAACGCAACGCGTCCCGGCGCACCGCGCGAGGGGGCCCGGGGGCGGATCGCCGCGCGCGGGCGTGGCGATCGTCACTCCCGCCCGGCGGCGGGCAGGCCGGACCTGGGCCACGAGCGTCACCGACATGCGCCACTCCCGGCCTTCCGCTGCGACGCCTCCTGCGGGGACCGGCCGTCCGCGCGAGGCTATGTAAGAAAAGTGCATCGAGTGCGCAAGAACGTCAAGAGGTGACTTCACGGAGAGCAAAGTCGAGCAAGGCCCCGGTCAAGGGTGCGTAGGCGCTGGTCGGAACGGATTCCAGGGGGCTCACCCGGCCCCTCGGATGATCACCTCCCGGCCAGGGTTTCGTCACCGTCCGAGAGCCCGTCGTCCTGTTTGTGAGCTTGGTTCGCTCATGACCGGGTATGGCGCACAATGGACGGTGGCCCAGCCACTCAGAACCACGATTGGTGTGTAGAAGAGCCGTGCGCCTGCTGAACGGTGAGCGACCCGCTCACGACCTCACCTACAACGACGTCTTCATGGTCCCGCGCCGCTCGTCGGTCGGGTCCCGGCTCGAGGTGGACCTGTCGACCGCGGACGGCAGCGGGACGACCGTCCCGCTGGTCGTGGCGAACATGACGGCCGTGTCGGGCCGCCGGATGGCCGAGACGATCGCCCGCCGGGGCGGCCTCGCGGTCATCCCGCAGGACATCCCGGTGGACGTGGTGGCCGAGGTGATCTCCTGGGTGAAGGGCCGCGACCTGGTCGTGGACACCCCGATCACGCTGTCCCCCACCGAGACCGCCGGAGAGGCCCTCGCGCTGCTGCCCAAGCGGGCGCACGGCGCGGTGGTCGTGGTCGAGGACGGCCGTCCGGTCGGCGTGGTGACCGAGGCCGACTGCCAGGGCGTCGACCGGTTCGCCAACCTGCGCGACATCATGTCCAGCGACCTGGTGACGATCCCGGCGGGCCTGGACCCGCGCGAGGCGTTCGAGCGGCTGCACGCCCGCGGCCACCGGCTCGCCCCGGTGGTGGACGGCGACGGCCGCCTGGTCGGCGTGCTGACCCGCACCGGCGCGCTGCGCGCCACCCTCTACGACCCGGCCGTGGACGCGTCCGGACGGCTGCGGGTCGCGGCGGCGGTCGGCGTGAACGGCGACGTCGCGGGCAAGGCCAAGGCGCTGCTGGAGGCCGGGGCCGACCTGCTCGTCGTGGACACCGCGCACGGCCACCAGGACAAGATGATCAGCGCGCTGCGCGCGGTGCGCGGGCTCGACCCGCAGGTCCCGGTCGCCGCGGGCAACGTGGTCACCGCCGACGGCACCCGCGACCTGATCGAGGCGGGCGCGGACATCGTGAAGGTCGGCGTCGGCCCGGGCGCGATGTGCACGACCCGGATGATGACCGGCGTGGGCCGCCCGCAGTTCTCCGCCGTCCTGGAGTGCGCCGCCGAGGCGCGCCGCCTGGGCCGCCACGTCTGGGCGGACGGCGGCGTCCGGCACCCGCGCGACGTGGCCCTGGCGCTCGCCGCCGGCGCGTCCAACGTGATGGTCGGCTCCTGGTTCGCCGGGACCTACGAGTCCCCCGGCGACCTGCAGCGCGCCGCGGACGGACGGCAGTACAAGGAGAGCTTCGGCATGGCGTCCGCGCGGGCCGTCCGGCTGCGCACCGCCGAGGACTCGGCATTCGACCGGGCCCGCAAGGCGCTGTTCGAGGAGGGCATCTCCACCTCCCGGATGTTCCTGGACCCGCAGCGTCCCGGCGTGGAGGACCTCGTCGACTCGATCATCGCGGGCCTGCGCAGCTCCTGCACCTACGCGGGCGCGCGGACGCTGGAGGAGTTCCACGAGAACGCGGTCGTGGGCGTCCAGTCGTCCTCGGGCTACGCCGAGGGCATGCCGCTCGCCACCTCCTGGTAGCCCGCCCGCGCAAGGCTTCCCGCCGCCGGGCTCTCCGACATCCACCGATGTCGGAGAGCCCGGCGGTTCCGCGTTCACGGGCTCACGGGCTCACGGCGCGGGCGTTTCGGAGCCTGGAGCGTGGGCATTCGAGGGTTCGGGGCTCGCGCGGCGCATCGTTTCCGGGATTGTGCGACACGCCGGGGGCAATCCGCGCCGCCGTGCCCGCTGAGCTGCACCCTTTCTCCTCGGGGACGGAGATCCCCGGTCTCCGGAGTGCCGACACGTGATCAAAATTCGGGCACGACCTCGCTCTCGGAGGCGCGCGACGACCGCAAAGTGCCTATTGTGGGCATGAGTTGCACGTGACGAAGTACTGCTCGTATTCGGACGACTACTCCCGCAACCTCTGCCCGGTTTTGCGCGTCCTGAATGTTGTTCAGTGCCTGATTTGAGCGCGTAGGGAAGTGGAGCGTCCATGACGAGTCGACCGGCGTGGCGACGCCGCCGGACCACGGAGCCGGACGCGGAGGCGGGCCCGGCCCCGGACGGGGCGGCGGAGCAGCCCGAGCCCGGCGACGAGGGAGGACTCCCCCGCGCGCTGGGACTCACCCTGGCGTCGGCGGCGGTCTGGGGCGTGGCCCACATCTGCACGGGCCGCCGGAAGACGGGCACGGCGCTGGTCGTGCTGTTCGTGGCGCTCCTGGCCACGCTGGTCACCTGGTACCTGGTCTACCGGCCGGACCTGCTGCACCTGGCGGTGCGGCCGGACCTGCTCCGGACCGCCGTGGGCGGCATGCTGCTGGTCGGCCTGGCCTGGCTGTGCGTGATCATCCGCTCGTACCAGATCACCCGTCCGGCCGGGTTGTCCGTCCCGATGCAGGCGGTCGGCGGGGTCACGGTCGCGGTGCTGTGCTTCGCCGTGGCCGTCCCGGTGTCCTGGGCCGCGCACACCACCTACGTGGCGCGTTCCACGCTCACCAGCATCTTCCACGCGGGCGGCACCAACGGCGCCAAGCAGATCGACACCAAGGACCCGTGGGACGGGCAGTCCCGGGTGAACGTGCTGCTGCTCGGCAGCGACTCGGCCTACGACCGCGAGGGCACCCGCACCGACTCGATGACGGTCGCCAGCGTCGACACCCGCACCGGCGAGACCGTCCTGCTGGGCGTCCCGCGGAACCTGGAGCACTTCCAGATGCCGCCCGGCCCGGCCCGCGACCGCTTCCCCGACGGCTTCACCGGGGACGGCCCGCAGACGCCCGGCCTGCTCAACGAGGTCTTCCAGTACGCCGAGGACCACCCGGAGATGGTGCCGGGGGCGCCCCCGCGCCACCGCGGCCCGACGCTGCTGAAGAGCACCATCGAGGGCATCCTCCACCAGCGCATCGACTACTACATCATGGTCGACATGTTCGGCTTCGCCGCCATCGTGGACGCGGTGGGCGGCGTCAAGGTCAAGATCACCCAGCCGATCCCGTACGGCCGGGACGGCGGGGTGCTCCAGCCCGGCGAGCGCACCCTGCACGGCAAGGAGGCGCTCTGGTACGGGCGCTCCCGCAACGACAGCGACGACTACGCCCGGATGGGCCGGCAGAAGTGCCTGCTGCGGTCGATCGCCCGGCAGGCCGACCCGGCCACCGTGCTGACCCGGTTCGACAAGCTGGCCGCGGCGACCAAGCGGGCGATCTCCACCGACATCCCGCAGGAGCTGCTGCCCTCGCTGGTGAAGCTGTCGGAGAAGGTCAAGGACGGCGCGCAGGTCAGCACGCTGGCCTTCGTCCCGCCGCTGATCTACACCGGGAACCCGGACTTCGCGCTGATCCGGCGGCTGGCGGCGAAGGCGATGAACCCGTCGCCGTCGCCCTCCCCCTCGGCCTCGGGGTCCTCCTCGCCGTCCGGCGCGGCGTCCCCCGCCGGCTCGGCTTCGCCGACCGGGTCCGGGTCGCCGTCGAGCTCACCGTCCGGCACGCCTTCGTCGACGCCCTCCGGGGACGGGTCGTCCGGCAACGGCGGTCCGGGCCCGTCCGGCTCGGACCGGGCCAAGCCGATCTCGCTCGACTCGCTCTGCCCGTCCTGATTCGGGGAACACTGCAGGTGTGAAGGCGGCGCACCGCCTCCGGCGGGTCGTGAACTGGGTGAACCTGTCGACGCCGCTCGGGCTGCTCCTGGCCCGGGCCGGCACCCGGCCCCGCGCGATCCCGGCACGGGGCCCCGAGGGGCTGCTGCTGGCGGGCGGCTACCGGCTGCCGCTGCCGGCGGCGCCCGCGTTCACGATGGGCAACATGATCCTGACCCGCGGGGACGTGACGGAACTGACCGGCGATCCGCCGCTGCTGGCACACGAGGCGCGGCACGCGACGCAGTACGCCTGGTGCCTGGGCCCGCTGATGCTGGTGCCGTACCTGGCGTGCGCGGGCGCGTCGCTCGTGTGGTCCGGGGATCCGGCGAGCTACAACCCGTTCGAGCGGCTGGCGGGGCTCGCGGACGGCGGATACGTGCGCCGTCCCCCGCGTCCGGTGTTCCGGTGGCTGTCCGGCGGCCGGTGACCGCCGCGCGCCCGGCAGGGTGGATCATGGTGGGGACGGTTCGACGAGCGTGAGGACGAGTACGGGTGCCCCAGATCGAGGGATGTGAGACCTTCCGGGTCGCGATGCCGCGGGCCCGGCGGCCGGAGAGCATCCTGGTCCGACTGACCGGCGCGGACGGCACGGTGGGCTGGGGCGAGGTCGCGGTGCCCGAGGAGGCGGCGGGCGCGGGCCCGGCGTGGGCCGACATCGCCGAGCGGATGGCGCCGGCGCTGATCGGGCTGCCGTGGGAGCGTCCGGAGGACGTCTCGGCGGTCGCCGAGCTCGGCACCAGCGGCGCCGCGGCCGCGGTGGACACCGCGTGCTGGGACCTGTGGTGCCGGGGCCGGGGCGAGCCCCTCTCCCACGCCCTCGGCGGCACCCGCACCTCGATCGTGACCGCCGCGCGGATCTCGCCCGAGCCCGTCCTGGACACGGTGGTGGGACGGGTGAACCGGGCGATCGGCGCGGGCCACACCCGGGTGACGGTGGAGATCCGTCCGGGCTGGGACGTGGAGCCGATCCGGGAGGTCCGGGCGGCGTACCCGGCGCTGGCGCTGGTGGCCGACGCCCGGCACGGCTACACCGAGTCGTCCGCGCACCTGGACGCCCTCTCCGCGCTCGACGGCTACGACGTCACGGCGGTCGAACGCCCGTTCGCCGCCGGCGACCTCGCCGCGCACGCCCGCCTGCAGGACCGGGTGGAGTCGGCGGTCGCGCCGGAGATCGGCGACCTGGACACCCTGGAGGCCGCGATCGGCCTCGGCGCGGGCCGGGCGCTGAACCTGCGGATCGGCCGGTTCGGCGGGCTGACCGCGGCGCGGGCGGCGCACGACCTGGCGTACGCGTCGGGCTGGGACGTGTGGTGCACCGGGGCGGGCGCGTTCGGGATCGGGCAGGCGGCCGCGGTGGCGCTGGCGTCCCTGCCGGGCGTGACGCTGCCGAGCGAGGTGACCGACCCGGCGGGCGGCCCGGTGTTCGTGACGCCGCCGGTCCGCTCGTCCGGCGGGGTGGTCGGCGTGCCGCTCACGCAGGCGGGCCTGGGCCACCGGATCGACGAGGACGCGATCGCCCGCCTGGCCCGCGAGCGCCTCCGCATCCCCGCATGACCGGCGCCCCGGCCGGCGGCACGGACGACGAGTCGACCCGCGACGCGGACGGCCGCATGATCGGCGACGCGCCCACCGGCCCGGACAGCCGCATGATGGGCGGCACGACCCGTAGGGCGGGCGGTGGTCCGGCGACGGTGTGGGTGGTGGCGGGGCCGCCGGGCGGGGGCAAGACCACGGTGGCGGACCTGCTGCTCGCGCGGCTGCGCCCGGTCCCGGCGCTGCTGGACAAGGACACGCTCTACGGCCCGTTCGTCGCGGCGACGCTCGCGGTGGCCGGGCGTGATCCGGGCGAGCGCGAGGGCCCCTGGTACGACGAGCACGTGAAGGCGCACGAGTACGAAGGGCTGACCGCGACGGCGCGGGAGATCCGCTCGCACGGCTGCCCGGTGCTGCTCAGCGGCCCGTTCACCGGCCACGTCCGCTCGCCGGAGCGCTGGGAGGCCTGGGTGGACGAGCTGGGCGGCCCGCCCGTCCGGCTGGTGTGGATCAGGTCGGACGCGCCGACGCTGCGGCACCGCCTGGAGGCGCGCGGGCTCGAGCGCGACGCGGGCAAGCTGGCCGCGTTCCGCGCGTTCACCGCCCGGATGCGTCCGGAGGAGCCGCCGCCCGTGCCGCACGTCGAGGTCGACAACCGGCTCGGCGCGCCCGTGCCGCTCGCCGATCAGATCGCGCACATCACCTGACCAGGCACGATTCGGCGGCTCGGGCGGGCGGTGACAAACGCTAGGGTCGGTCTGTGACAATTCGGGGGAATCTCACACTGGGCGGAGGCACGCCGGGGACCGGTCCACGGGGGTGGCCGAACCTCGCCGACATCGGGGTGCCGTTGCTGCTCGTCCCGCTGCAGCTCGGCCTCGCCGCGACGATGTCGCTGTCGGACGACTTCCTGGTGCCCCGCGACCGGTTCGGGTGGGTCGCGCTGGTCCTGGTGACCCTGCTGCTGGACACCGCCCTGGTCTTCCGGCGCGTCCGGCCGATGACCGTGATCGCCGCGGTCGTCCTCGGCGGCAACGCGACCCTGATCCTGATCCACGCCCAGGAGGTGCCGACGACGGACATCGCGCTGTGGGTCGCGGTGTTCTCGCTGGCGGCGCACAGCGACCGGTGGCGGGCCGTCGGCGGCTGCGCGGCGGCCTACCTCGTGCACGAGGCGGCGACGGCGCTGCGGGCCGACGGCCTCGGCGACTGGACGCTGGACGCCTCGGTCGACGCCCTGCTCCTCCTGGCGCTCACGGCGCTCGGCCAGCTGCGGCGGCAGCGCCGGGCGCGGCGGGCCGAGCTCACCGCGCAGCTCGAGGCGGCCGAGCAGGAGCACCACGCCGCCGCCGGGGCCGAGCGCGAGCGGCTGGCCCGCGATCTGCACGACGTGGCGGGCCACCACCTGAGCGCGGTCATCGTGCACAGCGGCGCGGTGGCGGCGATCCCGGACCCGGAGCTGGCCGTCCGGGCGCTGGAGACCGCCGCCGACACCGGACGCGACGTCCTCGCGGCCCTGGCCCGCCTGGTGGACGAGGTCGAGCCGCACGGGCAGGCGGGCGAGGGCCTCCCCGCGCTGCTGCCGCCGCTGTGCGAGGGGATCCGCCGGCTCGGGACGCCGGTCGCGCTGGACGTGGAGGGCCGGGCACGCAGACTTCCGCCGCAGGTGGTGACGGCGGCGTACCGGATCGTCCAGGAGTCGCTGACGAACGCGATGCGGTACGCGTCCGGGGCGTCCGTGGAGGTCGCCGTCCGGTACCTGCCGGGCGCGGTGGAGGTCGCCGTCGGCAACGGCGTCCCCGAGGTCGACGGGTACGTGCCGCCGCTCGGCACCGGCCGCGGCATCGCCGGGATGCGGTCCCGGGCCGTGGCGCTCGGCGGGACGCTGGAGGCGGGCCCGACCGAGGTCGGCGGCTGGAAGGTCCGGGCCGCGCTGCCCACGGGCACCCCGGACGGCCGCAGGCACGGCTGGCCCGACGTCGTGGACGGCATCCTGATCGCCCAGTCGGTGCTGCTGCCCGGGCTGATCGCTTTCGTCCCGCCGGAACCGGTGCTGCCCGGCTGGGGGCTCTGGTCGGGCGCGCTGCTGGTCGTGGCGTTCCTGGTGCGGGCGCTGCCGCTGTGGTGGCGGCGCCACGCGCCCTACGCCGTCCTGGCCTGGACGACCGGTTTCGACGTCGTCTGGTCCTGCACGGCCGGGACGACCCGGGCCGCCATGACGGGCCTGCTGCTGGTCGGCGGGACGACCCTGATCGGCGCCGTGTACGCGGTCGCCGCCTACTCCCGGCGGGGCGTCCCGACCTGGCCCGCGCCGTTCGTCGCGGCGCTCGCCTGGGCGGCGACGGTCGGCGCCGGGTTCGCCCGGCTGAAGGGGGCCTCGGCGCTGCCGTCCAGCCTCCTCATCGGCTACGGCCTCGGGCTGGCGTTCTTCCTGCCCGCGTGGATCATCGGCAAGGCCGTGGTGACCCGCGGGCGCCGCTGGGAGCACGCGGCGCTGGAGACCATGGCGGCCCGCGCGGGCGCGGCCGTCACCGCGGAGCGGCACCGCGTCACGCAGGGGCTGCGCGGCACCGTCCTGGACCGGACGGCCCGGTTCGTCCGGGTGGCGGAGGACGCCCTCGCCGACCCGGACGCCGACCGCTCCGCCGCGCTCACCGAGGTCGCCGAGCACGCGCGCGCCGCCCTCACGGACATGCGCGCGCTGCTGGACGCCCTCCGCCCGGGCCCGGACGCCGCCGAGCCGGCACCGTCCTAGCCGGCACCGTCCTGGCCGGCACCGTCCTGGCCGGCACCGTCCGAGCGGGCCGGTCAGTAGGACTTGGGCAGCCCCAGGGAGTGCTGCGCGACGAAGTTGAGGATCATCTCGCGGCTGACCGGGGCGATGCGCATGAGCCGGACGACCCCGGCGAGCATCCCGACGCCGTACTCGGTGGTGAGGCCGTTGCCGCCGTGCGTCTGGATGGCCGTGTCCACGCAGTGGACCGCGGCCTCGGCGGTGGCGTACTTGGCCATGTTCGCGGCCTCGCCCGCGCCCATGTCGTCGCCCTCGTCGTACAGCCAGGCGGCCTTCTGCGCCATGAGCCGGGCGAGTTCCAGCTCGATCTTGGCCTGTGCGAGGGGGTGCGCGAGGCCCTGGTGCGCGCCGATCGGCGTCTTGAACACCTGCCGTTCCCTGGCGTACGTCGTCGCCTTGCCGAGGGCGAGGCGGCCGATGCCCGCGCCCATCGCGGACGCCATGATCCGCTCGGGGTTGAGCCCGGCGAACAGCTGGAGCAGCCCGCCGTCCTCGTCGCCGACCAGCGCCTCGTAGGGCAGCCGGACGTCGTCCAGGTGGCAGATGAACTGCTTCTCCGGCGAGATGATCTCCATCTCGATCGGGGTGTGGGTGAAGCCGGGCGCGTCCGTCGGGACGATGAACAGCGACGGCCGCAGGTTGCCCTTCTGGTCCTCCGTGCGGCTGACGAACAGGACGGCGTCGGCCTCGTCCACGCCGGAGATGAAGGTCTTCTGGCCGGACAGGACCCAGCCGTCGCCGTCCCGGCGCGCCGTCGTGGTGATCCTGTGCGAGTTGGACCCGGCGTCCGGCTCGGTGATCGCGAACGCCATCTTCACCGAGCCGTCGGCGAACCTCGGCAGCCAGTGCTTCTTCTGCCCCTCGGTGCCGGACCGGGCGATGATCGTGGCGCAGATCGCCGGGGACACCACCATCAGCAGCAGCGGGCACCCGGCGGCGGCGAGCTCCTCGCAGACGGCCGCGAGGTCGCCGATGCCGCCGCCCCCGCCGCCGTACTCCTCCGGCACGTTCACGCCGAGGTAGCCGAGCCGTCCGGCCTCGGCCCACAGCTCGTCGGTCTTCTCCCCTGCCTTGGCCTTGCGGACGTAGTAGTCCGACCCGTACTTGGCGCCCAGCTCGGCGACCGCTTCGCGCAGCGCGCGGCGCTCCTCGGACTCGATGAAGCTCACTTGTCGGGGGTCCCTTCGGAGATCACGGCGGGCTCGGGGGTCGCAGCGGGATCGGGAGTCGCGGCGGGCTCAGGGGTCGCCGCGGGTTCGGGGATCGGAGCAGGCTCGGAGATCACGGCGAGGACCGATCCGGCCTCGACCTGCTGTCCCCGCGTCACGTTCAGGGCGGTCACGGTCCCGGCGGCGGGCGCGGCGATCCGGTGCTCCATCTTCATCGCCTCGAGGATGAGCAGCGTCTGGCCGTCGGTGACGCCCGCCCCCTCCTCGACCTCGACGCGGACGACGGTGCCGGGCATGGGCGCGAGCAGCGATCCGGGCGCGACGAGGTCGCTCGGGTCGGCGAAGCGCGGCTCGGGCGTCAGCGCCACGGGGCCGAGCGCGGAGTCGACGAAGACGCGTCCGCCCACCGCACGCACGTCGAAGGCGTACCGGACGCCGTCGACGTCCAGGACGACCCGCTCAGGCGACGCGTCGACCAGGGCCACACCGTCCTCGGCCAGCAGGCCGTCGCGCGTGAGCCGGTACTCGACCTCGATCCCGCCGTCGTACGTCCTGCGCTGCGGCTGGGACGGGACGTTCCGCCACCCCGACGGCAACCCGCCCAGGACGCGGGCGTCTGCCCGGTTCCCGGCGGCATCGGCGAGCGCGGCGGCCAGCGCGGAGAGCCTCACCGCACGCCCGTCCGCCAAGGGCTCGGCGAGCGTCGCCAGGCCGATCTCGTCCAGGTAGCCGGTGTGGGTGTCCCCGGCGAGGAAGGCCTTCTCCCCGAGCACCCGAACGAGCAGGTCCCGGTTCGTCGTGACGCCGTGCAGGCGGGCCGCGGACAGCGCCTTGCGGAGCCTGCGCGCGGCGGCGGCGCGGGTCGGCGCGTGCGCGATGACCTTCGCGAGCATCGAGTCGTAGTGGACGCCGACCTCGCCGCCCGTCTCGTACCCGGCGTCCAGGCGCAGCCCGCCGCCGTCCCCGGGCACGTCGAACCGGGTGTCCACGTCCGGGACGTCGAAGGCGTGCAGGACACCGCTGGCGGGACGCCAGTCCAGCGCCGGGTCCTCGGCGTACAGCCGGACCTCGATCGCGTGGCCGCGCGGCGCGGGCGGGTCGTCCGGCAGCCGGGCGCCCTCGGCGATCTCCAGCTGCAGCCGGACCAGGTCCAGCCCGTACACGCACTCGGTCACCGGATGCTCGACCTGCAGCCGCGTGTTGACCTCGAGGAAGAAGAACCGGCCGTCCGGCGCGAGCATGAACTCGACCGTGCCCGCCCCGACGTACGCGATCGCCTTGGCCGCGTTCACCGCCGCCGCGCACAGCTCCGCGCGCAGCGCGGGCGTCACCGCCGGGGACGGCGCCTCCTCGATGATCTTCTGGTGCCGGCGCTGGATCGAGCACTCCCGCTCCCCCAGCGCCCAGACCGTCCCGTGCGCGTCCGCGAGGATCTGCACCTCGATGTGCCGGGCGCGCTCGAGCAGCGGCTCGCAGAACACCGTGGGGTCGCCGAACGCCGACGCCGCCTCGCGTCCGGCCGCCGCGACCTGCTCGTCCAGCTCGGCCGCGTCGCGGACGACCCGCATGCCGCGTCCGCCGCCGCCCGCCGACGCCTTCACCAGGATCGGCAGGTCCGCCTCGGTCACCTCGGCCGGGTCGAACTCGGGCAGCACCGGGACCCCGGCCGCCGCCATCAGCCGCTTCGCCTCGATCTTGGAGCCCATCGCCGCGACCGCCTCGGGCGGCGGCCCGACCCACGTCAGCCCCGCCGCGAGGACGGCCCGCGCGAAGTCCGCGTTCTCCGACAGGAAGCCGTACCCGGGGTGGACGGCGTCCGCGCCCGTCGCCTTCGCCGCCTCGATGATCCTCCCGGCGCGCAGGTAGGTGTCGGACGGCGCGTCCCCCGGCAACCGGACGGCCGCGTCGGCCTCGCCGACGTGCGGGGCGCCGGAGTCGGCGTCGGAGAACACCGCCACGGTCGCGACGCCCAGGTCGCGGCAGGTGCGGAAGACGCGGCGGGCGATCTCGCCGCGGTTGGCCACCAGCAGTTTCTCGATCATCATCACATCCGGAAGACGCCGTAGCCGTCCGCGCCGCGCACGGGGGCGTTGTGGACCACCGACAGGCACAGGCCGAGGACGGTGCGGGTGTCGCGGGGGTCGATGACCCCGTCGTCGTACAGCCGCCCGGACAGGAAGAACGGCAGCGACTCGGCCTCGATCTGCGTCTCGACCAGCTCCCGCATCGCGCGGTCCTGGTCCTCGTCGTACGCCTGGCCGCGCGCCTCGGCGGCGGCGCGCGCGACGATCGACAGCACCCCGGCGAGCTGCTGCGGCCCCATCACCGCCGACTTGGCGCTCGGCCAGGTGAACAGGAAGCGCGGGTCGTAGGCCCGTCCGCACATGCCGTAGTTCCCGGCCCCGTAGGACGCGCCCATCACGACGGTCAGGTGCGGGACCTTCGAGTTCGCGACCGCGTTGATCATCAGCGCGCCGTGCTTGATGATCCCGGCCTGCTCGTACTCGGCGCCGACCATGTAGCCGGTCGTGTTGTGCAGGAACAGCAGCGGCGTGTCGGACTGGTTCGCCAGCTGGATGAACTGCGCCGCCTTCTGCGCCTCCGCGCCGAACAGCACGCCCTGCGCGTTCGCGAGGATCCCGATCGGGTACCCGTGCAGGCGCGCCCACCCGGTGACCAGGCTCGTCCCGTAGAGGGGCTTGAACTCGTCGAACTCCGAGCCGTCCACGATCCGCGCGATCACCTCGCGCGGGTCGAACGGGACCTTCAGATCCTCCGGGACGATCCCGGCCAGCTCCTCCGCGTCGTACAGCGGCTCCCTGACCGGGCCGGACGGTCCGGGCCCGAGCTTGCGATGGCCGAGCCTCTTGACGATCTGCCGTCCGAGGCGCAGCGCGTCGTGCTCGTCCACGGCCATGTAGTCGGCGAGGCCGGACGTCCGCGCGTGCATCTCCGCGCCGCCGAGCGACTCGTCGTCGGACTCCTCGCCGGTCGCCATCTTCACCAGCGGCGGCCCGCCGAGGAACACCTTCGCGCGCTCCTTCACCATGACGGTGTGGTCGCACATGCCCGGGATGTACGCGCCGCCCGCCGTGGAGTTCCCGAACACCAGCGCGATCGTCGGGATCCCCGCGGCCGACAGCCGGGTCAGGTCGCGGAACATCCGCCCGCCCGGGATGAAGATCTCCTTCTGCGTCGGCAGGTCCGCGCCGCCGGACTCGACCAGGTTGATCACCGGCAGCCGGTTCTCCAGCGCGATGTCGGACGCCCGGAAGCTCTTCCTCACCGTCCACGGGTTGCTGGACCCGCCGCGCACCGTCGGGTCGTTCGCCACGATCAGGCACTCGACGCCCTCCACGACGCCGATGCCCGTCACGACGGACGCGCCGACCGGGAAGTCGCTCCCCCACGCGGCGAGCGGGCTCAGTTCCAGGAAGGGCGAGTCGGGGTCGAGCAGCAGCTCGATCCGCTCCCGCGCGAGCAGCTTCCCGCGCCTGCGGTGCCGCTGCACGTACTTGTCGCCGCCGCCCGCCAGGGCCTTGGCGTGCTCGGCGTCCAGCTCGGCGAGCTTGCCGAGCATCGCCGCCCTGCGCTCCCGGTACTCGGGGCCGGCGGTGTCCAGCGTGCTTCTGAGGGTCAAAGGACGGCCTCCGGGACGATGACGGAACGGGACCTCAGCCACTCCCCGAGGGCCTTGCCCTGCGGATCGAACCGGGTCGAGGCGGACACGCCGTCCTGCAGCAGCCCTTCGATCACGAAGTTCACCGCCCGCAGGTTCGGCAGTTCGTACCGGACGACCCGATGCTCTCCGGTCTCCGGCAGCAGCTCTTGAAGACGCGCTTCGGTGAGGTATTCCCTAAGCCACGCGAACTGCGCGTCCGTCCTGGCCCAGACCCCGATGTTGGCGTCCCCGCCCTTGTCGCCGCTGCGCGCCCCGGCGACCTCACCAAGCGCCACCACCCGCTTCCCTGTTTCCACTCCCGCCTCCATGACGGGCGCCGACGCCGCCGCGACAGGCGACGATGCGGCAAGGGGCATCAGCACAGCGGGGTTTTCCACAGGACGCGCGACGGCTTCCCTTCGGGCGCCTGCGGGTTGGACACTGGAAATGGGGTCGCCCCCCTGGGCGGGCGGGGGCTGCAGGGGCTCGTTTTCTCCCGCTCCCGCTACCGCCGGAATCGGCACCTCGGTCCCGTCAGGAAGGGCCGCCAGGTGCTCGACCTCCCCGTTGGGCACGAACGCGGGCCGGTACACGCCGTACGGGCTCCCCTTCCCCGGCGGGGACGTCATCGTGAACCCGGGGTACCCGGCCAAAGCCAACTCGACGGCCGCGTTGCTGAAGGAACGCCCGACCTTCTCCGGGTCCGCGTCCAGGACGGCGCACCGGAGCAACGCCGTCGCCTCCCCCTGTGTCTCCGGGTCCGACTTCACCGCACCGATCGTCGTCCACTCGACACGCCTCGGACGGTTCTCGCCCCAAGCCGCGTCCATCTGCGCGCGCACGAAGGCGCCCTTGGCCTCAACGCCCAGGCCCGTCAGGACGAACGTCATCTCGTTCCGATGCCCGCCCAGGTGGTTGAGGCACACCTTGGTGGTCGGAGGCGGCGGCGTCCCCCGCACCCCGCTGATCCGGACGCGGTCAGGCCCGTCGTCTTTGAGCTCGATCGTGTCGAAGCGCGCGATCACGTCGGGACCCGCGTACGCGGGCGCGCCGATCTCGTAGAGCAGCTGCGCCGTGACGGTCTCGACGGTCACCGCGCCGCCCGTCCCGTCGTGCTTGGTGATGACGCTCGACCCGTCGGCGTGGATCTCGGCCACCGGGAACCCCGCCGCCCGCACCGAGCCCGGCACGTCCACGTCGTAGATTTCCTGGAAGAAGGCGTAGTTCCCGCCCGTGGCCTGCGCCCCGCACTCCAGGACGTGCCCGGCCGCGGTGGCGCCCGCGAGCGCGTCCCAGTCGTCGCGCGCCCAGCCGAAGTGCGCCGCGGACGGCCCGACCACGAGCGACGCGTCCGTCACCCGCCCGGTCACCACGACGTCCGCGCCCGCTTTCAGGCACTCCGCGATCCCCCACGCGCCGAGGTAGGCATTGGCGGTGAGCGGCTGTCCGTAGCGCTCGTCCCGCAGGCCGAGCTCCTGCGCGCGCGGGAGCAGGTCGTCCCCGTGGACGTGGCCGACCTTCACATCCAGCCCGAGCCGCTCCGAAAGCTCACTCAGCCGCTCCGCGAGCCCGCGCGGATTCAGACCGCCCGCGTTCGTCACGATCTTCACACCGCGCTCGACGGCCAGCCCGAGCGCGTCCTCCATCTGCCGGAGGAAGGTCGTGGCGTACCCGCCGCCTGGGTCCTTCAGCTTCGACCGGCCGAGGATCAGCATGGTCAGCTCGGCCAGGTAGTCCCCGGTGAGCACGTCCAGCGGACCGTCCTCCAGCATCTCCCGGACGGCGCTGAACCGGTCGCCGTAGAAGCCCGAGGCGTTCCCGACGCGCAGCGGTCGACTCATGTCCCGCACCCTGCCAGCCCGGCACGATAAAATCAATCGCGCTTGATTGTTTTCTGCCCACGGTACGGTTCATCCCGGCCACCGCCCACCGCAGCCCAGCCACCCGATCGGAGACCATGACCACCCGGGCCGTCCCCCGTGAACCCCGCCAGGACCGCAGCCGCGCCACCCGCGGCCGCCTGCTGGAGGCCGCCGTCGACTGCCTGGCCTCGGTCGGCTGGGCCGGGACGACCGTGACCGTCGTCGCCGAGCGCGCCGGGGTGTCCCGCGGCGCCGCCCAGCACCACTTCCGCACCCGCGAGGAGCTGGTCACGGCCGCCGTCGAGTACGGCACCGAGGTCCGCATGGACCGGATGCGCGCCCGCCTGGACGAGCTCGCGGGCCGCCGCCCCGACACCCTCGAAGTGGTCACGCTCCTCGGCGAGATGTACTCCAGCCCCCTGTTCAAGGCCGCCCTGCAGCTGTGGGTCGCGGCCAGCTCGGACGATCAGCTGCGCGCCCAGGTCGTCCCCCTCGAGGCCCGCTTCGGACGCGAGGCGCACCGCCTGACCGTGGAGGCCCTCGGCGCGGACGAGTCGCTCCCGGGCGTCCGCGAGACCGTCCAGGCCACCCTCGACCTGGTCCGCGGCCTCGGCCTGGCCGACCTGCTCACCGACGACTCGGCCCGCCGCGCCCGCCTGCTCCACCAGTGGGCCGCGACCCTCGACGCCGCCCTCGGCCGGTGACCGCCCGCGACCGCGGCGCGCCGATGATGACCGCATGCTGCACGTCCTCCGGCTGACCTGCACCGCCTCCGAGGCGGACGCCGCGCCGCGCATCCCCGGACGCGTCCACGAAACGCCGAAGCCCCTCCTGGAGAACGCCCAGGAGGGGCTTCCAAATCGTCGCCCACAGTCGGGCGGATCGCCTCAGGGCGGCCCTACTCGGGCGAGGTCGAGCCTTCGTCGGTCCAGTCGAACCCCCTGTTGCGGCACAGGCAGAAGGGGTGACCGATCGGGTCGGTGTAGACCCGCCAGCCGTAGCCCTCGGCGTTGACCGAGTCCTGCTGCAGCGTCGCGCCGAGATCGAGGATGCGGCGCTGCTCGGACTCGATATCGTCCACTTCGAAGTCGAGGTGAAACTGCTTGGGGTGCTCACTGTCGGGCCACTGCGGAGCGCGGTAGTCGTCCACCCGGATGAAGGCCAGCTCGATCGCGCCGAACTTGATGCCGGCCCAGAAATCGTCGCTGCCCTCCTTGACGGGATGGCCCGTCACCTCGGAGTAGAAAGCGGCCAGCTTCATCGTGTCCGGGCAGTCGATGATGAAGTCCGTAAGTCGCAGCATCCCCAGATCCTGTCACAGGTTCAAGCGTGCCGAACCATCCCAAAGTATGGTCGGCATGCAGGTGAGTGGCCCTTTTGAAGTACGCACCACTCCGCCGGACGAGCGTGCCCACTCTGAGACAGCCCCAGCCCCAGGCGTCCAGCGTCCGGTTACGTACCCGGCCGGTACTCGACCTTCTCGAACGGCCAGTCCGATGCCAGCCAGGCGGCCACGGCCTGGTGCAGCGGGCCGTCCAGTTCGGCGCTGGCCTCACGCACCCACGAGCGGACGTCCGTCACGCCCTCCGACGAGCGCGACGGGTAGATGTAGAGACACCCGATGACCACGTCGGCGTCGTCGAGCACCGTGAAGGTGAAGCCGGCCCGGTTCTCGAAGTCGCGCGCGTGGCGCTCCAGGTCCTTCTGGTTCGCGGCCAGGCTCATGCCGTCAAGAGGCGGCCACTCCCCCTCGCCGAAGCCGGGAGTGGCACGGATGTGCTTGACGCTCGACGTCCACGCGTCATGGTCGGCGTCGTTGTGTTCCGGACCGAGGGGCGTGAGACGGAAACCGTCCCCGGCGAGGCTCACGGGAACAACGAAGTCAACAGGAACGAACGGCTGCTCTGGCATGCCCAGATGCTAGCGACCACACGGATCGACGATGCCGCGGTCCCTAGCCGAGCGGCCGTGCGGCGAACCAGGTGTGGTCATCGGTCAGGAACCCGTCGAGCCGCAGCCCGGCCCGGCCGAGGACGGCCGGAAGGTCGTCGTCGTCCAGCCGCCGCGTGGTGAAGGTGTGGGTCCAGGCCCGATCCTCCGAGCGGTACTCGATGGTCGCCGTGACCGCGCCCGGACCGGCCGGTTCGACCTCGCTCAGGCGCATGTGGATGCCGTTGCTGCTCCACTCCCGGGGGAACTCGTCGAACAGCCCGGCCCGCTCACGCTGGATCAGCACCCGCCCGCCTGGGCTCACGTGCCGCCCGCACGCCGCCAGCAACGCGTCGCGGTCACCATAGTTGACCAGGTACGACATCAGCAGGACGCAGTCGAACCGCTCGTCCAGCGCGAGCTCCTCGATGCCGCTCAGGACCGTCCTGATCCCGGACGGGATGTGCGCGAGCATGTCCGCCGACGCGTCCACGGCCGTCACCGGATGGCCGCGCGCCACGAGTGGAACCGTGACCCGCCCCGTCCCCGACCCGAGCTCGAGAATGGACGCGCCGTCCGGCAGAGCGTCGTGCACCAGCGACGCGCTCCTCTCGTCCACGGGCACCGCCATGTAGTACTCGACGGCCGACCCGTCCTCCGCGATCGGACCAGGACCGGTTCCGTGCGCCATACCGACTCCTTCTCCCCAGGGCCCGCGGCCACGCAACACCACCGCAGGCGGCATCCGCCGGACGCGCCCGACGCGCGCCCGACCACAACGCCCCCATCTTGTGCCGCCCGGCCCCGAAGATCCACTGCGCCTCGAAAACGTACGGTTCCTGGCACGCGCCCACGCGCGGCCGAACGAGTTCACGCTCGCGGTGGAGGCCCCACCCGCGCGGTGGAGCCGACCCCGGACAACGCGCAGGACTCCCTCTGCCCCGTCGTCACGCCATCACGCCATCACGCCGTCACGCCGTCAGCGGATCAAGCTGAGCCGGCACACCCTCCCGGCAACGCCGCGCCCACCGGACGGCGGCGGGGGCCGCGAGCCCCGTCAGCGCGAACAGGACCCCCACGACGTACCATCCGGGACGTCCCCAGGTGATGCAGAGGGAGATGAGCAGGCTCGGGCCGAACGCCTCGGCCAGGCCCGCTCCCAGCCCGAACACCCCCAGGTACTGCCCGGTGGCGCCCTCGGGAGCGAGCGCGAACGACACCTCGAACCCCGCCGCGGAGTGCCACAGCTCCCCCAGGGTGTGGACGATCACGCCACCGACGAGCAGCGTCGCCGCGGCCCACGCGGGCACCCCCGCCGCCAGCGAGATCAACCCGCAGGACACCAGGAACGTCACCCCGGCCCGCCGGTACGCGCTCCCGCCCGCCGCCGGGGAGTCGATCCCACGGCTCGCCCGCACCTGGAGCCCCACCACGATCACCGTGTTGGCGATCATGGTGCCCGCGATCAGCCAGTGTGGCGCCGACGTCGCCGCCACCAGCCACAATGGCAGCGCGACCGTCAGCACCTTGAACTGGACGGCCATGACCCCGTCCAACGCCGTGAGCACCAGATAGGGCCGGTCCCGCAACGCACCCCACCGCGGCCCCTCATCAGCCGCCGCCCGCGGCTTCACCGAAGGCAGCAGAATCAGCGGGGCCGCCGCCAGCAGGTTCGCCACCGCCAGCCCGAGCACGAGCATCTCGTAGGCCGCCGCAGTGCCGACCGCGACGATCCACCCCGCCAGCAACGCCCCGAACGAGATCCCGACGTTCGTCACCGCTCGCAGGTAGGCACGGAACTCCTGCGGCCGCTCCCCACCGAACCGGCGGATCAGTGGACTGCGCGCAGCCAGCCCCGCCGCCTGGGCGCCGGTCGCGACGCACACCACGAGGACGAACGGCCAGAAGCCGTCCACCAGCGTGAACGCCGCCGCCGCCAGCCCCCTCACAATCAGGGTTCCCGCATAGACCCCACGCGCCCCGACCCTGTCCGCGAGATGCCCCACCGCGATCCCGACCACAAGCGAGACCAGCCCCGCGATCCCGAGGCCGAGGCCCACCCGCCCTACCGGCAGATGCACCGCCTCGGTGAAGTACAGGACCCCGGCGGTGAGGTACAGGCCGCTTCCCAACGTGTACAGAAGGTTCGAGGCCGCGATAACACGCTGCGGCGTGCTCTCAGGCAGCAGGTGAGGCACAGGGGGACTCCGTACTCAGGACGACACGGGCGAACCCCACCAGCTTGTTGCAAATGATTCGCAATTACAAGCCCCTCGCACCAAGATCGCCTGCTCCCCGTCCGCCGCCCGAGGCGAACGTCAGGCAGCTCCCTTCTTGACCGCCTCGCTCACCTCGGCCGGCGAGGTCCGCCAGGGGGCGCCGTGCCCCGGAAGCACCCAGGACGCCGACAGCCCGGCGATCCGGTCGAGGGACGACAGCGCCGCCTCCGGGTCGTCGGTGAAGGGCGCGGGCTGCGGGCCCTCACGACCGGTGAGAACGTGCCGGGTGGTCAGGGCGTCCCCCACGAAGACCGCATCGGCGATCGGGACGTGCACCGCGACACTTCCCGGGGAGTGCCCCGGCATGCCGATGATCGCGGGGCTCCCGGGAAGGTCCAGGACGTCGCCCTCGCTGATCTCGGTGACGTCGCCGACGTAGTGCGTGCGCAGGCCGTTCTTGCGGATCGAATAACCGAAGAATCCGAGCGTCGGGCCGAGCCGCATGGGGCCCATCGCCGTCTTGGGCTTCTCGCCCGTTCGCGCGCGGAGCGAGTCGGCGGCATGCACGAACACCGGCACACCATGCCGGCTCCGCAGCCGCTCGGCGAAGCCGATGTGGTCGGAGTCGCCGTGGGTCAGAACGAGCCCCCGGATGTCGTCGACGGACTTGCCCAGCGAGGTGAGTTCACGCTGCAGGTCCCCCCAGTGGCCGGGCAGGCCCGCGTCGATGAGCGTGATGCCCTCGTCGGTGTCGACGAGATAGCACGCCACGATGTCGTTGCCGAGGCGATGCAGATGCGGTGCGAGTTTCACGGGTCCCTCCTTGGAGACTCTGACGCCGAACGTTGGACGCCGAGGAAATCAGCCATGCTGACAGACGTCATCGGCCTTCACCTGCGGAAAGAGCGAACGATGCCGCTCTTCAAGAAGACCCTTCGCGACAGGGGACGTCACCGCGCGGCACCGCCCCGAAGGTAGAAGGCCTTCAGGGACTGAGGATGTAGATGGTCGTCGAACGGATGAGAAGCCCGGCCCCTGTCTCCGTCCTAACACATCAACATTCGCGCAGGGCTCACCGGCCGCCGCCACCAAGACCACTGTCGGCCATCCGACCACCCACCTGGAGCCGACCGAACCAGCCCCCGGCCAGCCCCTCGCCTTCCCCTAGAAACCAAAAAAGGGCCCCGCCATGAATATGGCGGGGCCCTTTAAAAGTGGTGAGGCCCGCCACTCACGTGGCGGGCCTCACTCAATATAAGTCCGGCGGCGTCCTACTCTCCCACACAGTCTCCCATGCAGTACCAT
>NZ_JBFAUU010000027.1:0-97795 GCF_040679435.1 Spirillospora sp. NPDC052269
ATGGTACTGCATGGGAGACTGTGTGGGAGAGTAGGACGCCGCCGGACTTATATTGAGTGAGGCCCGCCACGAAAGTGGCGGGCCTCACCACTTTTAAGGGCCCCCGCCATATTCATGGCGGGGGCCCTTTTTTGTTTTTGGGAGCGAAAAGGCGGCGGGGGTCAGCCGGCATGTACCTGGACGAGGCGCACCTGGAGGTCCTCTTCGTCATCCTGCGACCGGACGAGCAGCGACGGCGGCCCCGGCCACAAGATCGTCGCGCGGCCTAGGGTTGGGGCATGCGCATCGACCGGCTCGATCACCTTGTCCTGACCGTCGCCGACATCGGCGTCACTGTGGACTTCTACACGCGGGTCCTCGGGATGGAGGCGGTGACGTTCGGCGCGGGACGCACCGCTCTCACATTCGGCAGCAGCAAGATCAACCTGCATGAGGCGGGGCGGGAGTTCGAGCCGAAGGCGCATCGTCCGACGCCGGGGAGCGCGGACCTGTGCCTGATCAGCGGGGACCCGCTGGAGCGGGTGATCGCGGACTTCGCCGCGCACGGCGTCGCGGTCGAGGAGGGGCCGGTCGAGCGCACGGGCGCCACGGGGCCGATTCGCAGCGTGTACGTCCGCGACCCGGACCGGAACCTGATCGAGGTCAGCGTCTACCTCTGAGGGGATCGGGCCTGGAGGTTGGGGAAAGCAGGGTGGTTGGTGAGGGTGTGTGGTTATGCTTCCGCGCATGTCGAACCTGCCGCCGGAGATGCGGTACCTGACGGCGCGGGGCGGCCGTCCCCGGTCGCGGGCAGGGACGCTGCTCGGTGTTGTGGTGCTGCTCGGGATCGCCGGCTTCATCGCCTGGCCGCATGTGAGCGGGTGGTTTCGCGATGACGCCGTCGTGGCGGAGATCATCCACTGTCAGGCGGAGAGGGCGCCGAACGCCCCGCCGCCGCTCGAGAACTTCGACGTGACGGCGGTGATCCGGAACCGGACGGGGCGGGCCGAGACGTTCGTGGTCCGGGATCGGTCGGGGCACGTGCTGACGGACGCCGATGTCAGCGCGTGGGATCCGCCGACGCGGACGATCGAGCCGCACGGGACGGTGACCGATCGCTACGAGATCCTGGGCTCGTTCCTCAACAAGTGCGGGGACATGGCGATCCGGCCGCAGCTGGTGAAGGGGCACTAGCGGCTGAGGGCCTCGCGGAGGCGGGTGGCGAGGGCGCCGGATTCGGCGGGGGACGGGCGGAGGACGCCGTTCTCCGACATCAGGGCGTGGAACTGCTGTTCGCGGTAGGGGACGTTCCGGGGTAGTCCGGCGATGTGCCAGTGCAGGTGGGCGTTGCCCTGCTGGCTGCCGAGGGAGAGCAGGTAGGTGCGTTCGGGGCGGACGACCGACTCGACGGCCAGGGCCACGCGGCGGACGGTCAGCATCAGCCGGGTGTAGGCGGCCTCGTCGAGGTCGCGGACGACGTGTTCGATGTGGGGCTTCGGGGCGACCAGGACCTTGGCGGGGACGGTGGGCCAGCGGTCCAGGAAGGCGATGGTCTCGTCGTCCTCGTGGACGATCTCGTGGGTGTAGGCGGGGTCGTCCGCCAGGAGGGCGCAGATGAAGCAGGGGCCGTTGAGCGCCGCGGCTTCGTAGGCCGCGTGGTCCATGGGGTGTTTTTCAGAGGTCACGGTGTGATCGTCCTCCGGCGGCGGCGCGAAGGCCATGGGGTGCCAGCAGGACCACGAGCATGAGGGTCGCGGTGGCGCCGCCCAGGAGCATGACGGTGGAGGGGGACGTCCGGTCCACGACCAGGCCGCCTGCCAGGGCTCCGGTGGAGAGGGTGGCCTGGAAGGACGCGGTGAACAGGACCGATGCGGCCTCGGGGGTGCCGGGTGTCGCGGCGGCGAACCAGGTCTGCGAGCAGACCGGGATGGCTCCGTAGCCGATTCCCCAGAGGGTGAGGAGGACGGCCGTGGCCGCGGGGCTGTGGCCGAGGGCCGGGAGTGCGAGCGTGGCCGTGGCGGTCAGGGTGGCCGCGATCGCCGAGGTCAGCGTCGGGTGGCGGGCGATCATCAGGCCGCCCAGGAAGTTGCCGGCCAGGCCGGCGACGCCGTAGAGCAGGAGGAACGGCGTCGTGGGGACGTGCGTGACCTGCTTCAGGAAGGGGGTCACGTAGGTGTAGGCGCCGAAGTGGGCCAGGACGATCAGGACGGTGAGGGCGAGGGCCCGCCACGTTCCGCGGATGCGGAGGGCCGACTGCAGGACCGACAGGCGGGTGGTCTGCTCGGCGGGCAGGGGCGGCAGGAGGACGGCCAGTCCGGCCAGGACGGCCAGGGAGAGCGCGGCCATGACGGCGAAGCTGGTGCGCCAGCCTGCCGCGTTCCCGATGAGGGTGCCCAGGGGGACGCCGAAGACCGAGCCCAGCGGGACGGACGAGAAGATCACCGCGGTCGCGCGGCGGACCCGGGACGGCTCGACCAGGCGTTCGGCGAGGCCGGCGGCGATCGACCAGAAGCCGCCGATGACGACGCCGACCAGGACGCGGGAGAGCAGCATCGCCCAGAACGCGGGGGCGGCCGCGGCGAGGACGTTCGCGGCCGCGAGCAGGAACAGGCACGCGCACAGCATCAGGCGGCGGTCGAGCCGGGCGGTCGCGACGGTCAGGACGGGGGCGGCGACGGCGGCGAGGTAGCCGGGCATGGTCATCATCAGTCCGGCCGTCCCGTCCGAGACGGTGAAGCCGGAGCCGATGGACGTGAGCAGGCCGACGGGCAGGATCTCGGTGGTGACGATGGTGAAGATGCCCATCGTGACCGCGAGCACCGCGGGCCAGCCGGGGCTCGCGGAGCGGGGTGGAGCGGGTGGTGCGGATGGGGTGGCCGTGGACGTCATGGTGTCGAGCCAACCGGTGCGCGGCGGTCCGGGCTGGCGGGATCGCGACGTCATAGTGGGCCCGCGGGGCTGGGCGCGGGCCCGCCGTCCGGTCAGGTGGTGCGGTTGCGCACCATCCAGACGGTCGCGGCGACGAGGACGGCGGCGAGGGCCAGCATCCAGCCGGCCTCGATGAGCTGGAAGGTCCAGAAGCGTCCGGCCGGCTGGTAGTGCGTGACGATGCGGTAGTCGTGGGCGGTCATCCAGTCGCGGAAGCGGGCGTTGGGCCGGTTGAGGGTGTCGGCCTGGAACCGGACGAAGAGCCGGTGCGACTCGGCCGAGGAGACGGCTCCGCCGGACGGGGTCACGTAGCTCGTGTCGACGCCCCAGTCCCTGTGGCCGATCCTGCCGAGGGTCGTTCGGGCGGGCATGTAGTGCGGGCGCAGGACGAACACGGCGAGCATGCTCAGGCCGAAGGTGATGATGAAGGATCCGGCGATCCCGATGAGGACCCGGCGGGCCAGGACGCCCATGAAGACGCCGGCGGCGAAGCCCAGGACGGTCTGCGAGGGGAACGCGAGGCCGCTGAACTCGAACGGCAGGTACGCGCCGAAACTGTCCGGGAGGACACGGTCGAAGGGCACGTTCCAGAACTTGTAGGCCGGGCTGAACGCGGCGCTCACGACGGCGAGGCCGACGGCGAGCACTGCCAGCTTCGTGACGAGCCAGCGGGTGCGGCCCGCGCCCTGCGTCCAGGCGAAGCGGAACGTTCCGGTCTCGAGTTCGCGGGCGACGAGGGGACCGCCCACGAACGCGCCGATCGCCGCCGGGAGCATCAGCAGGAAGATCAGCAGGAGGTTGAGCGTGCCGTAGTGGTTGCTGAAGTCCATGCCGAGTTGGTCGCAGCGCGAGCCCAGGGCGAAGGACGTGCACTTGTTCAGGCCGCGCTGGTCGTAGTCGTGGCGGACCGCGAGGCCGCCGAGGATCAGGCCCGCGGCGAGCACGGCGAGCATCAGGGCGGAGGCGCCGAGCGCGAAGCGGTGCTGCCGCCAGGCGACCCAGGTCGGGCCGAAACGGGGGAGTGCGGAGGACGGCAGGGTGGTCATCGGGCGACCGCCTGGGGGCCGGGCAGCGCGGCCGCGGCCGGTTCGCGCATGTAGGTCAAGACGATCTCCTCGAGGGTGACCGGGTGGTGCTGCCAGCCCGGCGGGACGGGGACGCTCTGCGAGGTGCGGACGAGCAGGTGGGCCTGCGCGGACGCGCGCCGGGAGCGGACGACCGGGAGCAGCGAGGCGACCTCGTCGGCCTGGTCGGCGGGTCCGACCAGCACGTGGTGCTCGGCCGTCAGGTCCTCGACGCCGCCGGACACCTGGACCTGGCCGTCCTGCAGGACGATCAGGTAGTCGCAGACGCGTTCCAGCTCGGCGACGACGTGGGACGAGAAGACGACCGAGACGCCGTCCTCGGCGACCGCCGCCATCAGCGAGGACATGAACTCGTGCCGGGCGAGTGGGTCGAGCGCGGCGAGCGGCTCGTCCAGGATGAGCAGGCCGGGGCGCTTGGCGAGGGCGAGGGAGAGCGCGACCTGCGCGCGCTGGCCGCCGGAGAGGGCGCCGACCTTGCGGTCGAGCGGGATGCCCAGTTCGGCAAGCCGGTCGCGGGCGGTCCGCTCGTCCCAGCGGCGGTTGAGGCTTCGTCCGACGCGGAGCATGTCCGTGACCGACAGGTTCCGGTAGAGCGCGGCGTCCTGCGCGACGAACGCGACCATGTCGAGCGCGTCGGGGGAGCCCGCACGGTGCCTGCCGAGCAGGCGGACCTCGCCGGTCGTGGGCGTGGACAGGCCGACGGCCATGCTGAGGAAGGTCGTCTTGCCCGCGCCGTTCGGGCCGACCAGCCCGACCACGTGGCCGCTCGGGATGCTCAGGGAGCAGTCGCGGAGCGCCCAGGAGCGTCCGTAGCGCTTGCCGAGGCCGGACGCCTCGATCGCGACGTCGTTCACGCGATGCCCTCCGTCCGCCCGTCGCGGGATTCGGGCTCGGCGGCCTTGTGGCGGTCCTGGAGGGCGGCGGTGAACAGTGCGGACATGCCCGCGTCGTCCAGCCCGGCGGCGGCCGCGACGCGCATCCACTCGTTCAGGGAGCGGCGCAGGTCGGCCTGCTCGCGGAGCCCGGCGCGGTCGAGGGTGCGCTCGACGAAGGTGCCCTGGCCGCGGCGTCCGGCGACCAGGCCGCGGTGCTCGAGCTCGCGGTAGGCCTTCAGGACGGTGTTCGGGTTGATCGCGAGTCCGGCGACGACGTCCCGGACGCGCGGCAGCTGGTCGCCCAGCTGCAGGTGGCCGAGCCGGAGCGCCTGTTCCACCTGCTGGACGAGCTGGAGGTAGGTCGGCACCCCCGAGCCGGGGTCGAGCCGGAACACGATCGGCGACGGCCCTTTATCTATAGTCATAGTTATAGAGTTAAGTGGTGATGATCGGGCGATGTCAAGCCGGGCCCCGGCCAGGGACGGCGCCCGACCGCTACGGGACGAGGCCGAGCGAGCGTGCGCGCAGGCCCGCCTGGAAGCGGGAGTCGGCGTCCAGCAGCTCCATGAGCTCGGCGACCCGGCGGCGGTACGTGCGTAGCGAGATGCCGAGCTGCCGGCATGCGGCCTCGTCCTTCATGCCGTCCGCGAGCAGGGCGAGGATGTCGCGGCTCTGCTCGCCCAGCGCCGGGACCTCGGCGGTGTGGTCGGCGAGGTCGACCGCGTTGTGCCAGGTCGCCCAGTACAGCGCGAGGATGCCGGCGACGACGGCGGGCGTGCGGACGACCGTGAACTCGCGGTCGCCGGCCCGCATCTCACCGGCGATCACCGCGACGCGGCGGTCGACGACGATCGTCTCGTGCGGGATCTGGCCGTCCAGAATCCGCACCTGCGGGCCGTGCCCGGCGATGTCGGTCAGCAGGCGGACGGCCGTGTCGTCCGCCAGCACCTCGCTTCCGTACAGCTTGTACGCGCGGACGCCGGGATGCGCGCGCCGCGCGGCGATGATCTGCTCGCGCGCGCCCGGCAGCGCCCACGTGCGCGGATGCGCCGCCGCGCACACGAACTCCTCGCGCGCGCCCGCGAACAGCGGCGCGGCGCGTTCCACCAGCTCGCGCTCCCCGCGCAGGACGACGTTCTGATCAAGATCGGTACTCATCGCCACCAGTCTCCGCCACCGTCCGGGACGTCACCAGCGGTGTCGTCCCGGCAAATCGCGCACGCTGGTTTGGCAGCTTGGTGCCAGCGGCTCGCCGAACCCGGCGCGAGCCGCGAGGCTCTTCCCCATGACGACCTTCGAAATCGGCAATGACCTGCAGGTTCACCGCATGGGCCTCGGCGCGATGCGCCTTCCGGCGAGCGAGCGCGGCGGACCCGCCAACGACCGCGAGACCGGCCTCGTCGTGCTGCGCCGCGCGGTCGAACTCGGTGTGGACCACATCGACACCGCGGCCTTCTACTTCTTCGAGGACCTCACCGCCAACGGCATGATCCGGGACGCGCTGCACCCGTACGCGGATGACCTGCTCATCGCGACCAAGGTCGGGCCGCGCCGCGAGCCCGGCGCCCCGATGCCGACCGGGCAGCTGGCGGCGGGCGAGCTGCGCGGCGAGGTCGAGCGCAACCTGCGCGACCTCGGCCTGGACCGGCTCGACCTGGTGTACCTGCGGCCGGGCGGGATCGAGGCGCCCGGCGGCGAGTCGATCGCCGAGCGGTTCGAGGCGCTCGCCGGGCTTCGCGAGGAGGGCCTGATCCGCCACCTCGGCGTGAGCCACGTGGACGCGGCGCAGCTCGCCGAGGCGAGCGCCATCGCGCCGGTCGCGGCCCTGCAGAACCGCTTCGACATCACCCAGGCCGCGGACGTCGAGATGCTCCGGACGTGCGAGCGCGACGGCATCGCCTACGTGCCGTACTTCCCGCTCGGCGGGTTCGGGGTGCCGGACGACGCGCGCCTCAAGACCGTCGCCGAGCGACACGACGCGACGCCCGCGCAGGTGCTGCTGGCCGGACTGCTGGCGCTGTCGCCGGTGACGCTCGCGATCCCGGGCACGTCCTCGCTCAAGCACCTGGAGGAGAACGTGGCGGCCGGGGGGCTCACGCTCGACGAGGACGATCTGCGGGCGCTCCAGTCGTAGCGTCCTCCTCGGATGGGACGTCCCACCCGGAACGGAACCTGGTACCTGCTCGGCGGATCGGGGATCCGGCTCTGACGACCTGTCAGGTGTCGACGAAGGACTGCGGGACGATCACGCGCAGCGCGTTGCCGAGCAGCGTCACCGTGACGGGCGTCCGGGCGCGGATCTCGCCGTCGACGTCCACGGGCAGCGGCGGGTCGGTCGCGATCCGGACGTGCTGGGTGGTCAGGAACGCGTCCTCTTCCAGCGTCCGCCACGGCCCGGTCAGGACGTGGCGCGCGGTCGCGGACGCGAGGCGCAGCCGCCGTCCGTCGCCCAGACGGTAGACGGCGAGGAGCCGGTCGTCGGGGCTCGCGTCCCGGGCGATGCGCTGCCCGCTGTGGTGCGCGCCGTTGGCGATGTTCAGCTGGTGCGTCTCGACCTCGGTGGTCTCACCGTCGATCTCGATCGTGGCGCGGAACGCCCGGTGGCGGGGGAGCAGCCGGGCCGCCGTCAGCGCGTACGCCGGACGGCCCAGCACCCGCTTCAGCTCGTGCGGGACATGCCGGGCGACCTCCACCGACAGGCCCAGGCTGACCATGTTCGCGAACACGTGGCCGTCCGCCGGGACCGCGGTGTCGCCGGACGGGGGCGCGGTGTCGCCGGATGGCGCTGCGGTGTCGCGGGTGCCCTCGAACCAGCCGACGTCCACGTCGGCGACCTTGCCCGAGGCCAGGACGCCGACCGCGCCGCCGAGGTCCATGGGGAGTTCGAGGCTGCGCGCGAAGTTGTTGGTGGTGCCGAGCGGCAGGACGCCGAGCGCGACGTCCCGGTGGGCCAGGTGCCGGACGGCCTCGGCGACCGTGCCGTCCCCGCCGCCGACGACGACCAGGTCGGGGGCGTCCGCGAGGACGCGGCGGAACAGCGGCCGCAGCCCGGCCGGGTCGGTGACCGGGACGACCTCGGCGAACTCCAGGCCGGCGTTCGAGAGCAGCGTCCGCGCCCGGCCGTGCAGGCGGCGGCCGCGCCGGGACCTGGCGTTGACGATCAGTACGGCGCGCCCCGATCCGTCGCGGATCGCGGTCTCCAGCTGGGCCTTCGAACGCGGCAAAACAACCCTTTCTGTGATTACCCTGCGTTATAGGGGCCTTGGCACGGGGAATAAGTCCGTCAGGGTAGAAGGTTTTGAGCGGGGCGGAACAATGCGACGTCGCGGCTGGCTCGGGGCCGGTCTGGTCACCGGCGTGGCCCTCGCGGGGCTCGCGGCGACCTCGGGATCGCTGCTGCCGCTGATCCTGCCCCTTTCCATCGCCCCTGGCGGCCCGGCTCCCGCGTCCGCGCCCGCGGCCGACGACGGCGCGACCGTGGTGGGCGAGCGGCGGCGCGGCGACCGGGTGCTCGACCTGGCCGTCCGGTCGCCGGTGCTCACCGACGTCGCGCGCGTCCGGCTGCTGCTGCCGCCCGGCTGGCGGCGCGGCTCGGAACGCACCTGGCCGGTGCTGTGGCTGCTGCACGGCATGCGCGGTGACCACGGATCCTGGACCGACCACACCGACGTCGAGCAGCTCACCGCCGGTCTCGACGTGCTCGTCGTGATGCCGGACGGCGGGACCTGCGGCCTCTACACCGACTGGTGGAACCGGGGCGCGGGCGGCCCGCCCTGCTGGGAGACCTTCCACCTGACCGAGCTGCGGCAGATCCTCGAACGCGGCTACGGCGCCGGGACGGCCCGCGCGGTCGCGGGCGTCGGCCAAGGCGGACTGGGCGCGCTCGCCTACGCCGCGCGGCATCGCGGACTCTTCCGCGCCGCGGCGTCCTTCAGCGGCCCGCTCCACACCCTGCACAACGATCCGGGCGGCCTGGACGTGTCCGATGTCGTCGAACTCGCCGTCGCGGTCGGATCGCGGAGCGCGGACTGGACGGACGTATGGGGCGATCCGGACGAGCAGCGCGTCGTATGGCGCCAGCACAACCCCTACGACCTGGCCGACCGGCTCTCGGGCGTCCGGCTGCACGTGGCGTCCGGCGACGGCACGCCCGGCCCGTTCGATCCGCTCCCCGCGCCCGGCCCGGACGTCCTGGAGGGCCTGTCCCGGCAGCTCAGCGGCGCCTTCGCCGGGAAGTTGAAGAAGCTCGGCATCCCGGTCTCCACCCACTTCTACCGGGGCGCCCAGGGGTGGGCCTACTGGCAGCGCGAGCTGCGCGCCGCCCTGCCGCTGCTCGTCGCCGAGATCACCTGAACGCCCGAGATCACCTGGCCGTGGGGCGGCCGCCTCGACGGGCTAGGCTCGCCGCGTGACAGAACCACGTTCGGATTCATGGGTCCCCGAGGTCTGGCGGGAGCTCGGACTGCCCGGCCTGATCGACGTCCACGTCCACTTCATGCCGCCGCGCCTGACCGAGGCCGTCTGGCGCTACTTCGAGGCGGCCGGGCCGCTGATCGGGCAGGAATGGCCGATCCGCTACAAGTGGCCGGAGGACGAGCGGGTCGAGCACCTGCGGTCCATGGGCGTCCGGGCGTTCACGTCACTCCTCTACCCGCACAAGCCGGGCATGGCCGAGTCGCTGAACGCGTGGGCGGCCGAGTTCGCGGCCCGCGTTCCGGAGTGCGTCCCCACCGGGACGCTCTATCCCGAGCCGTCCGCCGCGTCCTATGTGCGGCGCGCCCTGGATGCCGGGACGAGGGTGTTCAAGGTGCATCTGCAGGTCGGCGACTTCGACCCGCGCGCGGACGAGCTGGACGAGGTGTGGGGGATGCTCGCCGAGTCCGGCGCGGTCGCCCTCGTCCACGCGGGATCGGGACCGGTCGGGAACGCCTTCACCGGGCCCGGGCCGTTCGGCGGCGTCCTGGAGCGGCATCCCGGCCTGCGGACGATCATCGCCCACCTTGGCGGGCCCGAGTTCACCGGCTTCTTCGATCTCGCCGAGCGCTTCCCGGACGTGCACCTGGACACGACCATGATGTTCGTCGACTTCACCGGCGAGCTGGGGCGGTTCCCGGCCGCCGAGGTGCCGCGCCTGCGCGATCTCGGCCTGGCCGGGCGGATCCTGCTCGGGACGGACTTCCCGAACATCCCCTACGCCTACGCCCACCAGCTCGAAGGGCTCATCCGGCTCGATCTCGGGGACGAGTGGCTGCGGGCCGTCTGCTGGGACGGCGCCGCCAAGCTCCTCGGCGTCTGACCGGCCGCGCCTCCACGGCGGCTGGGGGCAGTGGACGCAGGGGTCAGTGGCCGCAGGGTCGCTGACCGCCGGACGCGGACGCGGGCTCGTCGGCGTGGCTGTCGGGGACGTGGCGGGGGCCGTGCGGGTCCTCGCAGTGGAACTCGTCGTCGGCGTGGTCGACCTCGAGGGTGGTGTGCGTGATGCCGTAGCCGTCCCGCAGCAGCTCCTGGAGATCGCGCCGGACGCCGTGGCAGTCGCCCTCCGGGGCCACCAGCACGTGCGCCGACAGGGCCGGGAAGCCCGAGCCGAGCTCCCACACGTGCAGGTCGTGCACCTCGCGGACGGACGGCCGGTCGGCCAGCCTGGACCCGATCTCGGTCGGGTCCAGGCCCGCCGGGGCCGCCTCCATGAGCACCCGGCCGGCCTCCTTCAGCAGGCCCCAGCCCGCCTGCAGCATCAGCGCGGCGACGATCAGCGAGGCGATCGCGTCCGCACGGGAGAACCCGGTCAGCCAGATGACCGCGCCCGCGATCGTGGTGGAGATGAACGCGTACAGGTCGTTCAGGATGTGCTGGAACGCGCCCTCGACGTTCAGGCTCGACCGGTTCGCCTTGCTGAGCAGCCAGGTCGCCACGAGGTTGACCGCGATCCCGGCGAGCGACGTCCAGAAGACCAGCGCGCCGTGGACCTCGGGCGGGCTGGCCAGCCGCATGACGCCCTCGTACACGAAGTACGCGGCGAGCAGGATCAGCGTCAGGCCGTTGAGCTGCGCCGACAGGATCTCGGCGCGGCGCAGCCCGTAGGTGTAGCCGCCGCGCGGCGGGCGCGCCGCGATCCGCATCGCGACCAGCGCCAGCACGATCGCGAACGCGTCGGTGAGCATGTGCGCCGCGTCCGACAGCAGCGCCAGCGACTCGGCGATCAGGCCGACCACGACCTCGCCGGCCATGAACGCCAGGATCAGCGCCAGGGCGCCCATGAGGTACCGGCGGTCCGCCCCGGGCGACACCCCGTGCCCGTGCCCGTGCCCGTGCCCGTGGCCGTGGCCGTGCCCGCCCGCCTGCTCGGCCTGGCCGTGGCCATGGCCGTGATCATGGGCGGGGCTCGCTGGGGCTCCGACGGGCTCGCCGGTGGTGGCGTCCTCGCCGCTCATGCGCGTCCCTCCGTGTGGCCGACGTGGGTCAGGGCGAGGTCGAGCAGCATGCGGACGTGCGAGCCGTCCAGCCGGTAGTGGGCCGTCCGGCCCGCGCGCCGCACCCGGACGACCCGGACGGCACAGGCGGCCGGATCGTCATATGAAGCACTGCTCATATGAGCAAAGATATCTCATCGCAGGTCAGGGTCATGCTCGTCCGCCGGGAGCGGTGGTCCCCGAGGGGGACGTGGGGCGCCGGGCGTCCGCCGTGGGGTGGTTGGCCGGCCCTGTGGGCGTCGTGGGACCGGTGGGCGTCGTGGGACCGGTTGCGCCGGTCCCGGTGCCCGCCGGGCCGTGCGGTGTGTTCGGCGGCGTGGTCTCGCCGTCCGCTGGGTGGTGGCCCCCAGGGCCGGTTGGGTCGCCGCCGGGCGGCGGGCCGGACGGGGT
The DNA here is from genome assembly GCF_040679435.1 of Spirillospora sp. NPDC052269. NCBI lineage: Bacteria > Bacillati > Actinomycetota > Actinomycetes > Streptosporangiales > Thermomonosporaceae > Spirillospora > Spirillospora sp. NPDC052269. The sequence goes on from NZ_JBFAUU010000027.1 coordinate 11,728, forward strand.
CTCGCCGGTCCTGGGCGGGACGGGCCGCTCCTGAACCGGAGGCGTGCCGGAGAACGGGACGGTGTTCGTCGGCGGGCCGGGTACCGGGTAGTCGGGTGAGTGGCGCGTCGTCGGCGGTGCCACCGGGGCGGGCGCGGGCGGCGCGGAGAAGTGCTCCTCCGTCGAGAACGAGGACTTCGGGCTGGAGCGGGGCTGCGGCGTGAACGTGGCGACCGGGGGCTCGGGGACACGCGGGCCGTCCACGTTGCCCTGGGTTCCGCGCGGGCGGATGAACGAGCCCCGGCCGTTCGGGTCGGAAAGGACGAATCCCTCCGCGGGTGTGCGGCCCGGTTGGATTCTGGTCACCTTTCCGGCATGGAAATCCGGCCAGGACGGACCGGTATAGCGCGAAGCGTGGAGTGAGAGTTTCCGATCGGGAGGAGTCAGCGGATTGCCACAATTGCACTTTATGACGGGAACGCCGTACTCATTGATCAGCACGCCCATTCCGGCCTCCAGGACGGCGGGCGAGCCGGTGGCCTTCCCGGCCCGGAACCCGTGGTTGGTGACCAGGGTGTCCGAGCGCAGGTGCACCGGGGTCAGCCGGGCCACGAACCCGGCGATGGCGGTCGGCTTGATGTGCTGCACCGAGGCCCATGCGGCGGCCCGGTCGGGATGCCCGCTCAGGTACGCGACCAGGCGTTCCGCGTCGCAGTGGGACGTTCTGCGCGTCCCGCCGTACAGGCCGGGGGCGTCGCCCGGACGCGCCCCGCCGGGGTCGGGCGCGCCCGACCCCGCCAAGGCGAGCCGCCGGTCGGTCCCGGCCCTCGGGGCGAACGGGTCGGGCCCCGGATCGCCGACCGTCATGCGCGCGATGGTCGTTCCCGGGTCGCTGCATCCCGCCACGCCGGAAAGGGCCAGCGCGGACGCCGCCGCGGCCGCGGAGAACGCCCGCCCGTGCCGTCGGAAATGGATCTCCGTCATCACCGTTCCCTCACTGAGCGTCGAACGCACATATACTCTTCGATGAGACGGAGCGGCCGGCGGATCGCATTCAATTGGTCGTGATTTTGTAACCGGAGAGTGCGCGCGATGGCCGTTCCGAACCCAGCCTTCCCCCTGGATCCCCTGCTTCCGGCGGATCCGGAGCGGCTCGGCGGGCACCGGCTGCTCGGCCGTCTCGGCGTGGGCGGGCAGGGCGTGGTCTACCTCGGCGAGGGCCCGGACGGCCCGGTCGCGATCAAGCTGCTGCACGAGCGCCCGCCGGACGGCACGCCCGCGCGGGCGCGGTTCCTCCGAGAGCTGGCGCTGCTGCCGCGCGTCGCCGGGTTCTGCACGGCGCGCTTCCTCGGCACGGGCGAGCACGGCGACCGGCCCTACCTCGTCAGCGAGTACGTGCCCGGGCCGTCCCTGCGCGAGCTGGTCGCCCGGCGCGGGCCCCGGCGCGGCACCGACCTCGACCGGCTGGCGGTCAGCTCGATCACCGCGCTCGCCGCGATCCACCGCGCCGGGATCGTCCACCGCGACCTGAACCCGCGCAACATCCTCGTCGGCCCGGACGGCCCGCGCGTGATCGACTTCGGGGTCGCGCGCACCCTGGACGGCACCGCCCAGGCCGTCACCGGGCCGATCCCGGCGAGCTCCCGCCGGGGCGGCCCGCCGGTCCTCGGGGGCCTGGTCGGGACGCCCGCCTACATGGCGCCCGAGCAGTTCTCCGGCGGGACGGTCGGGCCCGCCGCCGACCTGTTCTGCTGGGCCGCGACCCTGCTGTTCGCCGCCACCGGCGAGGACCCGTTCGGCAGCGGGCCCACGACGGCCGTCATCTACAAGATCCTCTGTGAGAGCCCGGACCTGTCGGCGCTCCCGCCGCACCTGGCCGAGCCCGCCGCGGCCTGCCTGTCCAAGGATCCGGCGTCCCGTCCCACCGCCGAGACCGTCCTGCTGGGGCTGCTCGGGACGCCCGTGGAGACCGTCCAGCCGTCCGACCCGGCCCCTCCGGCTCCGCCGGACGGTGGGACGAGGCGGCGGTCATGGGCCCTGGTGGCGGGGCTCGCGCTCGCGAGCGTCCAGGCGGCCGGGGACGTGATGGGCCTGGCGGCCTTCGTCGCGCAGCCCGACCTCAGCGCCGGGCCCGCCGGACGGCTGCTGGTCGCGGTCGCCATGGTCTTCGCGGTGCTCGCGGTCGTCACGTTCGTCGCGATCCTGCCGGCCTGGCGCGGCGGCCGCGACGCGATCTGGACGGTCGTGGCCGTCCGGCTCGCGCGGGTCGTCCTGTGGGCGGCGTGGAGCGTGCACGTCTCGGTGCCGCTGCCCTCCCTGCTCGCGCAGGCGGCACTGTCCTCGCTGGCCGCCGTCCTGCTGCTGTGGGGCCTGCCCGAACGCGACTGATCGAGGTCACGTCGCGGGCGGGGCGGCGGGCTCGGCGGATTCGGCGGGTTCGCCGAAGGGCGACACGTCGCGGCGTTCCAGGGCGGCGGCCATCAGGTCGGGGAAGGCGTCCGGGGTGCAGGCGAACGCGGGGATGCCGAGCGCGGCCAGCGCGGCGGCGTTGTCGTGGTCGTAGGACGGCGTGCCCTCGTCCGACAGCGCCAGCAGCACGATCACCTGGACGCCCGCGCCCGCCAGGGCGGCGGCCCGGCGCAGCATCTCGTCCCGGACGCCGCCCTCGTACAGGTCGGTGACCAGCACCAGGACGGTCTCGTTCGGCCGGGTCACGAGGGTCTGGCAGTAGGCGAGCGCCCGGTTGATGTCGGTGCCGCCGCCGAGCTGCGTGCCGAACAGCAGCTCGACCGGGTCGTGCAGCTGGCCGGTGAGGTCGACGACGGAGGTGTCGAACGCGACCAGCGACGTGCGCAGCGACCGCGTCGACGCCAGGACGGCCCCGAACACGCTCGCGTACACCACGGACGCGGCCATCGACCCGGACTGGTCGACGCAGAGCACCACGTCGCGCCGGACGGCCCGTCCGCGCCGTCCGTGCCCGACCAGCCGCTGCGGCACGAGCGTGCCCCGGTCCGGCTGGTAGTGGCGGAGGTTCGCGCGGATCGTCCGGTCCCAGTCGACCTCGGAGGGACGGCGCGGACGGGCCGACCGCGCGGCCCGGTCGAGCGCGCCGCCGACCGCCGACCGGGTGCGCTCGGCGAGCCGTTCCTCCAGGTCCCGGACCAGCGCGCGGACGACCTTCCGCGCCGACTCGCGGGCCCGGTCGGGCAGCACCCGGTTCAGCGACAGCAGCGTGCCGACCAGGTGGATGTCGGGTTCGACGGCGTCCAGCAGCTCCGGTTCGAGGAGCAGCCGGGTGAGGTCGAGCCGGTCGATCGCGTCCTTCTGCATGACCTGGACGACCGGGGACGGGAAGTACTCCCGGATGTCGCCGAGCCAGCGCGCGACCGACGGCGCCGAGTCGCCGAGCCCGGCGCCGCGCCGTCCCGGCCGGGACCGGCCGCCGCCGTCACCGGACCCGTAGAGCTTGGCGAGCGCGCCGTCCATGCGCGCGTCGTCGCCGGTCAGCGTCACGCCGGTGCCGTCGGCGGCCTCGCCGCCGAGCACCAGCCGCCACCGCCGCAGCCGCTCCGCCTCCGGGGTGTCGGTCATGATCCGGCCTCCGTTCCGAGGGTGCGCGGGTCCGTTCCGGGGGTGTGTGGGTCCGTCCCGGGGGCGCGCGGGTCCGTTCCGGGGGTGTGCGGGTCTGTTCCGAGGATGCGCAGGACGGTCGCCGTCGCGGGCCCGGCCCGCACGGGGTCGACCGGGTCGTCGCCCGGCCGGGCGGGCGAGGCGTCCGACAGGTGCCGGACGCGGTCGCCGATCGCGCGCCGCTCGGCCGCCGCGAACTCACCGAACGCGCGCCGCAGCAGCGGCAGGACGCCTGTGAACGCGTCGGCGGGCAGGCCCGCGATCCACGCGTCCACGAGCCGGAGCAGCGCGTCGTCGTGGACGAGCACCAGCCCGCCCTCCGACAGGAACCCCTCGACCCACGCGGCGGCGCGCGAGGGCTCGGCCCCGGACGACACGGCGCGCGCCATCCGGTCGGGCACGTCGGTGAGGATGCCCGCGTCGAGCAGCAGCCGGGTGAGCCGTCCTCCGAGGAGCCCGTGCAGGCCGTCGCGGTCGACGAGCAAGGCGAGCGTGGTGTGCCAGCGGGCGGTGTGCGCGTCGTCGTCGAGCAGCGCGAGTGCCGAGTGCGCGCGGTCGAGACGGCCGAGCAGGTCGCGTGCGGCGTCGTCGTTCAGGCCGCGCGACGCCGGGACGAGCCCGACGCACACGCGCACGACCAGGCCGTCCACGACTGTGCGGAGCGGGCCGGTGCCGGTGCCGGTGCCGCGCACGTCGCCGTAGCGGAGCGCGCGCACGAGGGCGGGCAGGGCGTCCATGAGGTGCGCGACGTCGCCGTCCAGCGCGGCGCGGTCGGCGAGCGTCCGCATCACGCCCGGCAGCGCCGTCCCCAGCCCGGCGAGCAGGCAGCGCTCGACCACGGACGTCAGCTCGGCGAGCGACTCCGCCTCGCCCGCCATCGCGCCCGCGCGAGCGGCGGACGCTCCCGCGACCGTCGTTCCCCACGCGCTCGCCTCGATCAGCTCGACGTCGAACTCCGGCCGCCAGCACAGCGTCCAGGTCTCGCGGAACGTGCCCTTGCCGCGGCTCTCCGCCGGGACGCCCCAGTCGACCTCCAGCAGCCGCAGCCGGTGCAGCAGGTGGCTGCGCGCGAGGTCGACGTCGCGGCGCAGGTCGAGCTCCAGGTCACGGGCGTCGGCGGACGGCGCGAGCCGCAGCCGCCGCTGCCGGTCGGCCAGGTCGCGCTGGAGCGGCACCATGGGCGTGTCGTCGGGGACGGACCCGAGCCGCTCGCCGACGACCATCCGCCGCCGGATCAGCTCGACCGGCAGGTCGGCGCCCTCGCACAGCACCGCGCGCGTCGCCTCGGTCACCTCGTCCAGCCCGGCGAGCGGACGGCCGCGCAGCGCGGCCAGCGCCTCCGCCAGCCGGACGGCCTCGATGACGTGCGCGGACGAGACGTGCAGGTCTTCTTGGCGCAGGATCCCGGCGGCGGTGGTCAGCCATCGCTCCACCGGACGGTCCGGAGCGGCGAACAGGTGCGCGTACCAGCCCGGCGACCGCACGCCCGCGCCGTAGCCGGACCGCTCGGCGAGCCGTCCGTGCGTCCACGGCACCCACGTCATCGACACCTTGGCCTTGGGCAGGCCGCGCAGTGTGCGGTCGTCGCGCGCGACCGGGACCCGCGCCAGGATCGCCGGGACGTGCCAGGCCCCGCACACCACGGCGACGCGTTCGAAACCGTCCTTGAGCGCGCGGCGCAGCGTCCGGCGCATCGCCGCCTCACGCTGCTCCTCGCGGACGAGGTGCCCCGGCGGGAGCCCCGCGAGGGACGGCTGCTCGGCGACGCGTTCTCGCAGCTCGGACATGGCTTCGGCGATCGCGGGGAACGGGGACGGGCCGCCGTCCCGATGCTCGACGACGTCGTCCCACCAGCGTTCGGCGTCCTCGTACCCGGCCGCGCGCGCGAGCCACCCCAGCGGGTCGAGCCGAATGCCCGCGTCGTCCCCGCCGGGTTCGCCGGCCGTCCTGTTCCGGTCGGACGCGTCGTCCTTGGTGGCAGTGCCGTCGGGTTCGGGTTCGGTGGGTGGGATGAGCTGGTTGGCGGCGGGCAGGTCGCAGAAGCGGACGGCCGCGCCCTCGCCCAGCGCGTACCGGACGGCCTGCCATTCCGGGCTGAACTCGGCGAACGGCCAGAACGCGGCCCGCCGGTCGGACCAGGACGCGGCGTCGTCCCCGGGAACGGGCGGCTCGCCGGGCGCGTAGGCCAGCAGCGCCACCGGCGGCACCATGTCGGGCTCGGCGGCGAGGTCGACGATCGCGTCGGCCTCCGGCGGGCCCTCGATCAGCACCGCGTCCGGCTTGAACTCGTCCAGGGCGCGCCGGACGGCCCGCGCCGACCCCGGCCCGTGGTGCCGGATCCCGAACACCTCGACCCGCGCACCTGTGGCCGCCTCCGCCAACGCGTCGGTGGCGCCCGTCGCGACCTCCGTCAAGAGACCTCCCGGCAGGCGCGGTAGAAGTCGGCCCAGTCCGGGCGCTCGCGCACGACGGTCTCCAGGTACTCCTGCCAGACGACCCGGTCGGACGCCGGGTCCTGGACGACGGCGCCGACGATGCCGCCCGCGACGTCCGGGGCGCGCAGGACGCCGTCGCCGAAGTGCGCGGCGAGCGCCAGGCCGCTGGTCACGACCGAGATCGCCTCGGCGGTGCTGAGCGTGCCGGACGGCGACTTCAGCTTCGTCCGGCCGTCGCCGGTCAGCCCGGCGCGCAGCTCCCGGAACACCGTGACGACCCGGCGGATCTCCTCCAGCCCGGCCGGGGCCTCGGGCAGCTCCAGCGCGCGGCCCAGCTGCGCCACCCGGCGCGCGACGATCTCCACCTCGTCCGCCTCGGACGCGGGGAGCGGCAGCACGACGGTGTTGAACCGGCGGCGCAGCGCGGACGACAGCTCGTTGACGCCCCGGTCGCGGTCGTTCGCCGTCGCGATCACCGTGAACCCGCGCCGCGCCTGGACCTCGGTGTTCAGCTCCGGCACCGGCAGCGTCTTCTCCGACAGCAGGGTGATCAGCGAGTCCTGGACGTCGCCGGGCATGCGGGTCAGCTCCTCGACGCGCGCGACCATGCCGCATCGCATCGCGCGCATGAGCGGGCTCTCCACCAGCGCCCGCTCGGACGGCCCCTCGGCGAGCAGCCGCGCGTAGTTCCACCCGTACCGGACGGCCTCCTCGGGCGTCCCGGCCGTGCCCTGCACCAGCAGCGTCGAGTCGCCCGAGATCGCCGCCGCCAGGTGCTCCGACATCCACGTCTTCGCGGTGCCGGGGACGCCGAGGAGCAGCAGCGCCCGGTCGGTCGCGAGCGTCGCGACCGCGACCTCCACCAGGCGGCGCGGGCCGATGTACTTGGGCGAGACCTCCGTGCCGTCCGGGAGGCCGCCGCCGAGCAGGTAGGTGGTCACCGCCCACGGCGACAGCCGCCAGCCGGGCGGACGAGGCCGGTCGTCGTGCTCGGCCAGCAGCGCCAGCTCGCGGGAGTACTGCTGCTCGGCGTGCGGCCGGAGCACCTCGTCGGGGGCCGTCTCGGGGGAGGTCCCGTTGTCGGGCACGGTCACGGGTGGAGCTCCTTCAGCATCTCGGCACGGAAGCGGAGGGTCTCGGTGAGGTCGGTGAGGACGGTGCCCGCCACCCCGCCGGGATCGGCGGTGAGGTGGCGTTCGGCCAGGCCCTGGACGCGGGGCGCGAACACGGGGGAGAGGCGCTGGTCGGCGAGGCGGCACAGCTGGGCCAGGGTGTGCTCGTGCCGGTGCGTCTGCCGGTCGGCGGCGGTCGAGAGGGTCGCCACCACGGCGTCGGCCAGCTCGCCCGTCCACGGGCCGGCGACGCGTTCCAGCACACGCGGCAGCTCGGGCCCGCCCGCGACCCAGCGGATCAGCCCGGCCGCCGCGCCCTCGCGTTCGGTGCCCGGCAGGACGGTCAGCAGGTCGGCCAGGGCGTCCGGCTCGTCCACGACGACGCCGCCCTTCAGCAGCGCCCGCGCCCACGCCGGGTCGCGCTGCCGCAGCGCCGCCCGCGCCCACCCGATGTGGACGTCGCGCGCGGCCCGCCCGGAGTCGCCCGCCGCGTCGGTGATCGGCAGGCAGACGACCTCCATCGGCGGCAGGGAGAACAGATCGGTCCAGGTGGAGAGCGGGGTGCGCGCGAGGATCTCGCGCAGCCACGCCGCGCGCGTGCCGACCGGGCCGCCTCCCGCGCCCGCGGGCGCGAACGACCCGCTCGGGTGGAACGGGACGCCGTCGCGCTCCAGGTCTTCGTCATGTGTCTCGGGCGGCTCGACCACGACCCACAGCTGCCGCCGCTCCCGGACGGTGCGGAACTCGGCGTGCAGGCACGCGCGGGCGCGCGAGGCCATCCGCCGTCCATAGGCCGAGTCGGGAAGCCGCGCGAGCAGGTCGGACGCGAGCTGCCGGACGTCCTTGCCCCGGTCTTCGAGCGCGGCCTCGAGGAAATCCTCGTCGTCCATCGACAGGCCGCGCGCGAACGTGCCCAGGAACGCCGCCCGGTCGGGCGCGGCCTCCTTCGCCCACACCGAGCCCAGCGTTGCGCGCGCCCCTGCCGGGTCGCTCCCGCGCAGGCGCGTGAGGAACGCGACGCGCTGCTGCCGGGTGCCGGTCTCCCACACCTCGTCGCCGCCGCCCGGATCGTCCCCGGCCCCGACCAGGTACGCCCAGTCGGTGTTCCGCAGCGCCAGCCACACCCCGCGATGCCCGGCCGCGCGCGCGATCGCCGGACGCAGCATCCGGTCACCGCGGCCCTTCTCCAGCAGTTCGGGCAGCAGCCGCGCGGGAACCCGCCAGCCGCCGCGCGCCGCCGCGTCCAGCCACTCGGGCAGGACCGTGACCTGCTCACCGGCGAGGATCCGGGTCAGCCGCCGCGCCGCGGCCCTCGGGACCACGGGAAGCTCCTCGTCGGGCGCGGCGGCGACCGCCTCCACACCGTCCCGGCGGGGGAGCGCGCCAGCCCGCCTCCGGACGGCCAGAACGGCCGCCTGGTCGAGCAGGCGGCGCGCCGCGTCCCGGTCGTGACCAGGGGTTTCGCCGGGTGGCGCCTGGCGGCGGTCGGTGCCCAGCAGCGCCGCGCTCACATGCTCGGACCAGGTGCTCACAGCAGCACGACCCCCTCTTCGGGATGCCAGAGCGCGAGCGGATGCAGGCCGTCCGGCGTCCACTCGCCGGACAGCGTCACCGGCCCGCCCCCCGACACCGCCAGCAGTGGCCACGGATCGCCCGTCCGGACCGGCAGCGCGTCTCCGTCGGCGTCGAGAACATGCAGGTCACCGCGCTCATCCCGGGCCGGGCGGACCTGCGCCAGCACGGCGGGCCAGCGGTCGAGCCACGGATCGCCCGCAAGGGCCTCGGCGTACTCGTCCAGCAGACCGCGCACGGACGTCCCACCCGGCGCCCGCCGCGCCCCCGCCTGCGTCGCGCCCGCCTGCGTCGCGCCCGCCTGCGTCGCGCCCGCCTGCGCGGCCCCGGCCTGCGCGGCCCCGGCTCGTGGCGATCCTGGCCGCCGTGGCCCGGATCGCCGGGAACGCTCGGCCACGAGGGCGCGCAGGCCGTCCGGATAGAACGCCAGGACGGCATCGACATGCGCCCCGACCTTGAGCGACGCGTCCAGCGGACGGCCCCGGGCCGCGAACGACAGCACCAGGGCCGAACGCCCGCTCTCCGCGCCGCGCAGCCAGACGCGCCGTGTCGTGAGCTGGTCGAGGGTCGTGTCACGCGCGCCGATCACACACCACGTGTCGTGGACGCTCTCACCGTGGGCGAGGACGTCGTCGTGCGGCATGGTGAACCCGATACGCGCGCGCACGATCTCGCGCAGGCGCGGCGGCAGCGCGTCGCGCCCCTGGTACGCGCGCACGAGCAGGCGCAGCAGCGCGTACTCGGCGAGCAGCCGCTCGGGCCAGCCCGTGCGGCGCGGCACCCCGGCGAGCGCCTTCACGTGCGCGGCCAGCGAACCGGCCGACGCGTCGACCAGCCGCCGGGACGCGTCGTCCCACAGCCGGTAGGGAGCCCGCTCGGCCCGCGCCAGCCCGTGCGCGACCTGGTCGCGCAGCCACTGGTCGAGCTCGGCGAGACCGTCTCCCACCCGCCGCTCACGGCGCTCGGCGGTCCTGGGATCGCGCCCCCGCCCACCCGCGTTCGAAGCCTCGCTCACACCGTCGAACCTATCCGCCGGGTACGACATTCTCCGGTGTTCCCGACAGCGCGTCAGAAGGCCCGGTCAGCGCGCAAAAGTCGGTCTTCGGCGGCCCCGGCGTCGGTTCTTCGGCGGCTCCGCCTTCACCCCTTCAGCGGCCCCCGCCCTTGCCCGCGGTCGGACGGCTGCGGCGCCTGCGGGCGCGTAGGCGGGCCTTGCGCTTGCGGTGATAGGACCCTCGGTCCAGGTGCTTCGCGGCCATGGCCCATGATCCGTCCGCACGCGCGCGATGGCGAGCGCGTGGCCGCGTGCGGACAGGTGTACTCAGGTACACCCGGTGCTCGGTGTTCAAGCCCATGGGGGACGAATGCGCCGGTCGGCAAGCTGAATCACGTGAAGAACACCATGCAACGCATCGCCATCGCCTCCCTCGCCACCGCGGCCTTGACCGCCGCCGTCGCCCCGGTGACCGCCGTCGCCGCGTCCGCGTCCACCCCGTCCGGCGCGTCCGCGCAGGCCGGTGCGTTGAAGCAGACCGCGCTTCAGAAGGCCGTGGACCAGCTGGTCAAGGACGGCCAGCCGGGCGTCATCGCGCTCTCGCGGCGCGGTGACGAGGTCACCCACGTCACCGCCGGTTTCGCGAACACCGCCACGCGCCAGAAGATGACCCCTGACCTGCGGTTCCGCATCGCCAGCGTGACCAAGACCTTCACCTCCGCGGTCGTCCTGCAACTGGTCGCCGAGCACCGGCTCTCCCTGGACGACACGGTCGCCCGATGGCTGCCCGGCGTCCTCATCCGCAACGGCAACGACGGCCGGAAGATCACCGTCCGGCAGCTGCTCGCCCAGACGTCCGGCCTGAACGAGTACGCGACGGACCCGCGGCTCTGGCAGGACCCCGCTCGCGTCTGGAAGCCGCGCGAGCTGGTCGACATCGCGCAGGAGAAGGCACCGCTGAGCAGGCCGGGCGCGAAGTGGAACTACGCGAACACCAACTACGTCCTCGCCGGGATGATCGTGGAGAAGGCCACCGGCCACCCGTTCGGCGTCGAGCTCCAGCGCCGGATCGTCAAGCCCCTGAAGCTGCGCCACACCTTCCTGCCCACCGCCGACACCGGCTTCCACGGCTCCTACGTGCACGGGTACTTCGGCCAGTACGGCGACATGAGCACCGTGATCAGCCCGTCCAGCGGCTGGACGTCCGGCGGCATCGTCTCCACCGTGGACGACGTGGCGCGCTTCCAGCGGGCCCTGGTCACCGGAAGGCTGCTGCCCGCGCGCGTCCAGAAGGCGCTGATGACGACGCGTCCGGTCACCGACGACTGGGTCAAGGAGGACTACGGCCTCGGCCTCGCCCGCATCAAGACGTCCTGCGGGTTCGCGTGGGGCCACGACGGCGGCTGGCCGGGCTACCGCACCTGGTCGTACACCAGCCGGGACGGCAGGCGGCAGGCCGTGATCACCTACAACCAGTCCGACCCGGCGCTGGAGGCCAAGCCCGCCTTCCGCGCCGACATCACCAAGGCGATCGACGCCGCCCTCTGCCGCTAGGCGCGCAGGGCGAAGGCCCCGCCGAAAGGCGAAGAAGGCCCCCGTCCGACACGCGTCGGCGGGGGCCTTCGAACGGGCTCGGGAGTCCGAGCCCGGAGGTGCGGCGGTCAGAGGTGCGGCGCGGACGCGCCGCCCGGGAGCAGCAGCGCGCCGCCCGCCACCAGCGACAGCAGCGCGACCAGCCCGAACACGGTCACCCAGAACATGCCGGGCACGCCCGTCAGGTGCGCGAGCTGGTCGGCGTCGGAGCTGGGGGCCATCCGGCGGGTCCGCATCCGCTGCAGCTCGACGACCGGACGGGTGCCCGCGAGCAGCAGGAACCAGGCGGCCAGGTAGCCGAACACCGCCTGGACGGTCTCACCGGCGAACCAGGAGACCGCGAACACCACCGCGCCGGTGAGGATCACCGACAGCGCGCCGTAGGCGTTCCTGATCATCACCAGCGTCCCGGCGAGCAGCAGCAGCGAGAACCACAGCATGAGCGTGATCCGGCCGCCCGCCAGCAGCGCCGCGAACAGCAGCCCGAGCAGCGGCGGCGTGATGTACCCGGCCATCGCCGTGAACACCATGCCCGGCCCGTGCGGCTTGCCGCGCGACACGGTCACGCCGGACGTGTCGGAGTGCAGTTTGATGCCGTCCAGCTTCCGGCCGGTCAGCAGCGCGACCAGGGCGTGCCCGCCCTCGTGCGCGATGGTCACCACGTTGCGCGCGAGCCGCCAGGTCGGGCCGTGGGCCACGGCGGCCAGGGCCACGACGGCGGCCAGCGCCACCAGCCACCACGGCGGGGCCTGCTGGGTGCCGGTCAGCCTGTCGAACATGTCGGCGATGCTCACCTGGTCGTTCACGTCCACCTCGGGTCTTGTCGGTCCGCGCTGCCCAAGAGTAGGACGTAGGGGGTAAGCCCCGCGTTCGGTTACATCTGGATCGCTCCTCCGTCGTGATCAACCAGCCGCTTTGCCAAAAGTTGATCCATAGGGTGAGGTCTGGGGATGAAGTACTGGATCGCCGCAGGGCTCACGCTCGCCGGGGGAGTGGTGCTGTCGGCCGCCCTGTACGGCGAGGGTGCGACCGGCATGGTCAGCCTGATCGGCGTTCCGGGGCTGCTCGTCGCCCTGTTCGCGGCCCCCGCACTGTCCTCCCGGCGACCCGGTGAGCTCGGACGCGTCGCCGCTGGGGCCGCCGTCCTGCTGGTGGTCGGGCTGCTGCTCCTGGTCGCGGTCGCGCCCGAGTACACGCTGCTCTTGGCCCTGCTGGGCGCCCTGCTCCTGATGATCGGGTGGCCCCTGGCGGCCTCGGCGGCCTGCCTGATGGCGGTCGCGTCCGTCCGGGCGGGACGGGCCCGGAACGTCGCGCGCGTCTGGGCGCGGATGGCGTGGACCTGGCTGCTGGCCCTCGCCGCGACCTACGGGTTCGGCCTCGCCCACTTCGACGACGACATGCTCGACGCCAAGGACGGTGTGTGCCGCATCACTTCGGAAACCGCTTCGGTCGGCCATGAGGGCGGGCAGTCACTGCTGCCGCTGAGCGACACGTCCTGCGGGGCCGACACCGTGCCCGGCTTCGTGAACCCGCTGCTCACGGTGCTCACCGCGCTCGTCGTCCTGTGCCTGGCCGGGTACGGCGCCACGCGCCTGCGCGCGAGCCGCCCCAGCCCCGCCGCCTGAGCGCGGGCCGCGCCCGTTCCGCCGCCTGCGCGCGGGCTGTCCCCATCCTTTCGCCTGAGCCGTCCGCCGCGCGATCGCGTCAGAGCGCGGTGACGCGGCCGCGGGGCGGGCACCAGGACGAGTGGAAGTCGCTGTAGGGCCAGTCGGCCTTGCGGGCCCCGGCCGCGTAGGCGCTCTGCAGGAAGTCCAGCAGGACGCCGCGCGGGTCGTCCGACGTCCGGACGGCGTCGTAGCGCAGCCGCGCCTGGTGCGTCATCCCGGTCTGTTCCCAGGACGCCTCGGCGGGCGAGAGCGGCTGCCCGGTCAGGCCGTCCGGCTCGGGGTGGGTGTAGGAGTAGAACGCCGAGTACGGGGTGGCGCGGTCGCCGGCCCACCAGCCGCAGCTGATCACCTCGTGGCTGTAGGCCTCGGCGCTCACCGGGTCCGCGCCCTCCATGGGCGGCGCGGACCGGCCCGAGAACCGCGCGGTCGCCAGGTCGAAGCTGTGCCAGAACAGCTGGACCGGGCTCGCCTTCCCGTCGAACCAGCTCTGGAACTCGCAGAACGCGTCGTCCACCCAGACCAGCGCGTCCCGGAACCGCTCGATCGCCGCCCTGTCGTAGGAGGCGTGCTCGGTGTCGTCCGCGAACGGCGTGGTCATCGGGACGCCGAACGGCTCCGCCTTGATGTCCACCCGGATGCCCAGCTCGCGCAGCAGCGCCTCGAGCTCGTAGTAGAACCCCGACACCGACAGGCCGTCCCGCAGCGGGACGGCCTCCTCACGGTCGCGGGTCCGGACGACGAGCCGGTGCTGGACGAGGTCGAACGAGATCCGGAAGTGGACGCCGTCGTGCAGCAGCCGCTGCGTCGAGTAGCCGTGCTCGTCCACCCGCAGCGTCACGTGCCACCAGTGGTTGCGGGGCGAGATCGAGGCGAGCTGGATCTTCCCCACGATCTGCGTCCACAGGTGCAGGGTGTCCTTGGTGTCGGCCCAGTCGGCGAAGGGCGGGAGTTCCGGCGGCGCGGCGCTTTCGGGCGATGCGGTGCTCATGCCTCGCCTTCTACCCTTCCTGGAACGACCGCACAACCCGGGGGCCCGTCCTGGGACGATCTTTGTGCCGCCGGTGAATATATTTCTCCCATGGTGTCCCCTTCGCCGAATACGGCTCCGCGGCCCGTCCGCACTCCGACGGTGGCCGACCTGCGCGCGGCGGCCGGACGTGTCGCCGCGGTGCTCGAGCCCACGCCGGTGCTGCCCACCGCGCTCGCGCCCGGCGCCCTGCTCAAGGCCGAGACGTTGCAGCCGACCGGCTCGTTCAAGATCAGGGGCGCGCTGGCGGCGATGGCCGGGCTGCCGGCCGGGGCGCCCGCCGTCACCGCGAGCGCCGGGAACCACGGCCTCGGGTTCGCGCACGCCGCCGCCCGGACGGGCGTGGACGCGACCGTCGTGGTGTCCGAGCACGCGTCCCCGGCGAAGGTCGCCAAGATCGCGTCCTACCCGGTCGACCTCGTCCGGCATGGCGCGGACTACGACGCCGCCGAGGCGCACGCGCTGTCGCTGCCCGGCCGGTTCGTCTCGCCCTACAACGACCCGGACGTGATCGCGGGGCAGGGCACGATCGGCGTCGAGCTCGACGCCCAGACCGAGGGCCCGCTGACCGTCGTCGTTCCGGTCGGTGGCGGCGGGCTGCTCGCGGGCCTCGCGCTGTGGGCGTCCACGCGGGACGACGTGCGGCTGGTCGGTGTCGAGTCGTCGGCGTCGCGCGGGCTGTCGGCCGCCGTCGCCGCCGGGCGGATCGTCCCGGTCGAGGTCGGCGACAGCATCGCGGACGGCCTGGTCGGCAACCTCGAGCCCGGCAGCGTCACCCCGGGCCTGGTCGCCGCCGCGGACCCCGTCCTCACGCACGTGTCGGACGCCGAGATCCGCGCGGCGATGCGCTGGCTGTTCACCGAGCACGGCCTGGTCGCCGAGGGCTCGGGCGCGGCGGGCGTCGCGGCCGTCCTCGCGGGCAAGGCCGAGCCGGCCGGACGGCTCGTGGTCGTCCTGACCGGCCGCAACGTCACCGTGGACACCTACCGGCAGGCCATAGCCGTCGCAGATGCTTTTTGGCGGGAAATAAAAGGCAAATCCGGCGACATCGTTAAGCGTTCTCTCAATTCCGGGTCGGCGGACCTTCGCGCTCCCTAACTTTGGGTCGTCATCGGCCTCGGATCGTCATCGATCCCCGGGAGTAGCTGCAGAAGGAGTCGCCGCGATGCCGGAAGACGTCACGACGAAGGCCCGGGCGGAGGCGCTGTACCGCGATCTCGTCCGCCTGGCGTATCTCGTCCTTCCGGGAACCGAGAGGCGCGTCTACCGGCTCGCGCTGGCCCGCCGCATCGTGGACGGCGTGCTGTCCGGACGCATGGGCCTCGGCGTTCCGGTGGGCGCGGCGGACGGCGAGGCCGTGCGGGCGCCGTTACGCGCGCGGGTCCTGCGGCGCGCGGCGCGTCCGTCCAGGCTGCTGCGCATCGGGCTGAACCCCTGGCTGAAGGCGCTGCCCGGACGATTGCCCGACCCGGCGCTGACCGGCGCGCTCGCGCGGCTGGAGATGCCCGTGCGGGTCGCCTGCGTGCTGCGCACGGTCTCCGGGATGTCCCGCTTCCAGGTCCGGGACGCGCTGGTCGGGCTGGGCGTGAAGGACCCGTGGACGGCGATCGAGGCCGCCGAGGAGGTCCGGCTGCCCATGCCCGCCGCGCCGTTCGAGCCCGCTTCGCGGCGTCCCCTGCGGCGCCGTTCCAAGGCGCCGGTCGTCGGGGCCTCGGTCCTCACGGCGGGGCTGCTCGGCGCGCTGGCCGTGAACGAGAACGGCTCGGCGCTGGGCGAGCACGGCACCCGCGGCCTGCGGCTCGTCTCCGCCGCCCCGAACGCCTGGGCGCACGGCCACCGCGCGCTCGCCACCTGGCCCGCGCGGGGCGATCTCGCCGCCGACCGCGCCCTCACCCATGGCGCCCTGTCGGCGTGGGCCGGGCTGCGCGGGACCGGAACCGTCAGAGGAGGCGCGGCGCAGTTGCTCTACGCCGGTCACCTGGACGGACGTACCGTCGCGGTGCTGCGTGACGGTGACCGCGTCGCGCGCTATTCGGGTCCGGGACGTCCGCTGGAGGTCGCGGCGACGGGGACGGACCCGTCCGCCCCGGTCGCGCTCGGCGGCGGCCGCTACCTGCTCGCCCCCTGGGAGACCGGGGCGGCCGTCCCCGGCGGCGACGCCGTCCGGGTCAGGAACGGCGTGACCGAACCACTCGCGCCGCGCACCCACTGCGGACGCGGCCCGGTGCTCGACCTCACCGGCCCGGACGGTAGCCGCACCATCGGCGACCTCGGCGGGGCCCGGCCCGTGGTGCTGAGCTACCGCACCGACGCCTCGTCCGCCGGGGGAGACAAGAGCGCGTCGACGCACCGCATGCCAGGACGGCTCGGCGGCACCGGCCTGAAGCTATGGGACCGGCTCGGCTGCGTCCTCCCGCAACCGGCCCGGCCGGTGGACCGGGCGGACGCGGCGGACTTCTGGTCGGGGTCCGTGCCGCACGGCGGCGGCAGCGCCGACTGGGTGTGCGCGCGGCTCGACTTCGCGGGCGGCGGCAGCGCCGGTCAGGCGGCGTTGGTGGGCCACGCCGACGACTCCACGCTGTCGGCGGGCGCGGGCGGCTGCGACGAGCGGCGCCCGGTGTCCGGGCTCTGGTGGCGCGCGGACAGCGGCAACTGGTACTACCTCGCCGCCGCAGGCCGGGGGCTCATGCCGAAGGCGGACGGCCCGCTGCGGAACGTGGACGTCAGCCGCCGCCTCCTGGTCGCCATCCCGCACGGCGACGCCGGCCACCGCCCGGACGCGCCGGTCGAGCTGACCGTCCGGGACTCGTGACCGGACGCCTGAGGGCGGAGAGGACGGGCCGCCCGCCTTCTCTCTGAAAACAGGAATGGAACGGGTCGAGGAGTTTCCCGTGACGGAGGAAATCAGCGCCAATTCCGTGGCGAACAAGCGCTATCGGCGACTTGCGCGGATCGCCTATCTCATCCTGCCGGAAAGGCTCGAACAGCACGACCGGGTGGTGCTGGCGCACTGGATCGTCGGCCGCGCCCGGCGCCGCCGTGACCGCCGGGGCGACGCCGAGGTGATCTATGCCGGGCTGCGCCGCCGGGTGCTGCGCGCCGCGCTCCGCTCCGCCGCGCGCGTCGAGCAGCGCGGGCCGCGCGCCGAGCGGATCCGGTCCGCCGCCTGGCTGCGCATCCAGCCGTTCGCTGACGGAGATCCTGAGCCGCTGGCCCTGGTCGCCGGCCTGCCGCCGCGCGGCCGTGCCGCGTACGCGCTGCTGTGCCTGGAGGAGCTGCCCGAGGACGAGGCGCGCGAGGAGCTCGCCGCCCTCGGCGTCCCGGGCCCGGACGGCGCGCTCGCCGAGGCCGCCGCCGTCCCGCCGCTCGGCGAGGCGGAGATCCGGGCGCTCGACCCGACCGTCGTCCGGCTGCACGGCCGCCGCATGTTCCGTCCGCTGGCCGGCGCCGGCCGGTCGCGCCGGCGGCGCGGTGTCCGGGTCGTCCTCGGCGTCACGCTGGCGGCGGTGCCTGTGGCGACCGTCGCCGCGTTCGCGCTGGCCGGCGGCCGGTTCCCGATCGCGGGCGTCCGGCTCGCGGGGGACCCGTCCGCCGAGCCGCCTGGCGGACGCGTCGTCGCTGCCCCGGCGGATTTGTGGCGGCGCAGCGCCCGGCTCGACCTCACGGTCTGGCCTGCGCGCGGCGACCTCGTCCGCGACCGCGCCTTCGTGTCCCAGGCCGTCCGCGCCTGGGAGGCGCGGACGCCTCGAGCGGCGTCCGGGGCCGGAGGTCCGCAGCTGCTCTTCGCCGGGACGACCGGGACGCGCCGGGTCGTCCTGCTCCGCGACGGCGCGACCATCGCCCGGTTCACGGGCGACCGCCTGGAGGTCTTCCCTGTCGGCCGGTCGCAGCAGGACGGCGCGTCGCCGCTGAAGGTCGCGCCGGGCCGGTACCTGCTGCCGCCGTGGGTGACCGGCGTCCGCGCCGCCGACCTGGCGTCCGGCGGGACGAGGGGCGCCGCGGCCTGGACGACTGTGCCCGTCCTCGACGGGCTGACCGGGGATGTCCCGCAGCAGGCCGCCGGGCGCGGCGGCTGCTGGCGCGGGCCGGTGCTGGAGCTGTCGCAGCCGCAGGTCCCGGACGGCCGTCCGTACACGGTGGCCGACCTCGGCGGCCTGGTCTCGGCGGACCTGCTCTACCAGCCCGCGCCGCCCGGACCCGCCTGGCCGCACCCGGTGGGCGGCGGGCCGGACGCGCTGCCCGCCGGGTTCGCGCTGTGGCGTCGGCTCGGGTGCGGCGCCGCCGGACCGGCCGCGCTCGACCGGCGCGGAAGGGGCGACGTGGAGTCCGCGACCGCCCGCGAGTTCTGGACCGGCGCCCTCCCGGACGGCGCGGGCCCCGGCCACTGGATGTGCGCGCGCTACGCCTACTCGGGCGGACGCAGCGCGACCTACGCCGTCCTGACCGACGACAAGGGCGTGCACGTCACCGGCCGCCGCCTCGACACGCCCGACTGCTCGTCCGCGGGCGGCGACCTGGCGAGCGCCGGATGGTGGCGGTCGCCGAAGGGGCGCTGGTACTACCTCGCCGCCGCGAGCCGCCGCGTGACCGCGCTCTCCGCGGAGGGCCCGTTCCAGCCGGCCACGACGACCGGCGACTTCCTCGCCGGTCGCGGTCCGGTCGCGCCCGTCCCGCCGTCCGGGCGGATCGCGGTGACCGCGCGCGACTTCACCAAGGCCCCGGTGCAGGTCTACCGCCGTCCGGGCGGCTGACCGTCCGGGCGGCCGTCCGAGTCGATCACCGGGGGACCCTGCCGTCAGTGCTTGCTTACTCCGTCGGGCACAATGGGGGCATCGATCGACGAGAGGGGCGCGTGATGGGACGAGGGCCGCTGGCCGGGGTCAGGGTGGTCGAACTGGCGGGCATCGGGCCCGGCCCGTTCGCCGCGATGCTGCTGGCCGACCTGGGGGCCGACGTCATCCGCGTCGACAGGGCGGCCGCCGCGCGCAAGGGCGGCGGCGCGACCGGCGGGACCGACTTCACCAACCGGGGCAAGCGCTCCATCGCCGTGGACCTCAAGAGCGACCGGGGGCGCGAGCTCGTCCTGCGGATGGTGGAGCGCTCCGACGTCCTGCTGGAGGGGTTCCGTCCGGGCGTCACCGAGCGCCTCGGCCTCGGCCCGGACGACTGCCTCGCCCGCAACCCCGGGCTCGTCTACGGCCGCATGACCGGCTGGGGCCAGGACGGCCCGCTCGCCCAGAGCGCCGGGCACGACATCGGCTACATCGCGATCACCGGGACGCTGCACGCCATCGGCCGGGCGGGCGGCCCGCCGCAGGTCCCGATGAACCTGCTCGGCGACTTCGCGGGCGGCAGCATGTACCTGGTCGTCGGGATCCTCGCCGCGCTGCTGGAGTCCCGCGCGAGCGGCCGCGGCCAGGTCGTGGACGCCGCGATCGTGGACGGCGCGTCCCACCTGTCCACCTTCATCCACGGGTTCATGGCGGGCGGGCTCTGGAAGGACGAGCGCGGCGTCAACATGCTCGACACCGGCGCGCCCTGGTACGACGTCTACGAGACCGCCGACGGCGAGCACATGGCGGTCGGCGCGCTCGAGCCGCAGTTCTACGCCGAGTTCCTGCGCCTGCTCGGCCTCGGCGACGCGGAACTCCCCAGCCAGCACGACCGCGACGGCTGGCCCGAGCTCCGCGAACGCTTCGCCGCCAAGTTCAAGGAGCGCACCCGCGACGAGTGGGCCGAGGTCTTCCTGCCGTCGGACGCGTGCGTCGCGCCCGTCCTGTCGATGACCGAGGCCGCCCGCCACCCCTACAACGCCGAGCGGGCCGTCTTCGTCGAGCGCGACGGCCACCTCCAGCCCGCCCCGGCCCCCCGCTTCTCGCGCACCCCGGCGGACACCGAGGGCAAGCCCGCCCTCCCCGGCGGGCACACCCGCGCCGTCCTCGCCGACCTGGGCATCGACGACGCCGACGACCTCATCGCCTCGGGGGCCGTCGCCGAGAGCTGACCGTCCGAGCGCCTTCCGGGGCCGTCGTCCGTGGCCGGACGGCGGCCCTTCGGCATGCCGTGGCAGGTCAGAGGGGGAGCGGTCCCTCGGGTGGGACGGCCGAGAGTTCGGCGATGTGGTGGCGCAGGGCCTCGGCGAGCTCAGGTGGGCCGACGCGGTCGGGCTGCAGGACGGAGTGCATGGTGAGGCCGTCCAGGAGCGCGTTCAGCCGAATGCGCTCGGCGTGCAGGTCGAGGCCGGGACGCAGCGCGCCGAGCCCGTCGGCGGCGGCGAGCAGGGTGTCGATCATCCAGGCCAGCTCGTCGAACATCTCCAGCGCGTGGCGGCGCAGGTCGGGGCGGGTGCGCGCGGACGTCGTGAACGCCAGCCAGACCTCGGCCTCCTCGCGGCGGCGGTCGTCCAGCGGCAGGATCTCGGCGAGCAGCCGCTCCAGCGCCGCGACGTGCTCGGCGGGCGGCGCGTCCGTGTCGGGCGTCCTCAGCTGCCCCACCGCCGCGAGGATCCGTGCCCCGGCGCGTTCGGCGAAGTACCGCATCGCGAAGATCATCAGATCGGCCTGGCCGTCGAAGTAGTGCCGGACCGAGCCGATCGCCAGGCCCGCCTCGGCCGCGACCGCGCGCAGGGACGCGTGCTCCAGTCCGTCGCGCCGGGCCACCCGGAAGATGGCCTCGGCCACCTCGCGGCGGCGCTCCCCGGGGTCCACCAGCTTGGGCATGGTTGCTTTATAGCACACCCGTGCTACGTTGGATTCAGTGCGGTGACGCCAAGTCGACCCACGGCGGCCGGGCGGAGCGCTAGTCGCGGACCGCGCGTCTCCTGGGGCGGCGCTTGACGTCCACGCCGCCCCAGAAGGCCAGGCCGGAGATGACGATCTCCGGCGCGCCGGGGATGCCGGGGCCGCTCGCCAGATGCTCGAAGCCGCCCATGATCCCTATGCCCGTCACCCGGACGTTCACGTCGTCCGGCACGACGATGTCGATCCCGCCCATGATCGCCACCGCGGTGATGTGGACCGTCGCCGAGGTGAACCGCGCCTCGCGCAGGTCGAGGTCGCCGCCGCCCCAGAACGCGAACGCGGTGAACGACTCCGGGACGGTCCACGCGCCCTTGCGCTCGAACCCGCCCATGATCGCGACGCCGTTCGTCCACGTCGGCGTCTCGCCCGGCGCGATGACGAACCCGCCCGCGGTCCCGGCCGGACGCGCCGCCGGCGTCCCGGCCGGAGCGGACCCGGCGTCCGGGAGGTCGCGGGTCAGCGGCTCGAGCTCGGCGTAGGTCTTCGCCTTGTAGACCGCGTCCAGCCGCTCGTCCACCTCGTCCAGCGTGAGCCGGCCCTCGCCCGCGGCCTCCCGGAGGATCTGCGCGACCCGGTCGCGGTCGGCGTCGGAGGCCCGCATCTCCGGAGGGCGCGCGGGGTCTGGCTTCTCGGGCAGATTCGTCATGCCGCCCACCCTAGGCCCGGATCCGCCGCCCGCCGCAGGCGGGACGAGGCCGTTCTCAGCCCCGGCGGACGCGGCGGACCCAGGCGGCGATCTGGTCGCGGGAGGACAGGCCGAGCTTGGCCTGGACGTGCTCGACGGCGGTGTCGACCGTGCGCCGCGCCACCGACAGGCGGTCCGCGATCTCGCGGTTCGACAGCCCGCGCGCGACCAGCACCGCGACCTCGCGTTCGCGGGCGGTGAGCGGCTGCCGCTCCGGCCGGGGCGCGGGCTCGCCGCGGGCCAGCGCGATCGCCTCGGCGACCGACAGCCGCGCGCCGCGCTCCTTGGCCGCCTGGAACCGCTCCGGGGGCAGCCGCTTGCGCAGCGCGTGCTCGGACGTGGCGCGCCGCCGCTCGTAGTCCGGCCCGTACAGCCGGGTCGCGCCGAGCCGCCGCCACATCGCCTCGGTCGCGCCGAGCAGCATCGCCGCCTGCTCGTACTCGCCGTGCACGACCGGCGCGGGCGTGAGCAGGTCGAGCGCGAGCGTGATGCCGAGCTGGTCGCCGAGCCGCTCCTTGATCCGCAGGCAGGCGAGCAGGTCGTCGGTCGCGGCCCGGTGCTCGCCGAGCCACCACAGCGCCGCGCCCCGCGCGTACAGCGCGAACGAGTGGCACCAGCGTTCGCCGGACGCCTCGCCGTCGCGGGCCGCGGCGTCCGCGAGCGCGAGCGCCTCCCGCTCCTTGCGCTGCAGCAGCAGGACGGTCGACAGGTGCGGGCCGGTCAGCAGCGCCAGCGGGTCCCGGTAGCCGAGCCGGCCGAACGCCTCGCGGGACTGCTCCATGCGGGCGCGCGCCTCGTCCAGCTCGCCCTCGAACAGCGCGATCAGGCCCTCCCCGTGGACGACGTGCGCCAGCAGATCGGGCGCCGACGCCGCCTCGGCCGCCTCGGGCAGGACCGCCGCGGTCGCGGACGAGTCGACGGTGGCCGTGGCGAACAACTGGCGCGCCCGGTCCGTCTCGCCCTGCTGGACGGCGACCATCCCGGCGCCGTAGGCGATCCACGCCCGGTCGAGCGCGACGCGCGCCGGGTTCCCCGCGGACCCGGTCGGCGCCTTCAGGGCCCGGTCGTGCCAGCGCCGGGCCTCGCCGAACATGCCCAGGCAGATCCAGTAGTGCTGGAGGACGACCGTCAGGTGCAGCCCGGTCGCGACCTCCTCCTCCGTGGTGAGCGAGTACTCCAGCGCGACGCGCAGGTTCGGGTTCTCCTCGCCCAGCCGGGTCAGCCAGCCGAGCTGCTCGGCGCCGAGCGCCGCGTCGCGCGCGCGTTCGGCCAGGTCGAGATAGTGGTCGCGGTGGCGTTGCCGCAGGCTGGGGCCCTCGCCGAGTTCGGCGAGCCGCTCCGCGCCGTACTCGCGCAGGGTGTCGAGCATCCGGTAGCGGCGGCCGTCCCGCTCGACCTGGACGACCGACTTCTCCACCAGCCGTCCGAGCACCTCGAACAGCTCCCCGTCGGGCAGCCCGTCGCCGCCGCAGACGCGTTCGGCGGCGGTCAGGTCGAAGTCGCCGGGGAACACCGACAGCCGCGCCCACAGCAGCCGCTCCTCGCCGGTGCACAGCTCGTGGCTCCACTCGATCGCGGCGCGCAGCGTCCGGTGCCGGTCGCCGCCCGCGCGCGCGGTGCCGAGGAGCCGGAACCGGTCGTCCATCCGCTCGGCGAGCTGCTCCACCGACATCGTCCGCATCCGGACGGCGGCCAGCTCGATCGCGAGCGGGATGCCGTCCAGCTGCGCGCACAGCCGCGCGACCAGCGGACGGTTGTCCTTGGTCAGCGTGAAGCCCGGGACCATCGCCTCGGCGCGGTCGGCGAACAGCACGACCGCGTCGTCCGCGCCCGGGTCGTCCGCGCGCCCGGACGTGCCCGCCCGGCTGCTCCCGCTCCCCGTGCCGTCCGTCGTGTCGTCCGCCGAGGTCCCGGGGTCCGCGGCGACGGCCAGCGGCGGGATCACCAGGTTGTGCTCGCCCATCACGTCCAGCGGCTCGCGGCTGGTGGCGAGCACCCGCAGCCGGGGCGCGGCCCGCAGCAGCGTCTCGACCAGGGCGGCCGTGCCCTCGACCAGGTGCTCGCAGGTGTCCAGGACGAGCAGCAGCTCACGGTCGGACAGGTGCTCGCAGAGCCGGTCGGTCTGGTCGCCCGCCGCCTGGCCGGGCAGCCCGAGCTTGTCGGCGACGTGCCGGGCGAGCAGGTCCGGCTCGCGCAGCGCGGACA
The DNA here is from genome assembly GCF_040679435.1 of Spirillospora sp. NPDC052269. Taxonomy (NCBI): domain Bacteria; kingdom Bacillati; phylum Actinomycetota; class Actinomycetes; order Streptosporangiales; family Thermomonosporaceae; genus Spirillospora; species Spirillospora sp. NPDC052269. The sequence goes on from NZ_JBFAUU010000027.1 coordinate 35,430, forward strand.
GCTCGACCAGCCACGCGCCGCCCTCGAACCCGCCGCGGACCTCGGTGGCCAGCCGGAGCGCCAGCCGGGTCTTGCCGACCCCGCCCACCCCGGTCAGCGTGACCAGGCGCGAGCGGGTCAGGACGCGCCTGGCCTCGGCCAGCTCGCGCCGCCGGCCGATGAACCGGGTCACCTCGGCGGGCAGGTTGCCGCCGTGCCGGTCGTCCGCCAGTGCCGTCACCGGTCACCTCGTTGGGGGAGGGAGCGTGGGGATGCGTGGGTGGCTCTGAAGCCTGTCGGATGGAAGCGTCAGGATGGGTGCATCGTACGCCGTCGACGGTGCGGCCACCGGCGTAACGCGGGTCAATACGGCCGGTTACGGACGGCCTTCCCGCTCCGTCCGCACCACCTCCGTCGGCATGCTCCACGCTCGCACATCCGCCGCCCTCGCGCCCCGACCTCGGGCGTCCTCGACCACCTGCAGCCCCTGCGCGCACGCGCTCCAGGCGTGCCCTTTACGCTTCGGCCCCCTCTGACCGCGGGGACTCCTGTTGCGGGGACTCCAGGCGGACGACGACCGACTTCGAGGTCGGGGTGTTGCTGACCTCCGCCGTGCTGTCCAGCGGCACGAGCACGTTGGTCTCGGGGAAGTAGGCCGCCGCGCAGCCGCGCGCCGTCGGGTAGGCGATGGTCCGGAAGGCGGGCGCGCGGCGCTCGGTGCCGTCCGTCCACTCCGACACCAGGTCGACGGTCGCGCCGTCGGCGAAGCCGAGCGCGGCGAGGTCGTCCGGGTGGACGAACACGACGCGGCGTCCGGCCTTGACGCCCCGGTACCGGTCGTCCAGTCCGTAGATCGTGGTGTTGTACTGGTCGTGGCTGCGGACGGTCTGGAGCAGCAGCCGCCCCTCCGGGACGCGCAGCACCTCCAGCGCGTTCGCGGTGAAGTTCGCCTTGCCGGTCGCGGTCGGGAAGCGGCGCTCGTCGCGCGGCGCGTGCGGCAGCGTGAACCCGTCCGGCTCGCGCACGCGCGCGTTGTAGTCGTCGAACCCGGGGACGACCCGCTCCACATGGTCGCGGATGACGTCGTAGTCGCGTTCCATCTTCTCCCAGCCGATGCCGTGCCGGTCGCCGAGCACCTGCCGGGCCAGCCCGGTGACGATCGCGACCTCGGACTTGAGCTGCGGGGACGCGGGCGCGAGCCGTCCGCGGGAGGCGTGCACCATGCCCATCGAGTCCTCGACCGAGACGAACTGCTCGCCGCCCGCCTGGACGTCCCGCTCGGTGCGGCCCAGCGCCGGCAGGATCAGCGCGCGCTCTCCGGTGACCGCGTGCGACCGGTTCAGCTTCGTCGACACCTGGACGGTGAGCCGGCAGCGGCGCATCGCCGCCTCCGTCACGTCCGAGTCCGGGGTGGCGCGGATGAAGTTGCCGCCCATCGCGAAGAACACCTTCGCCTTGCCGTCCCGCATCGCGCGGATCGCGTCGACGGTGTCCAGGCCGTGCTCACGCGGCGGCTCGAACCCGAACTCGGCGGCGAGCGCGTCCAGGAACTCGGGCTTCGGCTTCTCGTAGATCCCCATCGTCCGGTCGCCCTGGACGTTGGAGTGGCCGCGCACCGGGCACACGCCCGCGCCCGGACGGCCGATGTTGCCGCGCAGCAGCAGGAAGTTCACGACCTCCCGGATCGTCGGCACGGAGTTGCGGTGCTGCGTCAGGCCCATCGCCCAGCAGACCACGATCCGCTTCGCCGCGAGGACGTCGCCGAGCGTCGCGGCGATCTCGCCCCGGGTCAGGCCGGTCGCGGCGAGCACGTCGTCCCAGTCCAGGGCCTTGACGTGGTCGGCGAACGCGCCGAACCCGTGGGTGTGCTCCTCGACGAACGCACGGTCGACGGCGTCCGGGACGTCCGACTCGAGCAGCAGCCGGTTGAGCGCCTGGAACAGGGCCAGGTCGCCGTTCACCCGGATCTGCAGGAACCGGTCGGCGAGCCTGGTGCCCTTCCCGACCACGCCGGACGGCACCTGCGGGTTCTTGAACCGGATGAGCCCGGCCTCCGGCAGCGGGTTCACCGCGACGATCCGCGCGCCCGCCTTCTTCGCCTTCTCCAGAGCCGACAGCATGCGCGGATGGTTCGTCCCGGGGTTCTGCCCGACGACGAAGATCAGATCGGACCGGTAGAGGTCCTCCAGCAGCACCGAGCCCTTGCCGATGCCGATGGTCTCGGTCAGCGCCGACCCGGACGACTCGTGGCACATGTTCGAGCAGTCCGGCAGGTTGTTGGTGCCGAAGGCCCGGACGAACAGCTGGTAGGCGAACGCGGCCTCGTTGCTGGTGCGCCCGGAGGTGTAGAAGACGGCCTCGTCCGGGGAGCCGAGGTCGTTCAGCTCGCCCGCGACCAGGCCGAACGCCTCGTCCCAGGAGATCGGCTCGTAGTGCTCCGAGCCCGGGTTCCGCACCATCGGCTCGGTGAGCCGCCCCTGCCGGCCGAGCCAGTGGTCGGTGCGTCCGCCCAGCTCGTCGACGGTGTGCTCGGCGAAGAACTCGCGGGTGATCCGGCGGGTCGTGGCCTCCTCGGCGACGGCCTTCGCGCCGTTCTCGCAGAACTCGGCGGTGTGCCGGTGCCCGGGCTCCGGCCACGCGCAGCCGGGACAGTCGAACCCGTCCTTCTGGTTGACCTTGAGCAGGGTCAGCGCGGTGCGCTTCACGCCCATCTGCTCGTAGGAGTCGCGCAGCGCGGCCGTCACACCCGGCACGCCCGCCGCCCACCGCTTCGGCTTCACGATCTTCATCTCGGAGTCGTCGAAGTCGTCGCGCGGCGCCTCACGGCCCATCGTTCACACCCATTCTCGCCCTGGAACCGAATCCCTCCCACTCTCGCACCTTTTCGCCCCGATGCGGCACTCCCAGGCCCGCGACCTGCCCGAACGTCCCATCTGAGGGGGCTATTGCGGTGGGCCGGAGGCGAGTTGGACCTGCTGGGTGAGGGCCTGCCCGCCCGGCGCCTGGTAGGTGAGCGAGACCGTGTCGCCCGGGTGGTGGAGCAGCAGGAGGTCGGTGAGCGTGTTCGGGGAGTCGACCGGCGTGCCGTCCAGGGCGGTGATCACCGCGCCGGTGGGGAGGTTCAGCTGCTCGGCGGGGGAGTCCGGCAGCGTGGACGCCACCAGCGCGCCGCCGCCCTGCCCCGTCCCGCCCGCGCCCTGCCCGCCCTCGGCCGTCCGGACGTTGACGCCGAGCATCGCGGTCTGCCCGAGGTGCACCTTCGGGGCGCCCTTCCCCAGCCGGATGTCCTCGGCGATCGCCAGCGCCCGGTTGATCGGGATCGCGAAGCCGCGCCCGCTGTCCTTCTTGGTCATCTTGAAGTCGGCGGACGCGGCGGTGTCCATGCCGATCACCTCGCCGGAGGCGCTGAACAGCGGCCCGCCGGAGTCGCCCGGCCTGATCGCCGCGTCCGTCTCGATCAGCCCGGACAGTTTCTCGGACGAGCCGTCGGTGTCGTCCCGCGCGATGACCGCCTGGTCGAGCGCCGTCACCTTGCCCTTGGCGACCTTGGGCGCGCCGCCCTTGCCGCCCGCGTTGCCCTTCGCCGTGACCGGGTCGCCCTCGCCGACCTTGCCCGAGTCGCCGAACGCGGCGGGCTTGAGCCCGGTGTTCTTCGCGCCGGACAGCCGGATCACCGCGACGTCGTTCGACTTGTCGTAGCCGACCACGTGCGCGGTGTAGGTCTTGTGGGTGCGGGTGTCGGTCGCCTTGATGGAGGTCGCGCCCTGGATGACGTGGTTGTTGGTGAGCACCAGGCCGTCGGGGTTCAGGATGATGCCGGTGCCCGCGGCGAGCGTGCCACGGTAGCCGAGCTCGGTGTCGACGTTGACGATGCCGCCGCCGCGCACGCCCCCGGCCGGCCGGTGCGCCGCGTACGGCGAGGACGACTGGGTGGCCCCGGACGGGTCGCTCCCCGGACCCGCCAGGATCGGCCTCACCAGCAGGAAGGTCGCGAGACCCGCGAGCGCCAGCAGCACCAGCCAGCCCGCGGCCGAGCGGGACCCGCCGGGCTCGGGGACGTCGCGGTCCGGGACAGGGTGCATCACGCCTCCTCCGCGCCGCACGGACGCGGACGGCATACCCGCTGCGTCGCATTTACACCTTGGCGGCTCTACATCATGAAACGCACCGCGAACCGGAAATGTTCGGGATCGTGTGACAAGGAGGCCCGGATCACCGGATCCGGACATTCCCCGCGCGCACGTTTGGGGCGCGGCGTGCGCCGGGGACTCAGGAGGCGGGGGGTGACGGGACGCCGGACGGTGTTCGCGCGGGAGTGCGCGGGAGTGCCCGGGAGGTCAGGCCTCGGTGACGATCTGGTCGTAGGCGAGGCGGGGGTTGCGCGGGAACCAGGCGTCCGGGCCGGGCTTGCCCACGTTGACGACGGCGAGCGCCTCCTGGCCGGTGCCCTCGAGGAACTCGGCGCGGACGCCCTCGGCGTCGAACCCGCTCATCGGGCCCGCGGCGAGGCCCGCCGCGCGGATGCCGACGATGAGGTAGCCGAGCTGGAGGGCGGCGTTGAACTTCGCCATCCCCGCGCGGCCCGGGTTGGCCTCCATGGCGTCGCGCGCGCCCTCGGCGTGCGGGAAGACGGTCGGCAGGTGCTCGTGGAAGCCGGTGTCGGCGGCGACGATCAGCGTGAGCGGCGCGGCGGCCGTCTTCGGCCGGTTGCCCTCCCACATGTGCCCGACCAGCCGCTCGCGGGCCTCCGGGGTGCGCACGGCCACCAGGCGCATCGGCTGGCTGTTCATCGCCGTCGGCCCGAACTTGACCAGGTCGTAGATCGCCTGGAGCTGCTCGTCGGACACCGGCTCGTCGGCGAAGGTGTTGGCGGTGCGGGCCTCGCGGAACAGCAGGTCCTGGGCGTTCGCGTCGAGCGCGAGCGTGTCGGCGGTGCGGGCGTCGGGGTACAGGGCGGTCATCGCGAAGGCCTTTCTCGCTACTAACTATTGAAAGTTCAATCAACCTAACGCAGTCTCGTCCCGTGTTATGCCGGACGGGGTGTGGGAACCGTCACGTCACGTGATATCGCCAGGTCAGAGATGATCTCTCCGGCGGCTCAACCGCCCATGCCGGCGGACACGTAGAGGGTGACCCGCTCGCCCTCGGTCAGCACCGTGCCGTCCCCGGGGTAGCTGCGCACCACCGTCCCGGCACGCCGGAACGACGGGACCCTGATCACCGCGCCGACCGGGATGCGCAGCCCGGCCAGCCGCTCCGTCGCCGCCCGTGCGCCGAGCCCCGCCACCGGCGGCACCGTGACCAGGCCGTCCGCCCGTCCGACCTGGGTCGAGGTGACCGTCGCGGCCGGACCGTCCCCGCCCGGCCCGCCGCCCATCAGCAGCGTCAGGCCGAGCACCAGCCCGGCCGCGGCCGTCGCGCCGCCGCCGAGCAGCAGCATCGTCCTCCCCGGGATCTTCCCCTGCGGACGGCCCTCGGGCATCGCGCGCCCCCATCGCCGGGGGACGCCCCGATCGCGTCCCTCTGGCCGTTGGGACTCCGCTTCCCGAGATCGAGTTCACCGGACGCCCGACTCGGCATGAACGGGCCGGGCCGCCTGTCGCTTCGGGCGGGCCGGTCAGAACGGCAGCAGGAAGTGGATCTTCACCGAGTCCAGCATCAGCACCGCCCCCGTGCCGACCGCGGCGAGCAGCACCAGGCCCGCCGCCGACAGCCCGCCGAGGACCGACCAGCGGCCCACCTGGTACCCCAGCGGGACCAGCGCCGGGTCCCGGCCGCGCACCGGCCACGGCGCGCGCATCGGCGACGTCCCGGGCACCTCGTCGATCACGTCCGGGGAGGGCGCCGCGGCGGCCCCGGCGGGCGCGGGCGGCGTCGCCGACGCCAGCCCCGACGCCCAGAGCAGCAGGTCCGCGACCTCGCCCGGCGCGGTCGACAACCCCGACCCGAAGAACCGGACCTCGGCCGCGACCTGCTCCAGCGACCGCACCGAGTTGCCGAGCCCGACCTCGGCCAGCCAGTCGCGCAGCCCGGCCTCCGTGACCTCCCGGCCGACCTCGGTCTTGACCAGCAGGTCCAGCTTGGTGACGATCACGCCGATCCGCTTCTGGCGGCCCCGGTCCGGACGGGTGCGCAGCTCGTTCAGGACGCGTTGCAGCGTGTCGGCCGGGTCCTCCTCGGACGTCCCCGCCGACTCCTCGATCAGGTGCAGCTCGGACTCGCCCAGCGAGTGCCGGACGAACGGCAGCGCGAACGGGTCGACCACGAACAGCAGCGCCTCGCCGTGGTCCAGGTAGCGCAGCGACTCCACCTCGGTCGCGCCCGTGTAGTGCTCGCCCGCCGGGTCGAACAGGTACAGGATGCGGCGGACGCGGCCGGGCAGCTCGATGTCCAGCATCGTCGCGAGCGGCAGCTCGGGGCCGGTCTTGGCGGGCCGTCCGCCCGAGTTGAACACCTGGACCATCGCCGCGTACGCCTCGGCGTGCCGCCGTTCGACGAACGCCAGCCGCCCGTGCGCCGCGCGCGCACGCGTGTGCAGCGCCCGGATGCCGAGCACCATGAACGTGGTCTTCCCGGCCGCGGGCCCGCCCACGAACGGCAGCGGCTCGATCCGGACGCGGCCGATGCGCTCGGGCAGCCGTCCCTCGCAATGCGGGCAGTACGCCGCCAGCCGGAACCGGCCCAGCGGGACGGTCGTGGGCAGCCGCGTCCCGCACTTGCACACGTGCCGGAACGCGCCCGCCGCGCTCGGAGTCAGCCGCGGATGCCGGGCACCGCACCCGGGACACGCGTACACCGGAAGCCCGATCCGCTCGTAACAGAACGGATGCGGGCACGTCTGGAGGATCCGGCCGTACACCATGAACCCGCGCTCGACCGCCGCCAGCGCCAGCACGCACACCGACCACGCCGCGAGCCCGACCGCCGCGACCACCCCGTACAGGACGGTCAGCGCCAGCCCCAGCACCGCCGCCGGGACGGCCGCGACCGCGATCCCCGCGCACAACGCCAGCCAGAACGGGAACGTGAAGAAGCCCCACAACCCGCCGAACTGCAACCGGGTCAGCCGCGTGATCGCTCCACGCGCCGTCCCGTACACGCGCGGCACGACCGTCCTGGTGATCGTCCACCAGTCGCGCCACGCCTGCCCGAGCAGGTACGTCCGGTACGACACCGCGGGCTCGGCGACCGGCGACGGCCCCCCGCGCTCACGCGGCGTCAGCGCCCGGACGGCGTGCAGGTAGTACAACCCGAACGCGGAGATCCCCGCGGCGGCCACCACCGCCGGGAACAACACGGGGAACACCAGGATGAACCCGGCGTACATGACGGCGAGCCAGACCAGGGCCAGCAGTCCGAAGATGATGGCGGTGGGCATCCGGTCACCCCCGCTTCGCGTCGTCGAGCAGCGACTTCAGCGCCGCGCGCAGTTCGGGATCGGACGCGAACCGCGACTCCAGATGCCGCGCCGCCAGGAATCCGGACGCCGCGCCGCGCGCCCACTCCTCCAGCGCCGGTTCGCGCACGCCACGCGTCCGCAGCCGCAACGCCACCTCCACCAGCTCGTCCCGGCGCTCGCCGTCACCGCCCCGTCTGCGCCGCGCGCCCGGACCACCCGTCCAGTGCACGCCGAGCCGCGCCCGCGCCGTCGGCGACGCCGCCGCCAGCAGCTCCGCCCGGAACACCGCCCCGCGCCGCTCCAGCCGCTCGGCCGCGGACTCGAACGCCCGCACCGCGAGCCGTCCCGCGCGCGGCACACCGTCCAGCGCGCGCGCCGCGTCCACCGGCTTCTCCGCCGTCACCGCCTCCGCGTGCGCCCGAACGATCGCCGCGTCCGCGTCCGCCGCGCCTCCCGGAAGCACCGTCCGGACCCGCTCCGCGAGCCGCAACGTCGACGCCTCCGCCAGCCCGCCGTACCCTGCCGCGACCCGCATGAACGTCCGCGAAGGCAGCACCCCGAGCGCCGGATGCTCCGCACAGGCCTCGGGATGCGCCGCGACCAGCTCCAGGCACATCACGGGATCCGGCGGCTCCTCCCAGACCGTGCTCAGAACAGGATCGAGCTCCACCACACTGAGCCCGAGCCCCAGAAGCCGTCCCGTCACCGCGACCCGCCGCTCCGGCACCCGCCGTCCCACCGACGCCAGCACCTCCGCCGCGACCTCCGCCGGAACCCCACCCCCGAACGCATCGCTTCTGCCGAAGGCTTTCGGGGGAGTGAACGGCGCGCGCGCAGCGGTGTTCCTCTGGGGCTTTCCGGTGGCGTCGAACTCCTTGTAGAGCAGGTCGCAGGCGGCATCGGTGAGGACGGCCTTGCGAGTCGGCTCGTCCGCCGCGTGCAGGCCGTTCAGGACGCCTTCGAGCAGCGCGTCCCGATGCTCGGCGGGACACTCGGCGAACGCCTCGGGCAGGTCGGACGCCCCCGTCCGCACCCGGCCGGCCGCGGCGGCGACGATGTCCCCGCGCGGCGTGCCCTCGGCGGCGAGCCTGACGACCGAGATCAGATCGGGCGCCTGCGCAAGGGCGCGCGCCGCGCACTGCCCCGCGACCTCGGACGCGCCCGCCGCGTCCGCCCAGCGGTGCACGGCGAGCGCCAGGTCGTACCCCATCGACGGGACGCCGCGCACCAGGTCGCCCCACACCCAGTCGGGGATCGCGGTGCCGTGCCGGGTGAGCAGATCCGCCGCCCCGGCCTCCTCGTCCTCCGGGACGCCGTGCTCGCCCCGGCACAGCGCGAGCAGCCCGGCCGCCCGGTCCAGGACGGCCGGATCCGGCGCGTCGGGCGACGTGCCCGAACCGAGCAGCGCGAGCTCGGCCAGCGCGTCCAGCCCGGCGAAGTCGGCGTCACGCCAGCAGGCGGCGACGGTCCGTGCGAACCGTCCCGCCCCGCTGCCGCCCTGGACGGGCCGGTCGAGCGGAACCGCGGGCGAGGTGCGCTGCGCGGATGCCCACACGTCCGGCGTCGTCCCGACCAGCCGCTGCGGCGCGCCGTCCGGGTCGGCGCTGTAGGTCACGAACGACAGCGCGGACGCCGCCGCGACCGGCAGCGAGTACGACACGACCGCGATCCACCGCGCGACGAGCTCGATGTCGGACGAGACCAGCACCACCCGCCCGTGCCCCCGCCCGAGGACGGCCACCACCGCGTCCACGATCCGCGCGAGCCGCTCGAAGGCCTCGTCCGCGTCGACCTCGGACGCGAGCCAGGCGGCCAGCGAGTCCGGGTCCAGCCCCTCGTCGGGCACGAGTTCGTCCACCTCGGGCAGGTCGGTCTCGGACGCGGGAAGGTCGCTCCACAACGGCGCGTGCCACAGCTCGACCGGACGGACGCCCTCCAGCTCGTCCGGGTCGGCGACCACCGCGTGCGCGAAGAAGTTGCCGTACCGCCCGGAGTAGTCACGCCCCAGGTAGCGGCAGCGCAGCAGCAGCGGACGCCCGTCCACCCGGTCGTACAGCAGCGACACCGGGAACCGGTCGAGCTCGTCGTCGGCGGGCGACAGCGGCGCCTCCGGCGGCGGACGGTACGACACGTGCGGCGTGATGCGCGCCCGCATCCCGTCCGGCAGCCCCGGGGTCTCCGCGACGAACTGGAACCCCGACCGGCCGGTCGGCCCGCGCCGCGCCGAGGTGTAGTGCAGCTGCCAAGCCATCGCCGTTCTCACCTGAACTTCCGCATGTTGCTCCAACCTTCGAGCCCAGGAGCACGTCGGGGAGGAAAGGGGATATCCACAGGAGTGGCCCAGCACTGCAGGGACCACCCACCAGTACCGCGCGGCGGGAGGCTCGGCGCGCATTCGCCACGCAAATTGGCATCTCCCTTACAAAGGGTGCTCGCTCTCGTAAAGTTGCAGTCATGAGAACGGCGTACAAGTGCCGCGCCTACCCGGATGCTGAGCAAGCGGCACTGCTGAACCGCACCTTTGGGTGCGTGCGCCTTGTGTGGAACAAGACTCTCGCCGAGAGGAACCGTGCCTACCATGCCGAAGGGAAACGGACGCCCTACAGGGAGACCGACGCTGCTCTGACGACCTGGAAACGTAGCGGCGAGCTGGCGTTCCTCGGCGAGGTTTCCAGCGTTCCGCTGCAGCAAACGCTGCGGCACCAACATGCCGCGTTCGTCAACTTCTTCGCAGGCCGTGCCAGGTACCCGCGTTTCAAGCGCCGAACGGCGCGGCAGTCCGCGCACTTCACGCGTTCGGCGTTCCGCATGCACGGCGGTGAGCTGAGGCTGGCGAAGACCGATACGCCGCTGCGGTTCGTGTGGTCCTTCGACGAAGTGGAGGTGAGCGCTCTCAACCCGACCATGGTCGTGGTCTCCCGCGATCCGGACGGCCGGTGGTATGTGTCGTTCGCCGTGGACACGGACGCGCCCGAACCGCTTCCTGAGACCGGGCATGCGATCGGCGTGGACCTCGGTCTGAAGGACCTTGTGGTGACCAGTGATGGTGACCGCATCCCCAACCCGCGCACGCTGGAACGAAAAGCCCGCAACCTGGCCCGCTACCAGCGGCGCCTGGCCCGATGTCGCAAAGGTGGCAACAATCGCCGGAAGGCCCAGGCCAAAGTCGCCCGGGCCCACCGCAAGGTGCGCAACGCCCGGCGTGACCACCTGCATCGCGCCAGCACCAGACTGGTTCGCGGAGCCGACACGATCGTGATCGAAGACCTCGCGGTCACCAACATGGTGAAGAACCGTCGCCTCGCCCGCTCGATATCCGATGCAGGCTGGGGGGAGTTTCGGCGGCAACTGGAGTACAAAGCCGAACGCCACGGCCGCCGGGTCGTGGTGATCGACCGCTGGTACCCCTCCTCCAAGACCTGCTCGTCCTGCGGGCACGTGCTCGGTGAGCTGAGCCTGTCCACACGGCACTGGACGTGCCCCAACTGCCGCGCCCGGCATGACCGGGACCTGAACGCGGCCAAGAACATTCTTGCGGCCGGTCTGGTCGTGGCTGGGGACGGCCCCGGCAAGGTCTGTGGAGCTGATGTGAGACGGCAAGGGTCCTCCCTTCCGCGATCGGCTGTGAAGCAGAAACCCTCCGCGGCGCGAGCCGCCGGAACCCCCTCCCGCTAGGGAGGGGAGGACGTCAATCCCCGTCGAGCATGCCGAAGCGATGGAGCAGCCAGAGCAGTGGGTCTTCCGCGCGGTAGGGGCGGACGCCGCCCGCGCCGACGCGGTCGCCTTCGGGCATGGAGCCGAGGGCGGACAGGCCGAACAGGGCGTAGTCGGCGTACTGCTGCGACAGGAACAGGTCGAGCTGGCCCGCGTTCCAGTCGTGCAGCAGGGCCCTGACCTGCTCGTTCACCGCGGACCGGTCGTCCAGGTCGAGGACGCCGGAGCCGGAGCGGGAGCGGTGCAGGGCGGACTGCCGCGACACCGCCGGGCCGAGCGCGTCGATCTTCGTCAGCGCGACCGCGACCGGGACCGGGAGGCGCTCGCCCGGACGCAGGCCGTGCCGCAGGCGCAGCGCCTCGGTGACGCGGGCGATGATGTTGATCGGCTCGCTGTCCGGGTCCTCGCCGAGGGTGCCCTCGCGGGTCTGCGCCTCGTCGGCCAGCGCGTTGTGCGCGCCGGGCAGCTCCAGCGGGTCGACGAGGAAGATGATCGCGTCGGCCGCCTCCAGGTACCGCAGGTGCAGGTCGCGGACCTCGCGGCTGCGCAGGTCCTCACCGGCGGTGTCGAACAGGACCAGGGCCAGCGCGTCGTGCTTGGCGCGCCCCATCCCGGCCAGCGGCGTGCGCGCCAGCTTCGACGGACGGGTGCGGGTCAGCAGGTACACCAGCGGCTCGCGCGGCGCGGTCGCGGCGCTCGCCGTGGTCGGCAGCAGCCGCCGCTCCTCCAGCAGCGGACGCGCGAAGTCCCGCTTGTACCGTTCGATCGTCCGGTCGTCGCACGCGACGAGCGAGGTGTCGAGTTCGGTGCCGACCCGGTTCATCAGCTCGTGCAGCAGGACGGCGATGTAGGTCGACTTGCCCGCGTTCTTCGCGCCGACGAGCGCGACGATGCGCCCGGGGGAGTCGCAGTACGCCGTCGGCAGCGGGTTGTGGCACTCGGGGCAGACGCGGTTGTGCGTCGGCTGCTCGCAGTCCGGGCAGTCGGCGCGTCCGCCCGAGCGCGGCGGCGCGGCGAACACCGGCGGCAGGGACGCGCCCGCCGTGGAGCCGGTGTAGGCGGCGAGCTCCTGGTCGAGCACGGGAGCGCAGCCCTGCCGGCGGCCCACCTGGCCGCGGCAGCGGAACGGGATCCGCTGCGGACTGATCTCCACGAAGCAGTACGGGCAGGTGATCTCCTGCCGGGCGAGGCCGGGCAGGCTCACCCGGGACGCTAGGGACACCGGCTCCTCCTGGGGGCGTTTACCGGGGGCTGTGCAGATGACGGACCGGGGGGTCGGTCAATTCGACCACGGTGTCATCCGTGAAGCAGCGTAGCCAGTACTCGCCCGCGGGCCGAGGCAGCGGCACGGTGAGTTCTCCCGGAACCGGCACCTGCGTCCACGAGCCGAGGGTCTCGCCGTCGGTCGGGCGGTGCGGCATGACCCGTCCGCGCCGCAGGACGAGCTCCAGCGAACCGACCCGCATCGGACGCTCCGCCGACAGCTTCACGGTGAGCGCCCGCTTCCACGGCGGCCCGGTGCGCTCCAGCTCGTACTGGACGAGCGTGCGCGCCTGCACCTCGGCGATGACCGGCGTGCCGACGACCCGCTGGTCGTCGGCGGTGCTCACGGAGGCGACGGCCAGCTCGACCGGCTCGGCCTCCGGCACCTCCACGCGCAGACCGCCCTGCGCCTCGTAGGCGGCGCGGGTCACCGCGACCCGCTCGGGCGCGGCGGTCGGGAGCCGTCCGGCCTCGATGCGCCCGGCCGACACCAGGTTCGCCTCGATCCGTCCGGTGGCGATCGCGTCCACGCCGATCCGCCAGCTCAGCTCGACCTCGGCGACCTCGTCGGGCCAGTCGAACCCGACGTGCACGACGTCGCCGCGCCGCTCGGCGACCAGGCGGCGGGGCGGCGGCAGGTTCACGTGGCGGTGCTGCGCGCCGACCGCGGCGGTGCCCTCGGCGACGGTGACCGCGAGCAGCCAGCCGCCGCGTCCGGGCTTGACCAGGATCCCGTCGGAGGTCACCGCGTTCGGGATCCGCCGGGACGCCCTCCGCACGTCCTCGATCGGGAGGATCGCGCTGCGCGGCCACTCGGGCTGCGCCTCCAGCAGGACGATCTCGGGGTTGCCGTGCCCCGGACGCTCGAACCGGACGAGGATCTCGTCGTCCTCGCCCGCCGACGCGTCCACGGTGATGTCGTAGACCGGCTCCGGCGGCGCGGACGGCGTGACCGACAGCCGGACGCCCGGCGTGGTCACCTCGCGGCCTTGTTCGTCCAGGTAGACGGCGCAGATCCGGTAGTGGTGCGTCGTGCCGTTCGGGACCCGTTCGGAGAACCCCTCGCGGCCCGCGGGGACGGCCCGCTCGCCGCCCCGGTCGGCGCGGAACACCGCGATCCGCGCGGCCTCCGGCGGGCATCGCCAGCGGCCGGTCACCGTGCCGTCCCCGGGCGCCACCTCCACCTCGCGCGGCTCCGGCCGCACCAGGATCGGTCCCGCGACGGTCGGCGGCGCGGCGGCCTCGCCCCGCACCGCGATCACCACGTAGTACAGGTGGACGTTGACCGGCGGGTCGTCGTCCCTGGTCAGTGGCACCGGCTCGCCGTCGGCGGGACCGTGCGGCGGACGGTCCCGGCGGCGCACCATGTGGTACAGCACCTCGCCCGCCGTGGACGGCGACGCCTCCCACACCAGCCGCACCGAGGGTTCCGGGTCGGCGTGCACCGTCGCGATCAGGGACTCCACCGGCTTCGGCGGCAGCCGCTTCTGGTGGTCGGCCGCGCCCGGCAGGTCCCGGACCAGCTTCAACGCGTCCGCGAGGAGTCGCCACGCGCGGTCGGTGTCCGGCTCGTTCGCCGCGGCCTCCCGCAGCTGCGTCGCCGTCGTCACGCGGTGCCGGGCCTCGGCCGCGAGGACCGCGACGTCCTCGGGAAGGTCGCTTCCGGCGGCCGCGTGCCGCCCGCTCCCGCGAGTGCCACCTGCGGCGTGCGCGCCGCCTGCGCCGCTCGAGCCGTCCGCAGGGCCTGCGGCGGACGGGTTCCTTGAGGGTGCGGACGGGCCGGGGTCGGTGAGGGCTCGGGCGAACTCGGCGGCGGCGTAGATCTCGCCCGCGTCGAGGAGCTCGCGGAGGCGGTCGGCGGGGCCCGGCTGCGGGGGACCGGCGGCGGCCGGGGCCTGCTCGCGCAGGACGGCGAAGACCAGGCGGCGCGCGTCCGACGCGTCCACGCCCAGTTCCTCGGTCGCGTGCCGCAGCAGCGCGCGCTCGGACGCGCGCTGCCGGAGCCGCTCGCGCAGCCGGTCGACGACGTCGAAGCGGATCAGGTCGGTCAGATGGGCACGGGTGTCCTCGCCCTGCCCGGCGCGCAGCGCCGCCAGGACGGTCTGGGCGTGCGTGGTGCTCGTGTCCCGGCTGCGCCGCGCCCATTCGGCGGCGACGGCCGCGACCGCCTCCGCCGACGGGATCAGCGGCCCGCCGTCCCGTCCGGCGGCGGCGAAGCCGTCCAGGACCCGCATCGGGCCGCCGAGCCGTCCGCCGAACAGGAAGTCGGCCAGGTTGCGGCGGCCCAGGACGTCCAGCGACTCGCGGACCTTGGGGTAGGCGGCGTACGGCGGCGCGGCGGGCAGGGCGTCCGGCTCGCGGACCTCGATCCGGCCGGACGCGAGCGCGGACAGCTCCGCGCCCGTCACCCCGGCCGTCCGGGCGATGTCCTCCAGCTCGCCGGGCGTGACCATCTGGATGAGGCCGCCGGCGTCGGCGAGCCGCGCGGCCGCGACCTCCATCCGGCGCCGGGACCGCGCCTGCCCGCCCGCGAGCCGCTGCCGCAGCGGGTTCAGGTCGCCGCGCTCGGCCGCGGTGAAGACCGGGGCGAGCTCGCGGTGCTCGGCCTCGAGCCGGTCCACGAGCTTGCGGTACTTCAGCTGCCCGCGCGCCCGCCGCCAGCACTGCCGGACCTGCTTGACCCGCGCCGCGACGGCCTCCGGGGTGGGCTGCTCGGGCAGCGCGTACCGGACCCGGAGGTCCTCCGGCGGCTGGTCGCCCGCCGCCCGCGCCGGCTCCAGCACCTCACGCTGGTAGGCCGCGTCGAAGCCCTGCCCGGACTGCTGCCCACCGGTCGTCATCGCGCGCTCAGCTCACCTTCACCCGGGAGAGCGCGGTGCGGGACCGCTCGACGTCCTCCTCGGACATCCCGCCGACGTCGACCTTCAGCTCCAGCCGCTCGCCGGTCTCCTTCTCCACGGCGGCGACGTTGAGCAGCCCGGACGCGTCGAGCTCGAAGGTCACCCCGATCGGCCAGCCGGCCTGCTTGCCGTCCGGGATCCGGATCTGCCCGGTCGCGATCTCGGAGTTGTCGACCAGCTCGGCCGACTCGACCGACCCGGCCTGCTCCATCACCCGGACGTCGGCGGAGGTCTGCTCGTCGTGGACGGTGTAGAAGTCCTCGGTGTGCGCGGCGGGCAGCTCGTCGTTGGCGTGCACCAGGTGCGCGACGTGCTCGACGCCGCTGTCGCGGTCGACGACGACGATGCCGAACGCGTGCGACGCGACGGTCAGGATCCGGCGGTTGGCGATCTGCGCCTTCTGGTCGGCCGACAGCCCGGCGCGTCCGGCCATCTCCTCGGCCTGCTCGTCCTCACCGGCCGCGAGCAGCCGCCGGTAGGTCTCCTCGAACGCGTACAGCGCCGCGCCCTTGGCGACCGCGAGGTCGGGGTCCTGCAGGCGCGGGTTCAGGCCGAGCTCGGTGGACAGCCGCGCCGCGACGACCGGCATCTTGGTGGAGCCGCCGACCAGGACCAGGTCGTCGAAGTCCTCGACGCCCTTCTCGCGGGCGGTCTCCAGCGTCCGGCCGGTGATCTCGATGGTGCGGTCCAGCAGGTCGCGGGTCAGCTCCTCGAGGCGCTCGCGGGTGATCTCGATGGTCGCGCTGCGCCCGTCGTGCATCACCCGGACGGTGTGCGCGGTGCGGTTGGTCAGCGACTTCTTGGCGTCCTCGGCGTCCCGGCGGAGCTGCTGCTCGGACTGCCGGTCGTCCAGCGGGTCGCCCGCGTCCGGGTGCTCGGCGCGGAACCGCTCGGCCAGGTACTCCACCAGGCGGGCGTCCCAGTCGGCGCCGCCCAGCTCGTGGTCGCCGTCGGTGCAGATGACCTCGATGTGCCCGCCGCGCAGTGTGATGACCGTG
The DNA here is from genome assembly GCF_040679435.1 of Spirillospora sp. NPDC052269. Classification (NCBI taxonomy): domain Bacteria; kingdom Bacillati; phylum Actinomycetota; class Actinomycetes; order Streptosporangiales; family Thermomonosporaceae; genus Spirillospora; species Spirillospora sp. NPDC052269. The sequence goes on from NZ_JBFAUU010000027.1 coordinate 51,683, forward strand.
GTGTCGAAGGTGCCGCCGCCGAGGTCGTACACCAGGATCGTGCGGTCCTGCTCGGGGTTGAGGACGCCGTAGGTGATCGCTGCGGCGATCGGCTCGGACACGATGTCGATGACGTTGAGCCCGGCGATCCGGCCCGCCTTGCGGGTCGCGTCGCGCTCGGCCGCGCCGAAGTAGGCGGGGACGGTCACGACCACGTCCCGCGCGTCCTCGCCGGACTGGGTGCGCGCGTCGGTGACCAGCTTCAGCAGGATGAACGCCGACAGCTCCTCGGGGGTGTACTCGATCCCCTGGATGTCGCGGGCCACCTCGCGGCCCATGTCCCGCTTGACCAGGCTGACGACGTTCTCGGGCTCCAGGACCGCGGTGTCCTTCGCGGTCTGCCCGACCACCACGTTGTCCTCGCTCTCGAAGTACACCACCGAGGGTGTGGTGTCGGTGCCCTCCAGGTTCCGCAGGACCGCGGGGCGTCCCACGTCGTCGATGGAGGCAATGCAGGAGTAGGTGGTTCCCAGGTCGATCCCGTAGACAGCCATATCCTCTTCACCTATCGCTACCGGGGTGCGGGCGGTCCGGTCCGGGCGGTCAGCGCGCCGACCGTCGATGACCATCGTCTCGCTCCGTCCGCCGCCGCGCATCGCTCTTGACCGACTTCCCGACACGGACCTCGGCCTTCCGGACGACCCGGTCGCCCTTCTCGAACCCGTCCGTCAGGACGGCGAGGACGGTCCCGTCGCGGTCCGGATCGTCCACCTCCACCCGCTCCACGGGGCGGTGGCGGGACGCGTCGTAGAGCTGGCCCGGCTCGACCTCGAACCGGACGGATCCGGTCCTGGCGAGGGCGTCGGCGACCTCGTTCGCGCAGTCGCCGAGCAGCTTGGCGGCCTGCTCGGGCTCCGGCGGGGACGCGGCGGCCTGCCGCAGTGTGTCGTGGACCTTGTACAGCGCCGCGCGGACCGGTTCAAGCATCGACTCGAGCTCGCCGCGCCGCAGCCGCTGGTTCTCCTCGTGCAGCCGGTCGATGACCGACTCGCGGTGGGCGGCGCGGTCGGCCTCGCGGTCGAGGCGTCCGAGTAGGTCGCGCAGCGCGTCGCGGACCTCGCGGGCGGCGGCTGCCGCCTCCCCGGTCCCGGTCGCGCCGGTGTCGTCGTCCGGAACGTCCGCGTCCGTGTTGTTCTCTGTGTGTTCTGTCGTCGTGTCGTCGTCCGGGGACGGCGCGGACGCCGTCTCGTCGGCCTCGGTCTCGGCCCCGGAGGCTCCGTTGGCGGCGGTGGCTTCCGCCGACCCGGTCGGTGGCCGTCGGTCCCGTGACCCCGCGCTGACTTCCCGCTTCCGATCGCTCGACACGTTGAGTCACCTTAATGGGACGAACCTCGCAGGCATAGGGCGCGCTTGACGGCGCCCTGACATTTCCGCGACGGAACCTGGACCGCCGTCCGACTTCTCCGCCTGCGGGCGGCGGTTCCGGGCGACGGAAACGCGTGCCCGCGACCTCCTGACGTCGGAGAACGTCGTGCCGGGTGTCCTGGCCGCCACAGTTTCGGCGACCGGTCGCACCGTGGCGGCGAAGAAACGTCCAAAGAAGTCGAAACCGGACGCGGTGGGCGTGCGTCTACTTTCTCGGACACGGTCCCCGTCCGCGGCGGCGCGGTCGCGCTCGGGGCCGTGTCCCTTGTTCCGGACGGGCCGCACGGGCGGTGCCCGTCGTGCCATGCCGAATGGGTAACAGTCCGCAGACATCGGTGTTTGTTTGTGATTCCCTTCCGGGTGACCGAGCGAGCCCGACGACGAACCCCCTTGCGGATGTGGTCCCCTTGAACGGTGCCTCCGATGTCTTCGCGATCCCTCTGGAGGACGAGGCGTACCTCGTGTACGCGCCCCTGCACGGCGTGGCCTTCGCCTCGACGAAAGGGCTGGTGGCGGCCCTGTCCGACGTCCTGGCCCGTGAGGACGGTGAGGACGGTGAGCGCGGAGACGAGAGTGTGGTCGCCTTCGCGCGCGAGACCGGGTTGCTGGGCGGGCCGCCGCCGCTCCCCGTCACGCGGCGCCGGGGCACGCCCTCGCCGACCGAGGTCACGCTGTTCCTGACGACGGCGTGCAATCTGCGCTGCACCTACTGCTATGCGTCCGCCGGTGACGCTCCCGCCACGTACATGAGCCTGGACGTGGCGAAACGCGCCATCGACTTCGTCATCGCCAACGCCGAACGCGAGAACGCGCCGTTCGCCGGAGTGCACTTCCACGGCGGCGGCGAGCCCAGCGTCCACTGGAACCTGATGACCGAGTCCCTCGCGTACGCGCGCGAACGCGCCGGGGACCTGCGGGTCATCTCGTCCTCGGCGGGGAACGGCGTGTTCACCGACCGGCAGATCGACTGGATGATCGCCAACCTGGACGGCGGCATGAGCCTGTCGTTCGACGGTCTGCCCGAGGTCCACGACCGGCACCGTCCGACCGTGCGGGGCACCGGGTCGAGCGGGCGCGTCATGCACACCATGCGGCGCTTCTCCGACGCGGGCTACCCGTACGCGGTGCGGCTGACCGTCACCGCCGAGCAGATCCCGCTGCTGCCGGACTCGGTCGAGTTCGTCCTGGCGAACTTCACGCCCGCGCGCGTCCAGGTCGAGCCCGCCTACCAGCTCGGACGGCACGAGGGCGAGCCCGACGCCGAGACCGGGGACTTCATCGAGGCGTACCGGGAGGCGCAGGCCCGCGCCGCCCGCCACGGTCACGAGCTGTCCTACAGCGCGGCGCGCGTCGGCACCCTCACGAACCACTTCTGCGGCGTCACCCAGGACAACTTCTGCGTCACGCCCGCGGGCAACGTGTCGGCGTGCTTCGAGGCGTTCTCCGAGGACAACGAGTTCGCGGACGTCTTCTTCTACGGGTCGTCCGCGCCGTCCGGGACGAGCGGATACTCCTTCGACCTGGACGCGCTGGACCGGCTGCGCGACCTGGGCGTCGAGCACCGGTCGTTCTGTGACGGCTGCTTCGCGAAATGGAACTGTGCGGGCGACTGCTACCACAAGTCCTTGGCGGCGAACGGACGCGGCGAGTTCGCCGGGTCGCAGCGCTGCCACATCACCCGGGAACTGGTGAAGGACCAGCTCCTCGCCCGCATCGCCGCATCGGGCGGCCTCGTCTGGCGCGACGGCCGCGAGGACGTTCCCTGTGCCGTTCACGGAGGCGCGAATGAGTGACGTCATGCTGCCCTGGCCCGAGCCGCGCCGTCCCAGGAAGGACGGGGAGGAGGGCGTCCGGAAGGACGCCCCGAAGGCGGCGCCGCACTACGAGCTGCGGCAGGTGCTGGACGACGGTTCGGCCGGCCCGGTCGAGGTGCTTCCGATCGTCAGGCCGCCCTGGGAGGCGAAGGCGGGACGGCGTGGTTTCCTCGGCGCGGGGATCGCGTCGTCGGTCGCGGCGGCCCTGCTGCTCAGCGCGTGCGGTGACCGTTCGAACGGGCCGTCCGGCGACACCGACAGTCCCGGTGATTCGGGCGGCCCGAGTGACTCGCCGTCCGACACGCCCTACTCGCCACCGGATTCGCCGTATTCGCCCCCGCAGTACACGCCTCCTGCCAATCCGCCCGACAACGGAGGCGGCGGTGTGGGCGGCGGACGGATCTGCACCTGCAACAAGGTCTGCACCTGCATCCCTGTCTGCCAGGCGCACCGGCTTTTGGACGGCGATCCGGTCGTCCGGCGCATGGCGGAGACGGTCATCGTTGCGATGGGCCCGGCCGAGCTGGCCTACCTGCGGTGGGCGGCGGACGAGGCCGATGAGCCGCTCCGCGCGCGCATCGGGGAACTCATCGCCGAGGTGGAGGGTGGGCGCGTCCTGCAGCCCGGTGACCTGAGCTGCTTCGAGTGCGCGCCGTACGCCGACTCTGACGACCCGGTCGTCGCGCTCATGGCCGCGCAGGTGCTCATGCTGCGCGCGCTGTCCCTCGGGACGGGCCTGACCGGCGGCCTCGCCGTCCGCACCGCGGAGGTTCTGCGCGCGGGGAAGGCCCTGCACACCGAACGGGCCCCTGCCTGGAGCGGTGCCTGACCGGCTGGAAGGGGGGCGAGGGCGGAGCCGCGCCCCGGGGGACGGCCGTGGTGGCGGCCGTCCCCGCCGCGTGTCCGGGCCATAGCCTACGATTCGGGATGTCTCGGATATGAGGGGTGTTCGCGTGTGAGGGATGTTCGCGTGCTGACATCGGCGGGTCGGACGAGCGTGTGCTGGGCGGGGCGCCGCGTGGTCGAGGAGGGCCTCGTCGCCGGTTCGGCGGGGAACATCAGCCTGCGCGTCCGGGACGGGGTGGTCGTCACCCCGGGCGGCGCCAGGCTCGACCGGCTGGTCGAGAACGACTGTCCCGTCCTCGAGGTGGACGGGCGCGTGGTGCTGGGCCTGCGGGAACCGTCGTCCGAGACGCCGATGCACCTGGCGATCTACCGCGAGACCGACGCGGGCGCGATCGTGCACACGCACTCGTCCGCCTGCGTGGCCGTCTCGGCCGTCCTGGACGAGCTGCCGCCGATCCACTACTACACGCTGAAGCTGGGCGGGATCATCCGGGTCGCGGAGTACGCGACGTACGGCACGCCCGAGCTGGCCCGCAACGTCGTCGCCGCGCTGGAGGGCGGACGGCGCGCGGCGCTCATGGCGAACCACGGCGCGGTCGCGCTCGGCGACGACCTGGACGGGGCGATCCAGAACGCGCTGCTCCTGGAGTGGCTGTGCGAGGTGTACCTGAGGGCGCGGGCGATAGGCGAGCCGCGGGTGCTGACGGACGCGCAGCTCGGCGAGGCGATGGAGCGGTTCGCGGGGCCCGGCTACGTCCGTCCCCGGGGTCCGGCGGTGGCGCGGTTCGTGGGGCCCGACGATGCCCCTCCCGCCTGAACTCCCGCCTGAACTCCCGCCCGAGCTCCGGGCTGTGTAACCTAGCGCTTGCTAGGTGACCCTGGAGTGAGGGGATGCCCATGTCCGACTTCGTCCTGGTCGAGCGGCCCCGTCCGCACGTCGCGCTCGTCACGCTGAACCGGCCCGAGCGGATGAACGCGATGGCGTTCGACGTCATGGTCCCCTTCCGCGACACGCTCGCCGCGCTGTCCCGCGACAACGACGTGCGCGCGGTCGTCGTCACCGGCGCCGGGCGCGGGTTCTGCTCGGGCGCCGACCAGGAGTCGCCCGGACACATCCCCGGCATCGACGGCCTCACCGTCTCCACGATCGCGCTCCGCTCGATGGAGCTGCTCGACGACGTGATCCGGACGCTGCGCCGCATGCACCAGCCCGTGATCGCGGCCGTGAACGGCCCGGCGATCGGCGGCGGGCTGTGCCTGGCGCTCGCCGCCGACATCAGGCTCGCCGCGTCCGGGGACGCCTACTTCCGCGCCGCCGGCATCAACAACGGCCTCACCGCGAGCGAGCTCGGCCTGTCCTACCTGCTGCCGCGCGCGATCGGGTCGTCCCGCGCGTTCGAGATCATGCTGTCCGGACGGGACGTCGACGCCGCCGAGGCCGAGCGCGTCGGCCTGGTCTCCCGGGCCGTCGAACCGGACAAGCTGCTGGACGCCTGCTACGAGCTCGCCGAGCGGATTATCGGGTTCAGCCGTCCCGGCGTCGAACTCACCAAGCGGATGCTGTGGGCGGGCCTGGACGCCGGAAGCCTGGAGGCGCACATGGACCACGAGGGCCTCGGGCAGCTGTTCGTCCGGCTCACCACCCGCAACTTCGAGGAGGCCACGGCGGCGCGCAAGCAGGGCCGTCCGCCCAGGTTCGACGACTGACCGCCGGACGCGCTGTGATCTGATGGACGGGTGCCGAGCCTCAGCCACCAGGACGCGCTCGCCCGCCTGGCCGCCGCGCCCGTCGCCCGCCTCGCCACCGTCTCGTCCGAGGCGGGAGGCCGTCCGCACCTCGTGCCGATCACGTTCGCCGTGTCCGCCGGCAGCGTCTTCACGGCCGTCGACCACAAGCCCAAGACCACCCGCGACCTGCGGCGTCTGGAGAACCTGCGGGCGAACCCGCACGCGTCCGTCCTCGCCGACCACTACGAGGACGACTGGGACCGGCTGTGGTGGGTCCGCGCGGACGGCCACGCCCACGTCATCACCGACCCGGACGCGATGGCCGTCCCGCTCGACCTGCTCGCCGCCCGCTACCCGCGCTACCGCGAACGGCGCCCGGACGGCCCGGTGATCGAGGTCGTCATCGACCATGTCGTGGGCTGGACGGCCTCGCTTTAGGCGCGGCGCCGGATCCTGTCCCGCTGGACGGCCGCGCTGATCGCGCTCAGGACGCCGAAGAGGGCGAAGAAGAAGGCTCCCACCGAGTTGGAGATCGTCCGGCTCCACTCGGCCTTCCCGCCCTCGGCCTGTACGAACGGGCCGACGTCACGCACCCGGACCTGCTGCCCGGCCCGGACGGACGACTCGTGCGCGCCGCGCAGCTCCCGGTTGCGCGCCTTGGGCGCGGCCAGGTCGTCGGCGGTGAAGCTGCCGTACCAGGAACACGGCCTGCAGTGGAACTCCTCGGCGACGAAGGTGCCGGGGCGCCCGTGCCCGGCGGCGGCCCGGCTCGTGGCGTTGCCCTGAGCGATGGCGCTCACCAGGCACAGGACCGACGCGGCGAGCAACGCCGCGGTCAGCACCAGGGTCGCCGCCAGCCCGGCCCACGGCCGCCATGCCCTCACCGGCGGGTCCGGCCGCTGTGCCTTCATCGGACGGCTCAGTCCCAGGCTTCGGCGACGGCGTGGAGGCGGTCGGCGTACTCGATGCGGGACGCCCATGCGGCGGGCCAGGCGTCCATGCCGAGGTGCGCCCCGGCGAAGGCCCCGGCCAGGCAGGCGATCGAGTCGGAGTCTCCGGAGCTGGCGGCGCCGCGCCAGATCGCCGACACCGGGTCGTCCGGGAACAGCAGGAAGCAGTAGAGCCCGGTCGCGAACGCCTCCTCGGCGATCCAGCCCGCGCCGGTCGCCTCGCAGGGGTCGTCGCTGCGGTCGGGACGGAGGAGCGCCGCGTCCAGGCGGTCGAGGACGGCCAGGCAGTCGTCCCAGCCGCGCGCGATGAAGGTCTCGGCGGACGAATCCTGGGAGTTCGTCCACATCGTCCCGAGCCATGCCTCGCGGTACACCAAGCGCTGCTCGTTCGCGCGCTGCCGGAGGGCCGCGGGGAGGTCGGCCGGGGCCATGCCGTCGGCGAGCCAGCGGGTCGCGAACGCCGTCAGCTCGCTCGCGGCGAGCGCGGTCGGGTGACCGTGCGTGAGCGCGGACTGGAGCTGCGCCGCGCCCGCCCGCTGGTCGTCGCTGAGGCCCGGCGCGAGGCCGACCGGGGTGACGCGCATGTTCGCGCCGCAGCCCTTGGACCCCATCAGCGTCGCCCGCTCCCAGGACAGGCCGCGGTCGAGCCCCTCGCAGGCCCGCAGGCAGGTGTTGCCGGGCGCGCGGTTGTTCTCGGGGTCGTGCAGCCAGTCGATGAACCGCCGCCGCCACATGGGCGTGATCAGGTCGGCGGTGAACGGCGGGTTCCGCAGCGCGTCGACCATCCCTTCGGCCACGGCCAGCGCCATCTGCGTGTCGTCGGTGACGAGCGCGGGCGTCCGCTCGAAGTCGCGTGGCCCGTCGAATCCGTACCGCTTGTGGATCCGCTTCATGTCGAGGAACTCGGTGGGCGCGCCCATGGCGTCCCCGTAGGCCAACCCGAACAGGCTCCCGCTCGCACGATTCACATGGTCATTGTGCCCCGGACGCGTAGATTCCGGGAGTCAGCCCGTAATAGCGGACGAACCAGCGGTGCATGTGGCTCTAGTCCACGAAGCCCGCGCGCGTTGTCGCTGCACCCGTGATGCCGACCAGGCCCGCCAGCCGGCGCCGGTGGTCGGCGGGCGGGCCGAACAGCTCCTGGGACGCCCTCGCCCGCTTGAAGTACAGGTGCGCGTCGTGCTCCCAGGTGAATCCGATGCCGCCGTGCAGCTGGATCGTCTCGCCTGTGACGTGGAAGTAGGCGTCCGAGCAGAACGCCTTGGCGAGCGCGGCGGCCGCCGGCAGCTCTTCCGGGGCGTTGTCGGCGGCGTCCACGGCGTTCAGCATGGCCGAGCGCGCCGACTCCACCTGGACGAACATGTCCGCACAGCGGTGCTTGACGGCTTGGAAGCTCCCGATGGCGCGTCCGAACTGCTTCCGCACCTTCACGTACTCGACCGTCATCTCCAGTGCGCGTTCGGCTCCGCCCACCTGCTCGGCTGCGAGCAGGGCGGCGGCCACGTCTCGTGCGCGGGCGAGGGCGGCGTCCCCGTCGTTCGTGAGGAGGCGGGCAGGCGTGTTCTCGAAGTCGAGCCGGGCGAGTTTGCGCGTCTGGTCGAGGGTGGGGAGCGGCGTTCTGGTGAGCCCTGGCGCGTCGCCGTCCGCCGCGAACAGGGCCGTCGTGCCGTTGTGCCTGGCCGTGACGAGGACGATGTCGGCCGTGTGGCCGTCCAGGACGTAGGTCTTCGTGCCGCTGAGGACGCCGTTCTCATAGGACATCGCGGGTGGAGCGTCCCAGCGGCCGTCCTCCGTCCAGGCGAGCGTCGCGATGGACGAGCCGTCCGCGATGCCCGCCAGGACGTCGCCCGCCCCGGCGGCCTCGGCGGCGGGCAGCGCGAGCCCGACCGTGGCGAGGAACGGGCCGCAGAACAGGACGCGCCCCATCTCCTCGAAGACGACGGCGAGCTCGCGCGCCCCGAACCCGGCCCCGCCGTGCTCCTCGGGGACGGCGAGCCCCTGAAGTCCCAGCTCGGAGGCCATCCGCCGCCACAGATCCCGGTCGAGGCCGTCGCGGGCCGCCATCAGCCGCCGCGCCTCGGCGACCGGCGCGCGCTCGGCGAGGAAGCGGCGCAGGGTGTCGCGCAGCTCCCGCAGGTCCTCGGTCTCGACCAGGCTCATCGTCCGCCTCCCGTATGTGGCCAAACGCTTGCTTGGCAAGCATACGGGTCAGGTGATGGACGTGTCGTCCAGGGTCTCCAGCAGGATCCGGAGCGAGGCGTCGAACTGCTCGCGCTGCTCGGGCGTCAGCGCCGACAGCAGCCGGGACACGTTCGCGACGTGCGGCCCCATCAGGCCGTCGATCAGCTCCAGTCCCTCCGGCGTGAGCTGGATGAACACCGAGCGCCGGTCGGCGGCCTCGCGCACCCGCTCGACCAGGCCCTTGGTCTCCAGCTTGTCGATCCGGTTGGTGATCGCCCCGGAGGTGACCATCGACGCCTTGAGCAGCGCCCCGGGCGTCAGCCGGTAGGGCGCGCCGGACCGGCGCAGCGTGGCGAGCATGTCGAACTCGTGGTTCTCCAGCCCGTGCTCGGCGTAGAAGGTGCGGTTGGCCTGCTGGAGCCGGTGCCGCAGCCGCGCGAGGCGGCCGTTCACCCCCATGGCCCAGGTGTCCAGGTCGGGACGCTCGCGCGCCCACTGATCGAGGATCGCGTCCATCGCGTCGCCCATGGCGAAGCCCTCCCCTGTGGCGGGTGTCTCAACATTAAGAGACTTGACGTTGAAGTGCTTCCATGTTTATATCTCAACGTTGAGATTATCAAGATGAAGGGGATAGGGCGATGGAATCCACGAAGGACAGGACCGTTCGGACACCGGCCCAAGCCCCCGAGAAGGTCCCGCTACGCCGCTGGCTGGGCGTGGGCGCGGTCGCGTCCGGGACGTTCGCGATGGTCACGCTCGAGCAGCTCCCCGTCGGCCTGCTCAGCTCGGTCGGCTCCGACCTGCACGTCTCCGAGGGTGTCGCGGGCCTCATGGTGACCGTCCCCGGCCTGGTCGCCTCGGCCGCCGCGCCCCTGCTGCCCGTCGCGATCCGCCGCCTCGACCGGCGCCTCGTCCTGATCGGGCTGATCTCCCTGATGGTCGTGGCGAACCTCCTCACCGCGATCGCCCCGAACTTCCCCACCCTGCTGGCCGCCCGCTTCCTGGTCGGCATCGGCATCGGCGGCTTCTGGGCGATGGCCGCGGGCATCGCCGTCCGTTTGGTCCCGTCCCACGCCGTCCCCAAGGCGACGGCCTTGACCTTCGGCGGCGCGACGGCGGCGAACGTCCTCGGCGTCCCGGCCGGGACATTGATCGGCAGCCTCACCGACTGGCGCATCGCGTTCGTCGCGGTCGCCGTGCTCGGCCTGCTGATCGTCGGGGCCCTGGTCGCCCTCCTGCCGTCCCTTCCGGCCGACGCCCCCGTCCGCCTGCGCGCCCTCGGCGAGCAACTGCGCGTCCCGGCCGTCCGGACCGGCATCCTGGCCACGTTCTTCCTGGTCAGCGGCAACTTCGCCGCCTTCACCTTCGTCAACCCGCTGCTGCGCGAGGTGGCCGGGCTCCCCAAGAACTCGGTCGGCGGGCTGCTCCTGCTCTTCGGCGCCGCCGGCATCGCGGGCAACTTCCTCGCCGGCATGATGCTCTCCCGCGACATCCGCCGGACGATCATCACCCTCAGCCTGACCCTCGCCGCCGTCCTCGCCCTGTTCCCGCTGATCGGCGCGAACCCCGTCGGCGGCGTCGTCCTCCTCGTCCTCTGGGGCCTGGCGTTCGGCGGCATCCCGGTCAGCGTCCAGACCTGGATCCTCCGCTCCGCCCCCGACGCGGCCGAGGCCGCGACCGCCCTCAACACCAGCCTCTTCAACCTGGCCATCGCCCTGGGCGCCCTCTTCGGCGGCCTGGTCGTCGACCACCTCGCCCTCCGGGGCGTCCTCTGGCTGGGCGCCGTCCTGATCCTCGGCACCTCCACCGCCGTCTACCGCGCCCGCAAGCACTAGCCGGCTTCCGCCACGAAGCGGTGACGGAACACCTCAACGGACAACACAGCGGCACCCTGGGGCCTGAGCCTCAGGGTGCCTTTCGCTGTTCTCGGCGAGGGCGGCCGGGACCGCGGCGTGCCAGTCGATCCGGTGGTGGAACGCGTGGTTCATGGTCTTCGCCGGGGCGGCGAAGGTTCTGGTTGCGATGGGCCAGACGAGCCGGAGCAGCGCGTTCGGGATCCGTCTGGTTCCCCGCTCCCGCTGAGCGCGCAGGGCCTGGGCCGCGATCGTCTCCACGTGGGGACGGCGCAGGCGCTGGTAGGCGCGGAAGGCGACGTCGAGCGTAGGCAGGTCACGCAGGCAGCGAGCCAGTTCGATGGCGCTTTCCAGGGCGAGCGCGCCCCCTTGGCCCGAGGCGGAGGACGGAGCGTGGGCGGCGTCCCCGACCAGCACCATGCGTCCTCGATGCCAGACGGGGAGCGAAGGCAGCATGACGGTCGATCCGATGACCGAGACCTGGTCGGGGTCGGTGCGGGTGAGCATGCGATGGCTGAACGGATCATCCGCGTAGAAGCGCCGGGCCTGCTCGAGGCATTCGGCGGCGGACCGCCCCAGGGCCCGGCCGGCGGGAAGGGCGCGGTCCAGCGGCAGTCGCGCGAACCATTCCGTGCGGTGGTCGGGACGGGGCCAGAAGGCGAGCGATCCCCGCCTGCCCAGGACGCCGCAGAGGGCTTCGGTGTTCTCGGGGACGCTCATGTCCGCCACACCGCTGAGCTCGAGCTGCGGCAGGTACCGGGGGACCGGGGCCTCGGGGTCGATCAGGACGCGTGCCGTGGAGTGGACGCCGTCCGCGCCGACGAGGATGTCGCCCGTGGCGGTGCTGCCGTCGGCGAACGTCGCGACGACTCCGTCCGGTGTCTGCTCGGCGGCGACCAGGTGTTTGCCGTGGCGGATCGGGACGCCCTCGGCGCGGGCCAGATCGGCCAGGGCGCGGAACAGGTCCGTCCGCCGGACGTTCACGGTGGACGAGGCGGAGGGCAGAGGACAGGTTCCGACCAGGCGGCCGCGGTTGTCGAACGCGGCCAGCCGGCCGGCCGGCCATCCGGACCGGCGCACGGCACCGGCCGCGCCGATGACGTCCAGCGCGTTCACGCCGTTGGGCCACAGGCTGATCAGGGTGTCCGCGCGCGGAGCGGAGTCCGCGCGCGGTCCCCTGTCGGTGCGCGCCTCGTACACCACGGATTCGACGCCTGCGCGCCGCAGCGCGACGGCGGCCGCCGGGCCTGCGATCCCTCCTCCGATGATCAGGGCTGTGCGGACTGCCGGCATGCGTGCTCCTTCTACGGGACGTTCAGGTCTCTCTTGGTCACCCGGTCACTTGGTCACCAGGTCACGGGGATCGCGCGGGGCATGCGGAACGCGGCTCCCTCAGTCCAGCGCAGGTCCTGGGCGGGGACGGCGAGGCGCAGCGCGGGAGAGCGGGCGGCCAGGGCGCCGACCGCCGCCTCGAGCTGCATCCGGGCGAGGCGGTTGCCGGGACAGAAGTGGGTGCCGTGCCCGAACCCGAGGTGCCCGGGGGTGTCGCGGCCGGGGGTGAAGGCGTCGGGCTCGGTGAAGGCGCCCGGGTCGTGGTTGGCCGCCTCCAGCGAGACCAGGACGAGTTCTCCCGCCTTGATCGCCAGGCCGTCCAGGTCGATGTCCTCCGTGGCGAGGCGCTTGGCCCCGCCGGTGGCCATCGGGGTGAAGCGGAGCAGTTCCTCGACGGTCTGCGGGACGAGCTCCGGGTCGTCCCGGACGGCCCGCAGGACGCCTGGGTGGCGGAGCAGCGTGACCAGGGCGCTCCCGAGGAAGCTGGACGACGTCCGGTACCCGGCCAGGAACATCGAGACGGCGAGGATCGCGAGGTCGCGCGGGTCGAGCGCGCCCCCGGCGGCGACCTGCTTGACCAGGTGGTCGCCGGGGGCCGCGGTGAGCTCGGGGAGGCGGCCCAGGAAGAACTGGTAGGTCTCCTCCTGGGCCGCGGACATGTCCGCGTTGCTGTACGGGCTGAGCTCGGGCCCCCACGACAGGATGACGTCGGCCCACGCGTTGAGCCGCGCCAGGTCGTCCGCGTCCAGCTCGCCGATGAGCGCCCGGCCGACGACCGCGGAGGGCAGCCGCCGGGCCAGGCCGTCCCAGAGGTCGGCGGGCGCGCCGTTCCGGACGAGTTCGTCGAGCAGGAGCACGGCCTGCTCGTTCGTCCACTCCTGGAGGAGCCGCACCGTGCGCGCTCCGAGCACGTCGGCGACCATCCGGTGCAGGCCGGCCGCCTTGAGCGTGGTGACGATGTCGCCCGTGCCCTCGGACGCCCGCAACGGCACCGGCTCCTGGCGCGGCGCGTCCGGTTCCAGGGCCGCGGTCAGGCTCAGCCGCGGATCGCCGAGGAGCCGCCGGGCCAGGTCGTAGCGGGTGACCAGCCAGGCCGGATCCCCGTTCACGGTGGTCACCCGGCGGGCGGGCGCGGGGTCCTCGCGCACCTCGGAGTACCGGGGGGCGACCTCGAAGCCCCAGTCGCCGAACGGGAAGGGGAGCGCGCCTTCGGACGCCGTGCTCTCAGACACCGACATGACCGGCCGCCTCGTCGTCCGCGCCGTCGATCCCGGCGCCCGGTCCGTCGGCGGGCGGGCGGGCGACGGCGTGCCCCTGCCGGGACGAGACGTCCAGGTGCGGCGAGTCGAACATCACCTCGGCCATGGGGAGCTGCTGGTGGTAGACGGCCACCGAGGAGGAGACGCCCATGAGCGTGGGGGTGTCGAGGCAGAACGGCATCTCGGCGACCAGGTAGTTCTTGCCCTCGTCGATCTGCTCGAAGGTGGGCTCCCGCTCCTTCAGGTAGACCTTCAGGACCTTCCGGCTGGCCTGCAGGAACACCTCCCGCAGGGCGGGGTCGGCGTCGACCGCGCGGTCGACCTGGGCGCGCAGGCCGGCGTAGACGGGCTGGTCGACGAAGTCCGACAGCAGGTGGATGCGCTGCTCGCTCCGCGGGACCCCGATCTCGTCCCAGGCGCGGGAGATGCGCCGGAAGGTCTTCCCGGACTTGTACCTGGCGTTGCTCCACGCCTTCTCGGGGGACTGGCCGAGGGCCTGGTAGGTGTGCACCAGCGACGCGTCGGGGACGATCGCGTCGACCCTGGCGAACGTGGCGCCGGCCCAGCGCAGCAGCGCCGACAGCCGCTCACGGTTGAAGTAGCCGTTGCCGGGGCTCACCCCGACGAGGACGTGCTCGGCCTTCTCGCACAGCCGCGCGCAGTTCTCCGTGTACGGCGTCATCGTGAACGGCGAAGTCGGGCTCTCCGCTGCGGTTTCCTGCATGGTGGGTACCTCCCGGGACGGCGACAACAACTCTCTGTATCTCTAGAATCACGTTCAGTTAAACCGTCGGGCAATTCGCTGCCGCCCCAGGACGCGACACGCGCCACGTGTGTCCCGAGTAACGGTTTGAACGCCGCGCCCTCCGCGCGGGCCCCCGGCTCGCGGGCCGTCCGGGCCGCTCACTCACTCCGCCGCCACACTGCCTGAACGCCCAGGTCAGCGTGCTCTGGCCATGCCTGCTTTCTGGCGTTGTGGGTAGGCATCCCACACTGGAGGAGCGTGATGCGACTCGGAGTGCGTCCGAGTGGTGTCTCCTACCCCGCCCTCCCAGGGCCTTGAGCGATCCGATCGAGCGTCGCGTTGGCGAGGGGGCGGCGTTCGGCCTTTCGCCGGGGTGAGATGCGCAGGATGCCGCTGACGGTCGGTTGGTACAGGACGCCGGACGGGTTGCTCGCCCCGGCCAGCTGGAAGGTCTCGTACGCCACGCCCGAGCCCAGTGGGGTGATGCGGACGGTCTTCCCGGTGGACGCGTCGACGGCCGTCAGCGCGAACGACGACGTGAGCCCGTCCATCGTGCGCTGGACGGTGTAGACGTGGCCGTCCCGCGCGGACAGGGTCGGCACGGCGGCGGACGGGACGGGGTTCGTCCACGCGACCTTGCAGCCCTTGCCGTGGTGCCGGACGTCGACGCGGGTCAGGCCGCCGGGCAGCGCGGCCGGCGGATCGCCGCTCGTGTAGTCGTAGCCGTACGTGTTGGAGATGATCACGCTGCGTCCGACGGTGATCGGGGCGTCCTCGGCCGCGCTGCGCCCGGCGGCGAAGAGCGGGACGCGGCAGACCTGCCGGGCGTGGCCGGACCTCCGGTCCAGCCGGTAGACCAGCAGGTGCTCGCGCGGGACGGCGTTGTCGGCGATGGCCAGGTAGCGACCGCCTCCTCGTCCGGAGACGTCGTCTTGGTGTCCGAAGAAGGACGGCGGCGTTCCCGTTCCCCAGCTCAGGCGGCCGGGCTGCCGGCCCGGACCTCGGTCGTACGGGAGCCGGGCCGTGACGACCGGCGTTCCGTCCGGCTTGGCGCGCATGACGTACAGCGCATGGTCGGACGGGACGGCCACCCCGACTCGGGCCGACGAGATCGCGTTGGCGACCCGCTCGCCCTTCGGCAGCGCCAGGACATGGACGACGCCGGACGTGAGCGTCCCGACCGTCCCGTTCGCCGACGAGAACCAGACGCGGCCGTCGAATCCCGGGGCCACGCTCTCGATGTGATCAGGAGTGGCCACCGCGCGGCTGACGTCCCAGTCGTCCGTCGTCCGGAACGTCCAGAATCCTGATGGGGACTGCGTGTGCGTGACTCGCAGGATGTGGTCGGCGCCGTCGCCCAGGACCGCGCGGTCCTGGGCGTCCAGGTACATGGGGGAGTCGTCGGGGCGGTCGCTCGGAGGGAGGCGCATCGACGCGAGGACGGTCAGGCCGCTCGGGTCGAGCAGCCGTAGTTCGCCGTGCCGGGTGGCGTGGTCGGCGCAGTAGGCGACCGGGTATCCGTGGCTGTCCAGCAGGACGGTCGGGCAGATCGCCCCGGACGTCACGAGCTCGGCACGCATCGAGTCGGCCTCAGGACCGGGCTGGGGCGAGGCGCCGGAGGCGTCGGTGGCGGAGGCGGGGGGGAGCGGCGAGAGTCAGCGTCGCGAAGAGAAGGGCGGCTGCCTTGTTCCTCACGCGCTCCTCCTGCCCGACCACGTCCCAGGTCTAACCCGGGGAGCGGGCCGTGTCCGGGCAGGATGACCGGAATCTGACCAGAAGGTCAGCCGTAGCGCCGCATTTCGTGGAAGAAGCCCGGGACCTCCTGGAGCTCGCCGGACGCCGTGACGTGGTCGTACACGTGGCGGGCGACGGCCAGGTCGAGGACGCCGAGGCCGAACGGGGAGAAGACGACGGGCCTGTCCGCGGGCGGGACGACCTTCCCGACGAGCACGTCGTACAGGTCGCCCGCCACGAAGTCGCGGTGTCCGACCCGCTGTTCGGCCAGGTGGGGGGACGTGTTGGCCTTCATGCAGTGCTCGACGTCGTCGACCACGTTGCAGGACGCGAGGATGATCTCGGGGGACAGGTCGCGCAGCGACACGTGCAGCACGAGCGGGTTGTGCGCGAACCAGGCCGGGTCGTGGACGTGCGGCTCGCCCGCGACCGTCGCGAAGACGATCAGGTCGGACGAGGTGACCAGGTCCTCCGCCGATCCGTGGACGGTGATCTCGCCGGTCTCGGTGCGTCCCAGGTACTCCTTGAAGCCCTTGGCGTGCTCCGGCTTCAGGTCGAAGACGCCCAGCTCGTCGAACGCGAAGCCGTTCGCGGCCAGGTAGGTGTGGATGTACCGGGCGATCAGGCCGACGCCGAAGAACCCGACCCGACGCGGGCGGACGCCCCGGGCGTCGGCGATCCGGGCGGCGGCGAGCGCGGCGGACGCGGCGGTGCGGGCCGCGCTGATGATGGACGACTCCAGGCACGCGAACGGGTATCCGGTCGCGGTGTCGTTCAGGATCAGCACGGCCGAGGCGCGCGGGACGCCGTTCTCGACGTTCCCCGGGAACGACGAGATCCACTTGATGCCGTGCGCGTTCACCTCGCCCTTCACCGACGCGGGCAGGGCGATGATGCGGTTGGCGGGCTGGTCCGGGAAGCGCAGGAAGTAGGAGTCCGGGTTGACCGTCGCGCCCTCGCCGTGCAGCCGGTAGGCCGCCTCGACCATGGCGGTGACCTCGGGTTCGCGGCCGTGCACGGCGTCGTGCACCTGCGCGCCGGAGATCACGGCGAAGGACGGGGTCTGGGACATCAGGGGGAGCTCCTCTGCGGTTTCGTGCGAATCTGCGGTCTCGTGCGAGGGTTTCGCGAATCGGGGGTCAGGGGCGGACGCCGAGGACGTCGACGTCCCGCACCGCCCCGGGGGCGGCGGGCAGGTCGGGGAAGTGCTCGGCGAGCCAGCCCTCCTCGTAGATCGAGTCGAGGTAGCGCTCGCCGAGGTCGGGGGCGATGGCGACGGCGACCGGGCGCCGGCCCCCGGAGGGATGCCGGGCGGCGAGCCAGCGGGCGGCGCCGGAGACGACCGTCCCGGTGGAGCCGCCGAACAGGAAGCCGCGCGAGGACAGCCGGTGGACGGTCCGGATCGTGTCGGTCTCGGGGACGTGCACGACGTCGTCGACGTACGACTCGTCCACCAGGGCCGGGCGGGCGCTGGTGCCGAGGCCGGGGACCATGCGGCGTTCGGGGACGCCGCCGAAGGTGACCGAGCCGACCGCGTCGATCGCGACGATCGTGACGGGGCGGCCGCGTTCGCGGAAGTAGCGGGCGCAGCCCATGAGGGTCCCGGTGGTGCCCGCTCCGACGAACAGGACATCCAGGTCCGGGAAGCGGCGGTCGATCGCGGGGGCGGTGCCGTTGTAGTGGGCGAGCCAGTTGTCGCGGTTGGCGTACTGGTTCAGCCAGATGTGGTCGGGGCATTCGGCGCAGAGCCGCCGGACGTGCGCGATGCGGCTGGCGAGGTAGCCGCCGTTGGCGTCCTGGTCGTCGATGACCAGGACCTCGGCGCCGAGGGCGCGCATCATCCGCACGGAGGCGGGGTTGCAGCGCGGGTCGGTGACGCACAGGAAGCGGTAGCCGCGGTCGGCGGCGATGACGCTGAGCGCGACGCCGAGGTTGCCCGAGGACGACTCGACGATCGTGGAGCCGGGGCGCAGCAGGCCGTCCCGCTCGGCCGCCTCCACCATCGCGGCGGCGGCCTTGAGCTTCACCGAGCCGGCGAAGTTGAACCCCTCGCACTTGAGGAACAGCGGGACGTCGAGCACGGGACCGAGGTCCACGTAGAGGTCCTCGACGTTGAAGTCCTGCGGCGAGGTGATGATGGGCACGCTGCCACCCTGGGGAGAAAACCGATCTCGTTGGCCGGAGGAAGCGGGGAGGACACCATGGCGAAAGGGTTGGGAAGGCCCTTCGCCGATCCGTTGTACGAATGGCTCGAACGCAATTTCCGGCCGTTCTCCAGCTGCTCCGAACTGTGCCGCGATCATCGGGTCGAACCGTCGGCGGAGCATCACGGTACCTAGCTGCATGTTCTGCCGCAACCCCCGGCTTACCGGCCGGTAGTGTGTATATGCAACAGAAACCCGGCAGGACTGGCCGGGGTCGGACATAAGCTTCTCCCGCGCTGCGAACCGGATCCGAACAGGCGGATTATCCGGTGATGACGGGTGAGCGCCGCCACACCACGGAGGGTGACGATGAACGCTGGACCGCCGGTCCACGAGCGCCTGCTGCCGGTCGAGGCGCTGCCGGTGCTGGACGTCCCGTCCGGGGAGATCGCGCGCGCCCGCGCGCTGGCCGCGCGGCACGGCATGGTCCGCGACCGGGGCCTCGACATCGACGCCCCGGTGATCGCCCGGGTCGAGCGGTTCGCCGCGGAGGGTGACCGTCCGGCGGTGGCCGACGGGCGCCGGGAGCTCAGCTACGCCGAGCTGGCCGTCGAGGCGCGGCGGTTCGCCTCCCTGCTGGAGCGCGAGGGCGTCGAGCCCGGCACGGTCGTCGGCGTCGGCGGTGAGCGGAGCATCGAGGTGCTGGCCGCGTTCCTGGCATTGGAGCTGGTCGGAGCGCTGTACGTGCCCGCCGACGGGAGCTGGCCGGCCGGACGCGTCCGGGACGTCCTGGACCAGGCGGGCGCGACACTGCTGATCACCGTGGAGGACGAGACACCCGCCGCGCTGCGCGAGGGCGCCGAGGCCGCGGGCTGCCGCATCGTCCCGGCGAGCGAGGCCCGGGGGTGCGAGCCGTGGCAGGGCGAGGCCCGGCTGGAGTCGCTCGACCAGCCCCGGTACGTGCTGTTCACCTCGGGGTCCACGGGCCGTCCCAAGGGGGCGGTCGTGGAGCACCGGGGGATGGTCAACCACCTCTGGGCCAAGATCGTCGACCTGGGCATGACCGGGGACGACGTGCTCGCGATGACCTCGCCGCTCGGCTTCGACATCTCGGTCTGGCAGATGGTCTGCCCGCTGCTGCTCGGCGGCCGGGTCGAGATCGTCCCGGACGCGGTGGCGCACGACCAGGTCGCCTTCGCCCGCGCCGTGGACGACCGGGGCATCACGGTCGTCGAGCTCGTCCCGACCATGGTCCGGCACCTGCTGGACGACCTGCCCGACGCGCCCGCGGGCTCGCTCGGCGGGCTGCGCTGGATGATCGCGACCGGCGAGGAGCTGCCCGCCGAGCTGTCCCGGCGCTGGCTGGAGGCGATGCCGCACGCCGGGCTGCTCAACGCCTACGGCCCGACCGAGTGCTCCGACGACGTCACCCACCACTCCGTCACGGCCCCTGACCTGGAACTTCTCCGGCTGCCGATCGGGTCGCCGATCGTGAACTCGCGGCTGTACGTGCTGCGCGCCACCGAGGACGGCGCGTGGGCGGCGTGCGACGTGGACGAGGTGGGGGAGCTGTTCGTCGGCGGGATCTGCGTCGGGCGCGGCTACCTCGGCGACCCCGACCGCACCCGTGCCGCGTTCTTCCGGGACCCGTTCGAGAACTCGCCCACCGGGCGCCTCTACCGGACCGGGGACGCCGTCCGGCTGCTGCCCGCCGGCGCGGGCGGCGAGGACCGGCCCGTCCTGCAGTACCTCGGCCGGGTCGACCGGCAGGTCAAGATCGCCGGGGTGCGGATGGAGCTGGGCGAGATCGAGGCGGTCCTGCAGCGGCATCCGGGGGTCGGCGCGGCGGCCGTCGTGGTGCACGAGTTCGATCACGCAGGGTAGCGGGGTTGGCAGGTTTCGGTGGCGACAGATCGTCACATCCTGCATGTCCGTGTTCACGCAGCGAACGTTCAGGCGTCGCGATTTGTCACTTCCGTGAGTGATTTCAGAGGTCAAGTTCTACTTTCGGGGGGATTGCGGGGCATGTGACGGGCTGGTTAACTGAGCCCCTGCTACTCCTGAGTAGAGGTGCGGGTCGAGGGAACCTCGGCACCGGGCGAAAGCAGCGGCGCTCCCGTCCGAAACGCGGCCGGGAACCCCCGGTGGCGTGCGTGTCCCGCAACGGCCGGGCGCGCGGCCGGGCGAGACCTTGCGAAGGGCTCGAAGAAAGGGGATGAGCGCAACCCGACGGTTTTCGTGTTCATCGCTTTTCGCATTTTCGCGTGGCTTCCCGGCATGGGCGTGCGTCCCTGCCGACCGGGGAGCGCCGACCCCCTTCGACCGGGAAAGTTCCACTTGATGTCGCCCTCCGAGTTCGTCCCTCTTTCGGCCGCCCAGCAGAGCGTCTGGTACGCCCAGCAGCTCTATCCCGAGGTGCCGATCTGCATCGCGCAGTACATCGAGATCGAGGGGCCGCTCCGGCCGGAGCTGTTCGACCGCATCGCGACGATCGCCAACCACGAGGTGCCGAGCCTCCAGATCCGGATCGTCGAGCGCGACGGGGTGCCCTTCCAGGGTCTCGGCGCCGTCCCGGACGCGCACATCCCCCTGCTCGACTTCTCGGCCGAACCCGATCCGCAGGGCGCCGCCGACGTCTGGATCCGCGCCGACATGGCCACCCCCATGGACCTGTACGGCGACCGCCTCTACACGCTGCGGGTCCTGCGCCTCGGCCCCGAACTGCACCGCTGGTACCTGCGCGCGCACCACATCGTGCTGGACGGTTTCGCCGGAGCGATGTTCAACGCGGGCGTGGCCGAGCTCTACACCCGGCTCGCCGCGGGCGGCGAGTACGAGCCGCAGGAGCACGGCGACTTCCGGGCGCTGCTCGCCGAGGAGGCCGCCTACCGCTCCTCCGAGCGGTTCGCGAAGGACCGCGCCTACTGGACCGAGCGGTTCGCCGACCTCCCCGAGGTCGTCACGTTCGCCACGCGGACCGTGCCGCCGACCATGGACTTCGTGCGCTCCTCGACCACGATGGCCGCCGCCGAGAGCGCCGGGCTGGCCGTCTCCGCGCGCCGGCTGCGCACCGCCACGCCCGGCATGGCGATCGCCGCGACCGCCGCCTACATGGCGCGCGTCACCGGCGACGAGGAGGTCGTGCTCGGCCTCGCCGTCACCGGCCGCACCACCGAGCTGGCCCGTGAGACCCCGACGATGATGTCCAACATCGTCCCGCTGCGGGTCACCGTCGACCCCGGCATGACCATCGAGGCGCTGACCCGGACGGTGTCCCGGGCGACCGCCCGCGCGCTGCGGCACCAGCGCTACCGCGTCGAGGACCTGCGCCGCGACCTGGGGCTGCTCGCCGACGGGCGGCGGCTGTACGGCGCGATCGTCAACATCATGCCGTTCGACTACAGCGCGGACTTCGGAGGCAGCCGCGCGACCGCGCACGCCCTCGCGCTCGGCCTCACCGAGGACCTGGCGTTCAACATCTACGACGGGCTGGACGGCCGCGGCACCCGCGTCGACCTGGACGGCCACCCCGCGCTGTACTCCGCCGAGGAGATCGCCGCGCACCACGAGCGGCACGTCCGGTTCCTGCGGACGCTGGCCGCCGCCGACCCCTCGACCAAGGTCGGCGACCTGCCGCTGCTGTCGGACGACGAGCGCGCCGACGTCCTGACCGGCTGGAACGGCGCCGAGTCCGGGCGTCCCGCCGCGACCGTCACCGAGGTGTTCGCCAGGCAGGCCGCCGCGACGCCGGACGCGCCCGCGCTGGAGACCTCGGACGGCGCGCTCCGCCTCACCTATGCCGAGCTCGACGCCCGCACGGGCCGGCTCGCGCACCGGCTCGCCGCGCTGGGCGTCGGCCCCGAGACGCCGGTCGCGACGCTGCTGGAGCGGTCGCCCGACATCGTCGTGTCGTCCCTGGCGATCCTCAAGGCCGGGGGCCACTACGTGCCCGTCCACCACTCCTACCCGGCGGACCGGGTGGCGTGGCTGATGTGCGACGTCGGCGCGTCCGTGCTGGTCACCGACCGCGCGATGCTGGAGCGCAACCCCTGGCTCGCGGACGCGCCGCAGGGCGGGGTCGCGCTCCTCGTCGTGGACGAACCGGTTCCGGACGAGGCGGCCCCGGACGAGTCGGCCGCGGACGTCCCGTCCGCCGCGTTCGCGTCCGTCCACCCGGAGCAGCTCGCGTACGGGATCTTCACGTCCGGTTCCACCGGCCTGCCCAAGGGCGTCGGGATCAGCCACCGGGCCGTGGTCGACTTCGTCACCGACTCCCGCGTCCGGCTCGAGCCCGGCGACCGGATGCTGCTGCACTCGGCCCACGCCTTCGATGCGTCCACGCTGGAGATCTGGCGGCCGCTGCTCGCGGGCGCGACCGTCGTCGTCGCCCCGCCCGGCATGGTCGACGCCGAGGTCCTGGAGCGGGCGGTCAACGACGCGGGCCTCACCCACGCGTTCGCGACGACGTCCCTGTTCAACCTGGTCGCGGCCGAGCGTCCGGCCGTGTTCGCGCCGCTGCGCGTCGTCGAGTTCGGCGGCGAGGCCGGGTCGGCGGCCGCGGTCGCGCGCGTCCTCGACGCCTGCCCGGACACGGCCGTCCTCAACGCCTACGGCCCGACCGAGGTCACGACCTACACGACGCTGTACTCGGCGCGCGGCGGTGTCACGGCCGACGACCTGACCGTCCCGATCGGCTCGGCGCTCGACGACACCCGCGTGTACGTGCTGGACCGGGCGCTGCGTCCCGTCCCGGTCGGGGTGCCCGGCGAGCTGTACCTGGCGGGGGCGGGTGTCGCGCGCGGCTACCTGAACCGGCCCGGACTGACCGCCGCCGCGTTCGTCCCGTGCCCGTTCGGGCCGCCCGGCGAGCGCATGTACCGCACCGGCGACCTGGTCCGGCTCCGTCCGGCGGGAGGCCCGGACGCGGAGGCGCGCGGCCAGGGCCACACGCTGGAGTACGTGGACCGCGCCGACCAGCAGGTGAAGATCCGCGGGTTCCGGATCGAGCTGGGCGAGGTCGAGGCCGCGCTCTCGCGGCACCCGGACGTCGCGCACGCCGCCGTCGTCGCCCGTGAGGACAAGCCCGGCGTCAAGCGCCTCGTCGGCTACGTCGTCGCCGTGCCCGAGGCCGGGGAGGGGGCCGGGCCCGACCCGGCCGAGCTTCGCCGGTCCCTGCTGGACGTGCTGCCCGAGTACATGGTGCCGTCCGCCGTCCTGGTGGTGCCGACGCTGCCGCTCACCGGCAGCGGCAAGCTCGACGTGCGCGCGCTGCCCGCGCCCGACCCGGCCACGGCCGACCGCCCGTTCCGGGCGCCGCGCACCGAGGCCGAGACCATGCTCGCCGCGCTGTTCGCCGAGGTCCTGGAGGTGGACCGGGTCGGCCTGGACGACGGGTTCTTCGACCTCGGCGGCGACTCGATCATCGCGATGCGGCTGGTGTCGCGGGCCCGCGCCGCCGGGCTCGCGTTCACCCCGCGCGACGTGTTCCAGCGGCCGACCGTGAGCGAACTGGCCCTCGTCGCGACCGTCGCCGACACGTCCGGTGTGGAGTTCGCCGACCCGGTCGGCGACGTTCCGGCGACGCCGATCGTGCACTGGCTGCGGGAGCTGGGCGGCCCGGTCTCCGGGTTCCACCAGAGCATCCTGCTGCGGACCCCGCCCCGGCTCGGCGTGGACGAGCTCGCACGGGCGCTCGGCGTCCTGCTCGCCGAGCACGACGCGCTGCGGCTGACGCTCGGCGCGGACGGGTCGCTGGAGATCCCGGCCGAGGCGCCGGACGCCGCCGCCCTCGTCCGCCGTGTGGACGCCGAGGGCCGCGACGCCGACGAGATCGCCGCCGCCGAGCTGACCGCCGCCCGCGACCGGCTCGACCCGGCGTCCGGCGTGAACGTGCAGCTCGTCTGGCTGGACGCCGGGGACGCCCCGGGCCGCCTCCTCGTCGTCGTCCACCACCTGGTCGTGGACGGCGTGTCCTGGCGCGTCCTGCTGCCCGACCTGGTCGCGGCCTGGGCGGGAGCCGACCTCGAACCCGCCGGGACGCCGTTCCGCGACTGGGCGCGCCGCCTCCCCGCCGAGGCCGCCGCCCGCACCGGCGAGCTGCCGCTGTGGCGCGGCATCCTCGGCGGCCCGGACGTCCCGCTCGGCGTCCGCCCGCTCGACCCCGCCCGCGACACGCACGGCACCGCCCGCTCCCTGACCGTGGAGCTGGACGCGGCGACCACGCGCGCCGTGCTGACGACCGTGCCCGCCGCGATCCACGGCCGCCCGACCGACGTGCTGCTCACCGGCCTCGCCCGCGCCGTCGCCGCCTGGCGCGGCGACGCCTCCCCGGTCCTGGTCGACCTGGAGGGGCACGGCCGCGAGGACCTGTTCCCCGGCGTCGACCTGTCCCGCACGGTCGGCTGGTTCACCAGCAAGTACCCGGTGCGGCTCGACGCGTCCGCCGACCTGCGCGAGACCAAGGAGCGGCTGCGCGCGATCCCGGACAACGGCATCGGCTTCGGCCTGCTCCGCCACCTCGACGCCGACGCAGGCGCCGAACTCGCCGCGCTGCCCGTCCCGGAGATCGTCTTCAACTACCTCGGGCGGATGGAGACCGGCGACGGCGACTGGAGCGTGTCGGCGGTCTCCGGCGGCGCGGACGACGCGACGCCGCTCGGCCACGCCCTCGCCATCGACGCCATCGTCCCCGCCGCCTTCGGCGCGATGTCGGTGACCTGGACCTGGGCGGACGGCGTGCTCGGCGAGGCCGACGTGTGCGAACTCGCCGGGGCCTGGTTCACCGCGCTCCGCGACCTGGCCGCCGCCGGGGACGCCGGGCACACCCCGTCCGACTTCCCGCTGGTCGTCGTGGACCGCGCCGACGTCGCCGACCTCGACCGGACGTTCCCGGACCTCACCGACGTCTGGCCGCTCGCGCCGCTCCAGCAGGGCCTGTACTTCCACGCGCTGCTCGACGCGTCCGCGACCGACGTCTACACCGGTCAGCTCGTCCTCGACTTCGACGGCGACGTGGACGTCGCGGCCCTGCGGGACGCCGCGTTCGAGCTGGTCGCGCGGCACCCCTCGCTGCGCACGGCGTTCACGCAGACGGTGGCCGGGGAGCCGGTCCAGGCCGTCCTCGGGGCGCCGCCGTGCGACGAGCTGTGGCGCGAGGTCCTCGCGGACGAGGACGCGCTGCCCGGCCTCATGGCCGCCGAGCGGACCCGCCGGTTCGACCTCACCCGACCGCCGTTCCTGCGGTTCGCGCTGGTCAGGGTGGGTGAGCGCCGGTACCGGCTGCTGCTCACCTTCCACCACATCGTCCTGGACGGCTGGTCAATGCCGTCCCTGGCCGCCGAGCTGCTCGCCCTCCACAACGGCCAGGTTCCGCCGCGTGCCCCCGACTACAAGGACTACCTGGGCTGGCTCACCCGGCAGGGCCGCGCCGACGCCGACGCCGCCTGGGGCAGGGCCCTCGCCGACCTGCCCGGCGGGACGCTGGTCGCGCCCGGAACGCCGGACGTGCCTCCAGGGCTGCCGGAGAAGATCCGCGTCCCGCTCGGCGCCGAGCTGTCCGACGCCGTGGGCGCGACGGCGCGTCGCCTCGGCGTGACCGCCAACACCGTCGTGCAGGCCGCCTGGGGCCTGCTGCTCGCCCGCCTGCTCGGACGCGACGACGTGGTGTTCGGCGCGACGGTGTCGGGCCGTCCCATGGACCTGCCCGGCGTCGAGCGGATGGTCGGGCTGTTCATCAACACGCTGCCCGTCCGGGTCCGGCTGGACGCCGCCGAACCGGCCGCCGGGCTGCTCGCGCGCCTTCAGGGCGAGCAGGCCGAGCTGATCCCGTTCCACCACCACCGCCTCGGTGACCTGCACAGACTCGCCGGGGTGCCCGCGCTCTTCGACACCATGACGGTGTTCGAGAACTACCCGCTCGACGCGTCCCTGCTCGGGGCCGAGATCGGCGCGGGGACGCGGCTCGCGGGCGCCGACCTGCTCGACTCGACGCACTACCCGCTGACGCTCGACGCCGTCCCGGGCGCCGAACTCCAGCTCCGGCTCGGCTACCGGACGGACGTGTTCGACCGCTCCCTCGCCGACCGGCTCGTGGCGCAGCTCGTCGGGCTCGTCCGGGCGCTGGCCGAGACGCCGGACGCGCCGGTCGGGACGCTCGACCTGTCCGGCGACGACGCGGACGCGCTGCGCGGGACGTTCGCCGCGCTCGCCGCGCAGGGACCGTCCGCGACGCTCGCCGCCGCGGCCCGCTCGGCCGTCGCGCCCGTGAAGAAGCTCGTCGCGTACGTCGTGGCCGCGCCCGGCGCGACCCTCGACCCGGAGGAGCTGCGCGCGCACGTCCGCGAGCACCTGCCCGAGGCGATGGTGCCGGCCGCCGTCGTGGTCATGGACGAGCTGCCGCTCACCCCGAACGGCAAGGTCGACACCAAGGCGCTGCCCAAGCCGGTGCTGACCGTCCCGCTGCGCGAGTACCGCGCGCCGCGCGACGACCGCGAGGCCGCCGTCGCCGCGATCTTCGCCGAGCTGCTCGGCGTGGACCGCGCCGGGATCGACGACGACTTCTTCGGCCTCGGCGGCGACTCGCTGGTCGCGATGCGCGTCGTCAGCCGGGTCCGGCGCGCGCTGGACGTCGAGCTGCCCGTCCGGGCGCTGTTCGAGGCCCCGACCGTCGCGGCGCTCGCCGCGCGGATCGCCGCCCTGGCCGGTGTCGAGGCCGCCCGTCCCGCCCTGGCCCTCCGGGAGCGGCCCGCGGTCGTGCCGCTTTCCCACGGGCAGCAGCGGTTGTGGTTCCTCAACCGGTTCGAGGGGCCGTCCGCGACCTACAACCTGCCGGTCGCGCTGCGGATCCGCGGCGTGCTGGACGAGTCCGCGCTGCGCGCCGCGCTCTGCGACGTCGTCGCCCGGCACGAGTCGCTCCGGACCGTCCTGCCGGACGTCGACGGCGTCCCGTACCAGCACGTTCTTCCTCCGGAGGACGCGGTGCCAGAGCTGACGGTCGTCGAGACGAGCGAGGCCGAGCTGCCGATGCGGCTGGCCATGGCCGCCGGGCACGCCTTCGACATCTCCGCCGAGCAGCCGCTGCGGGCCTCCCTGTTCCGGCTTTCCGCCGACGAGCACGTGATGCTCCTGCTGATGCACCACGTCGCGGGTGACGGCTGGTCGATGGCTCCGCTCGCGCGGGACGTCCTGACCGCCTATGTGGCGCGGGTTTCCGGGGAGGTGCCCTCGTGGGCTCCGCTGCCGGTGCACTACGCGGACTACACCCTCTGGACGCAGGAGCTTCTCGGCTCCGAGGACGACGCGACGTCGCTGATCGCTTCACAGATCTCCTACTGGAAGGCCGCGCTGGACGGGCTCCCCGAGGAGCTGGCGCTTCCTGCCGACCGTCCGCGTCCGGCGGAGGCGTCCTACCGAGGCGGGACGACCCGCTTCACGCTCCCGCCCGCCACGCACGAGGCCCTGCTCGCAGTGGCCCGCGAGACCGGCGCGAGCCCGTTCATGGTCGCGCAGGCCGCGTTCGCCGCGCTGCTGACCAGGCTCGGCGCCGGGACGGACGTCCCGATCGGCTCCCCGATCGCGGGCCGCACGGACGAGGCCCTGGACGATCTGGTCGGCATGTTCGTCAACATGCTCGTCTTCCGGACGGACACGTCCGGGAACCCGACGTTCCGCGAGCTGGTCGGACGCGTCCGCGAGACCGACCTCGCCGCGTACGCGAACCAGGACGTCCCGTTCGAGCGGCTCGTGGAGGTGCTGAACCCGCCGCGCCACCTGGGCCGCCACCCGCTGTTCCAGGTCGGCCTGACCTTCCAGAACAACCCCGAGGCGCGGCTGGAACTGCCCGGCTTCAGCGCCGAACCCGAGCCCCTGAACGCCGGGGTCGCCCGGTTCGACCTGCTCATGGTCCTGACCGAGAAGACCGGCGCGGACGGCTCCCCGGCCGGTCTGGACGGCGAGCTGGAGTTCGCGCTCGACCTCTACGACCCGGCGACCGCCGCCGGTCTCGCCGCCCGCTTCGAACGCTTCCTCACGACCCTGCTCGCCTCGCCGGACGCCCGCGTCGGCGAGGTCGACGTCCTCGACGAGGCCGAGCGCCGCACGATCCTGGACGACTGGGCGGGCGGCACGCTTTCGGTCACCGAGCGGACGACGATCCCGGCGCTGTTCGAGGCGCAGGTCGCGGCGCGTCCGTCGGCCGTGGCGCTGAGCTTCGAGGGCCGCTCGTGGACGTATGCCGAGGTCAACGCGGCCGCGAACCGGCTCGCCCGGCACCTGGTCACGCAGGGTGCGGGCCCGGAGACCTTCGTCGCGCTGGAACTGCCGCGCTCGGCCGACATGGTGATCGCCGTCCTGGCCGTGCTGAAGACGGGCGCGGCGTACGTCCCGATCGATCCGGACTACCCGGCCGACCGGATCGCCTATGTGACCGAGGACGCGGCACCCGCCCTGACCTTGACCGACATCGATGTGGACGGCGACTACTCGTCCGAGAACCTCGGCGTCGAGATCTCGCCCGACAACCCCGCGTACGTGATCTACACGTCCGGGTCGACGGGGCAGCCGAAGGGCGTCGTCGTCCCGCACCAGAACGTCGTCCGTTTGCTCCGTGGCACCGAGGAGTGGTTCTCCTTCGGGCCGGACGACGTCTGGACTCTGTTCCACTCCTACGCGTTCGACTTCTCGGTGTGGGAGTTGTGGGGGCCGCTGCTGAACGGCGGCCGTCTCGTCGTGGTTCCGTTCCTGACCTCGCGTTCGCCGGATGAGTTCTTGAAGCTGCTCGCGGCGGAGAAGGTCACGGTCCTGAACCAGACGCCGTCGGCGTTCTACCAGCTCATGGCCGCCGACAAGGAGAATCCGGGCACCGACCTGGCCCTGCGGTACGTCATCTTCGGTGGCGAGGCTCTCGAGCTGGGTCGTCTGGACGACTGGTACGGCCGTCATGCCGAGGACGCTCCGACGCTGGTCAACATGTACGGGATCACCGAGACGACCGTCCACGTCTCCTACATCGCGCTCGACCGGGCCCATGCGGCGTCCGCGCCGGGCAGCCTGATTGGCGTCGGCATCCCCGACCTGCGCGTCTATGTGCTGGACGAGCGGCTCCAGCCCGTCCCGGCCGGTGTCGTCGGTGAGCTGTACGTCGCGGGCGCCGGACTCGCTCGCGGGTACCTGAACCGGCCCGGCCTGACCGCCGAGCGGTTCGTGGCCGACCCGTTCGGAGGTGAGCCGGGCGGGCGCATGTACCGGACGGGCGACCTCGGCCGCCGGCTGCGCGACGGAAGCCTCGAATACCTCGGTCGCGGCGACCAGCAGGTTCAACTTCGCGGGTTCCGGATCGAGCTGGGCGAGGTCGAGAGCGCTCTCGTCCGGCACGAGACCGTGGCCGACACGGCGGTCGTTCTCCGCGACGAGAAGCTGATCGCCTACGCCGTCCCGGCCACGCCTGGCACCGAGCTGGATGCCTCTGACCTGCGGCGATTCGTGAATGTGACGCTTCCGCCATACATGGTCCCGGCGACCGTCGTCACGCTGGACGCGCTCCCGCTGACCGTCAACGGGAAACTCGACCGCAAGGCGCTGCCAGACCCCGACTTCCGGGCCGAGGCGGATTCCCGCGCACCCCGGACACCCGAGGAAGAGACCCTGACCGGGCTGTATGCGGAGGTCCTCGGTCTGGAACACGTCGGTATCGACGACGGGTTCTTCGATCTCGGCGGAGACTCGATCATCGCGATCCAACTCGTCTCCCGCGCCCGCCAGCAGGGCCTCGCCGTCTCTCCGCGCGACGTCTTCCAACACCAGACCGTCGCGGAGCTGGCGGCCGTCGCGCAGCCGGTCGGCGAGGACGAGCGCGTCGAGATCGAGGAGCCGGGCACGGGCACCGGGCCGGTCCCGGTGACGCCGATCGTCGGATGGCTGCGCGAGCGCGTCGGCGGCGACGCCGCGCTGATCTCCGGCTTCCACCAGGCCACGCTGCTGATCACGCCACCCGGCCTCGATCTCGACGGCCTCACCGGCGCGTTCCAGAAGGTCCTGGACCACCACGACATGCTGCGCCTCACGCTCGACGTGGACGGCGGCGAGTGGCGTCCGGTCGTCCGGGACGCCGGGAGCGTCACGGCGGACGGCCTGGTGTCCCGCGTGGACGTCGCGGGCCTGGACGCCGACAAGCTCCGGCAGGTCGTCACCGACCAGGTGACCGCGGCCCGCGCCGCGCTCGACCCGACGCGCGGCGAGGTCGCGCGGATCGTCTGGCTGGACGCGGGTGAGGAGCGCGGACGTCTCCTGGTCGTCCTGCACCACCTGGTCGTGGACGGCGTGACCTGGCGCATCGTCCTGCCCGACCTGGTCGCGGCCTGGGCGGGAGCCGACCTCGAACCCGTCCCGACGTCCTTCCGGCGCTGGGCGCAGAAGCTGACGGACGCCGCGTCCGACAAGACCGTGACCGGCGACCTGGACGACTGGCTCGACATCGCGGACGGTCCCAGGCAGGACCTCGCGGGCCGTCCGCTCGACCCGCGCGTCGACATCGCCGCGCGCGCCGCCTCGGTCCGGCTGACGCTGCCCGCCGAGGTGACCGGGCCGCTGCT
The DNA here is from genome assembly GCF_040679435.1 of Spirillospora sp. NPDC052269. Taxonomy (NCBI): domain Bacteria; kingdom Bacillati; phylum Actinomycetota; class Actinomycetes; order Streptosporangiales; family Thermomonosporaceae; genus Spirillospora; species Spirillospora sp. NPDC052269. The sequence continues at coordinate 82,260 of NZ_JBFAUU010000027.1, forward strand.
CAGCGACGTCCCGGCCGCCTACCACGGCCGCGTGAACGACGTCCTGCTGACCGGGCTCGCCCTCGCCGTGGCGCACTGGCGCAGGGGACGCGGCGGCCGCACGGCCGGTGGCGTGCTCGTCGACCTCGAAGGACACGGCCGCGAGGACGTCGTGCCGGGCGTCGACCTGTCCAGGACGGCCGGCTGGTTCACCGCGATCCACCCCGTCCGGCTCGACCCGGGCGCCACCGACTGGGCCGAGGTCGAGAGCGGCGGGCCGGCCGTCGGGACGGCGTTGAAGAAGGTGAAGGAGCAGCTCCGCGCGGTCCCCGGTGGCGGCGGACTCGGCTACGGCCTGCTGCGCCACTGCGGCGACCCGGACGCGCGGGGCGAGCTCGCCGAGATCCCGGCCGCGCAGATCGCCTTCAACTACCTGGGCCGGGTCGGCGCGGGCGGCGACGGCGACTGGGAGATCGCGCCCGAGGAGCTGCCCGCCGGGGAGGACCCGCGCATGCCCATGGCGCACGTCCTGGAGGTCAACGCGGTGACCCGCGACCTGCCGTCCGGGCCGGAGCTGACCGCCGTGTGGTCGTTCCCGGACGGCCTGCTCGCCGAGGACGACGTCCGCGGCCTCGCCACGGCGTGGTTCGCGGCGCTGCGCGGCCTGGTCGCCCACGCGGCGTCCGGCGAGGCGGGCGGGTTCACCACGTCCGACCTGCTGGTGGACCTGGACCAGAGCGAGATCGACAAGCTGCAGGACGCGTGGAGGAACAGAGAGTGAACCGGGGGGATCTCGAGGACATCCTGCCGCTGTCGCCGCTGCAGCAGGGGTTCTTCTTCCACGCCGTCTTCGACGACGCCGCGGCCGACGTGTACACGGCGCAGCTCGTCCTGGACCTGGACGGCCCGCTCGACGCCGCCGCGCTGCGCCGTTCCGCGGAGGCGCTGCTGCGCCGCCACGCGAACCTGCGCGCCGCGTTCTGGCACGAGGACCTGTCCAAGCCCGTCCAGGTGATCCCGCGCTCGGCCGACCTGCCGTGGGAGGACGTGGACGCGGCGGACGACGCCGAGGCGGACGCGGTCGTCGCCCGCGAGCGGACGCGGCCGTTCGCGCTGACCGAGCCGCCTCTGCTCCGGTTCGTCCTGGTGCGGCGTGGCCCGGAACGGCACCGGCTGATCTTGACGAACCACCACATCCTGCTGGACGGCTGGTCCACGCCCGTCCTCGCGACCGAGCTGTTCCTGCTGTACGTGCAGGGCGGCGACGACAGCGGCCTCCCGCGCGTCACCCCGTACAAGAACTACCTGGCCTGGCTCGCGCGACAGGACCGCGGCGCCGCCGAGGTCGCCTGGCAGAAGGCGCTGTCCGGCCTGGACGAGCCGTGCCTCGTCGCGCCCGAGGCCGCCGGGCTCCGGCCCGTCCCGCCCGGCCGCGCGGTCACCGAGCTGGAGGAGCGCTTCACGCGGAAGCTGACGCGTGTCGCGCGCCGCCACAACGCCACGCTCAACACCGTCCTGCAGGCCGCGTGGGGCATCGTCCTCGGCCGGATGCTCGGGCGCGACGACGTGGTGTTCGGCGCGACCGTCTCCGGCCGTCCGGCGGACCTGCCGGGCGTCGAGCAGATGATCGGCCTGTTCATCAACACGCTGCCCGTCCGCGTCCGGTTCCGCCAGGACGAGCCGTTCGGCACCCTCGTCGAGCGGCTTCAGGAGGAGCAGACCGAGCTGCTCCCGCACCACCACCTCGGCCTCACCGACATCCAGCGGGCGGCCGGGCACGGCGGCGCGCTCTTCGACACCATGACGGTGCTGGAGAACTACCCGTTCGACCCGGCGAGCATGGACGGCTCGCTGAACGGCGTCCGGATCACCGGCGCGGACGCCTACGACGCGACGCACTTCCCGCTGTCGTTCGTCGCGGCCCCCGGGCCGGAGCGCATGGAGCTGCGGCTGAACCACCGCCCCGACGTCTACACGCGGGACGTCGCGGAGGCGCTGCTCGGACGCGTCCGGCGCGTCCTGGAGCAGTTCGCGGACGACCCGGACCGTCCGATCGGCGCGCTCACCCCCGCCGGAGACGACGAGCTGGCCCGCTTCGCCGCCTGGAACGACACGGCCGTGACGCCGCGTCCGGGCACGGTCGTCGACCTCTTCGAGGCCCGGGCGGCCCGCACTCCGGATGCGATCGCGCTGGTCAGCGGCGACGAGACCCTGACCTACGCGGAGCTGAACGGCCGCGCGAACCGCCTCGCGCACGAGCTGGCCGCACGCGGCATCGGCCCGGAGGACCGCGTCGCGCTCGTCCTGCCCCGGACGCCCGAGATCGTCGTCGCGATCCTCGGCGTCCTGAAGGCGGGCGCCGCCTACGTCCCGGTCGATCCCGAATACCCGGACGACCGCATCGCGTCCATGCTCGACGACGCGACCCCGGCCCTCACCCTCACGCGCGCGCACGAGGCGTTCACCACGGACGGGCCCTCGACCGATCCGGTCCGGACGGTGTCCCCGGAGAACGCGGCGTACGTCATCTACACGTCCGGGTCGACGGGACGGCCCAAGGGCGTGGTCGTCCCGCACGCGGGCCTGCTGAACTACTACGACGCGCACCGCGTCCGGTTCTTCGAGCCCACAGAGGCCGAGGCGGGAGCCGGGCGGCGGCTGCGGTTCGCGCACCTCGCGTCCTTCTCGTTCGACACCTCGTGGATGGGCCTGCTGTGGATGATCCACGGCCACGAGCTGCACCTGATCGGCGACGACGTCCGGCGCGACGTGGAGGCGTTCGCGGCCTACATCGCGTCCCAGCGGATCGACCTGGTCAACACGACCCCGTCGCACTTCCAGTCGCTCCGAGAGGTCGGGCTGCTCAGCGGGGACGGGCACCGGCCGTCGCAGCTGCTCATCGGCGGCGAGGCGATCGGCGACGCGCTGTGGGACGACCTGCGCGCGCTGGACGGCGTGACCGTCCGGAACTTCTACGGCCCGACCGAGGCGACGATCGACACCATGAGCGTGGTCGTCGCGGACGCGCCCCGGCCCACCGTCGGCGGCCCGCACCCCGGCGCCCGCGCCTACGTGCTCGACACCGCGCTCCAGCCCACCCCGGTCGGCGTCCCCGGTGAGCTGTACCTGGCGGGCGTCCAGGTCGCGCGCGGCTACCTCGGACGCCCCGCCCTCACCACCGCGCGGTTCGTCGCCGACCCCTTCGCGGACGAGCCGGGCTCACGCATGTACCGGACGGGCGACCTCGCGCGCTGGAACCCGGACGGCACCCTTGCGTTCCTCGGCCGCGCCGACGACCAGGTGAAGATCCGCGGCTTCCGCGTGGAACTCGGCGAGATCGAGAACGTGCTGTCCCGGTTCGCGGGCGTCGGGCAGGCCGTCGTGGCCGTCCGCGAGGACGCCTCGGGTGACAAGCGCCTGGCCGCGTACGTCGTGCCCGCGACCGTCGATGCCGCGGCGCTCCGCCGCCACGTCGCCGCGCACCTGCCGGACTACATGGTCCCGTCCCTGACCGTCCTTCCCGCGCTGCCGCTGACCGTCAACGGCAAGGTCGACAAGCGCGCCCTGCCCGAGCCCGACGCCTCGGCCCCCGGCGCTGGACGCGCGCCGCGCTCGCCTCAGGAGGAGATCCTGTGCGGGCTGTTCGCCGAGGTCCTCGGCGTCGCTCGGGTCGGCGTGGACGACGGGTTCTTCGACCTCGGCGGCGACTCGCTCACCGCGACGCGCCTGGTCAGCCGGATCCGGACGGCGCTGGGCGTGGAGCTGCCCGTCCGGACGCTGTTCGAGGCCCCGACCGTCGCCGGGCTGTCGGCGCGGCTCGCCTCGGCGGCCGGTGTCACCCGTCCGGCGCTGGTCGCCGGACCGCGGCCCGAGGTGCTGCCGCTGTCGCACGGGCAGCAGCGGCTCTGGTTCCTCAACCGGTTCGACGGGCCGTCCGCGACGTTCAACATGCCGGTCGCGCTCCGGCTGAACGGCCCGCTCGACGCGTCCGCGCTGGAGGCGGCGCTGGCCGACGTCGTGACCCGGCACGAGGCGCTGCGGACGATCTTCCCGGACATCGCGGGCACCCCCCGCCAGCTCGTCCTGGACCCGTCCGCCGCCCGCCCCCGGCTCTCCGTCACCGAGACCAGCGCGGACGCCCTGCCGCTCGCCCTCGCGTCCGTCGTCGGGCAGGGTTTCGACCTGTCGGCCGAGCCGCCGCTGCGCGCCGCCCTGTTCCGGCTTTCCGCTGACGAGCACGTGGTTCTGCTGGTCATGCACCACATCGCGGGTGACGGCTGGTCGATGGCTCCGCTCGCGCGCGATGTCCTGACCGCGTATGTGGCGCGGGTTTCCGGGGACGCGCCGTTGTGGGCTCCGCTGCCCGTGCAGTACGCGGACTACACGCTCTGGCAGCGGTCGCTCCTCGGCTCCGAGGACGACGCGTCTTCGCTGGCCGCCTCGCAGGTCTCCTTCTGGAAGGCCGCGCTGGACGGGCTTCCGGAAGAGTTGGTACTTCCCACTGACCGTCCGCGTCCGGCTGAGTCGTCTTACCGGGGTGGCACGTTCACGTTCGAGCTGGACGCGGCCATGCATGGCGCGCTGCTCGGACTCGCCCGCGAATCCGGCGCGAGCCTGTTCATGGTCATGCAGGCCGCGTTCGCCGCGCTGCTGACCAGGCTCGGCGCCGGCACGGACGTCCCGATCGGCTCTCCGATCGCAGGCCGTACGGACGAGGCCCTGGACGACCTCGTCGGCATGTTCGTCAACATGCTCGTGCTGCGCACCGACACGTCCGGCAACCCGTCCTTCCGCGAGCTCATCGCGCGCGTGCGTGAGGCGGACCTCGCCGCGTACGCGAACCAGGACGTCCCGTTCGAGCGCCTGGTGGAAGTGCTGAACCCGGCGCGTTCCATGGCCCGGCACCCACTGTTCCAGGTCGCGCTGTCCTTCCAGAACAACCCCGAGGCGACCCTCGAACTCGACGGCCTCACCGGCGGCCCGGTGGACCTCCCGCTCGGCACCGCCAAGTACGACCTCTCCCTCTACCTGCAGGAACTCGCCGACGACTCCGGATCCCCGGCCGGGATCTCGGCCGGGCTGGAGTACGCCCTCGACCTGTTCGACCCGGACACCGCCGCCGGTCTCGCCGCCCGCTTCGAGCGGTTCCTCCGGGCGGTCGCGGACGCCCCGGACGAGCCGATCTCCTCCCCGGACATCCTCGCCGACTCCGAGCGCGACGCCCTGCTGACCCCGTGGGTGTGCTGTTCGGGGCGCATGTGCGCGGAGCGGACGACGATCCCGGCGCTGTTCGAGGCGCAGGTCGCGATCAATCCGTTCGCGGCGGCCGTGTCGTTCGAGGGCCGTTCGTGGACGTACACCGAGGTCAACGCGGCCGCGAACCGCCTCGCCCGGCACCTGGTCGCGCAAGGAGCGGGCCCGGAGACCTTCGTCGCGCTGGAGCTGCCGCGCTCGGCCGACATGGTGATCGCCGTCCTGGCGGTACTGAAGACGGGCGCCGCCTACGTTCCGATCGACCCGGACTACCCGGCCGACCGCACCGCCTACATGGTCTGGGACGCCGCACCGATCCTGACCCTGACCAGCATCGACGTGGACGGCGACTACTCGTCCGAGAACCTCGGCGTCGAGATCTCGCCCGACAACCCCGCGTACGTGATCTACACGTCCGGGTCGACCGGTCGTCCCAAGGGCGTCGTCATCCCGCACCAGAACGTTGTGAGCCTGCTTCACGCGACCCAGGACTGGTTCTCCTTCGGACCAGACGACGTCTGGACGCTGTTCCATTCGTATGCGTTCGACTTCTCGGTGTGGGAGCTGTGGGGGCCGCTGCTGAACGGCGGCCGCCTCGTTGTCGTCCCCTACCTGACCTCGCGTTCGCCGGATGAGTTCCTGAAGTTGCTGGCGGCGGAGAAGGTCACGGTCCTGAACCAGACGCCGTCGGCGTTCTACCAGCTCATGGCCGCTGACAAGGAGAACCCGGGCACTGACCTGGCCTTGCGGTACGTCGTGTTCGGTGGCGAAGCTCTCGAACTCGGCCGCTTGGACGACTGGTACAGCAGGCACGCCGAGGACGCGCCGACGCTGGTCAACATGTACGGGATCACCGAGACGACCGTCCACGTCTCGTACATCGCGCTCGATCGCGTCCGCGCCGCCAACGCCTACGGCAACCTCATCGGCGTCGGCATCCCTGACCTGCGTGTTTATGTGCTGGACGAGCGACTCCAGCCCGTCCCGCCGGGCGTGGTCGGTGAGCTGTACGTCGCCGGTGCCGGACTCGCCCGCGGCTACCTCAACCGGCCGGGCCTCACCGCGGAGCGGTTCGTGGCCGACCTGTACGGGACGTCCGGCGTGCCCGGCGGACGCATGTACCGCACGGGTGACCTGGGACGCTGGCGCAAGGACGCCACGCTCGAATACGTCGGCCGCGCCGACCAGCAGGTCCAGCTTCGCGGGTTCCGGATCGAGTTGGGCGAGGTCGAGAGCGCCCTCGTCCGGCACGGGACCGTCGCGGACGCGGCCGTCGTCCTCCGGGACGAGAAGCTGATCGCCTACGCCGTCCCGGCCACGCCTGGCACCGAGCTGGACGCCTCTGACCTGCGGCGATTCGTGAGTGCGACGCTTCCGCCGTACATGGTCCCGGCGACCGTCGTCACGCTCGACGCGCTCCCGCTGACCTCCAACGGCAAGCTCGACCGCAAGGCGCTCCCCGCGCCCGACTTCCAGGCCAAGGCCGACTCCCGCGCGCCCCGGACACCCGAGGAAGAGACCCTGACCGGGCTCTATGCCGAGGTCCTCGGCCTGGAGAAGGCCGGGATCGACGACGGGTTCTTCGACCTCGGCGGAGACTCGATCATCGCGATCCAGCTCGTCTCCCGCGCCCGCCAGCAAGGGCTCGTGATCTCCCCGCGCGACGTCTTCCAACACCAGACCGTCGCGGAGCTGGCCGCCGTCGCGCAGCCGGTCGGCGAGGGCGAGCGCGTCGAGGCCGAAGCGCCCGGCGCGGCGCTCGGGCCCGTCCCGCCCACGCCGATCATGCGCTGGTTCGGCGGGCTGGACGGCCCGACCGGCGACTACAGCCAGCGGATGCTCCTCGTCACCCCGCCCGGCCTCGGCGTCGACCGGCTGACGGACGCCCTCCGGCGCGTCCTGGACCACCACGACATGCTCCGCCTCCGCGCCACGGCCGACGGCCGCTTCGAGGTGCCCGAGCCCGGCGTGCCGGACGCGTCGCAGCTCGTCCGCCGCGTGGACGTCGAAGGGCTGGACGACGCCGCGTTCAAGGACGTCCTGCACGAGGAGTCCCTGAACGCGCGCCGCAGGCTGGCGCCCGCGGACGGCGCCATGGTTCAAGTGGTCTGGTTCGACGCCGGTCCCGACCGGCGCGGACGCCTCCTCGTCACGGCGCACCACCTGGTCGTGGACGGCGTGTCCTGGCGCATCGTCCTGCCCGACCTGGTCGCGGCCTGGGCGGGAGCCGACCTCGAACCCGTCCCGACGTCGTTCCGGCGCTGGGCGCAGAAGCTCACCGCCGAGGCCGCGAACCCCGAGCGCACCGCCGAGGCGTCCCTCTGGCGTGAGATCGAGGACACGCCGGACCCGGCGCTGGCGTCCCGCGCGCTCGACCCGGCCACCGACACGTTCGGCACGGCCCGGCACCTCACCGTCGAGCTGCCCGCGGACGTGACCGGGCCGCTGCTCACCGACGTGCCCGCCGCGTTCCACGCCCGCGCGAACGACGTGCTGCTCACCGCGCTCGCCGTCGCCGTCGCGGGCTGGCGCGACGACGCGGGCACGGCCGTCCTCGTCGACCTCGAAGGACACGGCCGCGAGGAGGTCGTGCCGGGCGTCGACCTGTCCCGGACGGTCGGCTGGTTCACCTCGATCTTCCCCGTCGCGCTCGACGCGGGCGAGGCCGGCGACGTCGCCCGGAGCGAGATCGAGAGCGGCGGCGAGGCGGCGGGGACCGCCCTGAAGAAGGTCAAGGAGCAGCTGCGCCGCATCCCGGACAACGGCATCGGCCATGGCCTCCTCGACTCGGGCGAAAGCCGTCGAACCCCGCAGATCGCCTTCAACTACCTCGGACGCACGGCCGCGGCCGAGGACGGCGACGTCGACTGGTCGCCCGCGGGGCCGGACGACAACGCCGCGCTCGCCGGAGGCCAGGACGACGCGCTCGGCCTCGTCCACGCGATCGAGGTCAACGCGCACACCCGCGACCTGCCGTCCGGGCCGGTCCTGTCCGCGACCTGGACCTACGCGGGCGGCCTGTTCGAGGAGGACCGCGTCCGCGACCTGGCGGGCCGCTGGACCGCCGCGCTGCGCGGCCTGGTCGTCCACGTGACCGAGGAGGCGGGCGGCGGGTTCACCCCGTCCGACCTGTCCCTCGTCGAGATCGACCAGGACGAGCTCGACGAGCTGGCCGCCGAATTCGACGACGTCTCCGACTGGGAGCTCGATTGACCCCCGCCCCCCGAACCGATGCGAAGAAGCCGTCGCAGCTCCAGGACGTCTGGCCCCTGTCGCCGCTGCAACAGGGCCTGTTCTTCCACGCCCGCTACGCCGACGCGTCCGCCGACGTCTACACCGCGCAGGCCGTGGTCGAACTGCGCGGAGCCCTGGACGCCGGAGCGCTGAAGGCCGCCGCCGCGGCGCTGCTGCGGCGGCACGCGAACCTGCGGGCGGCGTTCCGGCAGCGCAAGGAGGGCACGCCGGTCCAGGTGATCGTCCGCGAGGTGCGGACGCCGTGGGAGGAGATCGACCTCACCGCCCACCCGGACGCCGAGGGCGAGGCGGCGCGCCTCGCGGACCGCGAGCGCGCGCGGCCGTTCGACCTGGCCAAGCCGCCGCTGCTCCGGTTCGTCCTCGTCCGGATGGCGGACGACCGGCACCGCCTGATCTTCACCAACCACCACATCCTGCTGGACGGCTGGTCCACCCCGATCCTGCAGACCGAGCTGTTCACGCTGTACCTGACCAGGGGCGACGACAGCGGCCTGCCGCGCGTCACCCCGTACAAGAACCACCTGGCCTGGCTTGCGAAGCAGGACCGCGAGGCCGCCGAGACGGCCTGGCGCGACGCTTTGTCCGGCATCGACGAGCCGACGCTCGTCGCGCCGGGCGCGCCCGAGCCGCCCGCCGACGCCGAACCCGGCCGCGTCCGCCGCGAACTGGACCCCGGGCTGACGCGGGCCCTCGCCGACCGGGCCCGCACGCACAACGTCACGCTCAACACCGTCCTCCAGCTCGCGTGGGGCGTCCTGCTCGGACGGCTCACCGGACGCGGCGACGTGACGTTCGGCGCGACGGTGTCGGGCCGTCCGCCCGAACTGCCGGGCGTGGAGCAGATGATCGGCCTGTTCATCAACACGCTGCCCGTCCGCGTGAAGGCGAGCCCGCGGGACACGGTCGCGCAGGCGCTGACGAGCCTCCAGGGACGGCAGGCCGACCTGCTTCCGCACCACCACCTCGGCCTGACCGACATCCAGCGGCTGTCCGGGATCGGCACGCTCTTCGACACGATGACCGTCCTGGAGAACTACCCGTTCGATCCGGAGGCCGCCGGAGCCGAGCTCGGCGGGCTGACGCTGCACGGCGTCGGCGGCTACGACGCGTCGCACTACCCCCTCGCCCTCGCGGCCGTCCCGGGGGAGCGGCTGTCGCTGCGGCTCGACCACCGCACCGACCTGTTCACCACCGGCCAGGCCGAGCGGATCATGGATCGGCTGGAGCGCGTCCTCCACGCGATCGCGCACGAGCCGGATGTCCCGCTGGCCCGCGTCGACGTGCTGTCCGACGACGAACGCCGGCGGCTCACCGAAGGCTGCCAGGGCGAGACCGTCGGACGCGTCCCCGAGACGATCACCGCGCGCTTCACCGCACTCGCCGAGGCCGAACCCCACAGGGAAGCCCTCCGCACGCCCGACGGCAGCATCACCTATGGCGAGCTGAACAAACGCGCCAACCGACTCGCCCACCTCCTGCGCGCGCGTGGAGTCGAGCGCGAGACACGCGTGGCGATGCTCCTCGAACGGTCGGCGGACGTCGTCGTCGCGACCCTCGGCATCCTCAAGGCGGGCGGCGCGTACGCGCCGATCCACCACAGCTACCCGCAGGAACGCGTCCGGTGGGCGGTCGAGGAGGTCGACGCGCCCGTCCTCCTGGTCGACCGGGCCATGCGCCACCGCGTCGCCGATGCGGGCATCGCCGCCGAGATCATCGTCATCGACCAGGACGACGACCTCGCCGCGAGCCCGGACACCGACCCGGACGTGACCGTCCACCCCGAGCAGCTCGCCTACGTGATGTTCACGTCCGGCTCGACCGGGCTGCCCAAGGGCGCGATGCTCACCCACCAGAACGTCGTGGACCTGGCCACCGACCCGGCGATGCGGAGCGGCGCGCACGACCGCGTGCTCGTCCACTCGCCGCACGCGTTCGACGCGTCCACCTACGAGCTGTGGGTTCCGCTGCTCGCGGGCGGCGCCTCCGTGATCGCCCCGCCCGGACGCCTCGACGCCGCCGAGGTCGAACGCCTCGTCAAGGAAGGCGACGTCACCGGCCTCTTCATCACGACCGCCCTGTTCAACCTGGTCGCTGAGGAGCGTCCCGAGGCGTTCGCCGGGCTAAGCGAGGTGCTGACCGGCGGCGAGTCCGGCTCGGTCGCCGCCATGCGGAAGGTCCTCGCCGCCTGCCCGGACACCCGCCTCGGCCACGTCTACGGCCCGACCGAGAGCACCACCTACGCCACCCACGCCGACATGCGGACGGCCCTCGCGGACCCGGCCGAGACCACGCCCGTCCTGGGCCGTCCGATGGGCGGCATGCGGCTGTACGTGCTGGACGAGGCGCTGCGTCCCGTCCCGTCCGGCGTCACCGGCGAGGCGTACATCGCCGGTTCCGGCGTCGGACGCGGCTACCTGCATCGGCCCGCGCTGACCGCCGAGCGCTGGGTCGCCGACCCGTTCGGCCCGCCCGGCGCCCGCATGTACCGCACCGGGGACCTGATGCGGCGGCGCGAGGACGGCGTCCTCGAGTACGTCGACCGCGTCGACTTCCAGGTGAAGATCCGCGGCTTCCGGATCGAGCTGGGCGAGATCGAGGCCGCGCTGACCTCGCTGGACGGCGTCGCGCACGCGGCCGTCCTCGTCCACCAAGACGCCGGCGCGAAACGGCTGGTCGCCTACGTCGTCCCCGCGACCGGAACGGCCCCCGACACGACGGCCCTGCGGACGGAGGTCGCCGCGAGGCTGCCCGAGTACATGGTGCCGTCCGTGATCGTCGCGCTCGACGCCCTGCCGCTCGGCCCGACCGGCAAGCTCGACCGGCGCGCGCTGCCCGTCCCGGACCTCGCCCAGGCCGCCGCCGGACGCGCCCCCGAGACCCCCGAGGAGAAGACCCTCTGCGCGGTGTTCGCCGACGTCCTCGGTGTGGACGAGGTCGGCGCGGACGTGTCGTTCTTCGACCTCGGCGGCGACAGCGTCACCGCGCTCCGGCTGGTCAGCCGGGCCCGGCAGGCGGGCGTCGAGCTGACGCCGCGCGACCTGTTCACGCACCAGACCGTGGAACGGCTCGTCCGGCGCACCGAGGCCGACGCCGACCTCGGCCTCGAACCGCTCCTCCCGATCAGGCCGGTCCGCGAGGACGGGACGAAGCCGCCGCTGTTCTTCGTCCACCCGGCGGGCGGCCTGGCCTGGGGGTACATGCAGTTCCTGGCGCACCTGCCCGCCGACCAGCCCGTCTACGGCCTCCAGTCGCGCGTGTTCACCGGCGCGGAACCGGCCGCCGGCGTCGCCGAGCTCGCCGCCGACTACGTCGAGCTGATCCGGACCGTCCGGCCGCACGGCCCCTACCACCTCGCGGGCTGGTCGCTCGGCGGCCTGATCGCCTACGAGATGGCCTGCCGGCTCCAGGCCGAGGGCGAGGAGGTCGGCCTGCTCACGCTGATCGACTCCTACCACGGGCAGGACCTCGACTCCGCAGGGCGCGACGTCCTGCCCGAGGTGCTCGGCGCGATCGGCATGGACCCCGAGGCGGTCGCCCCGGGCGGCGTGCCCGACCTCCCGAAGATCATGGAGCTGCTCGCCGCCCGCGCCGACGTCCTGGCCACCCTGGACGAGGACGACCTGGTCCGAGTTTTCCACGCCTACCAGGCGGGCATCCGGCAGGCCGAGACCTACGAGCCCGGCGCCTACCGCGGCGACCTGCTGTACTTCACCGCGCTCCGGGGGCGTCCGGCGGACGCGCCCGCGCCCGTCGAGCACTGGGGCGCGGTCGTGACCGGCCGTGTCGCCGAGCACCCGGTGGACGCCGAGCACCACGCCCTGATGGAGCCCGCCCCGGTCGCCGTGATGGGGCCGGTGCTGGCCACGGAGCTGGACGAACAACACGCTAGATTGACAAACCACCAAGCCGGAAGGACCGCCCGATGACCAACCCGTTCGACGACCCCGAGGGCACGTTCCTCGTGCTGCGCAACGACGAGGGGCAGTACTCGCTCTGGCCGTCGTTCGCCGAGGTCCCGGCAGGCTGGACGGTAGCCAAGGCCGCCGACTCCCGCGCCGCGTGCGTCGAGTACGTCGAGGCGAACTGGACCGACATGCGTCCGAACGGCCTGGTGGAGGCCATGGGTGGCTGATCCGGTGCCCGATCCGGTCGAGCTCCCGGCGGTCACCGAATGGACGATGGAGATGCGCGACCCCGCCGCCCTGCGTCCCGCGCCGCTCCCCTCCGTCGAGATGACCTTCAGCCTCGCGCGGGTGCCCTCCCCGGACGTCAGCCGCGCGCTGTACGCGGCGGTCGGCGCGCGCGTCTGCTGGACCGACCGGTTCGGCTGGACGCACGCCGACTGGACGCGCTGGGTGGACCGCCCCGAGCTGTCCACCTGGATCGCCATGGCCGAGGGCACCCTGGCCGGATACTTCGAGATCGAGGCGCAGCCCGGCGGCGACACCGAGATCCACCTCGTCGGCCTCACCCCGGCGTTCGTCGGCCGCCGCTACGGCGGCTACCTCGTGGAGCAGTGCGCGCGCCGCGCCTGGCAGCGCGGCAGCCTCTGGGCCGTCCACGCCGGGCCCGCCGCCCGCGTCTGGCTGCGCACCAGCACGCTCGACCACCCCAACGCGATCGGCAACTACCGGCGCCGCGGCTTCGCCGTCGCCGCCGAGTCCACCGCGTCCAAACGCGTCCCCGACCCGCGCCTCGCCCCCTGGCCCCTTCCGCACGACCCCCGCGCGGCCCGTCCCGTCCCCGAGGAAGTCGAGGAGTTCGTGCCATGACCTGGTTCCGGTGCACCGTCGCGCGCCCGTGGGCGCCGCTGCGCATGTTCTGCTTCCCGCACGCGGGCGGGTCGGCGGTGTTCTACCGCGACTGGGCCGAGGCGGTCGGGCCCGCGATCGAGGTGCACGCCGTCCAGTACCCCGGACGCGCCGACCGGATCAGGGAGGCGCTGGTCCCGGACGCGCGGCGGCTCGCGCGGCTCGTCGCCGGCTCCATCGCGCAGTACGCGGACCGTCCGGCGATCCTCTTCGGCCACAGCATGGGGTCGGTGGTCGCCTACGAGACCGCGCGGCTCATGCGGGAGCGCGGACTGCCGGTGGCCCACTTCTTCGCGTCCGGGGCGCGCGCTCCGCACGACTGGGGCGAGCGGCGCCGCTACTCCGCGATGGACGACGACAGCGTGGTGGCTGAGCTGGCGGATCTCGGCGGCTCGGACATCGACGCGTTGAAGGACCCCGAGCTGCGCGAACTCGTCCTGCCGTACATCCGCAACGACTTCGCGCTCGTGGAGTCGTACGTGCCGGACGACGGGCCCCGGCTGGACGTCCCGGTCACCGCGATCGTGGGCGACGGCGACAAGGACGTGTCCGCCGAGCAGGCCGGACAGTGGCGCGGGTCCACGTCCGCGGACTTCAGGCTGAAGGTGCTGCCCGGAGGCCACTTCTACCTTCAGGAGCAGCGGGACGCGGTGATCCACGAGGTGCTGAGCCGCCTGGAGGTCCCCACGTCCGGCCACTGACCCCTCGGCCGTGAACCCGGGAGCCCCCGGCCGGACGGCGGGACCGTCCGGCCGGGGAGCCCCGACCGGGGACAGGGATCGGGGCGGGAAACGGGGTCTAGTAGACGGACGCGCCGAACGCGCTCAGCGCGGCGGTGACGGGCTGGAAGAACGTCGTCCCGCCCGAGGTGCAGTTGCCGCTGCCGCCCGAGGTCAGGCCCAGCGCGGTGGTGCCCGAGTAGAGCGAGCCGCCGCTGTCGCCGCCCTCGGCGCAGACGGTCGTCCGGATCATGCCGGTCACGGTGCCCTCGGCGTAGTTCACGGTCTGGTTGAGTGCGGTGACCGTCCCGGAGTGGACGTGCGTGGTGCTGCCGCTGCGGGACACGGACTGCCCGACGGCCGGGGTGCCCGCCGAGGTGATGTTCTGGCTGCCCGAGTAGGTGTCGACGACGCCGGTCGTGTCGGACGGCGTGGACGAGTACTTCACGATGCCGTAGTCATGGCCCGGGAAGGTGCTGCCCGCCGTCGTGCCGAGCACGGAGGTGTGCGCCGAGTTGGAGTACCAGGTGCTGCCGAGGTTCGTGCAGTGCCCGGCGGTCAGGAAGTAGTACGCGCCGCCCTTCTTGACGTTGAAGCCGAGGGAGCAGCGGTAGCTCCCGGTGTAGATCGCGTCGCCGCCGGCCGTGAACAGCCGGAACGCCCCGGGCACCCGCTCGGTCCGGACGGCCGCGCCGAGCTTGGCGGCGGCCTTCCTCACCTTCGCGAGCCTCGCTCCGGAGACGGTGCCGTCGACGGACAGGAGCACCTGGTCGGTCTTCGGGTCGGCGGCCCACGCGGTTCCGGGGACGCTCGCGTCCCGCTTCAACGTGTCCATGGCCTTGGTGAGGGCGGCGCCGGACCGGGCGACGGTGCGCGGCTGCGCGCCCGCCGCACGCACGGCGTTCGCGCTCGCCGCGTCCGACACGGTGACGACGAGCCTGCCGGACGAGTCGACGTAGGATCCGGCGCTGCGGTCGCCGAGCGTGTGCGCGAGCGAGTCGGCGAGCCGGGCCTGCCGGTCGGAGGGGGAGGGGGCGGGGGACGGAGCCGCGGCGTGCGCGGCGGGGGCGGAGAGGGCGGCGGTGAGGAGCGCGGCGGCCGAGCCGATCAGGGCGGCGCGGCGGGTGCGCGTGTGCGGGGTCCGCACTGGGAGCCTCCAGGGGGATGCGGGCGCGTCCGGATGACGTGCCGGAGGTCTGCCGAGCATCCGTGACCGGGGGGTCGCCCGGATAGGGACGATCATGCCTATCTCGGACGTGACGAATTGGCGGAAACCGTCCGGGATAACCCCGAATACGCGGGCATGATTGCCGGTTTGACACTTGTAGTCGACCTGAGTGCGGTCGAAGTCGACACGAGTGCGGCGTCCCGTCGGCCGCCGGGACGCCGCACTCTCAACGCGCGGAGCTAGGGTGTGTCTCAAGGTCGGCGCCCGTGGCGAGCGGCGGCCAGGTGCGTGCATCGCGGGGGCGGAGGAGGGAGTCGGCCCGGGTTTGGCCGTCGACCGACGACAACCCCG
>NZ_JBFAUU010000028.1:0-93389 GCF_040679435.1 Spirillospora sp. NPDC052269
CCGCATCCGCAGCCAACGCCAGCAACGCTGGGGACGCCCACACCCCAAAGCCGCATGAACAAACCAGGCAAACGTATGTGGTCAGCGCACTAGCGAATCGTCGGTCACCGCCCGGCCGGCGCCGCGGACGCTGCCCGACCGACGCCGGGGCCCTCGGCGATCGTCCGGAATGTCGGGACGGGCGGGCACAATCAGCCCATCAAATGATCACTGATCCCGGAGGCCGTCCCATGCCCGCCCTCGAAGACTTCGCGACCTGGGAACCTCTGCTGCGGCTCATCCGGGACGGCATCGGCGCCGGGAAGAGCGGCCGGGCGGCCGGGGACATCGGCCGGCACAGCTGGAGCGTTCCGGTGCCGCGTCGGCCGCCCGCCCCCGGCCAGGCCTCAATGATCAACGACATGCAGGAGGAGTTGGACGCGGTCGAGCTGCTCCGGAACTCGCTCGGCGACCTCGACGGCATCTCGTTCGTCGTCGACATCGAGCCGGACGGACGGACCACGCTCCGCCTCATCGACACCGGCCCCGCCGCCGACCAGGCCATCGGGAGCCCCGGGCCCGGCGACCTCCGCTTCGTCGAGGGCGCCGTCCCGGAGCCGTGGCGCCGCCTCCCCGAACCGTCCCCCGACGCGACGCCCGCCCCCACGGCCGACGCGGCACTGCTGGAGCGGACGCTCCGCGAGCGCCTCCCGAACGCGATCGGCGCGACCGACGAGGAGATCGCCGCCGCCGAGGCCCGGCTCGGTCTTCCGCTTCCCGACGAACTCAAAGCGCTCTACCGCGTCACGCGCGCCCGGCTCGACGACCTGAACGGCGACGACGAGGCCATGGACGAGTACGAGGACGCCGTCCGCTGCGAACTCCTCCCGCTGGACTCCCTCTACATCGCGAACGCCGAGTCCCGTCCGACGCGGTGGAAGTTCGGGGCGGCCGAGGCGGTCGTGACGGGCCAGGAGTCCGCCGTCCAGAGGCTGGTCGGCTCGCCGGGTTGGATCGCGTTCGGCGACAACGGCGGCGGCGACCGCTACGCCATCGACCTGACGCCCGGCCCGAAAGGACACCTGGGCCAGATCATCATGATCGAACACGAGTGGAACATCGGCGCGATGCTCGTCGCCGACTCACTCACCGACATGATCGTCCACGACGAGTACGGCGACATCGTCCACGGCAGAGGTGTGTCCGGCGACCCGGCCAAGGCGGTGGCGTACCTCAACGACCCGAGCGTGGGGAGCGTCGAAGCCGCGGCGAACCCAGGCCTGGAGGTGCTGCGCATCGGCGTGTGGGAGGGTGAGCCGCTCAGCCTCGCACCGGTCTTCGACTGCCCGCGCCTGCGGACGCTGACCGCCGACCGCCACACGCTCGCCGACCCGCTGGAGATCAAGCGGCTCAAGCACCTGGAGTACCTCTCGCTGGCGCCAGAGGACTGGCGCGTCCTGCTCAACGCGGGGGCCGTCCCCCGAACCCTGCTCGCGGCCGGGTTCGAGGGCTACCAGCACGACCCGCTGGCCCTCGCGTCCCTCGCGAACGAACTGCTCGCGCTGCGCGAACGCCCGCTGATCACCGTAACCGTCCTCGAAGGCGTCCTCTAGAACCACCGCGCGAGACAGACGGGCGTATGCCGAGCAGCCGCGCCGGGCGGGCGCGGGCCGTCCTTTAGGAGCGGCGGCCGGACGCGGGCCGTTCCTAGGAGCAGCGGTCGGGCGCGGGCCGTTCCTAGGAGCGGCGGCGGCGTGTGTTGAGCGGCCACGGCGGTTGGGCGCGGGCCTTCCCTAGGAGCGGCGGCGGGGGAGGCGGGCTCGGGCTCGTTCGCGGAGGGTTCGTTTCGGGGCGCGGGCCGTCACGGAGCCGAAGATCAGGGTTCCGCTGATCTCGACGGTCGGGCCGTCCTGTTCGGGACGGGTGCGCAGGTCACGGGTGGTGAGCGCGGTGCGTCCGGTGACCGTGACGTGCACGCCGTCCGGGACGAGCAGGCGGACGCGCCCGGCCACAAGCAGCGAGTCGAGGACGATGTGGCGGCGTTGCAGCACGGCGTCGCGCAGGTCGAGTTCGACCGTGCCGAACAGCGCGACCAGCGGCAGCTTCACCGGGACGACCCACCGGCCCTCGCGGCGCGTCCGCCCGAAGACCACCGACACGGGACGATCGTCCACCAGGATCGGCTGGGACTCCTCGGGGCTCAGATCGGTCGTGATCCCGGTCAGCTCGCCCAGGGTGCGGGCGGCGTAGGCGCGAGAGGTGCGCTCGGCGTGCTCCTCCATCGTGATCCGGCCGTCGGCGAGCGCCTCGCCGAGGACCGCGACCACGCGCTCCCGGTCGGTGTCGGACGCGCGCAGATCACGCACGCGGGGCGGGCGGCTGCTGTCCACGCCGCCAGCGTATCCCGCCCGCCCCGCCACCCCCGAGGCCCGGACGCCCCGCCCGCTGGGTGGGGGTGTTCGTCCGGTGCGGGGGGCTGTGGCCGAAGAGCAACCTTTTCGCTATGTTCGCGGGCGTTGACCGCCGTGCGTCCGGCTCTCTACCCTCATGCGAAACTCTTTCATGTTTCGGCCGCCCGGACCCCGGATTCGCGGTTGAGGAGGGGCGGATATGCCAACGGAAGCCGCCACGGCAGGGGCAGGGGCCGTCACCGGCCGGGACCGCCAAGCCCGGCTCGCCGCGTACGCCGCGTTCGCCGTCCAGGGCCTGTGCTTCGCCACGCTGGTCGGACGGGTCAACCAGCTCCGCGACGCGCACCACATGACCGACGACCAGATCAACATCCTGGTGCTCTGCGTCCCGATCATCGCCGGTGTGGGCAGCGCGATCGCCGCCCCGCTGATGGGACGGTTCGGCAGCGGCCCGGTGCTGCGGATCTCGCAGCCGCTCGTCTGCCTGACCGTCCTCAGCGTCGGCCTCACCGGGGACGCCAACCTCCCGCTCTACGTGCTGATCGGGCTGTTCGGCCTGGCCGTCGGCGCGGTGGACGCGTCGATGAACGCGCAGGCCGTCCGCGCGGAGCGGGCGTACGGGGTCAGCATCCTCACCGGCTTCCACGCGCTGTGGAGCGCGGCGGCAGGGCTCGGCGCGGTCTGGGCGTGGGCGGCCAACGAGTACGTCTTCCCGCACTCGCTGACCAAGTCGCTCGCCGTCGGGTTCGCGATCCCGGCCGTCCTCGGGATCGCGGTGTCCGCGGCCACCGGGACGCGCCTGTACCGCCGTGCCGAGGAGGCCGCGAACGTCGCCGCGGAGGCGGTGAAGTCGGCGGCCAAGCTCGTCCCGTGGCGGCCCGTCCTGATCATCGGCATCGCGATGGCCTGCTTCTACATCGCCGACTCGATGCTGTCGAACTTCGGCACGCTGTTCTTCGACAAGGACCTGCACAGCAAGTCCGTCGCGCCGCTCGGCCTCGCCGCCTACCAGGTGATGATGGTCGCCAGCCGCGCCGTCGCCGACCTCGGCGTCCGCCGCTTCGGCGCGACCAAGGTCGTCCGGGCCGGGACGGTCGTGGGCGCGCTCGGTCTCATCCTGGTCTTCGCCGCGCAGAACGCCCCGATGGCGATCGCGGGCTTCGCCGTCACCGGCCTCGGCCTGTGCGTGGTCGCCCCGATCTCGTTCTCGGCGGCCGGCAAGGTGGACGCCAGCGGACTCGGCATCGCGGTCGCGCGCGTCAACATCTTCAACTACGTCGGGTTCGTGGTCGGCGCGGTCATCGTGCTGATCGTCCAGCCGATGTCCAGCTACCAGACCAGCTACATCGTGCCCGCCGTGCTCACGCTCGTGATCATCGCGCTGGCGCGCGGGTTCGAGCCCGCCGGATCCGCGAACGAGCCCGCTCCCGTGGCGGCCGAACGCCCCGTGGCCTGAGCCCTCACTCCGCCCGGCGGTCTGAACATCCGGTGGTCTGAGCCTCGTCCGCCCGGCGTCCGAACGCCCGGTGGCCTGAACGCCCGGCACCTGAACGCCCGGCGGGCTGAGGGCTGGGTGGGCTGAGCGCTGGGTGGTTTGGGGCTCTCGCTCCGCCCGGCACCCTGTGCGCTCGGTGGCTCGAGTCCTCACTCCGCCCGGTGGGCTGAGCGCCCGGCGGCCTGAGCGCGGGGTGGGCTGAGCGCGGGGTGGCTTGGGGCACTTGCTCCGCCTGGCACCTTGAGCGCTTGTCTCGTCCGGTGGCCTTGGCCCGCCCCGTGTCCGTCGCGCACGATCCCCGCTCCGTGCGCGACGGACGTGGTCTATGCGGGGTGGGCCTGATCAGAGGGGCTTGTTCGGAGTGGGGTCGACGTGGTCGGGGGTCAGTCCTTGCCGATGGCCATGATCGCCTTCTCGCCCGCGTCGCGCGCCTCGTCCGGGCTCATGTCCTCCGAGGCCCGGTCGAGCGCCGTGATCGTCGCGTCTATCGCCGCGCGGGCGGTGACCGCGTTCTCCTGCGCGCGGTCGAGGTCGCCGAGGCCGATCAGGTCGAACGACACCTGTGCGTCGTGGACGGCCATCTTCAGCTGCCGCGCGGCCTCGTCCAGAGTCATCTGTACCTCCTATGACGGGAACCCCGTACCTACCCTCGACCTCCCCCGGTAACCGTCCGGTGAGCGCCGTCACCCCCGCGTGACGGGCCGGCGCCGTCAGGTTCGGGCGTCGGCCACGGCGGTGCCGAGGATGCGTGCGGCCTCGTGCAGGCGGGTTTCGGTGAGGGCCGCGTACCCGAGGACGAGCGCCGGACGGCGTTGATCCGTGCTCCACATCTCACTGGCGCCCGAGACGCGGACACCTGACTCGGCCGCCACCTCGACCACGGTGGTCTCGGACGCCCCCAGGGGCAACTCCAGGTACAGGTGGACGCCCGCGGAGATGCCTCGGACCACGGCGTCCGGGATGTGCTCGTGGAGCGCCTCGACCAGGGCGTCCCGCCGGGCCCGGTAGCGGCGTCGCATGGCCCGCAGGTGCCGGTCGTACGCGCCGTCCGCGAGCAGGCGCGCGAAGGCGTACTGGTCCAGGACGGGCCCGCCAAGGTCGCTCAACTCACGATGTTCGCGCAGTTCAGAGGCTATCCAGGACGGCGCGACCGCCCAGCCGAGCCGCATCCCGGGAGCGAGCGCCTTGCTGACCGAGCCGAGCAGGACGGTCCGCTCG
Source organism: Spirillospora sp. NPDC052269 (assembly GCF_040679435.1). Classification (NCBI taxonomy): domain Bacteria; kingdom Bacillati; phylum Actinomycetota; class Actinomycetes; order Streptosporangiales; family Thermomonosporaceae; genus Spirillospora; species Spirillospora sp. NPDC052269. The sequence goes on from NZ_JBFAUU010000028.1 coordinate 5,104, forward strand.
GGCGCGACGCCCTGGAGGCATCCCACCGGGTCGCCGTCGTAGCGGAACTCGGCGTCGTAGTCGTCCTCGACGATCACCGCGTCGGCGGCGCGCGCCCAGTCCACCAGGGCCGCGCGGCGCTCGGGGGCGAGGACGACGCCGGTCGGGTACTGGTGCGCGGGGGTCACGAGCGCGGCGTCCGCGCCGGTCCGGGCGAGCGCCGCGACGTCCAGGCCGTCCGCGTCGACGGGCACCCGGACGATCCGCGCGCCCGTCGCCAGCAGCATCGGGAGCTGGCGCTCGCTGGTCGGATCCTCCAGGGCGAGCGTCGTGCGCCCGGCCGCGACCAGCGCCCGGACGGCCGAGGACAGCCCCAGCGCCACCCCGTTCATGATCACGACCTGAGCGGCGTCCGCGTGCGCGGCCCGGACCCGTCCCAGATACGCCGCCAGCTCGGCCCGCAGCTCCGGAACGCCACCGGGATCGGGATAGGTCAACGCCTGGTGCGGGACGGCCTGCAACGCCGCCCGATAGGCCGTCAACCAGCGAGAACGCGGAAACGCCGACAGGTCGGGCCGTCCAGGCGTCAGATCGAACCGCACCGTGCGCGGAGCGGTCCCGGTCCGTCCGTCCCGCGCGGCGGTCCCGGTCCGTCCGTCCTGCGGGGCCGCCCCGGTCCATCCGCTCAGCGCGACGGCCTCGGTCCGTCCGTTCAGCGCGGCCGTCTCCGCCCGGCCACCCTCTGGCCCGTTGATCTTTGTTCGCCTGTCCGGGCCACCGGCTCGCGTCTGTGCGCCCTGCTCGGCTCCCCCTCTCTGCCCGTTCTGAAGGGTGGTGGGCTTCGCACGGTCGGGTCGGCTGGCTCGCGGGTGCCCGTCCGGCTCGGCGGGAGTCGGGGCCGGACTCGAGACGGGACGGGCGTTGGGAGCGACGCGGGTGCCGTCGCCCCGGCGCGCGACGAGGAAGCCCTCGGCGATCAGCTGCTCGTACGCGGTGACCACCACACCCCGGGAGATCCCCAGGTCACGGGCGAGATCACGACTGGAGGGCAGGCGCGTGCCCGCCACGAGGCGTCCTGTCCTGATCGCGTCCCGGCAGTCCGCCGCCAGTTGCGCCGCGAGGTGCCCGGCCGAGCGGTCGAGGCTGAGGTACAGGTCCGTCACGGCTTCGCCCCCGGGGAGGTCGGAAGGCTCATCCACGGGGAGGTCGGGGGGCTGATCCTCGGAGAGGTCAAGGGCGTGGTCCTCGGAAAGGTAAGGGGATTGGCCCTGTTTCGGGGACCAAAGCACTCTTAGCGTTCCATGTCATGACCTCTCCGGCCAACACCCGCGATATCTCGCAGGCCGCCATCGCGATGTCCCTCGTCGGGTCGCTCACCGCCGTCTCCGCGACGATCGCGAGCTTCCCCGTGTTCGGCGGGCAGGCCGTCCGCTACGCGGGCGCCGCCGCCCTGCTCTTCGCCGCCGCCCGCCTGGACGACCGCCGCAGAGCCCGGCGAGGCGGACGACCCCCACGGCCAGGCGCTCGACCGGACGCCCAGCCGGTCGCGCGGGCGAATGCTCGGTCGGACGCTCGGCCGGGCACTCGGCCCAACGCTCGGGCGGACGCGCGGCCGGGCGCTCGGCCCAACGCTCGGACAGGTGCTCGGCCCGACGCGCGGCCGGGCGCTCGGGCGGGTGGGGGTTTTCCGTCGGTGCGGGAGTTCGGGTTTCTGGTGGCCCTGGCGGCGACGGGGCTGGCGGCGTTCAACGTGTGCATCATCTTCGCCACGCGGGACACGAGCCCGGCGACGATCGGGACGGTCGTCGCGACCGTCCCGATCGTGCTGGCGCTGGTGGGGCCGCTGCTGTCCGGGCGGCGGCCCGCCGTGATGACCGTCTTGGCGGCGTGTGTGGTGACGGCCGGGGCGGGGCTGGCGAACGGGTTCGGCGGCGGGACGGTCCAAGGGCTGCTGCTGTCGCTGGGGGCGCTGGGCGGGGAGATCTGCTTCTCGCTGCTCGCCGTGCCCGTCCTGCCGCGACTGGGGCCGATCCGGACGTCGGCGTGGTCGGCGGCACTCGCGTCCCCGATGCTGCTGGTCACGGGCTTGATCACGGACGGACGGCACGTCCTGCGCCTCCCGACCGGGGCCGAGCTCGCCGGGCTGCTGTACCTCACGGTGATCGTGACCTGCGCCGCGTTCCTGCTCTGGTACGACGCCCTGGGACGCATGGGCGCCGACCGGGCGGGCCTGTTCGCCGGGATGATCCCGGTGAGCGCCGTCCTGACGACCATGGTCCTCGGCATCGCGACGCCCCGTCCGGCCGAGATCGCCGGGGCCGCGCTGGTGGCGGTCGGCGTCGTCCTCGGCCTGCGTCCCACGGGCCCGCCGCGACCGCTGCGACCCCTTCCAGAGCCCGGCGGACCCGGTGGACGCGGGCTCCGGGAGCCGCCGGCGGCCTCCGGGGAGCACTCCGAGCCGGAGGGTTCGGTGACAGGTCGTACCCTGTAGGGCGGCCCCACCCGGATACCTCCTGAGGATCTTCGATGCCTGAGTTCTCCTACACCGACCTGCTGCCGACCGGTCCGGACGAGACCGAGTACCGGCTGCTGACCACGGACGGCGTGTCCACGTTCGAGGCCGGCGGGCGGACCTTCCTCCAGGTCGATCCGGAGGCCCTGCGGCTGCTCACCGAGACCGCCATGCGGGACATCGCGCACCTGCTGCGGCCCACGCACCTGGCGCAGCTGCGGAAGATCCTGGACGACCCGGAGGCGTCCCCCAACGACCGGTTCGTGGCCCTGGACCTGCTGAAGAACGCGGGCATCGCGTCCGGCGGCGTCCTGCCGATGTGCCAGGACACCGGGACCGCGATCGTCATGGGCAAGCGCGGCCAGCACGTCCTGACGTCCGGGCGGGACGAGGAGGCCATCTCGCGCGGCGTGTACGACGCGTACACCAAGCTGAACCTGCGCTACTCGCAGATGGCCCCGGTCACCATGTGGGACGAGAAGAACACCGGCAACAACCTCCCCGCGCAGGTCGAGCTGTACGCGACCGACGGCGACGCCTACAAGTTCCTGTTCATGGCCAAGGGCGGCGGCAGCGCCAACAAGTCGTTCCTGTTCCAGGAGACCAAGGCCGTCCTGAACCCGAAGCGGATGATGTCCTTCCTGGAGGAGAAGATCCGCTCGCTCGGCACCGCCGCGTGCCCGCCGTACCACCTGGCGATCGTCGTCGGCGGGACGTCCGCCGAGTACGCCATGAAGACCGCGAAGTACGCCTCCGCGCACTACCTGGACACGATGCCGACCGAGGGCTCGCCGCTCGGCAACGGCTTCCGGGACGTGGAGCTGGAGCAGCAGGTGTTCGAGCTCACCCAGAAGCTCGGCATCGGCGCCCAGTTCGGCGGCAAGTACTTCTGCCACGACGTCCGCGTGATCCGGCTGCCGCGGCACGGCGCGTCCTGCCCGGTCGCGATCGCCGTGTCGTGCAGCGCCGACCGGCAGGTCCTCGGCAAGATCACCGCCGAGGGCGTGTTCCTGGAGAAGCTGGAGACCGACCCGGCCCGCTACCTCCCGGAGACCACCGACGAGCACCTGTCGGACGACGTCGTCCGGATCGACCTGAACCGTCCGATGGACGAGATCCGCGCCGAGCTGACCAAGTACCCGGTCAAGACCCGGCTGTCGCTGACCGGCCCGCTCGTCGTCGCCCGCGACATCGCGCACGCCAAGATCAAGGAGCGGCTGGACGCGGGCGAGCCCATGCCGCAGTACCTACGCGACCACGCCGTGTACTACGCGGGCCCCGCCAAGACCCCTGAGGGCTACGCGTCCGGCTCGTTCGGCCCCACCACCGCCGGACGCATGGACTCCTACGTCGAGCAGTTCCAGGCCGCGGGCGGCTCCCTGGTCATGCTCGCCAAGGGCAACCGGTCCCAGCAGGTCACCGACGCGTGCGGCGCGCACGGCGGCTTCTACCTCGGCTCCATCGGCGGCCCCGCCGCCCGCCTCGCCCAGGACTGCATCAAGAAGGTCGAGGTCCTGGAGTACCCCGAGCTGGGCATGGAGGCCGTCTGGAAGATCGAGGTCGAGGACTTCCCCGCCTTCATCGTCGTCGACGACAAGGGCCAGGACTTCTTCGCCGACACCACCGGCCCCGTCCTGACCATCGGACGGCGTTAGCCGACAAACCCACCGATCGACGGAAGGTCTCCGTCTCCGAGGACCCCTCGGAGACGGAGACCTTCCTGCTCTGCGGGGGGCGCGGGCGGCGTGTCCCCGGGCGGGTCGCGGGGGTGGGTCGCGGGGGTGGCGAGAGGTGACTTTCGCGGTTGATCCAGCGGGTTTGGGCGGGGTCGATCCTGGGACGGGAGGGTACTGGCCGGGCCTTTGGTGACAGAGCGGATACATTCGGCGGAAAATCCAAGTTGGTGCCTAGGTGTAGCCGCTCGGAACCTGGTCACTCCGGTATCTTTTCCGCCATGTCTCAGTCAGAGCGCCTCGTGCTGGCGACGCGCTACCGGCTGGTCTCGGAAATCGGTCAAGGCGCCAACGGAACCGTCTGGAGAGGCCACGACGACCTCCTCGATCGCGCGGTGGCGATCAAGGAACTGCGGCTGCCCGCGGACCTCTCCGAGGACGACCGGGTGGTGTTCTACCGCCGGACGCTGCGCGAGGCGCGCGCCCCGGCACAACTGCGCTCGACCTCGATCGTCGAGGTCTACGACGTGGTCATCGAGCAGGGCCGTCCGTGGATCGTGATGGAGCTGATCGAGTCCCCCAGCCTGGAGGACCTGATCGAGCGCGACGGCCCGCTCCCGCCCGAGCGCGTGGCGGACATCGGCCGCCAGCTCCTCACCGCGCTGGACGAGGCGCACCGGGCCGGCATCGTGCACCGCGACCTCAAGCCGTCCAACGTGCTGCTGGACGGCGACCGGGTGGTGCTGACCGACTTCGGCCTGGCGTTCTCGTCGGGTTCGGTGAAGCTCACCAAGACCGGTCACTTCATGGGCTCCCCCGCCTATGTCGCGCCCGAGGTCGCCGCCGGGGAGAAGGCGACGCCCCGCTCCGACCTGTGGTCCCTCGGCGCGACCCTGTACGCCGCGGTCGAGGGCAAGCCGCCGTTCGAGCGCGAGAACGTGATGGCGACGCTCAGCGCCCTGGCGAACGAGTCCCCGCCGCCGCCGCTGCGCGCCGGGCCGCTGGCCCCGGTGATCGACGGCCTGCTCGTGAAGAACCCCACGCGCAGGCTCACCCACGCCCGTGCCACCGACCGCCTGGAGCGCGCCCTGAACGGGCCGCGGTCGGCCCGGCGCGCGGCGCCCGCCACGCCCCGCCTGCGGCTCATGATCGTGATCGCGCTGGTCAGCGCGACCGTCGCGTCCTGCGGCATCGGCGCGGCCGCTCTGATCTTCGGGATGATGAAGGAGAAGTCCAGGCCGTCCTCCACCCAGCCCTCGCCCAAGTCCAACGGCGCGGGTTCGCCCTCCGACGTCCCGGCGGGTGCGGAGTCCGCGACCCTTCTCGTGCGCGCGCGCGAGGACGGCTGCAAGATCTTCGTCTCGGTGCCCGGTTCCAAGCTGACCGTCATCGCGGACGAGACGCTCTCCCAGGGCGACGCCCGCAAGTACAACCAGCCGAAGCTGACGGCCGTCGTGAGCAACGCGGCCGCCTGCGACGTCTGGGTCAACGGCGAGCACAAACCGGCGGGCCGTCCCGGCGAACGCCGCACCTACACCGTGGACCGCTTAGCGACCGACGGCGGCACCGGCGGCTGAGGCCTCGGCCCCCAACCGCTTGGGGGCCGGGGTGTCTGGTCGATCACGTCCGGGAATGGACGGGGCGCCCGGGAGGCTGCGAACCGACGAGAGTTAACGTCGGTTACAGGGGACGCGTCACAGCGGAGGTGGCTTTCCATGGACTACCGGATCGAGCACGATTCCATGGGCGAGGTTCGGGTCCCGGCCGAGGCGAAGTGGCGGGCGCAGACGCAGCGCGCCGTCGAGAACTTCCCGATCTCGGGACGCGGCCTCGAACCCACGCATATCGCCGCACTCGGCCAGATCAAGGCCGCCGCCGCGGCGGTGAACGCCGAGCTGGGCGTCCTGCAGAAGGACATGGCCGAGGCGATCCGGGAGGCGGCGCTCGAGGTCGCCGCCGGGAAGTGGGACGACCAGTTCCCGATCGACGTGTTCCAGACGGGCTCCGGAACGTCGTCCAACATGAACACCAACGAGGTCGTCGCGACCCTCGCCACCGAGCGCCTCGGACGGGACGTCCACCCGAACGACCACGTCAACGCGTCGCAGTCGTCGAACGACGTGTTCCCGTCGTCCATCCACATCGCCGCGACGGGCGCGGTGCTCAACGACCTGATCCCGGCGCTGCGCCACCTGGAGGCGTCCCTCGCGCGCAAGCAGGCCGAGTTCGCCGAGGTCGTGAAGTCGGGCCGCACCCACCTGATGGACGCGACGCCCGTCACCCTCGGCCAGGAGTTCGGCGGGTACGCGGCGCAGGTCCGGCTCGGCGCGGAGCGGCTGGAGGCCGTCCTGCCGCGCCTGGCCGAGCTGCCCCTGGGCGGGACGGCCGTGGGCACCGGCATCAACACCCCGCCCGGCTTCGCCGCCCGCGTGATCGCGGAGATCTCCCGCGCGACCGGCCTGCCGCTCACCGAGGCCCGCGACCACTTCGAGGCGCAGGGCGCCCGGGACGGCCTGGTCGAGGCGTCCGGCGCGCTGAAGACGATCGCGGTCTCCCTCACCAAGATCGCCAACGACCTGCGCTGGATGGGCTCCGGCCCCCGCGCCGGCCTCGCCGAGATCCGCCTGCCGGACCTGCAGCCCGGGTCGTCCATCATGCCGGGCAAGGTCAACCCGGTGATCCCGGAGGCCGTCACCCAGGTCGCCGCCCAGGTCATCGGCAACGACGCCGCGATCACGTTCGGCGGCGCGTCCGGCGCCTTCGAACTGAACGTCATGCTGCCGATGCTCGCCCGGAACGTCCTGGAGTCGATCAGCCTGCTCGCGAACGTCTCCCGCCTCCTCGCCGACCGCACGGTCGACGGCATCGAGGCAAACGTCGAGCGCGCCCGCGAGTACGCCGAGTCGTCCCCATCCATCGTGACCCCGCTGAACCGCTACATCGGCTACGAGGAGGCCGCCAAGGTCGCCAAGCAGGCCCTCGCCGAACGCAAGACCATCCGCCAGGTCGTCATCGAACGCGGCCACCTGCAGAACGGCAACCTCACCGAGGCCCAACTGGACGCCGCCCTCGACGTCCTCTCCATGACCCGCCCGCCCCAGGCCTGACTCTCAAAGGACCTCGCTCCGCTCGGGCAGCCCCTTGTGGGGGCGCCCGAGCGCGCGGACGTCACTCGACGGTCTCGAACGACCGCAGCTTCGCGCTGGTCGCGGTGTCGCCGCGCCAGTTCCCTGTCCGCACCTTCTCCGACGCTGCGGCCGCGTACGCCTGGAAGGCCTCCTCGCTCTCCCAGCGGGACACCGAGTAGTAGGGGCCGTCGTCCGTCGGGCGCAGCAACTCGTACCCGAGGAACCCCTCAACCCCCTCCACCTCGTGGATGTTCTCGGCGAACCGCCGCTCCAACTCCGGCCCGGCGCCCTCGGCAACCTCGATCACATTGATCTTCACAACCGCCATGAACGCCACCCTACGAACCTTTCCCCCTCCCGCCCCCGTCTCCGACAGAAAGGTCCTCGCTCCGCTCGGGCAGCCCCCTTGGGGCTCCCGCCCCAAACCCCAAGCTGGGGGCTCCGCCCCCAGACCCCCAACCGACAACCGACAACCGACAACCACCAGGCGTCGACCGGAACGCCGCTCCTTCTTCGTTCAGTGGTCTGAGAGTTCAGCCGTTCGGTACCTACGATGGGCGCATGAGCGCGCCCACCGTTGGTGAACGTCTCCAGTCCATCAGGAAGCGCAGGGGCCTCACGCAGAGAGAACTCGCGCATGCGTCCGGCGTGTCCGTGTCCTTGATCCGGCAGTTGGAGCAGGGGGTTCGGGACGACACGCGCTTGGAGACCGCTCGCAAGCTGGCGGTGGCCCTGCAGGTGCGAACGAGCGAACTGATCGTCCGCCCGGACGCCGATGACGCGGACACGGGCACCATCGAGCAGTGGTCCCAGGTCAGACGCGCCCTGGAGAGAAGACCGAACAGCCAGCCCGCCGAGGCACCGACGGTGGAGGGGGTCAACGGGGTCCTTCTCCAGGACGCGGTTCCGCTCTACCGGGAGACGCGGTGGCGAGAACTCGCACGAATCTTCCCCTCCCTCCTGAGAGACGCCGACCTGCTCGCCGAAGAAGGCCCCGAAGCCCGGTCGCTGCGTTTCCGGCTGCTCTACATGGTGGGCACCGTTCTGACGCAGACCAGGCAGTATCGGGTTGCAGAGCTTGCCCTGCAGCGTGCCCTGGACAGCGCCACCGGTCGCCTTGAGAGCGCGGCGGTGGTGAACACGATGGCCTGGCTCCTGATCCGTCAGGGGAAGCTCGCGGAGACGCGAGACCTCGCCACCCGGTGGGCGGACGACGTCGAGCCGAAGCTCTCCAGAGCGACGCTGGATGATCTGGCGGCATGGGGCATGCTGCTGATCCGGGTCTCGGCGTCGGCCGTTCGCGACAACCGGCCTGGCGAGGCCGAGGACACGATGCGGTACGCCCGCACGGCGGCCGTTGCGATGGGACATGAGTACGCCCCGCATGCGGACTATCTTCGGACGTTCGGCCCGACCACATGGCACTTCAAGCGTGCCGAGAACTTGATGATCGTCGACCGTCCCGACCGCGTGATCGCCATGGTGGACCGTGAGCCGAGGAGCGGCCGGCAGGTGACCGCCAGCAACAGAAACCGGCATCGGCTTGATGTCGCCAATGCCCATGTCCGACTCCGTCAGTACCCGGAGGCGTTCGAGATCCTCCAGGGCATCAGGCGCGACAACCCCGAGTGGCTGCCGCACCAGAGGTACGCGCGAGATGTGATGAGCAGGATCGTCGATCGACGGCGCACGCTCACGCCAGAGATGCGGGAGCTCGCCGACTTCGTCGGACTACCCTACTGATCTGGGACGACATCCCTCGTTGTTACTTCGTGCAGCTGGTCGTTCAGACTGCCAATGACAGGCATGTCGACCAGCTCTACTTTTCTTGTCATGAGCTTGGACAGGCCACTCGGCCTATACGCCAAAGAGGATCTCGCGACCCTGGAGAACGAGTCAGGGGATATGCCCGCTGAGGCGCGCGCGCACATCCTCGGCGACTGTTCCGGGTGCGCGCTGGACGGATAGCCCCCTGTAGCTCCTTCGGGCGGGCGGCGTCCACGCTCCAAGCGGGAACCCTGTGACCTGTCCGCCCGGAGGCACCATGCACGGCGACCGGCCGTGCCCGAGGCTCTTGGAGGAGCCATGACCGTCATGTCCGAACGTACGGCGCAGGTCGTGAAGGACCCGCGCGAGTTGGTCCCAGCGGAGGTGTTCGACCTGCTCGTGGCGGACATCGTGCGCTACAACCACGTCACCCGGCACTACGCCGAGCGGATGATGGGCCAGGCGCTGGTGTTCCTCAAGGCGCATGCCGACCTGCTCCGGAAGGCCAAGGAGAGCCCCGGGTCCTGGGTCAGGATCGTCCCCTCGGTCCCGGTGGACGAGGGCTGGCACGCCTTCCTCAAGCGGACCGGGCCCTACTTCGACTTCGGCATGGAGCACGCCGGGTCCTACCTGCACCACGTGCCGGTCATGGACGACGACATCCGGTCGGGCACCGCGCTCGCCCGGACCGTCCCGATCCTGGAGGCCACGGGCTACCAGGTGGACATGGAATTCTGGGAGGCCGGAGCGGGCGCGGGTTGCTGTCCGCCCGAGTGCAGCACCATCGCCGACTGACGGAAGACTTTGATGCGTTGCGCCTGGACTGATCTCCCGCCCGAGCTCCGATCGGCGATTGCCGCACAGACCGGAACCGTCAGCGACACGCGTACGGCACCCGGAGGCAGCAACACCGCCTTCGCCGCCACGCTGACGGCATCGGCGCGGCGGGTGTTCGTCAAGGCCGCACCGATACGACCGGACGGCCAGGACGGTCCCCAGGTCCGGGCGCTACGCAGAGAGGCCGCCGTCAATCCGTGCCTGCCCGACTTCGCCCCCCGGCTCCTGTGGACCGCAGAGGCCGGGGGGTGGCTCGCGGTCGGCTTCGAACACGTCCAGGCGCGCCACGCCGACTACCAGCCCGGATCATCCGACCTGCACGCACTCACCGCACTGCTTCACAACCTCCAGGAAACCCCGCGTCCGGTAGTCGTCGTGATGGCCGTGGAACGGCGATGGGAGCCCCTGGCCGACGACGCTTCCGCCATGGCCGGCGACGCGCTCCTCCATACCGACCTCAACCCGCACAATCTGTTGATCAGCGAAACTGGACGCGCTGTCGCGGTGGACTGGGCCTTCGCTTCCAAAGGCGCACCCTGGGTCGAACTGTGCCAGGTCATCCCATGGTTGCTGCGCGCGGGACACCAGCCCGCCGAGGCGGAGGCTTGGGCGCGGCAGTTCCCGTCCTGGACGGCAGCCGAACCGCGGGCCATTACCCAGCACGCGATCCTCTCGGCCGAACGATGGCGACGCCGCCACTCCGCTCATGCGTCCCCCGGCGTCCATGCCTCTCTGGCGGTCGCCCAACAGTGGGCACAGCACAGGCTCCACTGACACCCCGCGAAAACGCTGTTCTGTGACGCCTTTCCGGTCGTCCTAGCACCACCATCGGCGCCCGATTCGGATCCGTCGAAAGAGCCCAAGGCATTCAGGTGTGCGTGGAAGGAGCGATCAGAGGGTCATCCGACGACCGTTCCCATCCGTTTCATGTGAGTCGCCGCAACGGTCCAGGCTGACATCGATGGTGAACCAGACGACGTGGCCCACGCTGCCGGGAGCTTGACGACAGCCCCAATCTCCGTTCGAGAGAGCGTCGATGATGTGGAGCCCCCTCCCCTCCTCCGCATCGAAGTCGGCGGTGCCGAGCCTCGGACGTTCGCCCTTGCCGCCCTGGTCGCAGACCTCGACGTAGATGGCGAACGGGCTCGTCAGCAGGTAACTCACCCGGACCGCGCTACTGGTCGTGTGCTGAACGACGTTGGTCACCGCCTCACCGAGAGCCTGCCCTGCATCATCCAGAACGGGGTGAAAGCTGCCGATCTGCCGAGCCAGCCACCTACGGGCCATGCCGGGGACCTGCGTGGCGTGCCGATCACCCCGTCTGCCAATCGGCAGTCTGGTGGGGCCAGAGGCGTTCACGTGAATTCACTCCTTGGTCTTCCGGGCCATGTACATCGGCTGAGCTCGATGGCTTCATTCGGCGAATCGGCGATCACGCCCTCGGATTCGGCGAGGCGCGCAAGGTGCGCGCGATCATCTGCGCAACCCCGTGGACGTCGTGGACCGGCCCGATCAGCCATCCTTCGGTGGCCCAGGTGAACGACCACCCCACGTCGGCGTCGAAATCACAGCCGACTTCGGCGCTGCGTGCCACATGGCCGACATTGACCACGAACAGCACCGGGCAGCCCTGGCGCGTCACCAGGCCCGATCTCAGTCCTGGATGCCGCTCGCCGATCACCTGGTCGAGGACCTCCAAGAAGGTCCGACGCTGATTGGACGGCAGGGACTGGCCCGGAATCCGCGCGTGCCGCGACCTGTCAAAGCTCATGACAGGAAAATTAGAAGGGCATCAGCCGTCTGTCATTGGCAGTCTCAGAGCGGGATCTCCGAAAGTGCCACAGGCTGTTATCCGCTCAATATTCGAGCCGAATGAAATCGGCCATGTCTCGCATCTCGGATGTCAGAGTTCGGCGCTTCGTCACGATCTTTCCGAGAATATCGCGAGCCATCCTCTGGTTGACGATCCACTCGGGGCTGACGGCCCTGATCTCCTGAAGGATCTCGAACGCGTCGGTGTACCGCGTCAACTGCGCGCTCGCCTTGGCCACGTCCAGGCGATGCCGGTTCCGGCTTGACGACCTGGCCCGGAACCCGGCTCTCGGAATGCGTTCGGAGAGTGCGAGCACCCTGTCCGGCCTGTCCTCGATCATGTAGTTCTCGACGCGACGCGTAGCGACGGCGATGGGTCCGAACGTGCGAAGCGGGTCGGACGGTGGAGCCCACTCGCTCCTCAGAGCGACGGCGGCCGACTGAGCGAACCGCAGGGCGTCCTCGGCCTCTCCGGGCTCGTTGTTCCGCGAGGCGGCCGTGGAGACACGGAGCATCAAACCGCCCCAGGCGGCCAGCTCCTCCGCAGTCGCGCGGGAGAGGCGCGGCTCGATCCCGTCGGCCTCCTCGGCGGCCAGCCTGAGCGTCCCCGCCAGGTCACCGCACCTCATCAGCAGCCAGCAGCGGGTGTTGACGATCGCGGCCTCCTCGAGTCGCCCTGGCGCCTCGTCCTGTGCACGCCGCAGGGCGATCTCCGCCGCGTCGAACTGCCGCGTGGAGATCATCAGCAGCGCGGCGAGGTGAAGGACGCGTGAGCGGACGCGGCGTCCGGGGCCCCCGAGCGCGTCGGCGTCCCGCAATATCGCGGGAAGCAGGGTCCCGAGCTCGCGGTACTTGTTGTCGGTGAAGAGCGGCTCGGCCATCTCGACTGCACCGAGCACGCCCCGCACGGACGGCGCCTCGTCCGACGGAACGCCGCCTCTCCGCAGGAGGGCGTCACGAACCGGCGTCCAGTCGCGAACCGTGCCCTCTGCCAGGCCAGGCCGGACGATCAGGTCCGAAGTCGAGACCCCGAGGGCCTTCGCCAGCCTGCGCAGCGTCTCGAGCCGGGTGTCCTCGCGCTCTCCTTGTTCGAGTTTCCGGATCAAGGAGAGCGAGACACCGGAATGCGTCGCAAGATCCTTCTGAGTGAACCCCCGCCGTTTACGCACGGCCTGGAGGCGTTCCGCGAGGTTCGGCGCGCTCATGCACCCATCGTAAGTACGAGCAACCCGCTTCTTCAGGCCCAACGGCGAACCCTCGTCTCTCCCCAAGCCGAAGGTTCACCAGAAGCGATAGAGAGGTTTCTGGCTCTTGTTCGCGGAACGGAATGGAGCGTCCCCCGCGACCCGTCAATCCCTGCAACGGCGCGGCCAGGCTCAGCCTGACGTAGGGCCTTCCGGACGGTCGAGCCAGACGTGTTCGCCTGTGGGGGTCACGGTCAGGCCGAAGCGGTCACGGCCTGGGTTGCGGCTGGTGATCCAGCCGAAGTAGGCGGACACCGCGCCGTCCCACAGCGCGCGTTCTCCGGCCTGCTCGACGTCATAGGTCTCGCGGCCAGGTTCGTAGCGGGCGGTGGCCCATGCGTCCGGACTCCACAGGCGCAGGATGTAGCCGTCCCCGTCGCGTTCCCCTTTGGCGCATACACCAGGCAGGGCAGCCCCCATCGCCAAGTCCGCGCCCGCCGGGGCGTAGCCGATCGTCCGGGGGTCGATGTCGGTCGTCGAACGACTGCCCGCCTGGCCAGACGGGTTCCATTCAGGGTGACGTTGTGCCCGCATCATCATGTACGAGGCATAGCCGGTGAGGCGGCCGACCGCCGTTCCGTCCGGCATCACGACGAGCCGCAGCTCGTGGCTGGATCCGAACCCCGGATCGTAGGGCGTCACGATCACCCCACCGGGACGCGTCTGCTCGATCCACGTGTACGGCACACGGGCGACCGCGCATGTGGCGTGCACCCGGTCGTAGAGCGCTCCCTCCGTCCAGCCGTGCGCTCCGTCCCCGACGACCAGCCGAGGTGAGGCACCCGCCCGTTTGAGGTTGGCGGCAGCCCACCCGGATACCTGAGGGTCGACCTCCACCGTCGTGACGTTCTCCTCGCCGACCAGACGCGACAGCAGCGCGGCCGTCCATCCGGTGCCGGTGCCCACGTCCAGGACGCGATGCCCCGGCTCCACGTCCAACAGCTCCAAGAGGGACACGGCTGTGCTCGGGGCGGAAAGCGACGAGGTGAACCTGCCGTCGCCGGACGCGATGTCGGTCGTTCCGTCGTCAAGCTGAGTGATGATCGCGTCGTCCCCGTAGACCAGGTCGAGCCAGCCTTCGGGATCGGTCGGCTCGCTCACCTGGTCGCCCTCACCTGCCCAGGCCAGGGATGGCGCGAACAGGTGCCGGGGGACGTCACGCAGCGCTGTCCTGACAGGGTCCTGTGTCAGCCACCCGGACACGGCCAGCCGCTCGACCATCGCCTCGATGCGCCGCATGACGCCTCCTGTCATCCGATCACTTCCCCCGCGTGCCGTCGCCCTCGTCGTCCTTGGTCGGCGGCGGAATCGGCTTGTGGCCGTTCTTCTCGGCCGGATCCTCGTACCTCCCCATCGTGCTGCACCTCAAGGTCAGTTGGAGGGAGTTGCGGAATGGGCAAGCATGAGGGAGACAATCCGAGGGAGAAGCCGGTGCAGCCGAGCCAGAACGGGGATCGTCCGGACAAGGGCGGCAGGCATGAGAGAGGCAAGTGAACCGGACTGAGCGCTTCACTGCCCTCATCGACCAGATGGCGGGAGTGAATGACGAGTGGCGGGGTGCGGCACACGCCGCGCCTCGCCATCTGTTCGTCCCTGAGCGCGCCTGGTGCGTCCCGGAGCAGGACGGCGATGGCCATCTCATCGACCGAGCGGAAGATCCGGAACAGTGGCTGCGCGCGGCCTACTCGAACTCGGCGATCATCACCCAGACGTCCGACGGTTCGCCGGACGTCGCATCGGGAGGGAGTAAATACTCGTCCTCCCTGTCGGCCCCTGGCATCGTCTTCCCGTTTCTGGATCTGCTCGACCCCTACGACGGCGACGAGGTGCTCGAGATCGGCACGGGCACTGGTTGGACGGCTGCTCTGCTGGCGTCCCGGCTTCGGGACGACAACCTGTACAGCATCGAGATCGACCCGGCTGTGCTGGCCGAAGCGAAGCGCAACCTCCGCGCGGCCGGACGAGCACCGCATCTGATCCTGGGCGATGGCGTCAAAGGGTGGCCGGACGGCGCGCCCTACGACCGGGTGCACGTCGCCGTCGGCGTCCGCGAGATTCCGCATGCGTGGGTGGAGCAGACTCGCCCGGGCGGAATGATCGTGCTTCCGTGGATGCCCGAGTGGGAAGGCGGTCACCGGGTCAGGCTCACCACGATCGGCGACGGAACCGCGGTCGGCCGCCTCCACGGTGGATGCCGGTTCATGATGCTCCGAGGGCAACGGCCTCCGGAGAACCTCCCGGAGAGCAGGGTGCGCGAGTCTTCGACCTCGCTCGACCCGCGCCGCGTCGTTCGTGCTTCGACCGGCGCCGATGTGGCGGTGTCCGGAATGCTTCCCGGCGTTTACGGCAGCAACCGAACCGAACACGACGGGTCCTTCGACATGTGGCTTTGGAACAAGGATTCAACGGCACATGTCCACTACGACCCTGGTTACAAGCGATCAGCCGTCACACAGTCCGGGCCCCGCGACCTCTGGGACGAACTGGGTGATGTGTTCCTGCGTTGGGTCGCGATGGGAAGTCCCACTCGAGACCGCTTCGGATTGACCGTCTCCCCCCAGGGGCAACACCTCTGGCTCGACTCACCGGACAATCCCGTCCGTCCCGCCTTCATGTGAGGGCGGAATTCGTCCACGCTTGGAAGCCGGGGGTCTGGGGGCGGAGCCCCCAGCTTGGGGTTTGGGGCGGGAGCCCCAAGGAGGCTGTCCGAGCGGAGCGAGGGCCTTATGGAAAGCGCGAAGGTGCATGAGCCGGGTGGCCGAGGGCGAGGTCGTCGTCAAGCGGAGTGCTCGGGTTCTGGTGGTGGACGACGGGCGGTTGGTGCTGATCAAGCGGATCAAGCCCGGTCACGCCGTGTACTACGTGACGCCGGGCGGGACCGTTGAGGACGGCGACGACAGTGCGGAGGCGGCGCTCCATCGGGAGGTTCGGGAGGAGTTGGGCGGTGCCATACCGAGCCCTTCAGGTCCGGAGTTGGCTGAGTTCGTTGTCCGGAACTGTGCGGCCGTGGCTGCTGAGGCTCGGCGTGGGCGGATGACGCGGTAGTGGCCCGTGGCCCTTGGGGGTCTGGGGGCGGAGCCCCCGGCTTCGGGGTTTGGGGCGGGAGCCCCGAGGGACTGCCCGAGCGGAGCGAGGACCTTTGTCCCACGCGCGGGCTCGGTTAGTACCAGGCGGCGGCTTGCCAGTGGGCCCAGGCGGTGCAGGGGGCGCCGTAGCGACCTCGGATGTAGCGGAGGCCCCAGCGGATCTGTGTTTGAGGGTTGGACTCCCAATGCGGGCCTGCGATGGCCATCTTGGCGCCTGGGAGGGCCTGGGGGATGCCGTGGGCACCGGACGGGCTGTGGGCGTGTTCGTTCCAGTGGCTCTCGTGCGCCCAGAGTTGTTCGAGGCAGCGGTACTGGCGGGTGGCGCGCCAGCCGAAGCGGTTCATCAGCGTGCGGGCCGTCGCCTTGTTGCGGCTCAGGCGGCTCGCCCGGCGGGACGGCGCTCGGCGGACCAAGACGCGGCGGGACAGCACACGGCGGTCCGAGGCGCGGCGGAGCAGGGGGCGGCGCTCGGCGGCGACGGGGAAGGCGGCGCTGGTGGCTCGTTCGGCGGCGGACGAGATGGTCTTCACCGGGGTTGTCAGCAGTGGTGTGGTGACCAGGGCCGTCGCTGCGCCGACGGCGGCCAGGCGGACGGCGGCGCGGATGCGGCCTCCGTGGCCAGGCGCGGGGTCGAACTCCGGGCCGTCCCCCAGCCCGTCCCCCCGTCCGTTGACCGGGCCGTCCCTCAGCCCGTCGACCGGGCCGTCCCCCAGTCCGTCGGCCGGGCCGTCCCCCAGTCCGTCGGCCGGGCCGTCCGCCAGTCCGTGGACCAGGCCGTTCGCGAGTCCTTCGCCCGGGCCGTTCGCGAGTGCGAGTGCGTCGGCGCGGCGGGGCCGGGTGCGGGTGGCGCGGGCGGTGCTTCGGTGAGTGGACACGGGTCGTAGCGTGCTCCGGTTCCGCCGGGGGACGCGGGGAGATTCCGGAGCCGTGCACCGGGCTTTTGCCGACCCATGGGCTCGCGCTTTCCGAGCGGGCGGACAAAAGGGGACGGACCGGAGTCCGTCCCCTCGCGTCCACGTCAGGGCATAAGCCCCATTCCACGCACTGCCCTACGGATCGGACGTCACAAACGGGCAGTGTGGAGCGCACCGTCCGATCCGGACGAAGTGGTTAGTACCAACCGCGCGAGCTGGAGTGCCCGAGGGCGCGGCACGGGGTGCCGTAGCGGCCCTTGATGTAGCGCAGACCCCACTTGATCTGGGTCTCCGGGTTCGTCCGCCAGTCCTTGCCGGCGCTGCGCATCTTGCTTCCGGGGAGCGCCTGCGGGATGCCGTACGCGCCGGACGTCCGGCCCGCCTTGTGATTCCAGTGGCTTTCCCGATTCCAGAGCTTCACCAGGCACTTGTACTGCCGGTTCGACCAGCCGCGCTTGGCGACCATGCGCTTCGCGATCGCCTTGTTGCGCTGGGCCCGGGTGAGCCGCTGCGCCGTGGTCTTCGCCGTCACGACGGACGCGGTCCGGGTCGGGGCCGCGGCCTGGGCCGGGACGGCCTCGGCGACGACCCCGAAGGTCAGGGACGCGGCGAGGACGACCGTGGCGGAGCGTCGGAGGGGCTTGACAGCCAATGCAGACCTTTCGTCGTGCCGGACGGACCGGTCGGTCCGGCGAAGGGTCACCTCGGGCGGGTGCGGCCCCGTCCGCCGTACGGCGGACGGGACGACCGGGCACCAGGGGGGCGTCCAAGGACGCGATGGCCATGCGGACGGACCGCCCCGCACGGGGACGGACCGCATGGTTTGCCGAGGTGGGTGACCGACCCTCAGGAAGTGGGGTCGGTCTGAGGGCGCGAACTTCGCGCGCCCAAGGAACTCCTCCGAGACGGGGAGGACGTCCCACGCGGACGGCCGAGCCGAAGGGTCGTCCGAAACCTGTGGAGTTGGAACCGGCCGAAGAGGCGCCGGTCAGAGTGGCCGACCACGATGTCGGCCGTCAGAGCGAACGGCCGGCGCGAGGTAATGCGCCGGCCGTTCGTCCGGATGTCAGTACCAGCCGGTGGACTGGCTGTGCGCCCAGGCGCCGCAGGGGGTGCCGTAGCGGTTCTTGATGTAGCCGAGGCCCCACTTGATCTGGGTGGAGGCGCTGTTCTGCCAGTCGGAACCGGCGCTGGCCATCTTGTTTCCGGGGAGCGCCTGCGGGATGCCGTAGGCGCCGGACGACGAGTTGGAGGCGTGGGTGTTCCAGCCGCTCTCCCGGTTCCACAGCTTGACCAGGCAGCCGAACTGCCCGGAGCCGGAGAACCCGAAGCTCGGCAGCATGCCCTTGGCGATCTGCTGCGCCTGTCCGGCGGGAACGGGGTCGCCGCTCGGGCCACCGCCACCGCCGTTGCCACCGCCGCCGCCACCGGACGGGTCCGCGGACTTGGACGGGGTGGGCGACGGGACGGGCTTGCCCTTGGGCATCAGCTTGGCGCTGTCGCCGCCGTCGCGATTGGCGCGCGAGGCGCGGTCGATCGCGAGCTTCTTGCGCTGCGCCTCGACCTTGGCCGGGTCCAGGGCCGGCATCGCGGCCTTGGCCTGGTCGGACGCGATGTTCGTGCTGCCCGAGCTCGAGGCCTTGCCCTTGGACGAGCCCGAGTCGGACCCGGTGAGCGCGAACGCGGCGGCGCCGCCGCCGAGCACCACGACCGCGCCCGCCGCGGCGACCGCGACCTTCAGGCCGGTGCGGCCGGACGAGCCGGAACGGGAAGAACCTGACACCGACGCGGGACGACGACCGGCGCTCCTGCGACCCTGGCGAGGACGGCGCGCGCTCGGGGCGGCGGGCTCGTCACTCGAGATGACCTCGGTGGCTCCGGGGAAGGCGGACCCGAGCGGCGGCAGATGGCCGGTGTCGCCCGCGCCGCCGGAACCCGGCCGTGCGGCCGACCCGGCCACCCGGACGTCGTCCTCGGCGATCTCAGCGCCCTCCGGCGCCATGCCGAAGGCCGCGGGCGCCGCGAAGGGCTCGGAGCCGACCGGCCCGGACACCGGCGCACCGCCGGCCGACGCGTGGCCGTCCTGTCCGAGAGGGTCGGAGCTGTGTCGATCGTCTCGCCAAGAGGAGCCGAAACGGTCTCCGGACAAGGCGGTCCTTCCGACGAACGTCCGCGCATGGACGCGCGGACGAGGCTGTCACCCCTGGGCCGTCACGGGACCCCGCCGTCGGCGGTCGTCCCGGGCCCGGAGCGGCGGTGGACGGGGCGCTTCAGGGGATCGCCCGCCGTCCGCACACCGCTCGGGAGTGCTTACGGGGAGACACAATGCCCGACGAGATCGGGTGGTTCGCAACCAAATCGAGATTGATGGTCTATGTGGGACGGTTGTCAACTCGTCACCGAAATGGCCCGATGCACCGTCGGAGCTGGGGTTCTTAACGATCGCCCTAGGTTCTGTGACGTTCGTCACACATATACAGAACGGGGTTTAGTGATCACTTTATGTAGAAGAAATGCAGACGCCCCGGCGGCTTCGAAACCGCCGGGGCGTCCACGTGGCGTCATCGCCGGATCACCCTCCGCCGAACCTGGGTCCCCCTCCGCCGAACTCGGGCGCCCGACCGACCGGCCGTCTCACGCTCCCCCGACGTCGCCGAGCATGTCGGTCACCAGTGCCGCGATCGGCGAGCGTTCGGAGCGCGTCAGGGTCACGTGCGCGAACAGCGGATGGCCTTTCAACCGTTCCACGACGGCCGCGACGCCGTCGTGGCGTCCGACCCTGAGGTTGTCCCGCTGCGCGACGTCGTGGGTGAGGACGACCCGCGAGCCCGACCCGATCCGGGACAGGACGGTCAGCAGCACGCCTCGTTCGAGCGACTGCGCCTCGTCCACGATCACGAACGCGTCGTGCAGCGAACGGCCGCGGATGTGGGTGAGCGGCAGCACCTCCAGCATCCCCCGGTCGAGCACCTCCTCGATGACCTCGGGCGTGGTGACCGCCGAGAGGGTGTCGTAGACGGCCTGCGCCCACGGCGACATCTTGTCGTTCTCGGTCCCCGGCAGGTAGCCGAGCTCCTGCCCGCCGACCGCGTACAGCGGGCGGAACACCAGGACCTTGCGGTGCGCCCGCCGCTCCAGGACGGCCTCCAGCCCCGCGCAGAGCGCGAGCGCGGACTTGCCCGTCCCGGCCCGTCCGCCGAGCGAGACGATGCCGACGGACTCGTCCATCAGTATGTCCAGCGCGATGCGCTGCTCGGCGGACCGGCCGCGCAGCCCGAACACCTCCCGATCACCCCGGACGAGCCGCACCGACTTGTCCGGCGCGGTGCGCGCCAGCGCCGAGCCGCGCTCCGACAGGAGCCGCAGCCCGGTGTGGCAGGGCAGGTCGCGCGCCTCCTCCAGGTCGGTGTGCCCGCCCTCGTACAGCTCCTCGACGGCCGCCGCCGTCACCTCGATCTCGCGCATCCCGGTCCAGCCGGACTCCACGACCGCGAGTTCGGCGCGATACTCCTCGGCCGCCAGCCCGACCGCCGACGCCTTCACCCGCATCGGCAGGTCCTTGGAGACCAGGACGACCTCGCGGCCCTCGTGCGCGAGCCAGCTCGCCACCGACAGGATCCGGGTGTCGTTGTCGCCGAGCCGGAACCCGTCCGGCAACACCGACGGGTCGGAGTGGTTCAGCTCGACCCGCAGCGTGCCGCCGAGGTCGCCGATGGGCAGCGCCTCGTCCAGCCGTCCGTGGGTGAGCCGCAGGTCGTCCAGCGTGCGCAGGGCCTGGCGTGCGAAGTAGCCGAGCTCGGGATGGTGCCGTTTGGCCTCGAGCTCGGAGATGACGACGATCGGAAGGACGACCTCGTGCTCGGCGAACCGGGTCATCGCCCCCGGGTCGGCGAGCAGGACGCTGGTGTCGAGGACGTACGTGCGCCGGTCCGGCAGGCCCTCGGAGGCGTCTTCGAGGATGGCGTCTTCGAGGATGGCCTCCTCGAGGAGGGCGTCTTCGAGGGTGGTGTCACCGGTGGTTCCGGCGAGGGTGCCGTCCGGCGCGCCGTCGGCGGCTCCGGACAGGGCGCCGTCCACAGCGCCGGACGGGCCGCTGTCACGGCCCGCCGGGGCTCCGCTGACGTGGCTGCCGCCGACAAGGCTGCCGGACGGCCCGGCGGGCTCGCCGGACTCGGGACGGCGCGGGAGGGTTGTGGCCACTCGATCTCCCTGATCGTGGGGGATGAACTCGTGGCGCGTTGGTCCGCCCCCAAGACATGCCGAAACCGGCCACGCGGGTGGCCGGTCATGCCCGGGGCGGTGATCGCGGGAGTGGGGCGGCGACCGTCAGGAACCGTAGCGCCGGTGCCGCGCGGCGTAGGAGCGCAGGGCCCGCAGGTAGTCCACCTTGCGGAAGTCCGGCCAGTGGACCTCGCAGAAGTAGAACTCCGAGTGCGCGCTCTGCCACAGCATGAAACCGGACAACCGCTGCTCACCCGAGGTTCGGATGACCAGGTCGGGATCCGGTTGGCCGCGCGTGTAGAGATGCTCGGCGATGTGCTCCACGTCGAGGATCTCTGCGAGCTCCTCGATGCTGGTGCCCTTACCCGCCTGCTCGAGGAGCAGTGAGCGCACCGCATCAGCGATCTCACGTCTACCTCCATACCCAACCGCGACGTTCACAATCAGGCCGGGACGGTCAGATGTCTCTTCACCGGCCTTCTTGAGGACCAACGCGGTCTTGTCGGGCAGAAGGTCGAGCGCGCCGACCGGCTTGACGTGCCATCCCTCGGCGGCCAGGCCCACGACGGTGTTCTCGATGATGCGCAGCAGCGGCTCCAGCTCACCGGCCGGACGGGACAGGTTGTCGGTGGACAGCAGCCACAGCGTGACCACCTCCACCCCGGCCTCGGTGGACCAGTGCAGCAGGTCGGAGATCTTGTCGGCGCCGCGCTGGTGGCCGCGGTTCACGTCGTCCATGCCCATCGCGCGGGCCCAGCGGCGGTTGCCGTCCAGGATCACGCCGACGTGCCGCGGGACGACCTCGTTCGGGATGTACCGCTCCACGCGCCGCGCGTATAGCCGGTAGACGAAGTCACGGAACCCCACATAGGGGGCGCTGTGCCGGATCGCCCCGATCAGGCCGTCCTCGGCCGGGGCACGACGCGGACGATGCCGCCGGATGGCCCGGTTCCTCCCGGTCCCCCGCTCGTCCGCCATGTATGGGCACCCCCTTTTGCGCGACCGTTTCTTGACGGAAACGACGCTCAATTATGGCCCACGGTTGGCCCGAGACGATCGGCCTCGGCGAGGAGATCCGCCAGGAATTCGGCGAGTTGTCC
The DNA here is from genome assembly GCF_040679435.1 of Spirillospora sp. NPDC052269. Taxonomy (NCBI): domain Bacteria; kingdom Bacillati; phylum Actinomycetota; class Actinomycetes; order Streptosporangiales; family Thermomonosporaceae; genus Spirillospora; species Spirillospora sp. NPDC052269. Next base: position 27,377 of record NZ_JBFAUU010000028.1, read on the forward strand.
CGCTGTGAGGACGGCCCGGACGCCCCGTCCGCCCGCTCCCCACGCCTCCACGACCGCCCGCCGGGCGAGCCGCCACCGGCCGTCCGGCGACCGGTGCGGGCCGACCCAGGCGGCCGACGTGCGCACACTGCACCGCAGCTCACCGGTGCCGGCGAGGTCGCCGCGGTCGCGGTACCGGAAGGCGAACAACTCGGGCTCGCAGCCCGTCCCGGGACCGGAGATCCAGCGCGCGTCCGCGGGGTCGGGGAACCCGTCCGCGGGGCCCGGGAACCGGTCGTCCGGATCGGGCCACGCCAGGGCCTGCGGGGAGTCGTCCGCGCGCGCGACGGCCAGGCGCCGCGCCAGGTCGTCGAGGAAGTAGCCGCAGCGCTCTCCGACGCGTCCGAACAGGTCGCCGTCGCGCCGCAGCTCGAGCGTGACCTCGTAGGCGAGACCGCGCCGGTCCCGCGCCGCGACCGGCACGACCGCGAGCGCCGACCCGTCCAGGCAGCGGAGTCCTCCCACAAAGATCACCCTAGGCAGGGGCTTCCCAAAACCCCCACCACCCGCTCGCGAAGATCGGGCAAATCCCGGTTACGCCTCGTTGACCTGCGACAACGAGGGAGCCAGCCCCGCGGGCCCACGACCCGCGGCCCAGAGGTGAGTCCGGTCAGGCGCACGTGAGCAGCGCGCCCGCCGCCCGCAGCCCCGCGGCCGCCTGGAGTGGGTTTCGGTCAGGCTTGGGGGCCGGCGGCGCGGGCGCGTTCGACGTGTTCCAGGGCGGAGCGGAGCTCGCTGAGCCACTCGTCGGTGTTCTTGCCGACGAGGCGGACGCACCAGGCGAGGGCGTCGCTGCGGCTGCGCGCGACGCCGGCCTCCACGAGGGTGTCCAGGACGCGTCGCTCGGGCTGGCGCAGGCGGGTCATGACCGGCACCGACAACGTGGTGAACATCTCGCGGTGGTCGCCGCAGGCCGCGCCCCAGGAGACCTTCTGCCCGAACCGGTGCTCGGCCTCGCGGGCGATGGCGATGCGCTGGTCGCGGGTGCCCTCGCGGAACCGCTGGACGTGCCCGGCGAGCATCTCGGCTCGCTCGGTGGGCGAGACGTCGGCGGCGGCGGCCGGCTCCGGGAGGCGGCCGACGACGCCGATCTCCTCGCGGTCCAGCACGATCTCCGGCGCGCCCTCGAACCAGCCGTCGGGCAGCCGTCCCGCGAACCATCCGCGCACGCCCTCGACCGCTTCACTAGTAGTCATGTAATCAAAATTACATCGCCACCCCGGACTGACGCCAGACACGAACTGCATTGACAGTCGCCATCTTTTGAGAGTTACTCTCATTTCATAGCTACCTTCAAAGAAGGGTGACCGTCATGATGTCCGCGAAGACACGCCGCTGGTCGGGGCTGGGAGCGCTCGCGCTCGCCCTGCTCGCGCTGGGGTTCGACCTGACGATCCTGAACGTCGCGCTGCCGACGCTCTCCGTCCGGCTGCACGCCGGCACCAGCCAGCTGCAGTGGATCGTGGACGCCTACGCCCTGGTGTTCGCCGCGCTGCTGCTGCCCGCCGGGCTGCTCGGCGACCGGTTCGGCCGCAAGCGGCTGCTGCTCCTCGGGCTCGGCCTGTTCGGCGCCGCCTCGCTCGCCGGAAGCCTCGTGAAAGGCGCGGACGGCCTGATCGCCGCCCGGATGGTCATGGGCATCGGCGCGGGCATGGTGATGCCGCTGTCCATGTCGATGCTGCCCGCGATCTTCCCGCCCGAGGAGCGCACCCGGGCCATCGCCGTCTGGTCCGGCTCGATGGCGCTCGGCCTGCCGCTCGGACCGCTCCTCGGCGGCGTCCTGCTCCAGCACTTCTGGTGGGGCTCGATCTTCCTGATCAACGTCCCCATGGTCGTCATCGGCATGATCGCGGTCGCGGTGCTGCTGCCGGAGTCCCGCGACCCGTCCGCGCCGAAGCTGGACCTGGCCGGCGCGGCCCTGTCGGCGTCCGGGCTCGCGCTGCTGGTCTTCGGCGTCATCCAGGCCCCCGAGAACGGCTGGACGGACCCGGTCGTGGTCTCCTCCATCAGCGCCGGAGCCGCGCTGCTGGGCGCGCTCGTCGCCTACGAGTCGCGGATCCGCGAGCCGCTGATGGACCTGCGACTGTTCCGCTCCCCCTCCTTCCTCTGGGGGACGGTCGCGGGCGCCGTCGGCACCGTGGTGATGTCGGGCGCGCTGTTCGTCCTGCCGCAGTACCTGCAGGCGGTGCGCGGCGCCGACGCGTTCGGCACCGGGCTGCGGATGATCCCGCTGATGGCCGGGCTCCTGGTCGCCGGGATCGCCGTCGACCGGCTCGCGCCCCGGGCCGGGCACAAGGCGCTCATCCTCGCCGGGCTGCTCGTGCTCGTCCCCGGACTGGTGCTCGGCGCGTTCAGCGAGCCCGGCTCGTCCTACGCGTTCATCGCGACGTGGCTCACGATCACCGGGATCGGGACCGGGTTCACGCTCGTCCCGGCGATGGATCTGGCCCTCGCCGGCCTCCCGGACGACCAGGCCGGACGCGGCTCGGGCCTGGTTCAGACCATCCGGCAGACGGGCGGGGCGCTCGCCGTCGCCGTGCTCGGCAGCGTGTCGTCCGCGGTGTACCGGAACCAGCTCGGACCGGACGTCCCGCACGCCGCCCGCGAGTCCGTCGGCCAGGCCGCGGCGCTGGCACAGAAGACCGGCGACCTGACACTGCTGCACGGCGCGCGGGACGCCTACGCCTCCGGGATGGCCGCCGTCCTCATCGGGTCCGCCGCCGTGTCGCTGGTGATGGCCGTCCTGGTGTGGCGCCTGCTGCCCCGTCCGGCGAAGGACACGGCCGATGCACGAGAATCGGACCATGAGCGCATCGCTTCCTGATCAGCAGGCCGCCCGTTCCGACGATCCGCTGGACCGGCTGCCGCTGCGGGAGCGCAAGAAGCTGAAGACGCGGAGGGCCATCCAGAACCACGCCCTCCGCCTCTTCGAGCGCCAGGGCTACGACGACACCACGGTCGAGCAGATCGCGGCCGCCGCCGAGATCTCGCCCAGCACGTTCTTCCGGTACTTCCCCACCAAGGAGGACGTGATCGTCACCGACGAGTACGACCCGGTCATGGTGGAGGTGTTCCGCCAGCAGCCGCCGGAGCTGTCCCCGATCGAGGCGCTCCGGCGCGTGTTCGGCGAACTGATCCCGGAGATGTTCGCGACCGACCAGGGGCTCGTCATGGCCCGGCTGCGGCTGACGGCGAGCGTCCCGTCCGTCCGGGCGCGGATGATCGAGGCGATGCGGTCCGGCACGCAGGGCGTGCTCAAGGACATCATCATCGAGCGCACCGGACGTCCCGCGGGCGACCTGGACGCCGACGCGCTCGCGTGGGCGGTCACCGGCGTCCTGATGTCGGCGATGTACGCGTGGATGGACGGCCTCGTCGACATCGACGACATGGCCGGCCTGATCGACCACAACCTCGCCTTCCTCGCCGCGGGCTGCCCCCTCTAGGAGGCGGCCCGGCGGACGAGCGGGAGGGCGGGCGTCAGCCCGCGGCGCGGGCGGCCATCTGCGGGCTGACCCGGACCGCGCCCTTGAAGTTGCGGAAGTACACGCTCTGGATCTGGACGTCCGTCCCGGTGTGCGGCGCGACGATCATCTTGCCGTTGCCGATGTAGAGCGCGATGTGCGAGATGTAGCCGGGCGCGGTCGGGTCGTTCGCCCAGATGAGCAGGTCGCCCGGCTGCGCCTGGCTGAACGGCACCACCCAGCCGGTGCGGGCCTGGTCGGCCGCGACGCGCGGCATCCGGATCCCGGCCTTGTTGAAGGCGTAGAGCAGCAGGCCCGAGCAGTCGTAGCCGCCCTCGGACTCCGACTCGCCGCCCCACACGTACGGCCAGCCGATCCGGGACGCGGCGGCGTGGATCACGGCCTGCACCTGCGCCCCGGTCATGACCTTGCCGGGCGGGCCGGAGACCTTGCCGGGCGCCGGGTAGTCGATCTTCGGGTCGACCTCGACCGCCTTCAGGCCCTTCGGCAACACCTTGCGGACCGCCTTGAGCAGCTTGGCCGAGTCCGTCTTCTGGGCGCTGACCAGCATCGCGTTGCCGGACGGCAGGCCGAGCGACATCGCGGTCTGGTGCGAGACGACCGCGTCGACGTCGCCGATGCCCATCGTCGCGTACGCGCCGACGCGCAGCTCGGACGGATGGTCCTTACCGCCGGCCGGGACACGGCTGCCGAGCGCGACGCCGCCGTCGCTGCCCATCGTGAACGAGATCGCGACGTCGCCGCCCGCGATGTTGCGCCACAGCGCGTCCGACTTGGCGGTCGGCTCGGGCGTGTAGTCGCGGAACGTCGAGACGTTCACGCCCATCAGCCCGACCTGCTTGCCGCCGATCAGGGCCTGGACGGCGTCCACCGTCTCGACGCCCTGGACGCCCTTCATGGCCTTGACCTTGGCGACGACGTCGGCGGGCAGCGTGGTGGCCCCGGCGACCAGCACCTGCGGCTCGAGCCGCTTGCTGAACGGCGCGACGGCCTGCGGCGAGAGCGCGGAGTCGCTGGACGCGGCGACGTACCGTCCGCTCATCGTCCCGGGGGCGTGGTGCCCGCGCCCGCCGTAGGCGACCACGACGGCCGAGTTCACGGCCAGGGTGGTCACGACCGAAACGCCGATGATCGTCGGTAGAACCCGGCGGTTCGGCTTGCGCACGGCATCGCTCCCTCGTCGTTCGGCGGCCCCTGGCTCAGGGGAATCCACCGACTATGGCGCAGATACGCGACCAGAGTCCAGATACCCGGCGTCTCCACCGGCACCCTGCCCCGACGGGCCGCTTTGGGTCAGTCCCGTCTCCGCTACCAAGAGGTAACACCAACCACACAGGAGATCAAGGTCACGTCGCAACAAAAGTGGACTCGAAGTCCAATTACTCCTGTAGTTCGCGTCCGAGCGCGGCGGTGGACGTGACCGGCAGCCGGCACACGAACCCCTGGCAGACGTACGCCGTGGGCATCCCGTCGACCAGCGGACGGCCGTCCAGGAGCGGGATGTCCTGGACGCCCGGTTCGCCGATGCTCACGACCGCGCCGGGCGAGGTCGCCATGAGCGCCGTCCGGTGCAGCTCGTGCGTGCGCGGGTCGTCCGCCTCACCGATGATCCCGATCTCCAGCGGGCCCGCGAGATTCGCCTCGGCGACCGCGAGACCCCACCCGGCGAACCGGGCCGCGCCCCGCTCGACGAGGACCCTGGCCGGAGCGAGCGCTCCCCCGGCCGCCTGGCGCGCCCACGGGGAAGCGGTCAGCGCGGCGTACGAGAGCAGCGCGCCCGCCGCCGCGAACTGCCCGGACGGGGACGCGTTGTCGGTCGGATCCTTCGGCCGCTGGAACAGCTGCTCGGCGTCGTCGGCGGTGTCGTAGAAACCGTCCTGACCATCGGAGAAGCGCTCCAGCACCGTCTCCAGCAACTCACCGGCCAACCGCAGATGCGTCGGGTCGCCGGTGACGCCGTGCAGGGCCAGTAGCCCTTCCGCCACATTTCCGTAGTCATCAAGCACGCCCGCATTGGCCCCGGCGACACCATCACGGGACGTCCTGGTCAGCCGCCCGTCCCGCAGGTGGACGTCCACCAGCAGCCGGACCGTCTCCTCCGCCGCCCTGACCAGATCAGGCCGCTCGAACAACGCCCCGCACTCCGCGAGCGCCGCCACCGCGAGCCCGTTCCACGACGCGACGACCTTGTCGTCCCGCGCGGGCGGAACCCGCCCCTCCCGCGACGCCAGCAACGCCGCGCGGATCTGCTCGTAGCGCGCGCGATCGTCCGGGTCGTGCAACAGCTGCAGGACGGACGTCCCGTGCTCGAACGTCCCCGTCACATCGAAAAGCTCAACGGCGAACGCCGCGTCCTCGGCGCCGAGCACCTCGTCCAGTTGCTCAGGCGTCCAGACGTAGTACCGGCCCTCTTCGCCCTCGCTGTCGGCGTCCAGCGCCGAGGCGAACCCGCCCTCGGCCGTCCGGAGGTCGTGCAGCATCCAGTCGCACGTCTCCAGCGCGATCCGCCGCGCGAACGGACTCCCGGTGATGCGCCACCAATGCGCGTAGACCCGGGCGAGAAGCGCGTTGTCGTACAGCATCTTCTCGAAGTGCGGAACGACCCACGACGCGTCCACGGAGTACCGCGAGAAGCCCCCGCCGATCTGGTCGTACATCCCGCCCCGGGCCATGGCCTCCAGCGTCCGCCCGGCCATGGCGAGCGCCTGGTCGTCCCTCGTGCGCACGTGGTGCCGGAGCAGGAACTCCAGAACCATCGACGGCGGGAACTTCGGCGCACCCCCGAACCCGCCCCGCGCCGCGTCGAAGTCATCGGCCAGCGACTGGGCGGCCACGATCAGGAGGTCACCGTCCGGCGCCGCCCCACCGGCCAGCCCCGCCCCGTCCTTGGACGTCAACGCCTCGACGACATGCCGCCCCTGCTGCTCGACGTCGTCCCGCTGCTCCGTCCACGCCTTGTGGACGGCCCGCAGCAGCGCCTGGAAATGCTCCCGCGGGAAATACGTCCCGCAGTAGAACGGAGCCCCATCCGGCGTCATGAACACCGTCATGGGCCATCCGCCCTGCCCGGTCATCGCCTGCGTGGCCTCCATGTAGACCGCGTCGATGTCCGGCCGCTCCTCGCGGTCCACCTTGACGTTGACGAACAACTCGTTCATCAACCCCGCCGTCGCCCCGTCCTCGAACGACTCATGAGCCATCACATGGCACCTGAAGGGTCAGCGAAGCTACCAGTGGCAGGATGCGTACCCCACTGAAAGCAGTAGGGGCACGTCCCGCCTCTTCGCTTCGCTGATCGCCCCCTCTCCCCACTCCCACCAGTCCACGGGATTGGTGGCGTGCTGGAGCAGGTACGGAGACGTCGCCTGCGCTAGCCGGTTCATGCCGCCACCATCTCACACCCGTGATCGGATACGAAGAGCGACCACCCGAAAGCGGAATGTCAGAACCTTCTGCTGCACTGTCACCATGAAGCACCCCCGGCTCATCGCCTACGCACGGATCAGCGACCTCTCGGGCAAGCGCGGTACGACGAAGGCCGAGTTCGGTGTCCAGGCCCAGCACAGCCTGATCGACCGGATCGTCCGGCGCGAGAACGGCTCGATCGTCCGGCGGTACACCGACAACGACCGGTCGGCGAGCCGCGGCGCCCCGCGGCCGGGCTTCGACGCGCTGCTCCTCGACCTCTACCGGGGCCGGACCGGCGACGGCCTGCCCGTGGACGGCGTGGTGTGCACGGACGAAGATCGTCTCTTCAAGACCTCCGCTCAACTCGAGCGCCTCCTCTGTGCCCTCCGCGCCCACCCCGGCCGCCTGCTCGTCGTCGAGCACGGGCACGTGGATCTCTGCTCGCCTGAGGGCTACTCGTCGGCTGCGGAGAGCGTCGCGGTGTCCGTGGGCGAGAACGTCCGCCGCAAGGGCCGCACGAGACGCTGGCATCGGGCGCAGGCGGAGAGGGGAGCCGCCCATACGGGCGGACGCCCGTTCGGCTACCAGGCCGCTCCGGAGTCCGCCGAAACCATCCTCGTCGTCCCCGAGGAGGCGGCCATCGTCCGCCAGGCCGTCGCCGCGTGCATCGCGGGCGAGTCGTGGGCGGAGATCACCCGGATCTTCGACCACTCGGGGATTCCGACCCGGCGCGGCGGTCCATGGCGTCCCCAGACGGTCAAGCAGATCGTGTCCAGCCCGCGCAACGCGGGTCTTCGCCTCTTGGACGGGGAACTGGTCTGCGACGATGCCGGTCACCCGGTCCTGGGCACGTGGCAGGCCATCATCGACCCGGCCGACTGGGAGAAGGTCCGAACCCGATACGAACCTCGCCGCCGCCTCCCGGGTGGCCGATCCGCCAACACCGAGGCCGCGACCGCCAGGCGGTATGTGCTCAGCGGTCTGCTGCGGTGCGGAAACCCGCTCACGACCGGAGCGTGCGGGACGATCCTTGCCGCGAGTGCGACCAGCATCGGCGCGTCCAGGTACCGGTACGCCTGCCGCCCGAAGGGCGATGGCGGGTGCTCAGGTGTCGGCGTCAGTGGCGAGTGGATCGACGCGAGGATCGGTGACCTCGTCCTCGCCGCGGCCGACCACGGCGTCCTCGCCTCGCCGGACGGCTTGCTCTGGGCTCATCAGGTGGAGCTCGACGCCCTTCTCGAACGTCGTTCCGAGTTGGAGACGCAGTGGCGATGCGGCGACATGGGTGACGCTTCCTTCTACCGGACGGCCGCCGCGATCGCGGATGCCATCGATGTACTGCGCCGCGAGAGGGACGACTGGTCCATCCGGACGGCCCCCTCCACCGACTCGGCCCAGGAGCGCCGGCGACGCTGGGAAGCCGGTTCCGGCCCCGATGGATACTCCCTGGCCGCCCGCAGGGCGCTGATCTTCGGCATGCTCGAATCCGTGGTCGTGTTCCCTGTGGGCAAGGGCACGAAGTCGCGTCGGGACGATTCGTTCCGGCTCATCTGGAAGTCCCCTTGAGCCCGCACAGATGATCAACTTCACATGCGTGAACCGAACGGGCCGGTCGTCGCGATGTAGGGGCGTGACAGTGACGAAGGAACAGCCGGAGAGTGATGCCGTGCTGCTCCGCGCCGCTTCGGAGGGCGACCGCGCCGCCTTCGAAGAGATCTACCGCCGGTATGCGCCATGGCTGACGGTCACGCTCCAACGCCGGTGCCCCGATGCCGCGCTGGTGGACGACGCCGTACAGGAAACCTTCCTCGGCATCTGGCGCGGCAAGGCCCACTACCGGGAGCAACCGGGCGGCGAGGTCGCCGGCTGGCTGTGGCGGATCGGGTCACGCCGCCTGGCGGACGCGACGCGTCGCCAGGGCGCCGGGCGACGGCTGCTCCAGCTCCTCGGCGGTCTCGGAGACCATCGGCTCCGGGCGTCCTCCGCTGAGGAGGAGTTGCTGAGCGGACTGCCGCACGGAGACCTGAACGACGCGATGGAGCGCCTGCCCGCGGAGCTCCGGACCGTTCTGCACGCGACCGTGGTGGACGGCCTGTCGACACGCGAGGCGGCTGTGGCGCTGCGCATCCCGGAGGGCACGGTGAAGACCCGGGCGATGAGGGCGCGCCGCAGGCTTCAGCAGGAACTGGCCTGACAACGCCCCGCTCCACTGTCGCGAGACGCCGAACAGCCATCAAGAACCGCCGTAGCCCGAGAAAGAGGTGACCAGGTGCAGCCCCACGCGTCCTCGCCGTTGCCCCGTCCGCCCGCGGCCGACCCGTCGCAGCACCTTACGAACCTGCAGCTGGGCGCCTTCGCCGCTGAAGGCGGCCCGGTCTCCGAGCCGCCGACAGCCCAAGAGGCCCATCTGCGGTCCTGCACCGAGTGCCGAAGCGCGCTCGCCGAACATGTCGGGCCGTCCAGGCTGGCGGCCAACTGGTCAAAGATCGAAAACGTGCTGGACGAGCCGTCCCGCGGCCTGTTCGAGCGTTCGGCAGTGCGGCTCGGAGTCCCCGAACACATCGCCAGGCCGGCCGTCGCGTCCCCCGCGCTCCGCCGGTCCTGGCTGGCCGGGGCGACACTCATCCTGTTGCTCGCCGCGATCGCGGCCCGGCTCACTCACGGCAGCGGCGGTTCCTCGCTGTTCCTGGCAGCGGCCCCGCTGGTCTCGCTGGCCGGGGTGGCCGTCTCCTACGGGCCGGCTTTCGATCCCACGTACGAGCTGACGATCACGGCTCCCGTGAACGGCTTCCGCCTTCTGCTCTTCCGGACGCTGGCCGTGCTCGTCACCAGCACGGCGATCGCGGGGTTGAGCAGCCTGGTACTGCCGGAGCAGGGCCCGGCCATGTTCGGCTGGCTGTTGCCGTCCCTGGCGCTGGACCTGGCCGCGCTCGGACTGTCCACCAGGGTCGAGCCTGTCAGGGCCGGCTGGATCACCGGTGCCGGCTGGATCGTCTGCGTGCTTCTCACAGCACGTCCCGCCACGGACTCCTCCCTGGTGCTCTCGCCAGCCGGCCAGTCGGCCGCCGCGGCGGTGGCCGGCTGCGCGGCCGTGCTCCTCGTCCTGCGCCGGCCCGCCTTCGAGCACGCGCACGACTTCCGAGAGCCGCGGCCCCACCGGCGGACCATCCGATTCCCGTAAGGAGACCCACCTGTGTCTGACCTCGGCACGCCAGTGAGAGCGCAGGACGTGACGCTCGCCTACCGCGGCCGTCCGGCGCTCGCCGGCGTCTCCTTCGAACTGGGCCCGGGCGTCACCGGACTGCTCGGCCCCAACGGCGCGGGCAAGACGACACTCCTGCGGGTCCTCGCGACCGCGATCGCTCCCAGCAGCGGCTCGCTGTCCATCGGGGGAGAGGATCCCGCGAGCGCGCACGGCCGGCTCTCCATCCGCCGGCGCCTCGGATACCTCCCGCAGGACCCCGGGTTCCACCTCAACTTCAGCGCGTTCGACTTCATCGACTACATCGCCATCCTCAAGGAGATCACCGACCGGTCGCGACGACGGGCCGAGGCCCTCAGGGTGCTGGAGGCCGTCGGCCTCGCCGACCACCGCAGCAAGCGCATCAAGACGCTCTCCGGCGGCATGCGGCAACGCGTGGCACTGGCCGCGGCGATCGTCGGGGACCCGGCGCTCCTCATCCTCGACGAACCGACCGTCGGTCTCGACCCCGAGCAGCGGCTGCGGTTCCGCGAACTCATCGCCAACCTCGGGGAGGGGCGGACGGTCCTGCTCTCGACTCACCAGACCGAAGACGTCTCCGCCCTGTGCCGACGAGTCATCGTCCTCGACCGGGGGCGGGTGAAATTCGATGGCGAACCCGCCGCACTCGCCACCGTGGCGCAGGGGCGGGTATGGAGCAGTGCCGAACGGGACTCTCATGCCCTTGCCGGATGGCGCACCGGCCTGGGGACGTTCCGGAACATCGGAACACCGCCTCACGCGGCGGACGTGCTGGAACCCACGCTGGAGGACGGCTATCTGATGCTCCTCGATGCCACTGCCGCCCACGGGACCACCGCATGAGCAGCACCACGACCGTGAACCGTTCCCAGACACCTCCCACCCCGCGCACCGTGCCCGGCGCGGCGCGACGGGCCGTCATCGCCCTGGCCGCGGTCGAGGCGTTCCGGCTGCTTCGCCACCCCGCGGTCCTCGGCGCTTTTGCGCTCTACCTGGCGCCCTGGGCCTACGAGGCCTCCACCGGGGATGCCGCTCACCGCTTCCCTGTGCTGCAGGACGCGTCCTGGTCGAGCCAGCCGATCCTCCTGGTGGTCGCCGCCGGGACGCTGCTGGCCGCCAACCTCGCGGCGCTTCGCGCGCAGCGTCATGGCGTCGCGGCCCTCTATGAGGTCCTGGTGCTCACCAAGGGGCAACGGACCACGGCCCATCTGCTGTCCCTGCTGCCCGTGACCGTCCTCTCCGGTGCGGTGGCCGTTGGGCGGATGTTCTATCTGGCGGGGAAGGCGGGAGCCGTCGGCCATGTCCAGCCACTGGAAGTGGCGGCCGGACCACTTTGCGTACTGCTGGCCGGGGTGATCGGGATCTTGCTGGCCCGGCTCTCCACCTCCGCGGCGGTGGCTCCGCTCGCCCTGGCCGGTCTGGGCATCATGAGTTTCGTGGCGGCGGTGAACAACACCGCGTCGTGGCGCTGGCTCGGTCTGATCGCCATTGAGAGCGAGATCGCGGCGCCGTTGCCCGCCGACCTGGCAGGTCGCCCCGCCGGCGCCCACGCCCTTTGGCTCAGCGCCTTGGCGGTCCTGCTGGCCGTCGTCGCCCTGATGCGGTCCGGCGTCCGTTCGCTCACGCTGAAGGCGACCGGCTCCCTTGCTCTGGTGGCCGCCGTGGCCGCCGCCGGCGTCCAACTCGGCGGCGTCCCGGCAAGTACGTTGCGCGCTCGCGCGGAGGCGACCCGGCATCCCGTCAAGTACGAGACATGCAGCACCATCGGAAACGTCTCGTACTGCTCATTCCCGGACTTCTCAGGTTGGGGAGCGCAGTGGGCCCACGTCGCCCAAGGCATCTTGAGCCGTACACCGCCCGACGTCTCCACCGCGCACTACTTCATACGACAGCGGATCTTCTCCGGTGGTGATGCTGGGACGCCGCTCCCTCCGCCCCTGTCCACCTGGCAGCAGGACGACCTCGCCGCTCACACACCCGACGCCGTGACGGTGGGCACCGACTGGGGTGAGGGCTCCGCCGCCGGAGACCGGTCCAGCGACGCCGTGATCGACTTCGCCGCGGAGTTCGCCTTCCGGGTCGTCACCGGGAAGGTTCCCGGGCAGTCGAGGCTGACGATGCTCTGCCGGTCGCCGTCGGTCCTGGTGCTCTGGCTCGCGGCGCAGTCGACGGCCGGCACTCAGGACGCGTTCATGTCGATGGTGCGCCGGTCGTCCGGCGGTCTCAGCCTGCCGCTGCTCGGGTCGGCGGCCGGCCTGACGTTCAATGCTCGCGAGGAGGCCCTGGTGCTCGACTTGCTGCATCGTCCGGCAGGCGAGGTCGCAGCGCGCGTCCGGGCATCCTGGGCCGAGCTCGCGGCCTCCGCGACCAGCACGGATCGCGCCGCCGAGATCCTCGGCGTCCCGGCTCCCGACCGCGCGCTCGCGGAAGGGAGCCGATGCTGACCCGGCGGTCGTCGCCGGACGGGACCGACCCGGGAGCCGCAGCGGCCGCCAACACCCCGGTCCGAGCCCCCAGCCGCTCGACTTCCTCAGGACCCGGCCGTCTCCTGATTCTGCGTGCCATGCTCATCCCCACACTGCGAGCGGCACGGTTGTCCCCGATGCTGGGCGGAGCGCTGCTGGGACTCTTGGTGGCCGTCACCCCGAGCGTCGCCGACCTGCGTCTGAGCCTGTCCATCGCGATCAGCATCATCAGGCTGGGAGCGATCGCGATCGCCCTTGGCACGGCTTTCGTGCTCGACGACCCTGCGGCCCCGAGCACTGTGGTCGTCCCGGTCTCCCCCCTGACACTCCGGGCTGTGCGGGCGGTGCCCGCCCTCCTGGCCGGGACCGCCCTGTGGTGGACGGTCGTGGCGGTGACCTGGCTCAGGACCTCCGCCGACGCACGCACACTTCTGCCGCTGGGTGGGCTGGCCATCGAGGCCGGCGCCCTGCTTCTACTGTCCCTCTGCCTGGCCGCACTCGGACTGCGGCTCAACGCCGGCGAGGCCGGCGGAGTCCTGGCCGCACCGGGGGTGCTGCTGTTCGTCCTCGGGACGATGTTCCTGCCGGACGGCGCCGCACTCTTCGTGGACGCGCAGGACCCGCACTGGGCGGCCGCCCACCAAGCATGGGCGGCACTGGCCGTTGTGGCGCTCACCGGCGCGCTGCTGCTTGCCCGTGGCAACGGCAACGTCTGGAAACGTCAGTGGGGGCGGGGATGATGGCCGGGTGCTTCAGGGGTGTTTGAACGGGGTTCGTGTTGAGGGTGTGCCGGTCACTGTGAGGGAGGTGGCGGCGGAGGCTGCGCGGGCGGTGCGTGCAGGGGCTCGTGAGCTGCATGTTCATCCGAAGGATGGGGACGGGCGCGACTCGTTGGCGCCGGAGGTCGTGGGGGCCTTTGTCTCGGCGGTTCGGGCGGCGGTGCCGTCCGGGGTGCGGGTCGGGGTGACGACGGGGGCTTGGGCCGCGCCTGAGGTGGACGACCGGCTCGCGGTGATCGGGGGGTGGCGGGTTCTGCCCGACTACGCGTCCGTGAACTGGCATGAGGACGGGGCCGAGGAGGTCGCCGCCGCCTTGCTCGACCTTGGTGTCGGCGTGGAGGCCGGGGTCTGGTCGGGGACGGACGGGGCTCAGCGGTTCTCGGGTTCCGGGCTGGTGGGGCGGGTGCTGCGCGTCCTGGCCGAGGTCGTCGACACCGATCCGGCAACGGCGGCCGACACGGCCGACGAGTTGCTGGCGCAGTTGCCCGGCGGGGTTTCCGTGCTGCTGCACGGCGAGGACGGTGGGGCCTGGCCTGTGCTGGAGCACGCCGGACGGCTCGGGCTCGACACGCGCATCGGGCTGGAGGACACGCTGCTTCTGCCGGACGGCACGAGAGCGGACGGGAACGCCGCGCTGGTGGGCGCGGCGCTCTCCGTGCCCGGGGTCAGCTGAGGTCGGCCAGGGCGGACTCGATGGCGCGGTGGAAGGTGGGGTAGGCGTAGATCATCGTGCGGAGGGTGTCGGTGGGGACGCGGGCGTGGACGGCCGTGACCAGGGCGCCGAGGATCTCGCCGCCGTAGGGGCCCGCGGCCGTCGCGCCGACGAGGACGCCCTTGTCGGCGTCCTCGACGAGCTTGATGTAGCCCTCGTTGCCCGGGGCGCCGTGGATCCAGCCGCGGGTCGAGTCGGCGATCCTCGTGGTGCCGACGCGGACGTTCAGGCCCTGCTCGCGGGCCTGGGCCTCGGTGAGGCCGACCGCGCCGATCTCCGGGTCGGTGAAGGTGACGCGCGGGACGGCGTGGTAGGCGGCGGGCGGGCCGTCCTCGCCGAGGATGGAGCGGACGGCGATCGCGGACTGGTACATCGACATGTGCGTGAAGGCGCCCTTGCCGGTGATGTCGCCGATCGCCCAGAGGCCGTCGGTGACGCGCAGGCCGTCGTCCACCGGGAGGGCGCGGACGGTCTCGTCCACGCCGTAGTGCTCGAGGCCGAGGTCGCGGATGTTGGGGCGGCGGCCGGCGGCGACGAGCAGGCGCTCGGCGGTCAGGTCGCCGTCCGGGAGGGACAAGGTGAACGTGGCGCCGTCATAGGACGCCGACGTCACCTTCGCGGCCGTCCGGACGGTGATGCCCTCGCCCGTGAAGACCCGCTCGATCAGCGCGGACGACTCGGGCTCGTCGAGCGCGAGCAGGCGGTCGGCGACCTCCACGATCGTCACGCGGGTGCCGAACCGGGCGAAGATCTGCGCGAGCTCCGCGCCGACCACGCCGCCGCCGAGCACCAGCATCGACTCGGGCGCGGTGGTGGCCTTCACGATGTCCCGGTTCGTCCAGAACGGCACGTCGGCGAGGCCCTCGACCGGCGGCGCGGTCGGGCTGGTGCCGGTGTTCAGCAGGACGCCGCGGGACGCGCTGAAGGTCTCGTCCCCGACGGTGACCTCGCCGGGCGCGGTGATCCGGCCGCGGCCCTTGACGACGCGGACGCCCCGGGCGTTCAGGCGGTCGACGGCGGCCTGGTCGTTCCAGTGGCTGGTGGCGTCGTCGGCGATGCGCGCCTCGACCGGGGCCCAGTCGGGCGTCACGGTCGTCGTCCCGGCCCGCCCGTCCGCGCGGCGGGCCTCGGCGAGCAGGTCGGACCCGCGCGCCATGATCTTCGTCGGGACGCAGGCGAAGTACGGGCACTCGCCGCCGACCAGCCGCGACTCGACGGCCACGACCGACAGGCCCGCGTCCGCGAGGAGGCCGGCGGCGTTCTCACCGCCCGGTCCGGTTCCGATCACGACGACGTCCACCGATGTGCTCATGCGGCCATCCTGCCCTATCGGGACCGGGTCGTCCGGGGCCGGGTGCCGGTCAGGACGGGGCGCGGAAGATCTTGATCCAGTCGACGTACATCGTCACCCATTTCGGGGTGGTGGCGTTGCGGCAGAAGTTCGCGCCACGGTCGCAGACCTGGTCGTTCTGGAGGGCGAGCCCCATCTGGGAGCGTTCGGGGGTGAGGTCGCCCGTGTAGTCCCAGACCTTCCGGCCGTCCAGCCAGAAGGTCAGGCGGTGCGGCAGCCAGTCGAGCGCGAAGACGTGCCACTGCGTGAAGTCGGCCTTCAGGACGTGGTGCTTCTGCGTGTCGTTGGGCCCGTAGTGGATGTACTGGTCGGCGCTCTGCTTGGTCGGGTCGATCATCTCCGCGAAGTCGATCTCGGCCTTCTCCGGGACGCCGAACACCTTCGGCCACAGCAGCGCGACCGCCGAGTAGCCGACGCCCTTGTCCGCCCGCATCCGCACCTCCCAGCGGCCGTGCGTGAGGGTGAGCCTGGACGCGATGCCGCCCGAGAGGTCCTTGCCGTTGTAGATGCCGCCGGTGAGTTGCAGCGTCCCCGCGTCCACCTTGGTCGCCGCGGACGTGCGCGGGTTCACGCGGTCGGTCGGGCTGTTGTAGACGATCCATTTGGACGTGTCGACCGACGTGCCGTCGAACCCGTCCTGGACGACCGGCTTGCCCCATTCGGACGGGGTCGGCGGGTCGGTCGTCCCGGCGGGGCCGGGCGTCCCGGCGGGACCCGACGTCCCGGGGGAACCGGACGTCGGGCCTCCCCCTGCCACGGGCGGCCGGACGTGATCGTTCGAGCCGGAGTTCGAGCACGCCGCGGCGAGCGCCGCAACGAGCACAGCCGCCGCCCCGGCCCGGGCGGTCGCGGAGATCCCCATGTGCTCATCAGATCGTTCTCCGGGCGGCGAGTCAGCAGAAATGCCGATTGTTGCCGTGCTCTTGCATTCGTCCGGCGAACGTCGTTCAATCCCCCGCCACGGCCGCGCGGCGGGGTGGCAGCGGGATGCGGTCCAGGTCGTGGACGAGCGTGATCTCGCCGTCGAAGACGCGCGCGGCCTGCTCGACGAAGCGCGGCTCGTCGGACGGCCGGTACCGCTCGGAGAAGTGGGTCAGGACGAGCCGTCCGACCCCGGCCCGTTTGGCGACCTCGGCGGCCTGGCCGGCCGTGAGGTGGCCGTAGTCGGCGGCGAGCTCGGCCTCCTCGTCCAGGAAGGTCGACTCGATGACCAGCAGGTCCACGCCGTCCGCGAGTTCGTAGACGCCGTCGCAGAGCCGGGTGTCCATGACGAACGCGACCTTCTGCCCGGGGCGGCGGACGGCGCACTCCTCCAGCGTGACCGTGCGCCCGTCCGGGGTGACGACCTGGCCGTCCACCTGGAGGCGGTGCACCAGCGGCCCGCGGACGCCCAGCTCGGCGAGCCGCTCGGGCAGCATCGTCATGCCGTCCGGCTCGGCGAGGCGGTACCCGTACGCCTCGACCGGATGCGACAGGAGGCGCGCGGTGAGCGTGAACGGGTCGCCGGTCGCGAGCGTCGCCCGCTCCCCCGCGACGGGCATCTCGACGATCACGTCGCTCTCGCGGTGCGGGGTCGCGTGCCGCAGCCGCTCCCAGTACCGCGCGCCGGACGCCGGGAACACCGCGTGGACGGGATGCGCCACGCCGTCCCGCGCGATCCGCTGGACCAGGCCGGGCACGCCGAGGCAGTGGTCGCCGTGGAAGTGGGTCACGCACATCCAGGTGATGTCGTTCGCGGCCAGCCCGGCCATGATCATCTGGCGCTGCGTCCCCTCTCCGGGGTCGAACAGGACGCCCTGCCCGTCCCAGCGGAGCAGGTAGCCGTTGTGGTTGCGGTGCCGGGTGGGGACGGCGCTGGCCGAGCCGAGGACGACGAGTTCGCGAACGGACATCCGCCCATGATGCCGGTGAGGGCCTGAAATAAGTGCCTGATTATTCTGGGCGGGTCCGTTCCGTCCAGGACCCGGGAGGCCGCCGTGGCGAGCAGCAAGCGCGAGAAGATCAGGATGAGTCCCGACGAGGTCGCGGCGTTCCTCGGCGAGAGCCACCGGGTGCAGGTCGCGACGGTCGGCGGGGACGGCGCGCCGCACCTGGTCACCATGTTCTACGCCCTGCTGGACGGCCGGATCGCGTTCACCACGTACCGGTCGTCCCAGAAGGTGCTGAACCTGCGCCGGAACCCGGTCATGACCTGCCTGGTCGAGGACGGCGTCCAGTACGGCGAGCTGCGCGGCGTCACCCTGTACGGGCGCGGCCTGGTGATCGAGGACCGCGAGCCCCTGCTGAAGATCGGCGTGGTCGTCGGGTCCCGGATGGCCGGGCTGCCCGTCCCGGAGGTCGGCGAGCCGGTCGACCCCGCGTTCGCCGCCGGACTGGAGCAGGCGATGGCCAAGCGCGTCCTGATCGTCATGGAGCCCGACCGCGTCGTCAGCTGGGACCACGGCAAGGCCTGACCCCGGCGCGACCAGGCCGGACGGTCAGTCCGCCACGCGTGGTCCGAAGCCCAGATCGGCCTCCGGGCACGTGCCGCCGCTCAGCCCGGCTTCGGGACGCGGCGCCGGGATGTGGAAACCGGCCGCCTCCGGGTCCGGGAGGCCGAGCGCCGCGGCCTCCCTCTCGTGGCGGAAGCGGCGGTAGGCGCGGACGTCCCAGAGGGCCAGCGCGGCGATGATCAGCGTCGTCGCGAAGCTCAGCAGGAGCGGGGTGAGGTGCTTCGCGACGAGGGCGAGCGAGGCCAGCGCGATGATCGTGGCGACGCGGGCGACGGTGAACGTCCCGAACACGACCCGCTTGAACAGCGCGTGCCCGGCGACGAACAGCATCGGGCCTCCGAGCGCCACCGCGACCATGCCGCCCGAGACGTGCCCGGACGGGTGCGCGATGGCCAGCTCGTCCGCGACCGCCCCGACGATGATCCCCGCGATCATCGGGATGTGCATGAACGTGTACGCCGAGCGGCCGAGCCGTCCGGGGTCGTCGGACGCGGCGATCCGCTCGGACGCGACGTCGGCGGTGTGGTCGAAGTAGATCCACCACAGCGCGACGCTGCCGACGAACGCCGAGGCGAACGCCGTGACGTTCGCCGCGTCCACCGCCAGGCCGCTGATCGTCGCGCCGGTGACCAGCACCGACTCGCCCAGCGCGATGATCACGACGAGCTGGGAGCGCTCGGCCATGTGCGAGCCGTCGATGTCCCAGTCCGTGGTGGACGAGCGGCCGAGGCCCGGCACGCGGAACCCGGTCCACGGCGCGATCTGCTCGACCGCGATCGCCGCGACCCAGATCAGGGCGCGCCGGCGAGGGTCGTCCACCAGGCCGCCGACGATCCACAGCGCGGATCCGGTCGACAGCCACACCAGGACGCGTTTGAAGTTGGGGCCGAGGGCGTGCCCGTGGGTGACCCACGCCACGAACAACGTCCGGCCGACCTGGATCGTGGCGTACGTCGCGGCGAACCAGACCCCGCGCGAGCCGAACGCGCCGGGCAGCGTCGCCGCCATCAGCAGCCCGGCGACCATCACGCCGACCAGCATGATCCGGATGGCCGGATGGTCCGGATCGAACCAGTTGGTCGTCCAGCAGGTGTACATCCACGCCCACCAGACGGCCATGAGCAGGATCAGCGTCTCGAACGCGCCGCGCCAGGTCAGGTGCTGGAGCAGGCTGTGCGAGAGCTGGGTGACCGCGAAGACGAAGACCAGGTCGAAGAACAGCTCGAAGAAGGTGACCTTGCCGCCCTGGCCGTCGTCCCTGGTCCGCATCACCCGCATGACGGGGATCGCGGACACGACGCCGTCCGGGCGCGCCTGAGGGGAGGGCGCGTTCATCCGGACGGGGTCGTCAGGACTCGGAGGCCGACTTCGCGGAGGTCTTCGCCTCCGGCGTCTCGGCCTCCGCCTTGGCGGCCTCGGCGCGCTCCCACTCCTGCTGCTTCAGGTCGGCCTCCTTGGGGGCCTGGATCCGCCTCATCTGCTTGTTCATCGAGCGGATGAGGAAGACCAGCGCCACGCCGATGGCCAGGAACACGCCGAACCCGAGGAATCCCGGGGTGACCGTGTCGTTGTTCAGCGGCAGGTTCTTGTCTGCGAGAACCGTGGCGGCGGTGGTGGCGAGGGCGAGCATCAGACGGACACCTTCTCCCGGATACCGGCGAACAGATCGTCCTCCGGCAACTCCGTGTCGACCAGGGACCTAGCCAGATGGTAGTCCTCGGTCGGCCAAGCCTCGCGCTGGACGTCCAGTGGGACGGCGAACCAGAAGCCGTCCGGGTCGATCTGGGTGGCGTGCGCGAGCAGCGCCCGGTCCCGGGTCTCGAAGTGCTCGCCGCACGGGATCCGGGTCGTGACCTCCCACTGCTCGGGGCGCTCCTCGGCGCGCTTGCGCCAGTCGCCGTAGGGGGACGCGAGGCCCGCGGCCTTCATCGCCTCGTCCAGCGCCTGGATCCGGGCCGTGTTGAAGGTCATGTGGTAGTAGAGCTTGAGCGGCTGCCACGGCTCGCCGCCGACGCCCGGGTAGCGGTCCGGGTCGCCCGCCGCCTCGAACGCCTCGACCGAGACCTCGTGGGTCTTGACGTGGTCCGGGTGCGGGTAGCCGCCGTTCTCGTCGTAGGTGAGGATCACGTGTGGACGGAACTCGCGGACGGCCTTGACCAGCGCCTCCGCGGCCGTCTCCAGGGGCTCGAGCGCGAAGCAGCCCTCCGGCAGCGGCGGCAGCGGGTCGCCCTCGGGGAAGCCCGAGTCGACGAAGCCGAGCCAGCGCTGCTCGACGCCGAGGATCTCGCGCGCCCGCGCCATCTCCTCGTTGCGGACCTTGCCGATGTTCTCCTTGACCTCCGGACGGTCCATCGCCGGGTTCAGGATCGAGCCACGCTCGCCACCGGTGCAGGTGACGACGAGCACGTCGACGCCGTCGGCGACATAGCGGGCCATCGTGGCCGCACCCTTGCTCGACTCGTCGTCCGGGTGGGCGTGCACGGCCATCAGGCGCAGCCGGGGCGCGCCGGGGCCCTCCTTCTCGGACGGGCCGGTGGTGAGCTCGGACACCTGGTCGGACACCTGGGGATCTCCCTCGCAGCACGGTTCGACGGGACCCGGTGCGGAGCATCACCCGGGACCGAAGAGAATTGTTCCTGACAACACCGCCACCCCGCACGGAGATTCCCCGCCATGAGCGCCAGCGTCCCAGCAGACTCCGCGCCCGAGCCGTCCGCCGCCGAGGCCGCCGCCGAAACGGCCGCCGCGACCGGCACGGACGCCGGTTCGGCGGCGGAGCCGTCCACGCAGGGTACGGAATTCCAGCCGGAGGTGGAGGAGGCGGTGCCCCTCTCGCCGTTCCGGCGGAGGCCGGACCGGCCCGGTCTGGGCAAGCTCGGCTGGGTCGTGATCGGCGTCCCGACGGTCCTCATGGGCGTGGGCTGGGCGATCATCATGGCGCATGTCGGGCAGACTCCGGGAATCTCCATGCAGACCCGTGTCGTTGACCTCCGGGAGAACGCCGCCGTCGTGACCTACGCCGTCGGCAAGCCGAAGGACGAGCGGGTCCAGTGCGTCGTGGACGCCTACGACGACAAGCTGAACGTGCTCGCCCAGCGTGAGATCACCGTCCCCGAGGGGACGGCCAAGGTCACCGCCCAGGAGACCCTGGAGACCCCGCACAAGGCGACCGGCGGGCGCATCCGCGACTGCCACAAGGTCTGACCCGACCCGTCTGACCGGCGAGAACGCCTAGCAGGTCGGACATACCAGGATTAAACAGGACCCGCCGAAGCCGAAACCCGCGCTGCAGATTGCGGAGCCCGGCTTCAGGGAAGCTTTACCGCACACACCGGATAGGCTAGAGGTTTAACCCGGCCGCACTTCATGTCGATGTGTCGCACGTCCGCCGGGCGAGCGAGATCGCAACATGTGGATGAGGAGTACCCGTGACCGAGACCCGCGCTGACAACGTCACCTGGCTGACCCAGGAGGCGTACGACCGGCTCAAGGCTGAGCTGGACCACCTGTCGGGCCCGGGCCGCATCGAGATCGCGCAGAAGATCGAGGCGGCGCGGGAGGAGGGTGACCTGCGCGAGAACGGCGGCTACCACGCGGCCAAGGAGGAGCAGGGCAAGATCGAGGGCCGCATCCTTCAGCTGAAGCACATCCTCGAGAACGCCCAGGTCGGCGAGGCCCCGCGCTCGGAGGGTGTGGTCGGCCCCGGCATGACCGTCACCATCTCCTTCGAGGGCGACGACGAGGAGGTCACCTTCCTGCTCGCGTCCCGCGAGGAGAGCGGCGTGCCGATCGACGTGTACTCCCCCAACAGCCCCCTGGGCTCCGCGATCAACGGCAAGAAGGTCGGCGAGAAGGCCACCTACTCGCTGCCGAACGGCCGCTCGATGAGCGTCGAGATCCTCGACGCCACGCCGTACGGCGCCGCCTGAGCGAGCCCCGCCGGGCCGAACAGACGAACGCACGCCCCGTCCCGCACCCGGGACGGGGCGTTCGCGTGTCTCCCGGACGGGAGCGGCCACACGCCTCCCGGACGGGAACGGCCACGCAGCTCCGGACGGAACGGCCCCACCGACCCGGGGTTCCGCGCGGCGCGACCGGGCCGGTCAGCCCTCCTCGGTGACCTGGTCGCGGAACTCGCGGGCGACCCGGTCGTCCGGGAGGTGGTCGAGCAGCAGGCGCAGCTCGCCGCAGGCGCGTCCGGAGTCGACGGACTTCAGGAGGCGCAGCGCCCGGCGTCCGGTGGCCACCGCGGCGTCCACCTGGCCCATCTGGATCTGCGCCGCCGCGACGACGGTGAGCGCGAGGGCGTGGTCGCGCGGGTACTCGTCCCGGTCGAGGCCGACCCACCGGGCCAGGTTCCGGGGCACCTCGGCGGGCCGCCCGAGCTCCAGCATGGCGAGGTTCGTCTCGATCGTGGTCGACGGGCGCCGCATCCAGTAGATCCAGGCGGGGTCGTCCTCGGGACGGCGGCGCTCCCAGTGCGCCTCGGCCCGCGCGAGCGCCCGCGCCGCGTCCGCCCGGCGCCCCAGCTTCGCGTGCGCGCGGACCTGCCAGGTGTCGAGCATCGCCAGGACCGTCCGGCCGAGCCGTCCGCGGGACGCGCGGGACGCCTCCAGCAGCGCGAGGGACGCCGCGCCGTCGCCCGCGTAGAAGCGCTGCATGGCCATGTTGGACAGGATGTAGACGCCGCCGTCGATGTCCCGCGCCTCCTTGGCGGCGCGGAGTCCGGCGTGCCAGTAGCGCTCGGCCGCCGCGGGCCGCCCGCTGTCGAACGCGCCCCAGCCCGCCTGGCGGCACAGGCCCCCGGCCACCCGGAACAGCCGCCGCTCCACGGCCTGCGAGTAGGTGCTGTTGTTCAGCAGGCCGGTGACCAGCTCCAGGTCGTTCACCGCGAGCCGGGCGGTGGTCTCGCCGCCGACCAGGTCGTCCAGGATCCACAGGTCGGCGAGCCGCTTCTCGATCGCCGACACCAGCTCGTGGTCGGTGCGCCCGCCGCCCAGCGTCCGGACGACCTTCTCCTGCGGGACGAACCGCCACGGCTCGGTCCAGCCCGCGGCGAGCGCGCCGATCGCGGCGCCGCTGAGGATGAGGAAGCCGCGCCGGTCGGTGAGCGCGGACACCGTGCCGGCCAGGGTCGTCCGCGCGTGACCGGCGGACCAGGACGCCGAGACGGGCGCGTCGCCGGCGGCGATGGGCACGTCGCCCAGGGCGACGGGCGTCCCCTCGGAGTAGAGGAGCCACTCCGGCCAGGGGTGGGCGTCCACGAGCCGGGCGGGGACGCCGAGGGCCTCGGCGAGGGCGTGCTGGGCGGCGGGTTCCGGGCGGACACCTCGCCGTTCCCAGCGGTAGACCTTCTGTTTCCAGGTGGCCATGTTCCGGCCGCGGGCGACGAGCGAGGCGACGTGCGACTGCGTCCAGCCGCGCTGCTCGCGAACATAGGTGAGGGGGTGGGTGACCAGGTCGAGACGGGTCATGGAGCACGTCCCTTCGGGACCACGGGAGGCGACTTGAGGCTACTCTCGTCGCATTGCCCGTCACGGGCGGTCACGCTTTTCTGGCATAGGCGCGCACCGGCCCGGACACCCGGACGTTTCGTGCACCACCTGTCTCGTGCACCACCCGCTTCGTGCACCACCCGCTTCGAGGAATCACCCGCATCGCGCCCGAGGACCAGGCGATGGCGACCCATGACGATGAACGCGCGGCAGGTCCTGCTGTCGATGAACTACCCGGCCGTCCCGTCGGCCGTCGGAATAGCCCGCAAGTCCGCCGAGCACGTGCTCGGCTCCCGCGGCTTCCCGACCACGCTGGTCGAGGACGCCGGTCTCGTCGTGTGCGAACTGGTGACCAACGCGGTGAAGGCCGTGGGCGGGACCACCGTCCGCCTGACCGTCGCCGTGGACGCGCCCGGCTCGGTCACCCTGGAGGTCCACGACTCCTCGCTCACCGTGCCGCACCGCAGGTCGCCCGCCCCGGACGACCCCGGCGGCCGGGGGCTGGTGATCGTCGCGGCCCTGGCCGACAGCTACGGCGTCCGGCCCGAGCCTGACGGCAAGACCGTGTTCGCCGTCCTGCGGACCTAGGCGGGTGGGGTCAGGCGCACGGGTGAGTGGGGCTGGCCCCACTCGGGCCCCGAAACCCTGGGATTCGCGTTCACCCAGGTGCAATGTGGGTGCTCTAGGCCGTAACGTCCGATTCGCGGACTGAACGGGCCGTGGAGTGAAGGAAGAGTCATGCGTCATCTGGGGTCGTGGGTTCGGGACGCCGGCGTCGGGTTCGCCCGCGCGGCCGTCGTGGCGGTCGCCGGACTGCTGGCGCCAGCGGTGTGGGCCGGGATCGCGGCCGGGATGTGGGAGTTCGGCAACCCGTGGGCGTGGACGGCGCCGATCGTGCTGTCGGCCGTCGGGACGCTCCTGTTCTCCCGTCCGCTCTGCCGGATCTTCCGGGTGCTCGTCGCGCGCTGGACGGGCGCCGACATTCCCGGCGGCCACTGGGAGGCCATGCCGCCGCTGCGCATGTCGACCGGCTACTGGTGGAACGGCTACTCCTACTCGAAGTCGAGCAAGGAGGCGGCCGAGGACCAGCGGCTGCGGATGCTCTGGTCCGACCCCGCCACATGGCGTGACCTGCGGTTCGTCGCGTTCGCGTCGCTCGCCGGGCTCGTCGCGGCCGTCCCGCTCGCGGGGACCTTCGCAGCGGTCGCCGGGTTCGCCGCAGGCGGCGGGGCGGGGACGGCGCTCGGGGTGGGCGGGCTGGTCGTGGCGGTCGCGAGCGCGCCCCACGCCTGGCGGGCGACGCCGCCCGTGGCCGTCCGGTTCCTGGGTCCGTCGCGGGCGATGCGGCTCGCCGGACGGGTGGACGAGCTGACCGCCCAGCGCGCGGACACGACCGTCGCGCAGGCCGCCGAGATCCGCCGCATCGAACGGGATCTGCACGACGGCGCGCAGGCGCGGCTCGTCTCGCTCGGCCTCTCGCTGGCGACCGCCGAGAAGCTGATGGAGACCGATCCCGCGCGGGCCAGGGCCCTGATGCGGGAGGCGCGGAGCGGGGCCGCCGCGTCCCTGAGCGAGATCCGCGACCTGGTCCACGGCATCAGCCCGCCGCTGCTGAGCGAGCGCGGCCTCGTCGACGCCGTCCGGGCCCTGGCCCTGGACACGCCGCTCGACGTGACCGTGACCGCGAACGTCCTGTCCCGGATGGACGCCCCGATCGAGTCCGCCGTGTACTTCGGGATCGCCGAGCTGCTGACCAACACCGTGAAGCACGCCCGGGCGACGAGGGCGCGGGTCTCGATCACCTGGGACGCCCCGAACCTGGTCGTCGACGTCGAGGACGACGGACGCGGTGGAGCCGACCCGACGACCGGCGGCGGCCTCGCCGGGCTGCGCCGCCGCCTCGCCGTGTTCGACGGGACCGTGGAGATCACCAGTCCCGAGGGCGGCCCGACCCGCGCGAGAATGACGGTGCCATGCGAATCCTGATCGCCGAAGACCTCTACCTCCTGCGGGACGGGATGGTCCGTCTCCTTGAGGCCTTCGGGCACGAGGTGGTCGCGACCGCGTCCACCGGCCCGGAGACCCTGAAGGCCCTGCTGGAGCACCGTCCGGACGTGTCGGTCGTGGACGTCCGGATGCCGCCCGGCCAGTCCGACGAGGGGCTGCGGGCCGCCCTCGCCGCCCGCCGCGAGGTCCCCGGCCTGCCGATCCTGATCCTGTCCCAGCACGTCGACCAGCTCTACGCGCGCGAACTCCTCGCGGACGGCGCGGGCGGCATCGGCTACTTCCTCAAGGAGAGCGTCTTCGACGCCGACCAGTTCGTCGAGGCGCTGGAGCGCGTCGCCGCGGGCGGCACGGCCATGGACCCGGGCGTCATCGCCAAGATCCTGTCCGGCGGGCCGGCGGGCCGGCACCTGGACCGGCTCACCGAACGCGAGCGCGAGGTCCTCGCGCTGATGGCCGAGGGCCTGTCCAACCAGGCGATCGGCCGCCGCCTGTTCCTCAGCGAGAGCGCGATCGGGAAGTACACGACGTCGATGTTCGGCAAGCTCGGCATCACCGACGACGACAACGGCAACCGTCGCGTCCTGGCCGTCCTGGCGTACCTGAACCGGGCCTGAACCGCGTCGGGGCCGGGCCCGGGGATCAGTCGCGGCTGGTGGCCCTGACCAGGGGCAGGGTGCGGGTCGGGATCCGGTTGGCGAGGGAGATGACCGAGGAGGCGCGCTGGACGCCGTCGGTCGCGACGATCAGGTCGATGACGCGCTGGAGGTCGGCGTTCGAACGGGCCACGACGCGGCAGAGCATGTCGCCGGGGCTGGTGATGGTGTGGGCCTCGAGGACCTCGGGGATCGTGGACAGGCCCCGCGCGACCGGTTCGTGGCCGCCCGCCTGGCGGAGGTGGAGGGTCACGAACGCCGTGACCGCGTAGCCGAGGGCCGCCGGGTCGATCTCCGGGCCGTAGCCGCGGATGACGCCGTCGCGGACCATCCGGTCCAGGCGGGCCTGGACCGTGCCCCGGGCGACGCCGAGCCGCCGGGACGCCTCCAGGACGCCCACCCTCGGCTCGGTCGTGAACAGCTCGATGATGCGGCCGTCTAGATCGTCGATCACTTCTGACCTCGTCAGATTGCTCGGTTTGTGTAGGCCGACCCCGGTTTCGCCATACAGATTGCCCAGTGATCTGGACCACTCTTGCGCATTCTGCGGTGGCTGTCGAGATTGGCGGTATGGACGAGTTTCCGGTTAAGGGCATGGACGCGGTCGTGTTCGCCGTCGGCAACGCGAAGCAGGCCGCGCACTTCTACTCCACCGCCTTCGGAATGCGCCGGGTCGCCTATCGCGGACCCGAGACGGGGCACCCGGACGAGGCCGTCCACGTGCTCGAGTCGGGGTCGGCGCGGTTCGTGTTCCGCGGGCCGGTGCGCGCCGGCACCGACATCGGACGGCACGTCGCCGAGCACGGGGACGGCGTGGTCGACCTGGCGATCGAGGTCCCCGACGCCGAGGCCGCCTACCGGCAGGCCCTCGCCAAGGGCGCGCGCGGGCTCGAGGAGCCGCACGTCCTCGAGGACGAGCACGGCAAGGTGACGGTCGCGGCGATCGCGACGTACGGCCAGACGCGGCACTCGCTGGTCGACCGGTCCAACTACCACGGACCGTACCTACCCGGCTTCGAGGCCGCCGCGCCGGTGGCCGCGCCGCCGGAGAAGCGTTTCTTCCAGGCGATCGACCACTGCGTCGGCAACGTCGAGCGCATGGACGAGTGGGCCGACTTCTACCACCGCGTCATGGGCTTCACCGACATGGCCGAGTTCGTCGGCGACGACATCGCCACCGAGTACTCGGCGCTGATGTCCAAGGTCGTCGCGGACGGCTCGCGCAAGGTGAAGTTCCCGTTGAACGAGCCCGCCGAGAGCCGCCGCAAATCGCAGATCGAGGAGTACCTGGAGTTCTACGGCGGGCCGGGCGTGCAGCACATCGCGCTGGCCACCAACGACATCCTCACCTCGGTCGACCGGATGGCGGCCGCGGGCCTGGAGTTCCTCGAGACCCCCGACTCCTACTACGAGGACCCGGAGCTGCGCGAGCGCATCGGCACCGTCCGCGTCCCGGTCGAGGAACTGCAGAAGCGGAAGATCCTGGTCGACCGCGACGAGGACGGCTACCTGCTGCAGATCTTCACCAAGCCCGTCCAGGACCGTCCGACGGTGTTCTTCGAGCTCATCGAGCGGCACGGCTCGCTCGGCTTCGGCAAGGGCAACTTCAAGGCCCTCTTCGAGGCCATCGAGCGCGAGCAGGAGCGCCGCGGCAACCTCTGACACGGCCGCTCCGCACCATCCCTGCCGCCCTTCGCACCACCTCCGCGGACCAGCGCGGCGCGCCCCCTCCCGGCGCGCCGCGCCACGCGGTGGGACGTCCGCGCGGGACTGATGTCCACCAGACCCGTCCCGTTCGCGCGGACGGCCCACCACCCCCTGGCCCGGCGGCCCGCCGACCCTCGTCCCCGGCGGGCCGCCGGGCCGCCGGACCGTTCGACCAGGTGATCATGTCCGGGCCGCCCGTCCGGACAGGTTTGAGGAGCCGTCCGTGTGCCGAGATTGAGGTCATGACGCAACCGCCGCAAGAACCGCCCGGCGAACCGCCCGAGGACAGGCCGTCCGGCCACGGCCCCTATGGCGGGCCGCCGCCCGGCCAAGGTCCGGGCCTGGGCCCCGGTCCGGGAGAGCCAGGTCATCACTACGGCGAGGCGTACGGCGATCCGTACTCCTGGCAGAACCAGCAACAGCAGTACGGGTACGGGCAGCAGCCACCACAGCAGCAGCAGCCGTACGGACAGCAGGAGTACGGACAGCAGCAGCCGTACGGGCCCTACGGCGTGCCGCCCAGCGGCGCCCCGGGGGCGACGAACGGCATGGCGATCGCCTCGCTCGTCACCGGCGTCATCGGGCTGTTCTGCGGTATCTCGGCGATCCTCGCGGTCGTGTTCGGCCACATCTCGCTCAGCCGCATCAAGCGGACCGGCGAGGGCGGACGGGGCATGAGCATCGCCGGGCTCGTCCTCGGCTACATCGGGCTGATCGGGTGGATCCTGTACCTGACCAGCGCCATCGTCATCGCCGCCAGGCACTCCGGATCCGGCACCACCTACTGACTTCTGCAAGCAGGGGCAAAGATCGCCTCATGAGGCGGCGGGGTGGTGTTTGCCCCCGTCCCGTCCGGCACACCTTGACGGCATGACGCAACCGCCTTCCAACCCGCCGCCGGGCGACGACCAGCCCGGACGGCCTCCGCAGGAACCGCCCCATCCGCAGCAGCCGCCGCCCGGCGGAGGCGGCGGCCAGGGACCGGGACAAGGCCCCGGCCCCTACGGCGGAGGGGGTCAGCAGCCCTACGGCGGCCAGCAGCCCTACGGGGGAGGCCGGCAGCCTCACGGCGGTGGCCCGGGGCACGAGCCGTACGGGTCGCTGCCCGGCTACGGCGGTCCGGCCGGCGGCTACTCCGACCCGGCGGCGGGGCTCGCGAGCCCGTGGCGGCGGCTCCTCGGCATCATCGTCGACTACATCATCCTGGGGATCATCGGCTGGCTGGTCACGCTGCCGTTCAACCAGATCGTCGAGGTCTCCGGGCCGAGCGGGAACCAGAGGGTCGTCTGGCACGCGGGCGGATTCTTCGCGAACCTGCTGGTCACGGCCATCACGCTCGCCTACTTCACGATCCTGCAGGGCAGGTTCGGGCAGTCGGTCGGGAAGATGGCGGTCGGCACCCGGGTCGTCCGCGCGGAGGACGGCGGCGCGATCAGCTACGGCACCGCGTTCCTGCGCATCCTCGTCATGGACGTCCTGTGGGCGATCTGCTGCATCGGCGGGATCGTCGACAGCGCCTGGCTCCTCGGCGACAGGCGGCGGCAGACCCTGCACGACAAGGCCGCCAAGACCGTCGTCGTCCGGGTCGAGCCGGGGGCGCACAACCCGTACCAGGGCCGCTGACCGTCCGCCGCGCGCGTCCACCGGCCGTCCTTGAGGGGTGGCCGGTCCGGGACGTGGCCTTTGCGCGAGTTGCCCAGTCCGCCACCGGACGGGCAGGCTGGGGCCCGTGCCTCAGGACGCCCGTTCCCCCCGATTCGTCCGTTCCTCCCGCGCCGTCCGGCCCGGACGGTCCACACCGCTGGTGCGCGGCGTCGCGGGACTGGCGGCATGCGCGCTGGTCGCGGGCTGCTCGGTGTCGATCCGCACCGGCGGCAAGAGCTCCGGTCCGACGGCCGCGAACGCCCCGAGCGGCCTCGCCTCGATCGGCGACCCGTACACGCCCGGGGACGGCAACGTCGGCTACGACGTCCAGCACTACGGGCTGAAGCTGACGATCGTCCCGGACGACGAGGCCAAGCAGCTGGACGGCACGGCGGAGATCACCGCCCTCGCCACGCAGCGCCTCACCGAGTTCGACCTCGACCTGACCGGGCTCACGGTCGCCGAGGTCCGGGTGGACGGGCAGCCCGCCAAGTACCGCCGGGACGGCTCGGAGCTGGTCGTCCAGCCCGCCAAGGCCCTGGAGAAGGGCGCGAGGTTCGTCACGGCGGTCCGGTACTCGGGGACGCCGCAGCCCGTCCAGGACAAGGTGCTCGGCAAGTACGGCTGGATCCGCACCCGCGACGGCGTGTTCGTCGCGTGCGAGACGAGCGGCGCGCACACCTGGTTCCCGAGCAACGACCACCCGAGCGACAAGGCCACGTTCGACATCCAGGTCACCGTCCCGAAGGGGCTGACCGCGATCTCGAACGGTGAGCCGACGTCCGGCACGGTCGGGGGCGGCGGCAAGGGCAACGGGCCGGACGGCGGGAACCCGAGCGGACCGGACGCGCCGTCCATCCCCGACGGTCCGCCGCCCGGCGAAGGGCCCGGCGGCGGTCCGGGGAACAAGCCCGGTCCCGGGCAGCCGCCGACCTCGCCGCAGCCGACCGTCACGACGATCGCGTACAAGCAGCGGGCGATGACGACGACGACCTGGCACGTCGCGCAGCCGATGGCGACCTACCTCGCGACCGTGGACGTCGGCCGCTTCGACGTGCGGCGCGGGCGGACGCCCGGCGGCATCCCGTACCTCACGGCCGTCGACCCGACCGTCCGCGGACCGGGCGTGGACGCGATCGCCGCCAAGACCGCGCAGATCACCGACGCGTGGGTGAAGCTGTTCGGGCCGTACCCCTTCTCGTCGACGGGCTCGATCGTCGACGACGCGGACGTGGACTTCGCGCTGGAGACCCAGACGCGGCCGGTGTACGGCGGGTTCACCGCCGAGACGATCATGGCGCACGAGCTGGCGCACCAGTGGTTCGGCGACAGCGTCAGCGTGACGCGCTGGAAGGACATCTGGCTCAACGAGGGCTTCGCCACCTACGCCGAGTGGATGTGGGCGGAGCGCATCGGCGGGGGGCCGGTCCAGCAGCGGTTCGACCGGCTCTACCAGCAGGGCGGCGCCGACATGTGGGGCGTCCGGATCGGCGACCCGGGCCGCACCGACCTGTTCGGACGCGCCGTGTACGACCGGGGCGGGATGACCCTGCAGGCGCTGCGCACGAAGGTCGGCGACACGGCGTTCTTCAAGATCCTGCGCGCCTGGACGGCCGCGAAGCGCGGCTCGAACGGCACGACGCCGGAGTTCATCGCGACCGCCGAGCGCGTCTCGGGGATGAAGCTCGGCCCGTTCTTCGACGCCTGGCTGTACCAGCCGAACCGTCCGGCTCGCTGACCCGGCGGCCGCCGTTCGTCCGCTCCGGACGGCAGCGTCCGGGCGTGGTGAACGGGGGGCAAGGGCTGGTCAAAGACCCGGCCTAGCGGCGGGACCACGATGCCCGCGCCGTCCAGTCTGGGGCGGGTGAACGGTCAACGAGCACGTGCGGCGTGGTGGCGGCCGGCCGCGGCGGCCACCGCCACGACGGCGGCGGCCTTATTCGCGGGTCCTCCCGGCCTCGCGGGCGCGGGCGCCGGGGCGAGCGGTTCGCCTGGTTCGTCCGGACTCGGTGACGCCTACTTCCCCTCGGCGGGCAACGGCGGCTACCACGTCTCGCACTACGACGTGGCGCTGGCGTACGCGGGCCACGCGTCCGGACGGGTGGACGCGACCGTCACCCTCACCGCGAGCGCGACGCAGCCGCTGACCCGCTTCGACCTCGACTTCCGCGGCCCGAAGGTCACCGCGGTCACCGTGGACGGCAGGCCCGCCACGTTCACCCGGAGCGGCCAGGAGCTGGTGGTGACGCCGTCCGCCACCGTCGCCAAGGACGCGCCGTTCACCACCGTCGTCCGCTACGCGGGACGCCCCCACCCCCTGAAGGACGGCTCGCTCGGCACCTACGGCTGGATCCCCTCCAAGGACGGCGCGCTCGCGCTCGGCGAGCCGGACGGCACCCCGACCTGGCTCCCCGTCAACGACCATCCGCGCGACAGGGCCACCTACGCGTTCCACATCACCGTCCCGTCCGGCCTGCGCGTGGTGGCGAACGGGACGCCGGGCCAGGTCGTGGACAAGGGCGCGACGACCACCTACGACTGGTCCGAGACCTCCCCCATGTCCACCTACCTGGCCATGATCGCGATCGGGCGGTTCAAGGTCAGGCGGACGACCGCGGACGGCATCCCGGTGATCACGGCCGTCGCCCCGAAGTACGCCGGGAAGGCCGGGAGGCTGGAGCGGACGACCGTCGCCGCGATCCGGTGGGGCGCGAGGACGTTCGGCCGCTACCCGTTCGCGACGGCGGGCGGCGTGATCGACACCCCGGGCCTCGACTACGCGCTGGAGACCCAGGAGCGTCCGGTCTACGGCGGTTTCGTCCCGGACGACCTCTTCATCGTGCACGAGCTGGCCCACCAGTGGTTCGGCGACCGCGTCGGCCTGCGCGACTGGAAGGACATCTGGCTCAACGAGGGCCTCGCCACCTACGCCGAGTGGATGTGGACCGCGCGCGGCGGCGGCGACTCCACGAGGAAGACCTTCAAGCGGTACTACTCCCAGCCTGGCGGGTCCCCCGTGTTCGCCCCTCCGCCCGGCTCCCCCGGCCGCCGCGACATGTTCGGTTTCTCGGTGTACATCCGGGGCGCGATGTGCCTGGAGGCGCTGCGCGAACGGATCGGCGACAGGGCGTTCGGCCGGCTGGTGCGGACGTGGGCGGCGCGTGGAGGCGCCGGCCCGGTGACCACCGCCGACTTCGCCGCCTTGGCCGAGAGGATCTCCGGCCGGAAGCTGGACGGGCTGTTCAGGGTCTGGCTCTACCAGAAGGGCAAACCCAAGAAGTGGTGACCAAACGGGCGGCGACGGCGCTGCTGATGTCTCCGGTCATGGCGTGCGCTCCGGTGGCGGGCGCGGGCACGGGCTCCGGTATCGGTGTGGGGTTCCGCGCGCCCGCGCGGAACGTCCCCGCCGGCCACCGGTTCACGCCGGGCGCCGCGGGCGCCGGGGATCCGTACTTCCCGCAGGCGGGGAACGGGGGCTTCCGCGTCGCGCACTACGACATCGCCCTCGCCTACCGGCCGAAGGGCAGGCGGATCAGCGCGACGACGACGGTCACCGCGACCGCGACGCAGGACCTGTCCCGGTTCGACCTCGACTTCGTCGGCAACACGATCTCGGACCTGCGGGTGGACGGCCGTCGCGCGACCTACGCCCGGCGGGGCCAGGAGCTCGTGATCACGCCGCCCGCCGGGATCGTCAAGGGCGCCCGGTTCCAGGTCGCGGTGCGCTACGCGGGCAGGCCGCGCGTCCTGCAGGACCCGATCCTCGGGAAGACGGGCTGGCTGCCGACCGGGGACGGCGTCATCACGCTGTCGCAGCCCATCGGGTCCGAGACGTGGTTCCCGCTGAGCTCCCATCCGTCCGACAAGGCCACCTACGCGTTCCACGTGACGGTCCCGAAGGGCCTCAGCGCGGTCGCGAACGGCGAGCCGCACGGAACGGTCAGGAAGGGCGCGACCAGCACGTTCACGTGGTCGTCGCCGTATCCGATGGCGAGCTACCTGGCCATGGTCGCGATCGGGCGGTTCACCCTCCGCGACGGCCGGACGCCCAAGGGCGTGCGCTCGATCAGCGCGGTCTCCACGTCCCTGGCGGGCGCGCCGGTGACCAAGATCAAGGGCAGGGCGGGCGCCGACGCCGCCGCCAAGGGCGGGAGCGGCGTCGCGGCCATGGCGGACCGGCTCCAGAACACCACCGCGACCGTCACCGACTGGGAGAGCTCGATCTTCGGCCGGTTCCCGTTCGGCTCGACCGGCGGCGTCGAGGCGGGCGTCCGGGTCGGGTACTCGCTGGAGACCCAGGACCGGCCCGTCTACCACGGCGACGCCGACCAGCTGCTGATCGTCCACGAGCTGGCGCACCAGTGGTTCGGCGACAGCGTCGGCCTCGCCCGCTGGAGGGACATCTGGCTCAACGAGGGCTTCGCGACCTACGCCGAGTGGCTCTGGCAGGAGCGGCACGGCGGGCCGACCGCCGCCCACTCCTTCGACGAGGCCTACAAGCGGGCCGCGACCGACTCCGCCTGGCAGCGCGAGACCGGCGATCCCGGACGCGACCAGCTGTTCGCCTACTTCCCCGTCTACACGCGCGGCGCGATGACGCTGCACATGCTGCGGAGGACGGTCGGCGACCGCGCGTTCTTCAGGATCCTGCGGACGTGGGCCCGCGAGCGCGCGCACAAGACCGGCACCACCGACCAGTTCATCGCGGTCGCCGAGCGCGTCGGGCGCCGGAACCTCCACCCGATGTTCCATGACTGGCTCTATACGGCGGGGAAGCCGAAGATTTGAGATCATTTCGCGCTTGATCACATGGTGACGGCGGGGAAATTCTGGGACAGACGATATTCCTCGCAAGGATGAGGCGCATGAGCAGACTTCCCAGAGCGCTCACGACCACCGCCGTCACCGCGGGCCTCGCGCTGACCGCCACCATGGCGTCCGCGCTGCCCTCGGACGCCGCGCCGCCCAGGTTCACGCCCGGCGCCGCCGGGGCGGGCGACCCCTACTTCCCGGAGATGGGCAACGGCGGGTACGCGCCGATCCACTACGAGATCGGCCTGAAGTACGACCCGGCGACCAAGGGCATCGACGCCGTCACGTCCGTCCAGGCGCGCGCGACCCAGAACCTCTCCCGCTTCGACCTGGACTTCCAGGGCCTGAAGATCAAGAAGCTCACGGTGGACGGGCGCAAGGCGCACTACACCCGGCAGGGCACCCAGGAACTGGTGATCACGCCGCCGAAGGGCCTGCGCAAGGGCAAGCGGTTCACGGTCACGGTCGCCTACTCGGGCGTCCCGCAGACCATCGACGACCCCGCGCTCGGCATCTCCGGCTGGATCCCGACGGCCGACGGCGCGGTCATGCTGAACCAGCCGATCGGCGCCGCCGCGGTCTACCCCGTGGACGACCACCCGACCGAGAAGGCCACCTACGGCTTCACCCTCACCGCGCCCGCCGCCCTGACCACCATCGCCAACGGCGACCTGGTCGGCAAGCGCTCGCACGGCGGCTGGACGACCAGCCGCTGGGTCATGGACCGGCCCATGGCGAGCGAGCTGGCGATGATCGCCATCGGCAAGTACGACCAGGTCAAGGGGCGGACGGCGTCCGGTCGCCCGAACCTGACCTACACCGATGTCAACATGAAGATCCCGGCGGACAAGGCCCGCCAGTTCAACACCCAGACCGGGCAGATCACGGACTGGGAATCGTCCATCTACGGCCGCTACCCCTGGTCGTCCACCGGCGGCGTCACGGTCGCCGCGAAGGTCGGCTACGCGCTGGAGACCCAGGGCCGTCCGGTCTACGACCTGTACAAGCACCCCGGGTCCATCCCGTCCGGCGACCTGCTCGCGCACGAGCTCGGCCACCAGTGGTTCGGCGACAACGTCGCCCCGCACCGCTGGTCCGACATCTGGCTGAACGAGGGCTTCGCCACCTACTCCGAGTGGCTCTGGCAGGAGAAGTTCAACAAGACCCCGATCGAGAAGAGCTTCCAGGGCGTCTACTCCACCGCCGCCACCGACGAGCTGTGGAAGGGCGTCGTGTCCAACCCAGGACGCGACCACATCTTCGACAGCCTCGTCTACGACCGTGCGGGCGCGGCCATCCACGTCCTGCGCAAGCAGATCGGCGACAAGGCGTTCTTCCAGCTTCTGCGCACCTGGCAGCGCGTCCACGGCGGCGGCACCGGCTCCACCGCCCAGTTCGTCCGGCTCGCCGGGAAGATCTCCCACAAGGACATCTCCAAGTGGGCCCACGACTGGATCTACAGCGAGGGCAAGCCTGCCCTCTGAGCGAGCACTGAGAATGCGCTGACCTGCACTGAGGCGCGTTGAAGAGCGTTGAGGGGCGGCCCACCGACATCGGGGGCCGCCCCTTCATCATGGCCACCTGTAGTCGACTCGTGACTCTATGATGTCTCCCCAAGGGGGCAACGTGACCGAGAACGTGATCGTCGCCGAGGGGCTGGTCAAGCGGTTCGGAAAGGTCCATGCGGTGTGCGGGGTGGACCTCGCCGTCCCCGCCGGGACCGTGCTCGGCATGCTCGGACCGAACGGCGCGGGCAAGACCACGACCGTGCGGATGCTGACCACCCTGCTGCGTCCGGACGGCGGACGGGCCCTGGTCGGAGGGCACGACGTGGTGGCCGAGCCGGACGCCGTCCGCACCATCATGGGGCTGTCCGGGCAGTACGCGGCGGTCGACGAGTACCTCACCGGACGCGAGAACCTGGACATGTTCGGCCGCCTGTACCACCTGCCGAAGCGGGTGGCGGCGGCGCGGGCGGAGGAGCTGCTCGAGCGGTTCCGGCTCACCGAGGCCGCCGACCGCCCCACCAAGACCTACTCCGGCGGGATGCGCCGCCGCCTCGACCTGGCCGCCGCGCTGGTCGTCCGGCCGAGGATCATCTTCCTGGACGAGCCGACCACCGGCCTCGACCCGCGCGGCCGCAGGGGCATGTGGGAGATCATCCGCGACCTCGTCCGGGACGGCGCGACGCTGCTGCTCACCACGCAGTACCTCGAGGAGGCGGACGAACTCGCCGACGACATCGTCATCATCGACCACGGCGAGGTGATCGCGCGCGGCACGTCCGACCAGCTCAAGGCGCAGGTCGGCGGCGAGCGGGTGCAGGTCACCCTGCCCGGTCCGGCGCTGGTGCGCAGGGCCGCGGCGGCCGTCCTCGGGGTCACCGGCGAGCCCCCGGAGGTCGACGTGCAGACCAGCACGGTGTCCGCGCCCGTCCGGCAGGGCACGCGCAGCCTGGTCGCCATCGTCAACGCGCTGGACAAGCACGGCATCGAGGCGCACGACGTCGGACTGCGCCGCCCCACCCTGGACGAGGTGTTCCTATCGCTCACCGGACACAAGGCGGAAGAAGCCGAGGAAGCCGAGGAAACGGAAGCGGCGACACAGGTGTGAGCCACGTGCTCACCGACGGCTGGGAGATGACCAAACGGCACCTGCGGCAGGTCCCGCGCATTCCTGAGCTCATGTTCTTCTCGCTGGTCCAGCCGGTCATGTTCGTGCTGCTGTTCCGGTTCGTGTTCGGCGGCGCGCTCCGGATGCCGCCGGGCGTGGACGCCGTCCAGTACCTCATGGTCGGGACCTTCGCCCAGTCGATGACGTTCGCGACCGCCGGGATCTCCACCGGACTCGCCGACGACATGCAGAAGGGCCTGATCGACCGGTTCCGCTCGCTGCCGATGGCGCGCTCGGCGGTGCTGGTCGGCCGGATGGGCTCCGACCTGGTCCGCAACATGTTCGTCGCGGCCGTCATGGTGCTGGTCGGCCTGCTGGTCGGGTTCCGGTTCACCGGCGGGTTCTGGGGCGCGCTCGGCGGGTTCGGGATGTTCGCGGCGACGGTCCTGGCGTTCGGGTCGATCGGCGCGTGGATCGGGCTGTCGGTGCGCAACACCGAGGCCGCCAACATCGCCGGGATCATCTGGCTGTTCCCGCTGACCTTCACCAGCAACGCGTTCGTCCCCCTGGAGACGATGCCGCACTGGCTGCGCGCGTGGGCCGAGGTCAACCCCGTCACCAAGATCGTGAACGCGACGCGCGGGCTGTTCATCGGCCCGCCCGTGTTCCACCCCTTCCCCGCGGTGTGGGAGGCGCTGGCCTGGTGCGCCGGGCTGATCGCCGTCTTCGGGTTCCTGGCCGTCCGCCAGTACCAGCGCGCCAACTCCCGCTGACCCCGCCCGGACCGGACGCGCGGTCAGGGCGAACGCCGGGTCAGGGCGAACGCGGGATCAGGGCGAACGCGGGATCAGGCGGGCGCGGGGTCAGTTGCCGATGGTGAGGGTGTAGCCGCGTTCGCGGAGGCGGCGGGTGACCTCTTCGCTGTGCTCGGTGCCGCGGGTCTCCAGCTGGAGCAGCACCTCGGCCTCCTCGACGGGGAGGCGGGCGGCGATGCGCTCGTGCACGACGTCCAG
This sequence comes from Spirillospora sp. NPDC052269, assembly GCF_040679435.1. NCBI lineage: Bacteria > Bacillati > Actinomycetota > Actinomycetes > Streptosporangiales > Thermomonosporaceae > Spirillospora > Spirillospora sp. NPDC052269. The sequence goes on from NZ_JBFAUU010000028.1 coordinate 65,275, forward strand.
CACGTTCACGCCGAACCCGGCGAGCTCGCCGAGCAGCGTGACCAGGGCGCCCGGACGGTCCTTCAGGCGGCAGCGGACGACCAGGTACCGGCCCGCGCCCGCGAGGCCGTGCCGCAGCACCTTCGCCATCAGCAGCGGGTCGATGTTGCCGCCGGAGAGGATCGCCACGACCGGCGTCCGGACGGCGTAGGAGTGCTCCAGCAGCGCCGCCACGCCCGCCGCGCCGGCCGGCTCGACGACCTGCTTGGCACGCTCCAGGCAGAGCAGCAGGGCCTGCGAGATGGACTCCTCGGTCACCGTGACGACGGCGTCGAGCAGCTCGCTGACCAACTCGTACGTCAGGTCTCCGGGGCGTCCGACGGAGATCCCGTCGGCCATCGTCGGCTGGAGGTCGATCCGCACCGGGTGCCCGGCGGCCAGCGACGCGGGGAACGCGGCGGCGCGCTTGGCCTGCGCCCCGACGATCTTGACCGGATGGTCGGCGGCCTGCTTGATCGCGGTCGCGACCCCGGACATCAGCCCGCCGCCGCCGACCGCGCCGACGACCGTCCGGACGTCCGGGCACTGCTCCAGGATCTCCAGGCCTATCGTGCCCTGCCCGGCGACCACGTCTTGATGGTCGAAGGGGTGGATGAACACCGCGCCGCGTTCCTCGGCGTACTCGGCGGCGGCCTCCAGGCAGTCGTCGACCGTGGGGCCCGGGAACACCACCTCGGCGCCGTAGCCGCGGGTCGCGGCGACCTTCGGCAGCGGCGCGCCCACCGGCATGAAGACCGTGGCCTTCGCTCCGAGCATGGACGCGGCGAGCGCGACGCCCTGCGCGTGGTTCCCGGCGCTGGCCGCCACGACACCGCGCGCCCGCTCCTCCTCGGAGAGCCGGGCGATCCGCACGTACGCGCCGCGGATCTTGAACGATCCGGTGCGCTGGAGGTTCTCGCACTTGAGCAGGACCGGCCCGCCGATCGCCTCCGACAGCGCGCGGGAGGGGATCAGCGGCGTCGGCACGGCGACGGCGGTGAGCAGCTCACGCGCGTCCTGGACGTCTTCGAGCGGGACGGTGACCACCCCCGCATCCTGCCACGCGCCCCACCCCTCGCAGCACCCCGGATGATCGTTCTTCTCGATCACCCCCGCACCGCCTCACAGAGCCGCGGCCGAATACGCGCCGGGTGACCCCAAGGGCACCCCGTGGCACGCGAGCCCGAGAACACCTCTGGCACGCGAACTCAAGGGACCCCTGCCACCTCACGTCTCAAGGGGCCCCTGCCGCCTCACGTTCTTCGGCGGTCGGGCCCGCTTCGGTTCGCCCCCGGGCGGTCAGTCGGCGGACCAGTACTTCTCGGCCTCGACGACGAGGGCGGCGGCGCCGACCAGGCCGGCGGTCTGGCCGAGGGCGGCGGGGACGACGCTGACCCGGCGGGCGTAGTCCATGCGGGCGTAGGTGCGGAGGGTCTCCTCGAGGGGGTCGAACAGGAGGGCGCCCGCCTGGGAGATGCCGCCGCCGATCGAGACGACCTCCAGGTCGCAGAGGTGGGTCGCGGACGCGATGGCGAGGCCGAGGGCCCGGCCCGCGCGGCGCATCGCGGCCTGGGCGACGGGGTGGCCACGCCGGGCGTCGTCGGCGAGGGCGACGCCGGTGGTGCCGGGCCAGCCCTGTTCGCGGGCCCAGTTCACCAGGGCCGGGCCGCGGGCGATGGCCTCGAGGCAGCCGCGGCCGCCGCAGCCGCAGGGCGGGCCGTCCGGGTCGACGACGATGTGGCCGATGTGCCCGGCGTTGCCGCTCGCCCCGTCGATGAGGTGGCCGTTCATGATGAGGCCGCCGCCGACGCCGGTCGACACGACCATGCCGAGCATGTTGTCGCGGCCCCGGCCCGCGCCGCGCCAGTGCTCCCCGATCGCCAGGCAGATCGCGTCGTTGTGGACGCGGACGGGCATCCCCGGATAGGTCTCGCTCAGCCGGTCGCGGAGCGGGAAGTCGCGCCAGGCGGGGATGTTCAGCGGGGAGACGTGCGCGTCCGGCCAGGTCATCGGGCCGCCGCAGCCGACGCCGACACCGGCCAGGTCGGGCCCGCCCGCCTCGGCGAGCAGCTTCTCCAGCAGCGCGGCGAGCGTGCGCCACAGGCCCTCGGCGTCCATCGACGGGTTGTTCGGCGTCGGGACGCGGTCGTACACCGCGATCCGCCCGCCGGGCTCCACGACGGCGGCGGCGAGCTTGGTGCCGCCGATGTCGATCGCGAGGACGGGCGCGTCGGCGTCCCGCGCGGGGACCGCCTGCGGGGCCGTCTCCCGGATGGGCGCGGGCACCGCCGTGAGGACCGCCTCCCCGCCGGCCGTCTCCACCGAGGGACGCGGGACGAGCGTGCTGGTCACTGGACGTCTCCCGAGGGTCCGAAGGCGAGGATGGAGGCGGTGAAACCGTGCACGTGGTTGCGTCCGCCGACCGGCCCGATCTCCCCGGCGGCGAAGAACCCGCCGACGCCCGCCGTGCCGCCGAACGCGCGTGCCAGCAGCTTCGCGTCGTGGTCGGAGTCGGGGAACATGGCCTGGCCTCGCCCGTTGCAGGAGAACAGCAGCGCGCCCTCGACGGGCGCGAGGTCGAACCGTTCGAGCAGCTCGGCCAGGTCGGCCTCGGCCGCGTCGGCGTCACGGACCTGGAACCGGACCGTGCGGCCGATGTCGACGACGTCGCCGATCGCGATGGCGCCGGTGTCCTCGTCCGCACCGACGACGCCCCGGACGAGGAAGTCGCCCTGCTCGTGCTCGTCGGCGTACTCGTCCATCGCGACGCCGATCAGCAGGCCGCGGCCGGCGAGCTCCTGCTCGTCCGGCGAGAGCGCGAGCACGACCTCCTCCAGCTTCGACAGCGCGGGCGCGCCCGCCAGCTCGTAGAGGACGTTCTCGTCGGCCTTGGTCACGACCATGTCCGGGCCGATCGGACGCGCGCCCTGGCTGACCACGGTCGCCGCGTTCACCTCACCGCCGAGGACGACCCCGACTGCGCCCTCGCTGAACGCCTCGCCGTTGACGAACACCCGGGTGGAACCGCGTTCGGGACCGTCCGCCAGGCCGCCGACCAGCGGCAGCCCCGGCATCGCCTCGCCGGACCGCTCGACGAACGCGTCGACCGGGAAGGTGAAGGGGTCGGCCAGCAGCACGCCCACCACGTCGTCCTCGCCGGTCTCGGGCATGCCGACGACGATCAGCCGGTCCTCGCCCTTCAGCGTCTCCAGGCGGAACGGCGTCAGCAAAGCGTCCGGCAGGACCGCGGCCCAGGCGCTCACCGCGCCCCGCCCCTCGACGCCGCGGCCCGCGCCGATCACCCCGGCCGCCGAGCAGCCGAGGAACACCCGCGCCCCGGCCGTCTCGTACGCCCGGCGGGCCGCGGACTCGATCTCGTCCGGATCCCCGCCGGAGACGAAGACGCAGACCAGGTCGGGTGCGGCGGACAGCTCGGCGCGGGCCTGACGGACGGCGGTCTCGGCCGCCTCGGTCAGGTCCGGGCCGGACGCCAGCCCGTCACCGAATCGGGCCATCGGTCCCCCCTATCTCCTACGGTCACCTTCCAGTCTCCCCGCTCGACCGGGTGCGACGCGAACCCCGCGCCGCCCTGTGGACGACCAGCGCGTCCGGACGTCCTGCCACAAAGGGGTTCCGGACGGCCGAAGGCGACGTAGGGTCGTTCGCGTGCGTGCATCCACACCTCGCGAGAGCACACTGGGCGAGCTGCGCACCAGCGGCCACCAGTACGAGACCGTGAAGGAAGAGATCCACCGGAACCTCCTGGTCCGGCTGAGATCCGGCGAGCCCCGTTTCCCGGGCATCGTGGGCTTCGACGACACCGTCCTGCCCCATCTGGAGCGTGCCCTGCTGGCCGGGCACGACCTGGTGCTGCTGGGCGAGCGGGGCCAGGGCAAGACCCGGCTGATCCGCACGATCGCCGGGCTGCTGGACGAGTGGACCCCCGTCGTGGGCGGTTGCGAGATCAACGACCATCCGTACGCGCCCGTGTGCGTGCGGTGCCGCCGCCTCGCCGGCGAGCTGGGCGAGGCCCTCCCGGTCGCCTGGCTGCACCGGGACGACCGGTACGGCGAGAAGCTGGCCACCCCCGACACGTCCGTGGGCGACCTGATCGGCGACGTCGATCCGGTGAAGGTCGCCGAGGGCCGGACGCTGGGCGACCCCGAGACCGTCCACTTCGGGCTCGTCCCGCGCACCAACCGGGGCGTGTTCGCCGTGAACGAGCTGCCCGACCTGGCCGAACGCATCCAGGTGTCGCTGCTGAACGTCCTGGAGGAGCGGGACGTCCAGATCCGCGGCTACGCGCTGCGGCTGCCCCTGGACGTGCTGCTCGTCGCGTCCGCCAACCCCGAGGACTACACCAACCGCGGCCGCATCATCACTCCGCTGAAGGACCGGTTCGGCGCGGAGATCCGCACCCACTACCCGATCGAGCTGTCCGACGAGCTGGACCTGGTCCGCCAGGAGGCCGAGCTCGGCGCGGGCGTCGAGGTCCCCGAGCACCTGCTCGAGGTCGTCACCCGGTTCACCCGGCTCGTCCGGGAATCGACGGCCGTGGACGCCCGTTCCGGCGTGTCGGCGCGGTTCGCGCTGGCCGGGGCCGAGACGGTCGCGGCCGGGGCGGTCCGGCGCGGCGCCCTCGCCGGAGAGGACCGTGCGATCGCCCGTGTCTGCGACCTGCCCGCCATCGTCCCGACGCTGATGGGCAAGGTCGAGTTCGAGGTCAGCGAGGAGGGCCGCGAGCAGGAGGTGCTGGAGCACCTGCTGCGGCGCGCGACCGCCGAGACCTTCCGGCGGACGCTCGGCGGCGCCGACCTTTCCGGCCTGCTGGACAAGTTCGACTCGGGCGAGACGGTCGAGTCGGGCGAGCTGGTCTCCGCCGAGGAGCTGCTGCGCCGCACCGGCCCGGTGCCCGGCCTCGGCAAGATCGTCGAGCGGCTCGGCATGTCCGGGGAGTCCCCCGGCCAGGCCGCGGCCGCACTGGAGTTCGCGTTGGAGGGGCTGTTCCTGACCCGGCGCCTGTCGAAGGACGACACCGGCACCTACTCGTTGTGAGACACAGCCCGTGACCCTTTGAGGTTGGCATGAGCCGTTACCGGTACGGGGCGTACACCGAGGGCCCGGACCCGCTCGCCCCGCCCTACGACGTCCGGGAGGCGCTGGACGCGCTCGGCGACTCGGTGCTGGAGGGCACCCGGCCCGGCGACGCCCTGCGCGAGCTGCTCCGCCGCGGCCTGCCCAACGACGCCCGGAACCGGCGCGGGCTGGACGACCTGCTCCGCGAGGTCCGCGAACGGCGCCGTGAGCTGCGGCAACGCGGCCGGGTCGACGGGACGCTGGAGCAGGTCCGCGCGCTGCTCGACACCGCGATCGGGCAGGAGCGGGCCGAGCTGTTCCCGGATCCGTCCGACGACGCGCGCCTGCGTGAGGCCGAGCTGGACGCGCTGCCCTCCGACACCGCGCAGGCCGTCCGGCGCCTGTCGGACTACCAGTGGCGCTCGGACGCCGCGCGCGAGACGTTCGGGCGGCTCAAGGAGCTGCTGCGCAGCGAGATCCTGGACTCGCAGTTCGAAGGCATGAGGCAGGCCCTCTCGAGCCGGGATCCGGCCGCCATGGAACGCGTCCGGGACATGATGGCCGAGCTCAACGGCATGCTCGACAAGGACGCGCGCGGCGAGCACACCCAGGACGACTTCGACCGGTTCATGCGGGAGTACGGCGAGTTCTTCCCGGAGAACCCCTCCGATCTGGAGGAACTGGTCGACTCGCTGGCCCGCCGCGCCGCCGCGATGGACCGGCTCATGGCGTCCCTGACGCCCGAGCAGCGCGCCGAGCTGTCCGAGCTGATGGACCAGGTCATGCGGGACGCGGGCCTCTCCCTGGAGATGACCCGGCTGTCGGAGTCACTGCGCGCCCGCCGTCCCGACCTGGCCTGGGGCACACCCGAGCGGATGACCGGGGACGAACCGCTCGGCATGGGCGACGCCACCGGGGCGCTCGCCGAGCTCGCCGACCTGGCCGACCTGGAGGCGTCGCTCGGCCAGGACTACCCCGGCGCCCGGCTGGACGACGTGGACGAGGAGGCCGTCCGGCGCGCGCTCGGCCGGTCCGCCGTCGACGATCTCGCCGCCCTGCGGAGGCTGGAGGCCGAACTCGAGCGGCAGGGCTACCTGCGGCGCCGCCGGGGCGAGCTCGAACTGACCCCCAAGGCCGTCCGGCGGCTCGGCGAGACCGCGCTGCGCCGGGTGTTCTCGCAGCTCACCGCGGGCCGCTCCGGCGACCACGACCGGCACGACGCGGGCCAGGCAGGCGAGCTGACCGGCTCGACGCGCGAGTGGCGGTTCGGCGACGAGCAGCCGATCGACGTCGTCCGGACGGTCTCCAACGCCGTCCGGCGGTCCGCGATGACGCCCGCGGAGCCCGCAGAGGCCGCGGAGCCCACCGGGCCCGGCGCGCGCGACAGGCGGGGGGAGCGTGGCGGGCTGCGCGCGGTGAAGCTCAGCGTGGACGACTTCGAGGTCAAGGAGACCGAGCGGCGCAGCGCCGCCGCCGTCTGCCTGCTGGTCGACCTGTCCTACTCGATGGTGCTGCGCGGCACCTGGGCCGCCGCCAAGCAGACCACGCTGGCCCTGCACACGCTGGTGACCAGCAAGTTCCCGCAGGACGCCATCCAGATCATCGGGTTCTCCAACTACGCCCGCGTGCTGCACCCGACCGAGATGGCGGGCCTGGACTGGGACATGGTCCAGGGCACCAACCTGCACCACGCCCTCATGATCGCCGGACGGCACCTGGACCGGCACCCCGACTTCGAGCCGATCGTCCTGGTGGTCACCGACGGCGAGCCGACCGCCCACCTGCGGCCGGACGGCCGGTCCTGGTTCGACTACCCGCCGTCCGCCGACACCCTCGTCCTCACCACGGCCGAGGTGGACAAGATGACCCGGCGCGGCGCCGCACTGAACTTCTTCATGCTCGCCGACGACCGCCGCCTGGTCGCGTTCGTGGACGAGGTGGCCCGCCGCAACGGCGGCCGGGTCTTCGCGCCCGACGCCGACCGGCTCGGCGAGTACGTCGTCAGCGACTACCTGCGCGTCCGCCGCGGCGGACGCCGCTGAACCCGACCGTCGGACGTTGACCCGGCTTTGCCGAGGAACAGGGTTACCCGCCGATCACACCGGGGAGTCAATACCCGGAGTGACCATTAGGGCACCGCGAGTGCCATCGGAGGGGAAATAGTGACGACGTACCGACGACCGCTCCTCAGCGTGATCGCCACCGGGTTCGGCGCAGCCGCCCTGATCGCGCTCGGCTCCGGACCGGCGCTCGCCAGCGACGGGCCCATGGGCCACCATGGGCACCACATGCACATGTTCATGCATCACATGCACATGCACCACCACGGCATGGGCCACCACGGCATGGGCCACTGGGGCTGCCCGCCCGGCCCGATCAAGGACGGCGGCCACTGCCGGCCGCACTACCCGCCGCTGCCTTCCACGCGCTAACGGGGATGCCCCATTCGGCCGGTTCCGCCTGACGCGGTTCCGTCCGGGCGGCCGCCCGGCGCTCCCGCGCCGGGCGGCCTCCACTGGTTCCAGGGTCCCCGCCCTCAGGATCCCCGCAGGTTAGGGTCGGGGCATGTCGAGTTCCGACCGTCTGCTGCTGACCCTGCACATCGGTTCCGCGATCTTCGCCCTCGGGCCGCTCACGGCCGCGACCATGTCCACGCCGCGCTACATCCGCAAGCGGGACGTCGCGATCGTCCGGTACCTGAACCGGACGACGACGATCTACGCCTTCGGGTCCCTGGCCATCTTCCTGTTCGGGCTGATCCTGGCCAGGGGCGACCTCGCCAAGGTCTGGCTGTCGGCGTCCATGACGCTGTTCATCGTGGCGCTCGTCCTGCTGTTCCTGGTGGAACGCGACCAGCGCAAGGCCATCGGCCTGCTGGAGGCCGCGGCCGCCGGAGCGCCCGCCGCGTCCGAGGCCGAGGAGAAGGCCAAGGGCAAGGGCAAGGGGACGTCCGGCGAGGTCGCCGCCGTCGAGCGCGGACGCATCGCCGCGCTCTCCGGGCTGATCGCCCTCATCTGGATCGTCATCCTGATCCTGATGGTGTGGCACTGACCCGCACGACGACGAAGGGGCCGCGCCCGGAAGCGCGGCCCCTTCGACGTTGGTCGAGCGCCGGTCAGGCGGTGCGGGCCTTCAGCCAGGCCAGCAGCGTCGGGTAGACGGTCGGGTCGATCAGCAGCGCGCCGCCGTGCATGCGGCCCGGGACGGTCTTGACCGTGACCGGCACGCCCGCGGTGCGCAGCGCGCCCGCGAGGGCGGTGCTCTGCGTCGCCGGGACGAAGTCGCGGCTGCTGTGGAAGAGCAGCATCGGCGCGTCCCCGCGCGAGACGTGCGAGGCGGCGTTCGCGTCGTCCAGCTTGTTCCAGCAGGACGTGGCGGCCGCGTTCGGCTCGCAGCCGACGAGTTTGTCGACCGCGCCGCGCAGCTTGCGCTGGGAGGCCGTCGCGTCCGGGGCGCCGCCGTCCTGGAAGGCCAGGTAGGGCGTGTTCACCGGGGAGAGCGCGGCCACGCCGCGGACCCGCTCGGCCCCGTCGCCCAGGGTGCCGAGCTGGGTCGCGAGCAGCCCGCCGGCGGACGACCCGAGCACCGCGACGCGGTTCGGGTCGAGGTTGAAGTACTTGGCGTGCTTGCGCACGTAGGAGAGCGCGGCGACCGAGTCGTCGCGCTGCGCGGGCCACTGCGCGGCGCCCGCCAGCCGGTAGTTCGCGGCGAACACGGTGAAGCCCTGCGAGGTGAGGCGGCGCGCGAGGTACTTCCAGGAGCCCTTGTCGCCCTCCAGCCAGTACCCGCCGTGCAGCAGGAAGACGCCGGGACGGGCCTTGGCCTTCTTGTCCTTGGCGCTCGCGGCCTGCCAGTAGACGTCCACGCGCTGCCGGGCGTCCTTGCCGTAGGCGAACGTCCTGAACTTCGGCAGCTTCGGCGTGACCATGACGGCCTTGCCGGTCACGGTCGCGCTCGGGTCGGCCGAGGGCGCGCCGGAGGGCGTCGTCGCCGGGGAGGACGTCCCGGTCGACGGGGTCTCGGAGGGCGTGTCCGTCGGCGACTGCGACGGGTTGCCCGCGTCGTCGTCGTCCGGCGCGGTCGGGGGCGGGGACGCCGGCGGGGACACGGGCCCGACGGACGTCGAGGGAGTGGGAAGCGGGGACGCGTCCGCGTTCCCCGGCACCGACGCGGCGGACACGCACGCCGCGGCGAAGGCCGCGCCGCCGACCAGAACTCTGCGCACTCCAACCCCTTCCGGACACCCGCTTCCGGGCGATCCCGGGCACATCATACGACTTTGATCATCCGCGCCGGCCGTCCCCGGCCCACCCTCCCGGCGGGCCGGGGATCTACCTGCGCCTCAGCGGAGAAGAAGATCAGCCGAGCGCGCGCTCCAGGTCGGCGAGCAGGTCGTCGACGTCCTCGATGCCGACCGACAGCCGGACGAGGTCGGACGGTACCTCCAGCGGCGACCCGGCCGCGGACGCGTGCGTCATCCGTCCCGGGTGCTCGATCAGCGACTCGACACCGCCGAGGGACTCACCGAGGGTGAACAGCTTGGTGGCCTCGCAGATACGGACGGCTTCCTCTTCCGACCAGGTGCGGAACGAGACCATGCCGCCGAACCGCTTCATCTGCTTGACGGCGACGTCGTGGCCGGGGTGGTCCGGCAGGCCCGGGTAGAGCACCTGCTTGACGGCGCGGTGCGCGGTCAGCATCTCGACGATCTTCTCGGCGTTGTCGCTGTGCCGGTCCATCCGGACGCCGAGGGTCTTGATGCCGCGCAGCGTCAGCCAGGCGTCGAACGGTCCGGCGACCGCGCCCATCGAGTTCTGGTTGAACGCCAGCCGCTCGCCGAGCTCGGTGTCGCGGACGGCGAGCGCGCCGCCGACCACGTCCGAGTGCCCGCCCATGTACTTGGTCGTCGAGTGGACGACGATGTCGGCGCCCAGCGTCAGCGGCTGCTGCAGGTAGGACGAGGCGAAGGTGTTGTCCACCACCAGCAGCGCGCCCGCGTCGTGCGCGACGGCCGCGAGCGCGGCGATGTCGGAGATGCCGAGCAGCGGGTTGGTCGGGGTCTCGACCCACACCAGCTTGGTCTCCGGGCGGATCGCGGCCCGCACCGCCGAGACGTCCCCCAGCGGGACGGGGTCGAAGGAGACCCCCCACGGAGCGGCGACCTTCGCGAACAGCCGGTAGGTGCCGCCGTAGGCGTCGTTCGGGATGACCACGTGGTCACCTGGGCGCAGCAGCGTCCGCAGGATGGTGTCCTCAGCGGCCAGGCCGGACGCGAACGCCATCCCGCGCGTCCCGGCCTCGATCGCCGCGACGCACTCCTCCAGCGCCGTGCGGGTGGGGTTGGCGGAGCGCGAGTACTCGTACCCCCCGCGCAGCCCGCCGATGCCGTCCTGCTTGTAGGTGGAGACCTGGTAGATCGGCGGAACGACCGCGCCCGTCGTCGGGTCCGGCTCCTGGCCGGCGTGGATCGCCAGCGTCTCGAATCCCTGCTCAGGGGCGTTGCCCTGGGGTACCTCGTTGTCCATAGGCATGAGGTTATCCACCCCGCCCCCCTCCCAGAGGAGGAGGCCATCCCCCCCAGGTATGGCCCGCCATTTCGGCTCACCGGGTGACCAAACCGGCTCGCGGGATCCCTACCGTTATGGAGTAGATCCCCGGTCACTTACCCCTTCTTCAAAGGATTCTGCATGTTCGCACGTCTTGGGCGCGTGGTGGTCAGACACCCCGTGTGGACGATCCTCGCCTGGCTGGTGGTGGCCGGTGCGCTCATCGCCCTTGCCCCGAGCCTGAAGACGAAGTCCGACCAACAGGACTTCCTGCCCACCAAGTACGAGTCGATCCAGGCCGCCAAGCTGGGCGAGTCCGCGTTCGCCAACAAGGACGACCAGAAGACGACGCCGGCCATGATCGTCTTCAAGCGGTCCGACGGCGGGAAGCTCCAGCCGGCGGACACCGCGAAGATCAAGCAGGTCGCTCAGGCCGTGCAGGCCAAGCACATCCCGGGTGTGACCGTGGCGCAGGCGATGCCCGCCGCGGCCAACGGCAAGATCCAGGTCATCGCCGTCCCGCTGCGCAACGACTTCGACCAGAAGATCCGCAAGCAGGGCATGGAAGCGGTGAAGCAGGTCCGCACCGAGACCACCGCGCAGCTGCGCGGCTCCCCGCTGTCCTACGGCGTGGCCGGTGACCTGGCGTCGCAGGTGGACAACGAGAAGTCCGACAGCAAGACCATGGCGATGATCGGCATCGCCACCGTCGCGCTGATCGTCATCCTGCTCGGCATCATCTTCCGCGCGCCGCTGGCGGCGCTGCTGCCGATCATCATGATCGGCCTGGTCTCGGCGGTGTCGAACGCGGTCACCGCGATCGTCGGCAACGCGTTCAACCTGAACTTCGACAAGGGCTTCAGCGAGATCATCATCGTCGTCCTGTACGGCATCGGAACCGACTACATCCTGTTCCTGCTGTTCCGGTACCGGGAGCGGCTGCGGCTCGGCGAGGACAAGAAGACCGCCATGATCACGGCGGTCGAGCGGGTCGGCGAGGCCATCGCGTCCGCCGCGGGCGCGGTCATCGTCGCCTTCCTCGTGCTGCTGCTGGCCTCCTTCAAGGCGTTCGGCGGTCTCGGCCCGCAGCTGGCCATCGCGGTCGCGGTCATGTTCGTCACGTCCCTGACCCTCGTCCCGGCGGTTCTCTCGCTGATCGGCACGGCCGTGTTCTGGCCGTCCAAGTCCTGGAAGAAGCAGGCCCGCGAGGGCATCTGGGCCAAGCTGGGCAACGGCGTCGGCCGCCGTCCGGTCGTCGCGGTGGTCGCGTCCGGCATCGTGCTGGTCGCGCTCGCGGTCTCTGCGCTCGGCTTCAAGGCCGACTACGACTTCGAGGGCAGCGCCCCGCAGAACACCGAGTCCGCCAAGGCCATGAAGGACCTGCGGTCCGGCCTGCCCGCGGGCATCCTGAACCCGACCGAGGTCTTCGTCAAGAGCAGCTCGCCGCTGGCCAAGCCCGCCCTGACGGCCTACCAGGCCAAGCTGAAGACCATGCCGGGCGTCGGCGAGGTGCGCCCGCCGCAGCTCAACGGCGACCAGACCGTCGCCAAGTACGACGTCCTGCTCACCAAGAACCCGAGCTCGAACGAGGCCATCAGCATCGTCAAGGGCCCGTTCCGGAACGCGGCGCACGCCGCGGCCCCGGACGGCACCAAGGTCCTGGTCGGCGGCACCACCGCGGTCTTCGCCGACATCAACAAGATCAACAACCGGGACCTGTCGGTCATCCTGCCGGTCGCGGTGGCGCTCATCGGGATCATCCTGATGCTGCTGCTGCGCTCGCTGGTCGCCCCGATCTACCTGGTCGCGGCGGTGCTGCTCGGCTACGCGGCGACGCTGGGCGCGAGCGTGCTGCTGTTCCAGAACATCGAGAACAAGCCCGGCCTGATGTTCCAGCTGCCGATCATCCTCTACCTGTTCGTGCTGGCGATCGGCACCGACTACAACATCCTGATGATCGCCCGGCTCCGTGAGGAGGCCCGCGAGGGCAACGACCCGCGGCGCGGCGCGGCCCTCGGCATCCAGCACGCGGGCCCGACCGTGGCGGCCGCGGGCGTCATCCTGGCCGGCACCTTCGGCGTCCTGGTCCTGTCGCCCCAGTCGATGACCGCCCAGATCGGCTTCGGCGTCGCGATCGGCATCCTGCTCTCGGCCTTCGTGATGTCGGCGTTCTTCGTCCCGGCCATCACCGCCCTGCTCGGCCACAAGGCCTGGTGGCCCGGCCGCACGGACGCCACCCGCCCCGTCCAGCCGCCGCAGGACCCGATGGCCGGCGCCCCGTACGCCCCGACGGGAAGCCGCTACTAGAAGACGTCGGGACGCGCGCCGGGACCATCCAAGCCGCCCACACCCCCGGCGCGCGCCCCGACCCGGGGAAGGCCAAGGCCCCGGAACCCATAGGGTTCCGGGGCCTTGTCGCACCCACACCCCACCCCGCGTACGCGCGGGGGGTGGAGGAATGGGGACGGCCCTCCCCTTGTGGGGAGGGCCGTCTTCACGCCGTGCGGCCTGGAGCGCTGGCGGAGGGCTGCGCGGCCGGGGTCTTCGATCAGTGGGCGGCCAGGAAGGCGATGAGATCCTGGCGGGTGATGAGGCCCTTGGGCTTGCCGTCCACGAGGACGACGGCGGCGCCGGACTTCTCCAGGACCGGGACGGCCTTGGTGACCGGCTCGCCGGAGCCGATGGTCGGCAGGGGCGCGGCCATGTGCGACTCGACCGGCTCGGAGAGGCGGCCGCGGTCGCGGATCAGCAGGTCGAGCAGGTCGGACTCGCTGACCGAGCCGATCACCTCGGCGGCCATGACCGGCGGCTCCTCCTTCATGACGGGGAGCTGCGAGACCTCGTACTCGCGCATGATCGCGACGGCGGTCTGGACGGACTCGTGCGGGTGGGTGTGCACGAACTCGGGGAGCGCGCCGCCCTTGCGCAGGAGCACCTCGCCGACCGTGGACTCCTCGGTCGGAGCGGCCAGGAAGCCGTAGTTGCTCATCCACTCGTCGTTGAAGATCTTGGAGAGGTAGCCGCGGCCGCCGTCCGGGAGCAGGACGACGATGACCGCGTCGTCCGGGGCCTCCTCGGCGACGCGGAGGGCGGCGACGACCGCCATCCCGCAGGAGCCGCCGACCAGCAGCGCGTCCTCGCGGGCGAGGCGGCGCGTCATGGTGAAGGAGTCCTTGTCGGACACGGCGATGATCCGGTCGCAGATCTCGCGGTCGTAGGCCTCGGGCCAGATGTCCTCGCCGACGCCCTCGGTGAGGTAGGGACGGCCCGTCCCGCCGGAGTAGACCGAGCCCTCCGGGTCGGCGCCGATGATCTGGACCTTCCCGCCGGAGATCTCCTTGAGGTAGCGGCCGGTGCCGCTGATCGTCCCGCCGGTGCCGATGCCCGCGACGAAGTGCGTGACGCGGCCCTCGGTCTGCTCCCAGATCTCCGGGCCGGTCGTCTCGTAGTGCGAGCGCGGGTTGTTCGGGTTGGTGTACTGGTTCGGCTTCCAGGCACCCTCGATCTCGGTGGCGAGCCGGTCCGAGACCGAGTAGTAGGAGTCCGGGTGCTCGGGGGAGACGGCGGTCGGGCAGACCACGACCTCGGCGCCGTAGGCGCGCAGGACGTCGATCTTGTCCTTGGCGACCTTGTCCGGGCAGATGAAGACGCACCGGTAGCCGCGCTCCTGCGCGACGATGGCGAGGCCGACGCCGGTGTTGCCGGAGGTCGGCTCCACGATCGTCCCACCGGGCTTGAGCTGCCCCGACTTCTCCGCGGCGTCGATCATCCGGACCGCGATGCGGTCCTTCACCGAGCCACCGGGGTTGAAGTACTCGACCTTCGCGAGCACCTGCGGCCCGGCCGGCCGGGTGATGCCACGGGTCACGTTGCGCAGCCGGACCAGCGGCGTGTTGCCCATCAGTTCGACGAGCGAGTCATGCACCTGCATCGCGACATCCTTGTCGTGATCAACGAAGCGAAATCCGGATGACATCCCAGCACGGCAGTGTTTACCGAAGTAGGAGGGAATACGGTTTCGGATGGATTCCGGTTCCCGACGGTAGCCCAGTTGGACCTGGCCGGGTATCTCCACCCTACGGGGGCGGAGGCCCTGCTCTGACGGAGGGTGACGACGATGGCGGGAGCGTTCACCGCGCGACGCGTGGCGGCCGCGGCGGCCTACGGCGGCGGAGGGATCACCGCGCTGAGCGGGATCACGGTCGGCCTGGTGGCCATGGAGGTCAGGTTCGCCCGCCGGCTCATCCAGGCCACGCCGAACGGTGATCCGCCGCGTGCGGACGGCGTGTACGGGGCCAGACTTCCAGGCGAGCCGCTGTCGTTCGCGATGCTGGGCGACTCGACGGCCGCCGGCCTCGGCGTCCACTCCCCCGGTGAGACCCCGGCGGCGCTGCTGGCGGACGGCCTGTCCTCGATCTCCGGGGCGCCCGTCCTGATGGTCAACGTCGCCAAGTCCGGCGCGCGCTCGGAGGCCCTTGCGGACCAGGTCGAGCGGGCGCTGGCCGCGGCCCCGCAGATCGCCGTGATCATGATCGGCGCGAACGACGTGACCTCGAGGGTGCGCTCGGCCGACGCCGTCCGGCACCTGGCGCGGGCGGTCGAGCGGCTGCGCGAGGCGGGCGCCCAGGTCGTGGTCGGCACCTGCCCGGACCTCGGCTCGGTCAAGCCGCTGATGCAGCCGCTGAAGTGGATCGCGCGACGCGCCAGCCGGCAGCTCGCCGCCGCCCAGACGATCGCCGTCGTGGAGCGCGGCGGACGTTCGGTCTCCCTCGGCGACCTGCTCGGACGCGAGTTCGCCGCCGATCCGGCCGGGATGTTCAGCGAGGACAGGTACCACCCGTCCGCGCGGGGCTACGCGGCCGCCGCGATGGCGCTGCTGCCGTCGATGGCCGCCGCCCTCGCCCTCGAGTCCGAGCATGAGCCGCTGCCGGACGCGCGGCGCGGCGAAGGCGTCCTGCCCGTCTACCTGGCCGCCGCCGAGGCCGCCGAGAAGCCGGGCACCGAGGTCAGCGGCGCGCGCGTCGGCGGCCACGACCGGGGTCCGCGGGGCCGCTGGGCCACGCTGCTCCGTCGTGCCAGGCGCGTCCACCGCACACCGCCCGCGTCCGCAGCCGGCCCCCGCGCCGCCTGACCCGCACCCGCAAGTCCGACCAGCGAATCCCACTGGGCTGGGGGTCCCGCTGGGCTGGGGGTCCCGCTGGGCTGGGGGTCCCGCTGGACGGGAGTTCCCGCTGGCGGGGTTCCTACTGGTCGGTGGTTCCTACTGGTCGGTGGTTCCCGCTGGGCGGGTGGTTCCCGCTGGGCGGGTGGTTCCCGCTGGGCGGCGATCCCTGCTAGGCGGGGTCCCGCTGGGCGGCGGTCCCCGCTGGGCGGCGGTCCCCGCTGGGCCGGGGCTCCCGCTGGCGGGGGTCTTGGGGAATTCGGGAAAGTGCCTCCGTTGTGTGTTCGCGCTGCTACTTTCCGCACCGATCGGTCCGTCCGGTGTGGGAGTGAGGAGCCGCCATGGGCTCGTGCGGGATGCGGAAGGCGCGTTGGGTGGGAGCCACGGCGGTGTGCGCGGCGCTCGCGGGGTGCTCCGGCGGCGGCTCGAGCGATGCGACGGGGTCCCGGGGCTGGTCGGCGGCGGGGCTGGACGTGGTGAGCAAGGCCGAGATCCGGGACGGGATCGCGGCTGTGACGGCGCTGCGTCCGGACGGTGCGCTGGAGACCGACACGTTCGACCTGGCCAGGGGCAAGCGGCTGTGGGCCAGGCCGGCGACGATGCTCGGCCGGACGCCGGACCAGGGCGTCCAGCCTCCGGCGATGCCCGGACGGTTCGTCGCGACGGTCGAGCCGGAAGGCCGGGGCGTGCCAGAAGGCCGCAGCAGGGCAGAAGGCCACGGCGAGGTGGAAGGCCACAGCGGCCCGGAAGGCCGGGCCGAGGCGGAGGACCGGGGCGCACGGGAGGGCCGGGCCGGGGCGGAAGGCCCCAGCGGGGCAGAAGGCCGGGGCGGAGCGGACGGCCGGGGCGGGGTGCTTGTTGCGCGCGACGCTCGGACCGGGGTGCTGCTCTGGACCAGGGACGTTCAGGGGACGTTCGGTCCGCAGGCGTGCGGACCGATGCTGTGCCTCACCGAGCGGACGGGCGGGAAGGACACCCGTTTCGTGGCGCTCGACCCGTCCGCGGACGGCAGGGAGCTGTGGCGCATGGACGGCGTCGCCGAGGTCGAGTGGGCGGACGCGTCGCGCGTGGTCGTCCTCCGCATGACGAGGCATCCGTCGCTGGAGGCCCATGACCTGCGCGGCGGCGGGACGCTCTGGACGTTTCCGGTCGAGGCGGCCGTGGGGAACGGCGTGGACCTCTCGGGCGGGTGGGCGTTCGGGTCGCTTGGCGCGTCCATCGTCGGCTACATCGGCCCTGACCAGGGCGAACGTGGTCAGGCGCCCGCCTCGTTCGGGTTCTTCTCGGTGCGGCTGGCGGACGGCGTCCTCGTCTGGAGGCGTCCGAGGCGGCTGCGCGTCTACCCGAGCGCCAGCCCCGCGGTCGGGCTGATCACGCGTTCGGTCACGGCGGACGGCGGGGACGGCGGATTCGAACGGCTCGACCCGGCCACCGGCCGGACGTCCGCGACCGTCCCGGCGGACCGCGCGCCGCGTTCGGCCTGGTCGCTGTCCCTGTCGTCCGATATGACCCGAATCGGGTTCCTCACTCCGGACCGTCCGGGACGGGCGGTCGCGCTGGACAACGCCGCCCCGGTCCAGGCGCGCGGGCTGCGCACGTGGTCGTTCTGCGCGGTCCGGCCGTCCGCGCTGAAGATCACGGGGCAGCCCGGCTTCTACCCGACCGCCCCGCTCTGCGGCTACGACCTGGGCAGCGGCCGGCGGCTCGCCGACCCCGGCCCGCCACCCGGCTGGTACACGGGCTCGACCGACGGCTGGCGCGTCTGGCGGGACGAGTCGGGCACGCTGCACGCCCTGCACGACGCGAAGGGCACCTCGCCCGGTATGTACGGCCCCTGACCCGTCCCGGACGCTCCGCGCTCAACGTTCGCTTCCTCCCGGAATGAGTGTTCGGACGAAGCCGTCGCTCACTTCGGAGGAAGGGTCGGACCCGGCGTGTACGCGTCCCGGCGGCAGCGGCTACATTGCGGAGGTGACCGGCGAGTAACCAGGCAACGCCGGCCGGTACGAGACCGGACCGGAAGGTCCCGCAGAACAGGGAGTCACGCAATGCCCGAGGCAGTCATCGTCGCCACCGCGCGTTCCCCCATCGGACGGGCCTTCAAGGGGTCGCTGAAGGACCTGCGCCCCGACGACCTCACCGCGCGCATGGTCCAGGCGGCCATGGCCAAGGTCCCGCAGCTCGGCCCGGACCAGATCGACGACCTGCTGCTCGGCTGCGGCCTGCCCGGCGGCGAGCAGGGCTACAACATGGGCCGCGTGGTGTCGGTGCTGCTCGGCTGGGACAACGTGCCGGGCGCGACGATCACCCGGTACTGCTCGTCCTCGCTCCAGACCACCCGGATGGCGCTGCACGCGATCAAGGCGGGCGAGGCCGACGTGATCGTCTCGGCCGGCGTCGAGATGGTGTCGCGCTTCGCCAAGGGCAGCTCGGACGGCCTGCCCGACACGCAGAACCCGCTGTTCGCCGACGCCGAGGCGCGCACCGCCAAGCTCGCCGAGGGCGGCGGGGTGTGGACCGACCCGCGTGAGAGCGGCGCGCTGCCGGACGTCTACATCGCGATGGGCCAGACCGCCGAGAACGTCGCGCAGGCGTACGGCGTGACCCGCCAGGCGCAGGACGAGTTCGGCGTCCGCTCGCAGAACCTCGCCGAGAAGGCCGCGGAGAACGGCTTCTGGGCGCAGGACATCACCCCGGTCGAGCTGCCGGACGGCACGGTCGTCAGCAAGGACGACGGCCCACGCGCCGGCACCACCTACGAGAAGGTGTCCCAGCTCCAGCCGGTGTTCCGGCCGGACGGCACGGTCACCGCGGGCAACTGCTGCCCGCTGAACGACGGCGCCGCCGCCGTGATCGTGATGAGCGACACCAAGGCCGCCGAGCTGGGCATCACCCCGCTCGCCCGGGTCGTGTCGACCGGCGTGTCCGGGCTGTCGCCGGAGATCATGGGCCTCGGCCCGGTCGAGGCGTCCACCCGGGCCCTGGCCAAGGCCGGGCTGAGCATCGGCGACATCGACCTGGTCGAGATCAACGAGGCGTTCGCGGCGCAGGTGCTGCCGTCCGCCGAGCAGCTCGGCGTCGAGATGGACAAGCTGAACGTCAACGGCGGCGCGATCGCGGTCGGCCACCCGTTCGGCATGACCGGCGCGCGGATCACCTCCACCCTGCTGAACAGCCTGAAGTTCCACGACAAGCAGTTCGGCCTGGAGACCATGTGCGTCGGCGGCGGCCAGGGCATGGCGATGGTCGTCGAGCGGCTTTCCTGACCCTCGCCCTGGCGCGGAGTCGGACGCGCCGTCCGGCCGCGTGAACGTGTGTCGTCGAACCAGCGTGGCCCGGGTTTTCACGGAGAACCCGGGCCACCTGCATGTTCACCCGCGTCCATCACTTTGCGAATGATCTACGTTACGTGATGGATAGGTCCGCGTTAGGGGGTTGTCACATCCGGGCAGGTGTTGCACAGTCGGCTGAAGAGCCCCGCGACATGGAGGTGCCTATGACACTGAACCACTCGCCGGAGACGCACACCAAGCTCATCGCACGCATCCCCAAGGTCACCGGACGTGACATCCCCGAGTGGTTCACCACCATCGAGAACGGTCCCTCGTTCCTGCGCTGCGACGAACGCACGACGTGGCTCGCCGCGGAACACGGACTTTCTCACGGCTACGCCGCCGCCCTCGTGCGCGAGCATGAGCGTGCCCGGCGCGAGCGCCACTACTGAAGAGCTCCCGACACAGAGACGACCGAAGAACTTCGCGGGAACCCGCCACCGGACAGCCCCCGCCGTCGCGCCGCTACGCGAGCGCGACCGTGGCGCCGAGTTCCCGTAGACGAGCAGCCCCTCGCCGGTCTCCGCTTCCGGCGAGGGGCTGCTCGCCGCTTCCGGCGAGGACTGCTCGTCCGGTTCCGGCGAGGACTGCTCGTTCGGTTCCGGCGAGGACTGCTCGTTCGGTTCTGCGGGTGACCTGACTTTCGGCGCGAAATGCCGGGAATGGACGCGTCGCACGTTCGTCCAGACGCCTTCGAAGGCGTGGCTCGCAGGGCGCGCCCCGAGGTTCCGTGATCCCTGGAGGCCCCCGGCCGCCGAGGGGGCCGGGGGCTCACTGGTGCCCCTGGTCGGATTCGAACCGACACAAAAGCTCTTTTAGGGAGCCTGCCTCTGCCGTTGGGCCACAGGGGCGCGCGTCAGCATACCGGCGGTACGTGGAATTCACCGGAAGTAATTCACGACCGTGACCCGTTCAACGTCCAGAACCACCGGTTCGCCGGGTGAAAACGCACGTTCAAGGTCCATTGACCGACTTCGGCGCCGCGAAAACCGGCCCGGTTCAACGAACCGGCACCGGCGAACGGAGGCACCGACACGACCGGCGGACGGGTCGATGGGATCGACGGACTCGGCGGACGCGGCGGACGGACGAACGCCGGTCGGAGACGAACGCGATCAGGGCGAACACGGTCGGGGCAGACGCGGTCGGGGCGGGGCGGAGTCGGCGGACGGGGCGCGGTGGACGTGTGGGGTGGACGTGTGGAGTGGGCGGGGTCAGCGGCGGAGGACGGCGCGGTCCTCCACGAGAGTGGTTCCGGCGCGGCCGTCGCGGTCGCGGCGGACGGCGGTGATCGCGTGGACGCCGACCCGTCCGCTCTCGCAGGCCAGGGCGGACGCGGCGAGATAGAGAAGCCATACGCGGGCGCGTCCGGCGCCGGCGCGCTCGACGGCGGTCGGCCAGTGCAGCCGCAGGGCCGCCGCCCAGGCCCGCAGCGTCCGGGCGTGGTGCTCGCGGAGGGCGGCCGTTCCGCGCACTTCGAGACCGGCCTCTTCAAGTCCGGCGACGATCGACCCCAACGTTCTGAGCTCGCCATCCGTTGGAAACATATAGGAGGTGGTGAAGGTGCGACGGATCTGGTGCGGCCCCGGGCGGCGCGTCTGCTGCTGGAGGAGCAGGCGGCCGCCGGGCGCCAGCAGCTCGTACAGGCGGGCGGACGGCGGGTCGAGCGCGTCCACGCCGGCGAGCCCGGCGATAGCGTCGAACGGGCCGTCCCCGGCGACGCTCAGGTCACCGACGCGCGCGTCCACGGGCAGGTCGGCGCACCGCTTACGGATGTGCTCGGCCTGCTCCGGGGTCCGGACGAGCGCGACGACGCGCGCGCCGTGCTCGGCGGCGGCGTGGTGGGCGAACGCTCCCCAGCCGCCGGAGAGATCCAGCACGCGCGCGCCGGAGAAGAGGCCGAGCCGTTCGCCGACGGCCCCGATCGCGGCGCGCTGGGCGTCCTCCAGATCGACGGCCTGGTCCCACATCCCCGTGGAGGTCGCCAGGCACGGTCCGAGCATCTGGGTGAAGAAGTCGGCGGGCGCGTCCAGCGGCCCGGACACGTCCCGCGTGTCCCCGGCGGGGAACTCCTCGGCGGGCGGGCGCGGCTCGGTGCCGACCGCGCCGAGCATGACCGCCGTCCGGACGATCTCGCGCTTGTCCTCGCCGCTCAGCCGGATCGGCTCGTCCCCGATCCGCATCACCTGCTGGACGGCCTCCAGCGCGTCGAACACGTCACCCTCGATGTCGAGCTCCCCCGCGACGTACGCGCGCACGAGCCCGATCTCGCCCGGCTTCCACAGCATCCTGCGCAGGGCCCTGCGGTGCCTCACGACGAAGGCGGGAGCCCCCTCAGGGCCGACCGAACTTCCATCCCACGCCTTCACCCGGATCGGCAGCTCCGCGGCAGGCGAGTCCGCCTCCCCGAGCAGGATCCGCGCCAGCAGCGGCCCCAGCCGCCCGGCGACGCCCTCACTCACGCACGTCCTCCCTCACGTCCGCCGACCAAGCCGTCCCCAACGCCCCGTCCGCACCATCCGACCCGATCAACCCATCCACCTCGATCGCCCCGTACGCCCCGATCGACCCGTCCACACCGATCGCACCGTCTGCACCGATCGCCCCGCCTGGAACAATCGACCCGCCCGGGACGATCGCCCCGGCGAGGCCCGCAGGCCCGACCACCTCGACCGCCTTCTGGAACGTTTCGACCGTGCCGGTCGGCTCCGTCGGCCGCCTGGATGGTCAGCCGCCCTCGGGCCGACGCTCGGTCGCGAGTTCGAACTGCGCGCGCGGGCTGGACAGTTCGCCCAGGGACACGATCTCGCGGCGGAAGAACAGGGCGAGCGTCCAGTCCAGGGTGATCCGGAACTTCCGATTGGTCGTCGGCATTCGAGACAGATGGTATGTGCGGTGCATGAACCAGGCGACCAGTCCGCGGAGTTTCACGCCGTAGACGTTCGCCACCCCCTTGTGCAGGCCGAGGCCCGCGACCGACCCGACGTAGGCGTGCTTGTACGGGGTCAGCGGCCTACCGCGCAGGCCGGCGGCCAGATTGTCGCCGAGCGTGCGGGCCTGCCGGACGGCGTGCTGCGCGTTCGGCGCGGTGAAGTCCCCGAACCCGCTCAGGTCGGGAACGCGCGCGTTGTCACCGGCGGTGTAAATGTCGGGATGGCCCTCGACGGTCAGCTCGGCGGTGGCCTTCACCCGGCCCTTGTCGTCCAGGGGAAGGTCGGTCTCCCGGAGCATCGGGTGGGGCTTGACCCCGGCCGTCCAGACCAGGGTCCCGGTGTCGAACTCGTCGCCGTCGCTGAGCACGATGTGCCCGTCCTCGGCGGACTTCAGCAGCGTCTCGAGCTTGATCTCGATGCCGCGCCCGCGCAGCGCCTCGACCGTCCAGCGCCCCATCTCGGGCCCGACCTCGGGCAGGATCCGGTCGGCGGCCTCGACCATCATCCAGCGCATGTCCTCCCGCCGGACGGTCGGATACCAGCGGCACGCGTCGCGCGCCATGTCCTCCAGCTCCGCGAGCGCCTCCACCCCGGCGAACCCGCCCCCGACGAACACGAAGGTCAGCGCTCGCCGCCGCACCTCGGGGTCGTCGTTGGAGACGGCGATGTCCAGCTGGTGCAGCACATGGTTCCGCAGGTAGATGGCCTCCTCGACGGTCTTGAACCCGATCCCGCACTCGGCCAGTCCGGGGATCGGCAGCGTCCGCGAGATCGATCCGAGCGCCACGACCAGCCGGTCAAAGGGCAGCTCCATCGCCTCGTCCGCGCCTTGTCCCGAGGCGGGAGAGCCCGCTGGACGAACGCGAACGACATGGCGCTCGGCCGAGATGCCGACGACGTGGCCGTTCAGCACGCGGCAGTGCTTCAGGACGCGGCGGAGCGGCACGACGACGTGGCGGGGTTCGAGGTTGCCGGCGGCGGCCTCCGGCAGGAAGGGCTGGTAGGTCATGTACGACTGCGGGTCGACGACGGTCACCACGACCTCCCCGCGCCGGAGCTCTCGACGCAGTCGGCGCTGGAGCCGGAGCGCGGTGTACATCCCTACATAGCCGCCGCCGACGATCACGATGTGTTCGGCGGACGGGGGGATCTTCTCAACAGCCATAACGCTCCGGTACCCTGCGGGCCGCCCCCTTCACCCCATGCGTCGCACATCCGAACAACTCAAGCCAGTCCGGCATCTCAGTATGTGCATCGCGAAAACGGCGGGACAGGGCCAGACGGGGGCGCCAAGCGGCCACTTCGGGGAGTCGCTCGGCCACGGCCCTGCCCCGCCACCACAGGACCATCACAGTCCAGGGGAGACGTATATGTCACGGATCGTCCAGGGGTCGCTCGTCGCCGCTGTCGTCGCCATCATGGCGACCGGCTGCACGTTCTCCCTCAACGGAAAGGGCGACGGCAACACCACCGGCTCGGCAGGAAGCACGTCCACCCCGGGCGACGGCGGCGACGACGTGAGCGGCGGAGCCCATGGCGGCTCGGGCGGCGGTACGGGTGGTGGTTCGGGCGGTGGCTCAGGTGGTGGTTCGGGTCGTACCCCCATCGGACGCTGCCCGGCTCCCGTCTGGAACGCCAGCCTCGGAGGAATCGAAGGCGCGGCGGGCAGCCGCTCCGCCCGGCTGACCCTCACCAACGTCTCGGGCCACGCCTGCCGAGTGTACGGATTCCCGGGCCTTGGCCTCGCCAACCCGCAGAACTCGGCCATCCCGACGTCCACGAGCCGCCAGGGCACGCCCCAGGCCTTCACCGTGTATCCGGGCGGGCACGCCTACACGCTTCTGCGCTGGACGGTCGTCGCGAGCGACGGCGAGAGCGAGACCGGCCAGTGCGAGCCGACGCCGACCGCCCTCCACGTCATTCCGCCCGACGAGCGGGTCTGGGTCCGCGCGTCCTGGAACTTCGGCCCCGTTTGCGGCCACGGCCGGTTCGACATCGACCCGTTCACCGCCAAGGCCCCCTAGCACCAGGACGCAACGGGCCGCCTCCCAGACCGCACCCCGGCCCGCCGCGACACGAGCACACCGGGCAAGACCACGCCCCCAGGCCCCCCGCCGCCCATCACAACGGCCTGACACCCCCTCCGCCGCCGCTGACCAGGCACGTTCCAGTCCAACAAGCGGAACGACTCACCAACCCGCCCACGGTGCGAGACCAGGGCTCCGGCCTGTCCCGGGATACCGCGGGCCCCCGGCGTAGACCGCGCTCCCGCATCGCGCAACATGCGAGCAAGCGCCCCGATACCGCTGGACACGTTGACGATCTCCAGCGATCCGAGGCACGACGCGTCCCACGCCAACCCACCAGAACGTGGCGCATCCACGAGGGCAGACGCGGCCGAAGCAGACCAGCAATGTCGTCTCGGGGCATCACGACGCCTCAGCATCGGCCCCCCGGAACCGACCGTCCAACCAGACCCCGCGCTCACCAGCAGACGCGTCCTCGAAACCAAACCAGAGCCACCTCCGCCAACGCACGCCTGTCCCCGAAGCACCGGACACCTCAAACCTCGGACGGCACATGCCATGCCGTTCCTGCGACCAACAGGCACAGGGCGGACCCTGCGGAGCACCGTCGGCGGAACGGGGCACGCACCGTGGGGCATGCGACGCGGACCAGCACCGCGGGGCGCGCGACGCAAGGTGTGCGGGGGCGGGGCATGCGGAGTGGGCGCGGACCGCAGGGCGTGGGAACGCAAGACCTGCGCAGCAGGGCATGCACGGCAAGGCGTGCAACGCGAGGCCTGGACGGCAGGGCCCGCGACGCGGAGCCTGGGGGGGGCGGGGTGGGGCGCGCGGAGCGGGGCGTGCACCGCAGGGCGTGGAATCCGAGGTCTGTACATCGTGGCCGCGACGCGGACCTGCACGGCAAGGGCCACGGAGCAGCGCAGGCGGAGCAGGGCACGCACCGCAGGGCGTGCAACGCGAGGACTGCACGGCAGGGCGCGCAACGTGGGGCGTGCGAAGGCGGGGCATGCCCCGCAGGGTGTGGAACGCAAGGCCTGCACAGCGGGGTATGCGACGCGAGCTTGCACGGCAGGGCATGCGACGCAGGCCTGCACGGCAAGGCATGCGGAGCGGGGCGTGTACCGCAGGGCACGCGACGCGAGCCTGCACGGCAGGGCGCGCGACGCGGGGCATGCGGAGCGGAGCCTGCACGGCTGGGCCTGTGATGCGGGTCTGCACGGCGGGGTATGCGACGCGGATCTGTGCGGCAGGGCCCGCGGAGCAGCGCAGGTTGAGCGGGGCGCGCACTGGAGAGCGTGCGACGCGAGGCATGCACGGCAAGGCGTGGAACGCGAGGTCTGCACAGCGGGGCCCGCGACGCGCGGGCGTACGGGGGTGGGGCATGTACAGCGGGGCCCGCGACGCGGCGCATGCGGGGGCGGGGCATGCACCGCAGGCCGTGCACGGCGGGGCGTGCACGGCGGGGCGTGCACGGCGGGGCGTGCACGGCGGGGCGTTGAGGCGGGTGTGTACGGGGGGCCTGTGATGCGGGGGTGGGCGTTGGTGTTGGCGGCTTGGGGGCTGGAGGCTCAAGTGTTGCGGGACGGCGTTTGCGCAGGTGGTGTGTCTATCGGGTTGCATGGCCTCGGCGTTGTCTTGGCGGCGCGAGGCGGTTGCGCGGGCGTTGGGTGGGTCAGCGGGGGGTGGCGAGGGTTTTGGCTCGGGTGAAGAGGGTGTCGAGCATGTCCTCGGTGACGCGGCCGGTGAAGGTGTTCTGCTGGCTGGGGTGGTAGCAGCCGAGGAGGGTGACGGGGGTTCCGTCGGGGGCGGTGATCTCGGCTTCCGTGCCATGGCCGAACTTGGGGCGGGGGCGGGGCAGGGTGTATCCGGCCTGGTCGAGGGCGGGCCAGACGGCCTGCCAGGCGAAGCCGCCGAGGCAGACCACGCAGCGGACGGACGGGGTGACGTCGGCGATCTCGCGGGCCAGCCATGGGCGGCAGGTGTCGCGTTCGGTGGGGGTCGGCTTGTTGTCGGGTGGGGCGCAGCGGACGGTCGCGGCCACGCGGGCGCCGATGAGGCGCAGGCCGTCGTCCGCGTGGACGCTGGTGGGCTGGTTCGCGAGGCCGACGCGGTGGAGGGAGGCGAAGAGCCAGTCGCCGGAGCGGTCTCCGGTGAAGATGCGCCCGGTGCGGTTGCCGCCGTGCGCGGCAGGGGCCAGACCGACGATGAGGATCGCGGGTTCGGGGTCTCCCCAGCCGGGGACGGGGCGTCCCCAGTACGGCTCGTCGGCGAACATGCGGCGTCGCTCGACCGCGACCTTCTCGCGCCACTCGACGAGCCGGTCGCAGGCTCGGCAGACGGACTGGCGGGCGACGAGCTCGTGCAGCGAGGGTGCGGACGCGGCGAGTCCGGCGACCTCGGCGGCGTCGTGCGCCACGGGCGTGTCCAGCCCGGCGGGGTCGTCCGGCCAGCCGGTTCCGGGCAGGACGTAAGGCGCGTTGGCGGCGTCGCTCATGTTGCGATCCTCGCACGTCAGAGCGGCCGCATGCGGCCCGGACGCCGATCACGACACCCTGGGACGAAACGCACATGACGGACACGCCTCGTCGGTACGCTGCCTCCACGCTGGAGAGATCACAAGGCCGTGAGTCATGCGCAACACGCGCGGAGCCCGCACACGAACTCCGCCGTGGAACCGCGCACAAGCGTCCGCGCGAGAGGCCCTGCACTCCGCCGTTCGCGTGGTCGAGCCAGGTCCTCGCACAGCCCGCGGGGACTTGTGCACGACCCACGCGCGAGCGTGGCGCGGGCCTGTGCATGCGTGACGTGTGCGGGGCCGCGCGAGCGTAGCGCGGGCCTGTACATGCGTGACGTGTGCGGGGCCGCGCGAGCGTAGCGCGGGCCTGTACATGCGCGGCGTGTGCGGGGCCGCGCGCGAACGATGCGCGGGGGCGTGAACGCGCGGCGTGCGTGGGCCGCGCGAGCGTGGCGCGGGCTTGTGCATGCATGCGGCGTGTGCGGGTCCGCGTGAGTTCGGGTGGGTCGGGCGCGTGGGCGTGTGGGGAACTGGCGGGGGGTTGGGCGCGTTGCGGGGCGAGTGGGGGCGGTTCGGGTGGATGGGGCGTGGGGGTTGGGCGGAGTGGAGGGTGGGGGATGACGCGGCCTGGGTGGTATCCGGATCCGTTGGGTGAGAGCAAGTTGCGGTGGTGGGACGGGGAGGCGTGGACGGAGGCGCTCAATCCGCAGCCGGCTCGGGCCCGGGTCGTCGCGCAGCGGGTCGCCGAACCGGTCACCGCTGAGGTGCGGGGACTTCCGCTTTCTGTGGACGACCGGGTCGTCTCGTATGGGAACAGTGCTCTGGCCTGGACGGACGTCGAGTGGACGGCGTACTGGAAGACGGCCCTGCCGACGCAGTGGATCTTTCGGGTCGGCCGTCATCCGGTTCAGGCGGGGCAGCGGGTCGAGGTCGTGCTCGACTCGTCCGGGGGGTATGACGCGCAGGGGCTCTGGACGCGGCTTGTCGAGACCTGCCGTGAGCGGGCCGAGACGCGGCTGGTCGCCGGGATCGCGGCTCGGGTCCGGGGCGGCGGGGCCGTGGAGGTGGCGCAGGGGCTGATCGTCCATCCGGGCGGGTTGCGGAGTGGGCGGACCTCGGTGTCGTGGGAGATGGTGGGGGACGCCGTCGTCGAGCAGGGACGGGTCTGGATCCGTCCGGCGGGGGGCGGGGCGGCGGTCCTGTTCGTCCCGCAGCAGAGCCCCAACGCCGTGCTCGTCCCGGCCTTGATCGCGACGCTTCGGGGCGGGGGCTAGGGCGCGTCTCAGAGTCGGCGCCCGGGGCGAGCGGCGGCCAGGTGCGTGCATCGCCGGGGGCGGAGGAGGGAGTCGGCCCGGGTTTGGCCGTCGGCCGACGGCAGCCGTGCCTGGGTGTCGCGCAGTGGGGCAGGTGACGTCCTAGGCCGTGTCCGATGGATCATGTGTTGATCCAGAGCAGGGCGGTGACCAGGACAATCGCTGCCCGGTAGTTGCGGGCGAGTTTGTCGTAG
>NZ_JBFAUU010000029.1:0-92843 GCF_040679435.1 Spirillospora sp. NPDC052269
GCGGGGGTGGGACCAGTCGAGGCCGTCGCGGTTGCGGTAGCCCTCGAGGATTTCGAGTTTGGCGACCCAGTCGAGTTCGCGGGAGAGCTGCATGGCCCGGACGGTGAGGCGTCCGGGCGACGGGCTCTACCTCACGTGCCGGAGCCGACCTTGCGGATGTCGATCGGGTCCACCGGGGCGTCGATCTTGAGCGGGGCGTCGTACTCGGAGAAGTCGAACTGGCCCACCGGCAGCCCGCCGAACGCCACGGTCGAGTTGAACCGGAGCATGCGCGGCGTCCCGTTCGCGGCCACGAACATCGTCGTCGTATGGTCCGAGCCCGTGATGGCGAGCGTCGGAGTGCCCCCGACGTCCGCGCGAACCGGCCCGCCCCCCGCGGACACCGACGAGAAGACCTTGCGCAGCTGGCCGATGACCTCCCGGTCGAACTTCTGGAGGCTGAGGAAGCTCCGGAACTCCTTGAACTCGCCCACCGGGTACAGCACCCACTTGCCGGCGAGCCTCGCAGCGAGCGCCTTGTCCCCGAGATCCTCCTCCAAGGTGGCCGGGTCGGCGATCAGATAGAGCTTGCCGCCCTTGGCGCGGAACTTCGTCACGCCGCCGTCCACCTGCATGCTGCCGTCCGCCGCGTCGTCGGTCAGACGCAAGTCGACGTGGAACGTCTGCCCGTCTTCAGTGAAGTCGCCCTTCCACCGAACGGATTTGGCGTGTTCGATGCCGTTCAGTGCGGCCTTCACGAGGTCGGCGGGCGGCTTGCCCGAGTTGTCGGGGCCGGCCGGCGTGGCCGGCGCGGATGACGTGGCCGCGTCCAGAGTGCTCTTCGGCTTGGCGCCGTCGCCCTTGCCACCCTCGCCGCCGCAGGCGGCCAGGGTGAGCGTCGTGGCGAGCAGTGCCGCCCCCGCGGCCAAGATTTCGATGCGTCCCACGTGTCAATCCTCTTTCGATCTTGCAATAGAGCATTGGTTGGTCGCCCAGATCGACCGGGACGTTGGCACGAAAGCGTGTTCTTTGCGTCTCACCCTGGCCGGTGACCTCCTCCCGCCGGGTCGGGCGGACTGTTAGGCTTCCCAAGCGAGCGCTTGGTACGTAATGTTGGCAGGGTGCGGCTCCGCCCCCGGGGGCGGGCGCCCGCCCCGCGCGTTGACGAAGGAGCCTGCGACGTGGCTGACCGCCCGATGAAGTTCTCGGCCTTCCACCTGTTCCACCAGTTCGCGGGGCAGACCCCGGGTGAGGTGTACGAGTACCAGATCGAGATCGTCGAACTGCTGGAGGAGCTCGGCTTCGACGGGGTCTGGATCGCCGAGCACCATTTCCGGGAGTACGGGACCGTCCCGAACATCTTCACGATGCTGGCGAACCTGGCCGCGCGCACCGAGCGGCTGCGGCTCGGCACCGGCATCGTGGTGCTGCCGCTGCACAACCCGATCCACGTGGCCGAGGAGGCCGCGATGGTGGACCTGCTGTCCGGCGGACGCCTCCAGCTCGGCATCGGACGCGGCTACCAGGCGATCGAGTTCGAGAACTTCGGGCTCGACCTGGCCGAGGCGCGGGACCGGTTCAACGAGTCGCTCGACGTCATCCTCGGCCTCTGGACGCAGGAGAACTTCGAGTACAAGGGCCGGTTCTTCGAGACCGAGCACCCGCTGAACCTGATGCCGAAGCCGGTGCAGCGGCCGCACCCGCCGGTGCACGTCGCGGCCGTCAGCCCCGAGACCGTCGAGATGTACGCGGCGCGCGGGCTGCCGATCCTGGCCGACCCGGCCGCGCCGTTCAAGAAGATCGCCAAGGCGGCCGAGACATGGCACGCGACCGCCGCGGCGAACGGCGTGGACGCCGCCGACGTGGAGCTGGTCGCCAGCCGGATCGTGTACGCCGCGCCGACCGTCGAGCAGGCCCGCGAGGACCAGGCCCGGTTCGAGGCGTCCTTCGACCGCTCGCGGATCTTCAACCTGCAGAGCGCGCCCATCGACCGGACGACCGGGCAGGCGGCCAAGGGCTTCGAGTACTACCAGAACCGCTACCTGAAGGGCGGTGCGGTGGACAGCGAGTTCCGCTGGGAGCAGCTCGAGGTGATCGGCGACCCCGAACGCGTCATCGGCCAGATCCGGGCGATCCGGGAGATGGGGTTCGGGCACCTGATGTGCGACTTCGGCTCCACCCGGCCGATGCCGCTCGCGGAGATGAAGAAGGTCCTGAGGTTCTTCGCGGCCGAGGTCATGCCCGCGTTCCGCTGATCCCCACCCCCAGGAGGCGCGATGTCCGCAGTACACCGGCTCACCCTCGGCGACGTCCTCGCCGAGCACGCGCGGGGCCGTCCGGCCGGCGCGGCGGTCGTGGACGGCGACGTCCGGCTGACCTATCCCGAGCTCGACGACCGGGTGGCACGGCTCGCCGGGGCGCTGGCCGCGGAGGGCGTGCGGCCGGGCGGACGGGTGCTGTGGCTCGGCCAGAACTCGTTCCGCGTGCTCGAGCTGCTGCTGGCCTGCGGACGGCTCGGCGCGATCTTCTGCCCGGCGAACTGGCGGCAGTCCGCCGACGAGCTCGCCCACGTCCTGTCCGACCTGACCCCGCGGGTCGTGGTGTGGGAGGAGTCCGAGGCCGTCGAGAAGGCACGCGGTCAGGTCGCGTCCGACACGCGCTGGATCGGCTCGGGCGAGGAGTACGAGGCGTTCCTGGCGTCCGGCGAGGCCTACCTTCCGGAGGCCGCCGACGCGGGCGCGCCCGTCCTCGCGCTGTACACGGCCGCGTTCGACGGCCGTCCGAACGCGGCGCTGCTCAGCCACTCGGCGCTCGTCGCGCACAGCGTGTCCCTGCTGCACATGCGGCAGATGGAGGACGGCTTCGCCTTCCTGGCGTGCGGCCCGCTGTTCCACGTCGGGACGATGATGTTCACGCTCGCGACGTTCCAGCTCGGCGGCCGGATCGTCGTCACGCCCGCGTACGAGCCGGCCGAGGTGTGCCGCCTGATCGAGGCCGAGAGGTGCACGCAGGCGTTCCTGTTCGGGCCGATGATCGACGGGCTCGTCCAGGCGAACGCCGGCGGGAGGTACGACCTGAGTTCGCTGCGGTTCGTCTCGCACTCCCCCGAGTGGGACGCGATGATCACGGTGGACGACAGCCCGTGGTGCGCGTCCGGGATGGGTGGGTACGGGCAGACCGAGGTCGGCGGGATGCTGACGTTCCTCGGGCTCGGCATGGGCGGCAAGGGGTTCGCCGGACGCCCCTCCCCACTCGTCCACGTGCGGCTGCTGGACGCGGCCGGGCGGGAGGTCCCGCCGGGCGAGGTCGGCGAGATCTGCGCGCGCGGGCACAGCCTGTTCTCCGGCTACTGGAACCGGCCGGAACTGAACGCGGCGAAGGCGGCGGGCGGCTGGCACCACACCGGTGACCTGGGACGGCGCGAGGACGACGGCACGCTCACCTTCATCGGACCCAGGCTGCGGATGATCAAGTCGGCGAACGAGAACATCTACCCCGCCGAGGTCGAGCGCGCGCTGAAGACCCATCCGTCGGTCGCGGACGCGGCCGTCATCGGCGTCCCGGACGAGCGGTTCGGCCAGTCCCCCAAGGCGGTCGTCGTCCTGAAGGACGGCGCCGACGCCACCGCGGAGCAGATCGTCGACCACGTCCGGGGTGAGATCGCCTCGTACAAGAAGCCGCGCGAGGTCGTGTTCGTGGACGAGATCCCGAAGCGCGGCTACACGCCCGACTACGACGCCCTGGACGACGCGCACGGCGGCGGCGCGTACCCGGGAGCCTGAGCCTCTACTGAGCGCCGATCGGCGTCCTCCGGGACGTCGGTCGGCGCTTCTTTCGAAGAAACTGGTCGGACCAGTTGACGTGTGAACCTTCGGGTCATCAGAATTCCGACATGAGCGGTTTCTCCCCTGTCGAGCGGACCTCGGTGGCGACGGCGGTCTTCGACCAGATCGCGGCGCGGATCCTGGACGGCACGCTGCCCGTCGGCGAACGCCTGCCGGCCGAGCGCGCGCTGACCGAGGAGTTCGGCGTCAACCGGCAGGCGCTGCGCGAGGCGCTGCAGCGGCTCGACCAGCTCGGGCTGGTCGAGATCCGGCACGGCGGGGCGACGCGGGTGCGCGACTTCCGCCGCACCGCCGGGCTCGACCTGCTCCCCCGGCTGTTCCTCGGCGCGGACGGCGGCATCGACGCGACGACCGTCCGGTCGGTGATGGAGATGCGGACGGCCATCGGCGCGGACGCCTCGTCGCTCGCGGCCGGACGCGCCTCCGCCGAGGTCCGCGCCGCCCTCCACGACGTCCTCGCGGACCTGGAATCCCTCGTCACGGACGGCGGAGCCGACGACACCGCCGGGCTCGCCGCGATCGACGTGCGCTTCTGGGACCTGCTCATCGAAGGCTCCGGAAACGTCTGCTACCGGCTGTCGGTGAACGTCCTTCGCGACGCGTACCGCCCGGTCGAGGCGCTGGTCGACCTGCTCGTCATGGACGAGCGGCGCGACGTGGCGGCGCACCGGGACCTGATCGCGGCCGTCGAGGCCGGGGACGGCGAGCGGGCCCGCGCCCGCGCCGTCGCGCTGCTGGACCAGGGCCGCGCAGCCGTGCTGGCCCACTTCTCCGAGGAGGAACGAGGGTGAGCCCCCGACCCGAGACCCCCGGCTGGCTCAAGCCGGGCCTGACCCTGACCGGCGCGGCGCGCGAGTTCTTCCGGCATCCGAGCCCGAAGGCGCTCGTCCCGGCCGCCGCGACCGCCGTGGCCGCGCGCGTCGCGCTCGGCCGCTGGACGCGCCGGGACGCCACCGTCGCCGCCGGGATCGTCGCCGCCGAGCCGTTCGTGGAGTGGATCGTCCATGTGGGCGTGCTGCACTGGCGTCCGAAGACCGTGAACGGCCGCCGGATCGACCCGCTGCTCTCCCGCAAGCACCGCGCGCACCACCGCGACCCGCGCGACGCCGAGCTGGTCTTCGTCCCGATGCCGGTGGTCACCCGGGCGATCGCGGGGATCGTCATCCTCAACGCCGCCCTCCTGCGGGACCGGCGGCTCGCGGCGACCGGCGTCGCGACCTCGCTCACCGCGCTCGCGGCCTACGAGTGGACGCACTTCCTGATCCACTCGTCCTACCGTCCGCGGCACGCGCCCTACCGGACCGCCTGGCGCAGCCACCGCCTGCACCACTACCGGAACGAGCGCTACTGGTTCGGCGTCGTCACGCCGATCTCGGACCAGGCGCTCGGGACGTACCCGGCGAAGGACGACGTCCCGGCCTCGCCGACCGCCAAGACCCTCGGCGTCGAGGAGATCGAAGAACCTCAGCCGGCCTGACCGGACGAGAACGGCGGGCCGCCCGTGCCGGACGGCCCGCCGTTTCGCCGGAGAAGGTCAGCGGTGCTGAGCGCCCCGGTAGACGGCCAGCGCATCCTTCTGCCACTGCGCGCCGCAGGCGTCCTTGCCGCACGAGCCGTAGTAGCTCGCGGTCTGCCAGCCGACGCCGGTGGTGGCGTTGAACTTGATCAGGAACGGGCCGCCGCTGGCGCCGCCGCTCATTCCCTTGCAGTTGGGCAGGTAGATGACGCGGTTGTCACCGCTGCCGTGCGGCTTGCCCGAGCAGCGCCACGGGTAGTCCTTGTCACCCGGGATGCCGAGCAGGTTCGTGGAGTAGGAGCCCGGCTTGTAGTTGAACGCCACGCCCTCGGATCCCGCCGCGTCCTGCACGTGCTTGCCGCTGCGCTTGTTGAGCACGATGAACGCGTTGTCGCCCTTGACCCCGGGCGTGGTCACCCAGCCGGCCTTGCGCCAGGTGAACCAGCCGCGCGGGGCCTTGCCCCTGGAGTACGCCGGGGCGAACCGGTAGTTGGTGGCGCCCTCGCCGAACCCGCAGTGCCGCGCGGTCGCGATGGTGTCGTGGTTGTCGGACACCACGACGGTCGCCGAGCACAACCAGGTCTTGCCCTTGAGGCTGAAGAACAGCCGTCCGAGCGCCGGGGGCTGCCGCCACTGCGCGGTCACCTCGCCGGCGTCGGCCTTGGGCGGGGTGCCGGCGCGCAGGTAGGGCGTGCCCTGGGCGGACGCGTCGACCGAGCCGCCGGAGTCCGCCGCCGACGCGTCCGCGCCGCGGTACTCCCTCGCGCTCGTGATCCTCGCCTTGGTCCAGAACTTGTCGATCTGCGCGGAGCTCTGCCCCGCGTCGACGAACCTGACGTGCGGAGCGGGTGCGGCGGTGGCGGCGGTCCCGGTGAGGGAGACGGCCGCGGCGACGAGCGCCCCGGCCGCGCCGACCGTCACGAGTCTGCGCATCTGGCGTCCTCCTTGCTCTGGGGGGATGGACGCAGGCAAGGCTCGTGGCGGACGATCACCCGTTGATCACTTTTGGGTGGACATAGAGCGAATATTCAGGCATCGCACAGCGGTCCCGAAGGATGCGTCGGGGCCTCGAAGGAGGACGTCAGAGGACGGCGACGGGGTTGATCGGGCTCGCCGTGCCGCCCTCGATCCGGAGGGGGGCGGCGATGAACAGGAAGTCCGTCCGGGACGACTCGGACAGCTCCTCCAGCCACAGCATCTCCAGCAGCGGGATCCCGTGCCGCCAGAGCAGGATCATGTGGAGGTCGTCGGCCAGGCCCTCGTCGGCGAGCTGGCGCTCGTTGAGGCCGCCGATCGCCGCGTTGTCGGACGCGACCGCGC
This sequence comes from Spirillospora sp. NPDC052269, assembly GCF_040679435.1. Taxonomy (NCBI): domain Bacteria; kingdom Bacillati; phylum Actinomycetota; class Actinomycetes; order Streptosporangiales; family Thermomonosporaceae; genus Spirillospora; species Spirillospora sp. NPDC052269. The sequence goes on from NZ_JBFAUU010000029.1 coordinate 6,661, forward strand.
ACACGTCGCGTTCCGCGAGCCAGCGGCCCGCCTCGGCGGACAGCCCGGGCTGGCCACTCCAGTACGCGTCGGGACCGTCCTCCCAGGTCAGCGGCCATCCGGTGCGGATCACGGCGACGTCCCCGGGACGGACGTCCACGTCGCACGCCTCGAGGTCGTCCGGGGTGACGCGGTCGGACGTCGCAAGGTGCCGGACGCCGCGCAGGCGCGGGACGTCGAACAGGACGCCGCGCGCGACGACCGGTCCGGCCTTGTCGATGCCGCAGCGTCCGGCGCCGTAGGAGCGGACGCGGTTCGCGGGATGCCCGTTGTACAGCTCGTCACCCGACCACATGTGGCAGAGGGCGTCCATATGGGTGGTGGTGCCGTGCGGGGTCACGACGAGCGCGTCGTCCGCCATCCTCAGGCCCGCGCCGATCGCCCTCGTGCCGGCCGCGTAGTCGCCGCCGTCCACGGACATGAAGTGCTGCGGCAGCGGACGTCCGCGCAGGTGCGGGACCGTCGTCGGCGCGGGCGAGGACGTGGCGCCGCGGATCGGCAGCGACAGCCCGAGCACCCGGCCCTCCCGGACGCAGGACGCGGCGGCCAGCACGGTCTCCGGGGTCAGCAGGTTCAGCGCGCCGCGCTCGTCGGCGGCACCCCAGCGTCCCCAGTTGTTCGGCTCATCGAGCATCATTCGGTTTCAGACCCTTCCGAGGAGAGGACGCCGCCGCCATGACGAACGTGCAGGAACCGACGGTTCAAGGGCACTGCGATCCGGCCTTCGCCGGCGTCCGGGAGGTGTTCGAGCGGAACTTCGCCGAGGGCCGTGAGGTCGGCGCGGCCGTGGCGGTCTACTCCGGTGACCACAAGGTCGTGGACCTGTGGGGCGGCCTCGCCGACCGCCGCACCGGACGCGCCTGGATCGAGGACACGCCCGCGTTCGGCTTCTCCTGCACCAAGGCGCTGACCGCCACGGCCGCCCTGCTGCTCGCCGAGCGCGGCACGTTCGACTGGGACGCGCCGGTCACGGACTGGTGGCCGGAGTTCGGTGTCCACGGCAAGGACGTCGCGACCAACGAGCACCTGTTCACGCACCAGGTCGGACTGCCCGCGTTCGCGCGTCCGGTGACGGCCGAGGAGGCCGCGGACGCGGAGGCGCGGGCCGCCGAGCTGGCCGAGCAGGAGCCCGAGTGGACGCCCGGAACCGCGCACGGCTACGGCGCGCTGACCTACGGCTGGCTGGCCGGGCACCTCGTCCGCCACTTCGCCGGGATGCCCGCCGGGGACTTCATCAAGAAGGAGTTCGCCGCCGATCTGGACCTGTGGGTCGGGTCGGACGACGAGGTGATCGAGCGCGCGGCGAAGCTGACGAACATGCGCGGCGTCCAGAACGAGGACGGGCCGCGCGCGGTGGACGACGCGCGCCTCACCCGTCTCGCCACCGCCTTCCTCGACCGCGACAGCCGGATGAACCGGTCGACGAACAACCCGAGCCCTGGCAAGGGCGGCTTCAACAACCCGGTCGTGCTGCGCGCGGGCTGGCCGTCCGCGGGGATGGTCGCGACCGCGCGCTCGTTCGGGCGGTTCTACGTGAACCTGCTCGCCGGACGGTACGTCCGGCCGGAGACGCTGCGCGAGGGCATCCGGACGCGCGTGAGCGGTGAGGACCTGACGCTCACCGTGGACAGCGCGTTCGGCCTCGGCTACATGCGTCCGTCGATGACGTTCTTCACCCCGGAGGCGGGCCGCGGGTCGGCGTTCGGGCACACCGGCGCGGGCGGCGCGCTCGGCTTCGCCGACATCGATGCCGACCTGGTCGTCGCCTATCTGCCGAACCGCATGGGCGACCAGCTCTCCGGCGACCTGCGGTCGTACCGGCTGGTCGAGGCCGCCTACGCCTCCCTCTAGACCGGTCACTGCATCGTGATCCCGCCGCTGACCGAGACGGTCTGGCCGGTGATGTAGGCGGCGCGGTCGGTGCAGAGGAACGCGACGATGCCCGCGATGTCGGACGGACGGCCGATGCGGCGCAGCGGGATCTGCCGGGCGAGCTTGTCGAGCAGATCCGGGTGCCGCTCGGCCACCTGCCGGACCATGGGCGTGTCCGTCGGTCCCGGGCAGACGATGTTGCTGGTCACGCCGCCGCGCGCGGCCTCTCGGGCGAGGGTCTTGGCGAGTCCGAACAGTCCGGACTTGGTGGCGGCGTACGCGCCCTCGCCGCCCGATCCGGCCCGTGCGCCGTCGGACGAGACGAACACGAGACGTCCGTGTCCGCGTTCGGACATCCCGGGCAGCAGGGCACGGGTGAGCTGCATCGGGGCGCGCAGGTTGACCTTCCACATCAGGTCCCAGTGCGCGGGGTCGCTCTCGGTGAACGGCTCGACGACGCTGACGCCCGCGTTGTGCACGAGGACGTCCACCGGGCCGACGGTCTCGGTGAACGCGTCGATGGACGCGGGGTCGGCGAGGTCCACGTGCCGGGCCGTCCCGCCGAGCGGCTTCGCGGTCTCGGCGGCGGCGTCCGCGTCGAGGTCGGCGACGACGACGTGCGCGCCGAGGGAGGCGAGGTCGGCGCAGATCGCGCGGCCGATGCCGCCCGCGCCGCCGGTGACGACGGCGACGCGTCCGGTGAGGTCGAGACCGTCCATCAGCCCTCCCAGGCGCGGACCAGGTCGCCGGCGGTGGCGCGCGCGGCGAGCAGCGGGATCGTGTGCGCGAGGACGGCGTCCCCGTACTCGGCGGGGGTCCCGGCGACGGCGTCGGTGACGCAGACGACCCGGTAGCCGAGGTTCACCGCCTCCAGGCAGAGGCCCGGGATGCCGAGGTTCAGCGAGAGGCCGACGGCGACGACCGTGGTGACGCCGAGCGAGCGCAGCGTCATGTCCAGGGACGTCCCGGTGAACGGCGAGAACCCGTGGTAGCGGCGGGATTCGAGGTCGGACGGGTCGGACAACTCGGGCAGCACCTCGACGGCGGCCGTCCCCTCCAGCATGTGCGCGGGGTCCTTGAGCAGCGCGCGCAGGAAGGGCGAGTTGCGGGTGTGGCTGCCCGCGCGGTCGGGACGGAACGCGGCCGTGCACTGCACGACGCGCACGCCCGCCGCGCGGGCCGCCCTCGCGACGCGGGCGGCGTTGGCCGTCACGTCGCGGTCGGCGCAGGTCTTCACGAGGTCGGGGAAGCGGGCCAGGTCGCCCGCGACACCGCGCTGCATCTCCATGACGAGCAGCGCGGTGTGGGCGGGGGCCGCGAGGTCGGTGAGATCGGTCGGCACCCGCCCAGCCTAAATGACCTAGCATTTGCTTGGGTAGCTCAGATGGTCGGGCGGCTCAGGTCCGGCGGGTCTGTCCGTAGACGTGGACGCGCCTGCCCCGGTACTCGGTGTCGCGCAGGTGGCGATGCCCGATCCGCTCGGCGACGGCGACGGAGCGGTCGTTGCCCGGCAGGATCAGGGAGACCACCTCCTCGGCGTCCAGCACGGTGAAGCAGAAGGCGAGCGCCGCGCGGGCCGCCTCGGACGCGTAGCCCTTGCCCCAGTGCTCGCGCGCGAGGCACCAGCCGACGCCGAGACCGGGGAAGCCGTGCGGGCTCCACGGTCCGGCGCGTCCGACGAACGCGCCGGTGTCCTTCTCGACGAGCGCCCAGTGCGAGTAGCCGCGGATCTCCCGGTGCCCGATGAACATCGCGAGGTTGCGCCACACGTCGTCCACGGACCGCCCGACCCCCTCGGCCAGCCCGGAAGCCACGTCCGGGTCGGCCATCATCGCGGCGTAGGCGTCGAAGTCGGCGCCCGTCAGGGGCCGCAGCACCAGCCGCTCGGTCTCCAGTTCGCTCATGACCCACCAGTCTGGAGCGGCGCTACGGTTTTCGCCATGGAGATCACGGTTCCGCACGCCTGGCCGACCACACCGTCCGAGGCCGAGGCGGTCCAGAACGCGTTGCGCGGGCAAGTGGAGACGTCCGGCTCGGTCGCTCCCCGCACGGTCGCCGGGCTGGACGTCTCGTACGCGGGCGACGGCGGCGGCACGCACGCGCGCGTGGCCGCGGCGGCGGTAGTGCTGGACACCGAGACCCTGGACGTCATCGAGGAGTCGGTCGCGGTCGGGACGTCCGACTTCCCGTACGTCCCGGGCCTGTTCGCGTTCCGTGAGCTGCCGACGCTGGTCGAGGCGCTGCGCGGCCTCACCACCACGCCCGACCTGCTGGTCTGCGACGGCTACGGCCTCGCGCACCCGCGCCGGTTCGGGCTGGCCTGCCACCTCGGGATCATCACCGGCCTGCCGACGATCGGCATCGCCAAGACCGCGTTCGTCGGCACGCACGAGGAGCCCGGCGCGAAGCGCGGCGACCAGTCCCCGCTCCTCCTGGACGGCACGGAGGTCGGACGCGTCCTGCGCACCCAGGACGGTGTGAAGCCGGTCTTCGTCTCCGTCGGCCACCGCGTCGCCCTGGACGAGGCGTGCCGCCACGCGCTCGCGCTCGCGCCGCGCTACCGGCTGCCCGAGACGACCCGCCGCGCCGACCGCCTGTCCCGCGACCGCCTCGCCGTCTCCTAGATTGCGCCGGGATCGAGCCGCGTTCGGCACTCTTGTCGCCTAACCAAGCGTGCGCTAGGTTGGGCGGCGATGGACGACCCGCGCCCCACTCCGACGCCGAGCCCGGCGACCGAGCCCTACTGGGCGGCCTGCCGGCGCGGTGAGCTGGCACTCCAGCGCTGCGGCGGGTGCCGCCGCTTCGTGCATTTCCCCGAACTCCGCTGCCCGTACTGCGGGAGCGCGGAGCTCGCGTACGAGGCGGTGTCCGGACGCGGCGCCGTGCACACGTTCACCGTCGTGCACCGCTCGTTCCTCCCCGGTTTCCCGCCGCCCTACACCGTCGCCTGGGTGGACCTCCCCGAGGGCGCGCGCGTCTTCGGGGACATCACGGGATGCCCGCCCGGGGACGTCCGGATCGGGATGCCGGTCCGGGTCCGGTTCGCCGAGTTGCCCGGCTTCGGGCCGATCCCCCACTGGAGTCCCGCATGACCGATCTGCCGCGCCTCGGCACCGTGCTCTACCCCGCGCAGGACGTCGAGCGGGCCGTCGCCTTCTACCGGGACGAACTCGGCCTCACGCTGAAGTTCCAGGACGGCGGGCGGTTCGCCGTGTTCGAGGGCGGCGGCACGACGTTCGCCATCGCCGGCCCCGAGGAGGACGTCACCGGGGGCGCGCCCGCCGCGTCCTTCAAGGTCGAGGACGTCGCGGCCGCGGTCGAGAAGCTCACCGCCGCCGGGGCGACGCTCGTGCGCGGCCCGGAGGAGGGTCCGCACGAGATCCGCGCCGTGCTCCGCGACCCCGCCGGGAACCCGCTCGTCCTCTACGGCTCCCGCTGACACGGGGCTCCCGCTGACCGTCCGGTTCGTCCCGGGCCCCGAGTTCTCGCCTCCCGCCGTCCGCCCCGCATCCCACCCCCTGCAGCTTGAGCCGAAGGAGCCGAGCCGTGGCGCGAGAGAACAGTCCCTTCACCAACTACGCCCACGCCATCCTGACCGCCAACGCCCTCCGAACCCCCGACAAGACCGCGCTGACGTACTGCGGCGAGCAGAGCTTCACGTACGACCAGCTCAACCGGCGGGTGAACCGCGTCGCGCACGCGCTGCTCGCCGCCGGGGTCGCGCCGGGCACGCGCGTCGCGTCCCTGATGAACGAGACCCTCCACGTCGCCGAGGTGTACCTCGCGCAGATGAAGATCGGCTCGGTCGTCGCCGCGCTGAACCCGTACTGGCCCGCGGACACCCTCAGGCAGGTCGTCGAGCACTCCGAGTGCACCGCGTTCGTGTACGACGCGACGGTCGAGGGCCTGGTGGAGCAGATCCGCGCGGACCTGCCGAACGTGAAGCTGTGGCTGCGCGTCGGCGGGCCGGGGGACGACACCGTCGACCTCGACACGCTCGCCGCGAACGCGAGCGAGGCCGAGCCGCCGCTCGGCGGGTTCGGCGACGACCTGCTCGCGCTGTTCTACACCTCCGGGACGACCGGCCTGCCGAAGGCCGTGATGCACACGCACTTCTCGTCGCTGGCGTCCGCGCAGATCTGGCTGGACGTCGAGCACGGCCCGGACTCGGTGATGGGCACCGGCGCGATCATCTGGGGCATCGGCTTCCCCGCGCTGGTCGGCCCGGCGTTCTACGCGGGCATGACGCTCGTCCTCGAACAGGACTGGGGCCCGGCGAACTTCCTCAGGGTCGTCCCGCGCGAGAAGGTCACGCACGTCTCGCTGATCCCGAGCTTCTTCTCCGCGCTGCTCGGCTCGGACGACCACGAGGGCGTCGACCTGTCCTCACTGAAGACGATCATGCTCGGCGGCGAGCCGCTGCTGCCCGCGCTGCGCGAACGCATCCTGACGCGCGTGCCGGGCGCCGCGATCTACAGCTACTACGGCCAGACCGAGGCCCCCTACACCTGCTTCGGACGCCAGGACGACGGCAGCCAGGACCTCTCGTCCGCCGGACGCGCCCGCACGTCCTGCGCGGTGCGGATCACGGACCCGAACGGGAACCGCGTGGTGGACGAGGTCGGCGAGATCAACCTCGCCGGGCCGAACATGATGGTCGGCTACGACAAGCTGCCCGGCAAGACCGCCGACGTCATGCGGGACGGCTGGTACGTCGGCGGCGACCTCGGCCGGATGGACCCCGGCGGCTTCCTCCACGTGCTCGGACGCCGCGAGGACGCGATCCTCAAGGGCGGCCGGTGGACCCAGCCCGTCGAGATCGAGGAGGCCGCGATCGAGCTCGACGGCGTCGCCGAGGCCGGCGCGGTCGGGGTCCCGGCGCATCCCGAGGGGCAGGACGCGGTCGAGCAGAAGGTGCTGATCGCGGTCGTCCCGCGCGCGGGCGCGTCGCTCACCGAGGACGCCGTGAAGGCCGCCCTCGCCGAACGGCTGCCCGCCCACCAGCACCCTGACGCTGTCGTCATCGCGGACGGACTCCCGCACACGCAGGACGCGTCGGGCGGTCCCGGCAAGCTGCTGCGCCGGGGCATCCGCGACGCCCACGCCGACCGCGTCTGACGCGGGCCGTCTGAGGAGGACTGTGAGTCACGTTCCCGAACACCAGGTCAAGGCGTGGATCTCCGGCTTCGGGGTGGACGTGCCGCGCGGCGCGACCGCGCGCACCCACGCCGAGCTCGAGGCCGCCGCCGCCGATCTGACCCCGCCGCTGGTCGTCAAGGCGTACGGCCCCGGTCTGCTTCACAAGAGCGACGTGGGCGCCGTGCGGCTGGGCCTCGGCTCCGCGGGGTCGGCCGCGGCGGCCGCCGCCGACATGCTCGACGAACTGGCCGGAAAGGGGATCGTCCCGGACGGCTTCCTGGTCGAGGAGCAGGCGGAGCCGGGCGTCGAGATGATCGTCGGCGCGGTGCGGGACCCGGCATTCGGGCCGGTCCTGATGGTCGGGCTCGGCGGCGTCTGGACCGAGGCGCTGCGCGACACGTCCCTGCGGCTGGCCCCGATCACCGAGGCCGACGCGCACGCGATGCTGTCCGAACTGCGCGGTTCGGCCCTGCTCGAGGGCTTCCGTGGCCGGCCGCCCGTGGACAAGGGCGCGCTGGTCAAGATGCTGCTCGCGATGAGCGACATGGTCACGGCGCTGGGCGAGGGGTTCACCGAGTTCGAGCTGAACCCGGTGATCTGCGGGCCGTCCGGGGCGGTGGCCGTGGACGCGCGGCTCACCGGCCGGGACGACCTCGCCCCGCCCGCCATGGAGGTGCCCGCGTCACCGCAGGTCACCGACTTCGACCGGCTGTTCGCGCCGCGCGGGGTCGCGGTCGTCGGGGCGTCCACGAAGCGGCCGAACTTCGGGAACATGTTCCTCACCTTCTACAAGGCCGTCGGATACCCGGGGCGGCTCGTCGCCGTCCACCCGACGGCCGAGGAGATCGACGGGGTGCCGTGCGTTCCGTCGCTCGCCGAGGCGGACGTCGACTACGCGCTGGTCGCCGTCCCCGCCAAGCAGTGCGCGGAGGTCGTGCGGCAGGCTTCGGGCGTCCCGTTCGTGCAGGTCATGAGCGGTGGCTTCCGCGAGATGGGCGAGCCGGAGCTCGAGACCGACCTCGCGGACGCGGCGCGCGAGGCGGGCGTGCGGCTGCTCGGCCCGAACTGCATGGGCGTCTACTCCCCCGCGGGCGGGCAGACGTTCATCGGCGGCGAGCCGGGCCGTCCGGGCCGGATCGCGGTCGTGTCGCAGAGCGGCGGGCTCGCGGGCGAGGTGATCAAGGTGGGCGAGCGGCGCGGGCTGACCTTCTCCAAGGTCGCGACGGTCGGCAACAGCCTGGACGTGACCCCGGCCGAACTGCTGCGCTACCTCGCCGCCGATGACGGCACGTCCGCGATCGGCCTCTACCTCGAAGACCCGCGCGACGGGCGCGGGCTGTTCGACGCGCTGCGCGAGTCGGGCCGTCCGGTCGTCGCGCTGGTCGGCGGACGCAGCGACCAGGGACGGACGGCCGCCGCCTCGCACACCGGCGGGATGATCGGCGACGACCGGATCTGGACCGCGCTCGGCGTCCAGACCGGGACCGCGATCGTCCGGAGCCAGGACGATCTGATCGGCGCGCTCGACGCCCTCGACCTGCACGGACATCGCGCGGTGCGCGGGGACGGCGTGCTGGTGATCGGGCCGAGCGGCGGCGCGAGCGTCCTGGCCGCCGACGTGTTCGACGGCGCGTCCCTCGACCTGCCGCAGTTCCCGGAAGCGGCCGTCGAGGCCCTGCGAGCGCTCGGACTCGGCGCGGGCAGCTCGCTCGCGAACCCGCTCGAGATCCCGGTCGGCCCGCGCGGCAACCCCGATCTCGTGCGGAACGCCGTGGCGTCCATCCTGGAGCGCCGCGCGTTCTCCGACGTCGTCGCGCACGTCAACGTGCAGAGCTTCATCACCTTCGGGGACAGCGCCGACCCGCTCGTCGCCTACGCGCGCGCGGTCGGACGGCTCCAGGCGGAGACCCCGGACGCCCGGATCACGATGGTCGTCCGGAACGCCGAGTGCGCGCCGCCCGGCGTCGAGGACGAGGTGCGGGCCGTCGCGCGCGAGGCGGGCGTGCCGGTCTACCGGAGCATGGAGGCCGCCGCGAGCGCGGTGGCCGCGATGAGGAGGACCCTCGATGGGAAGTCTTGACGGCAAGGTCGCGATCGTCACCGGCGGCGCGCGCGGGATGGGCAAGGCGCACGTCCGGCGGTTCGTGGACGAGGGTGCGCGCGTCGTCATCGGGGACGTCCTTGAGGAGGCCGGGGCCAAGCTCGCCGCCGACCTCGGGGACGCCGTCCGGTTCGTCCGGATGGACGTGACGAGGCCCGAGGACTGGGAGAACGCCGTGCGCACGGCCGTCGAGACCTACGGCGGGCTGCACGTCCTGGTGAACAACGCGGGCATCCTCAAGCACAAGACGATCGAGGAGATGACGCTCGACGAGGCTCGGGCGATCCTCGAGGTCAACGTGCTCGGCCAGTGGCAGGGGATCAAGGCCGTGACCGGCGCGATGCGCGAGTCCGGCGGCGGGTCGATCATCAACGTGTCGTCCACCGAGGGGTTCATCGGCGCGGCCGGGCTGTCGGCGTACAGCGCGTCCAAGTTCGGCGTGCGCGGGCTGACGAAGTCCGCGGCGCGCGAACTCGGCCAATACGGCATCCGGGTCAACTCCATCCATCCCGGAGCGATCGTCACCGGGATGTCGATGCAGCAGGACGTCATCGACGCGACCGCCGACCGCGCGGACGCCCTCATCGAGGGCCTGCCGCTCGGCCGGCTGGGGAACTCGCGCGAGGTGTCCGGGCTGGTGGCGTACCTGGCCTCGGACGACGCGTCCTACTGCACGGGCAGCGAGGTGCTCGTGGACGGCGGCCTGGTCACCGGATCGGGCTACTGAGCGTCTCGGCCGGACGCCGGTCGGCCCAGTTCTCCACCGACTCCAGCTGCGCGGCGAGCGAGATCAGCGTCGCCTCGTCGGAGTCGTGGCCGAGCAGCTGCGCGCCGATCGGCAGGCCGTCCCGGCTGAGCCCGGCCGGGACGTTCACGCCCGGCCAGCCGAGCACGTTCCACGTCCAGGCGTACGGGCACGCGGCGGCGACGCCCGACTGCGTCTTGTTGTAGCCCGCGCCGTCGAACGCGCCGACCTTCAGCGGGAGCTGCGCGGTGGTCGGGGTGAGGACGACGTCGGCGGTCTGGAAGATCCGTCCGACCCGGCGCCGGAAGTACGGGTCGAGGCGGCGGGCGAGCGGCAGCAGGCGGCGGCCCGCGATCCGGCCGATCTTCGCCTCCACCTCGGTGCGCGCCTCGGGACGCGGGTTCGGCATGGCGTCCAGCCAGTCCGCGACGCCGGTCGTGCCGCGCGGCACCAAGCCCATGAAGATCGGCCCGTAGTCGGGGTCGGCGGGGAACACCTTGTGGCCGAGCGCCGTGAGCCGCCGCGCGAGCCGCTCCACCGCGAGCCGGATCTCCGGGTCGAGCCTCCCGGGCACGCCGAACGCGGTCCTGAACGAGACGGCGACGCGCAGGCGTCCGGGATCGCGCCGCGCGGCCTCGGCGAACGGCGTGACGGGGCGGTCGAGCTGGTAGGCGTCCTCGGGATGGCTTCCGGTCAGGACGTCCAGCATGAGCGCGGCGTCCCCGACCGTCCGGGCGAGCGGGCCCCAGACCGTGATGCCGTTGAACGGGTCGCGGTTCGGGAAGCCGGACACGCGCCCGCGCTGCGGCTTGATGCCGACCAGGTGCGACCAGGCGGCGGGGATGCGGATCGAGCCCGCGCCGTCCGACCCGACGGCCGCCGCGACCATGCCCGAGGCGACCGCCGCCGCGCTCCCGCCGGACGACCCGCCCGGCGTCCGACCGGTGTTCCACGGGTTGCGCGCCCAGCCGAACCCGGGCGACTCGCTGAACGGCCACAGCCCGATCTCGCAGGTCGTCGTCTTGCCGACGATCACCGCGCCCGCCGCGCGCAGCCTCCGGACGACCTCGGCGTCCTCGGTGACGGGCCGGTGGTCGCCGAGGACCGCGAACGGCGTGGTCTCGCCCGCCAGGTCCGTGTCGTCCTTGATCGCGACCGGGACGCCGAGCAGCGGCAGCCGCTCCCCCGCCCGCAGCCGCTCATCCGCCGCGTCCGCCTCCGCCCGCGCCGCCTCGTGCCGGACGACCCGGAACGCGCTCAACGACTCCAGCGCGTCGATGCGGGCGAGCGACCGCTCCACCAGTTCCCGCGACGAGACCGCGCCGTCCGCCAGCAGAGCCGCCTGCTCGGCCAGACCGAGGAAGTCGTCCATCCGGGCCCCTCTCCAGTTGTCGTTCGTTCGAACGAACGATAGCTCTCCCGGTCCGGATGGGGAAGACTGGAACGGTTATGACCACCGCGCGCGCCACCCCGACGACCGGCACCCCGGGCGAGAGCCCGCGTGACCGCATGCTCCAGGCGACCCTGGACCTCATCTCCGAGCAGGGCGTCGGCGCCGTCACCAACCGCGCCGTCGCCCGCGCCGCCGGGGTCTCCCTCGGATCGCTGACCTACCACTTCCCCAGCCAGTCCGACCTGCTGCGGGAGGCCCTGGCCGCGTTCGTGGACGACGAGATCGCCCGCATCACCGAGCACGCGGAGCGGCTGCGCGACACGGACATCGACCCGGGCAGCGCCGCCGACGAGGTGGAGAAGGCCATGGTCGGCTTCGCCACCGACCGTCACCAGATCGCCAACCTCGAACTGCACCTGCACGCCGCCCGCGACCCGGAGGTGCGCGCCACCTCGGCCCGCTCGGTCGCCGCCTACGACCGGCTCGTCGTCGAGATCCTCACCGCGCTCGGCATCAAGGACGCCGAACACCACGCGCCCGCGGTGGTCGCCCTCTTCTACGGCCTGGCGGTGCGGCGGCTCGCGACGGGCGACCCGTCGGCGGCCGGCACCGCCGACGCCCTCCGCACCGTCCTGAGCGGCCTGTCCACCGACCCGCCCGCGGTAGCCGGACGCGACGCCCAGGGCTAGTAAAAGCGATCGGCCCGCACGGCCCCGAGCGGGGCAGAACGGGCCGTACGGGCCGATCACCTGTCTCCGACAGAAGCCCAAGCCGGGATTTCCCGACCAACAGCCACGCTAAGCAACCCGCCACGCCGGGAGAACCCCCTTAAGCCTCCCTTAGGCTTCGCCTGAGCCGGCGTTATTCCGAGGCGCCCGGCACCGGGGATGAGCTGCGCGAACATGAAGGGCCCCCCGCGGCAACGGGAGGCCCTTCCAAGTCGTGGTGCCCCGCCCGAGCCATCGAACGTGGAGCCATCGACCCCCACACGGTAAGCGCCGAGGCGTGTTGTTCGGTACGCAAGCGGGCTTCACTCCGACCGCGTGCAGACGGCCGCGCGACAACAAAGCCCTGACCAGCGGAAACGTCGCGATGGTCACCGGCCTTCATTGTTCAGAGTTTCAGCGCGGGGGGCCGTTCGTGCCTCTGCATGAGCATGTGCCCGGTTCAGCTGAGGAAGTGCGAACAACTTCCCCTTGACCGGACCCAAGGGACCGCGGTATTCACGCGGGCCGTCCGGACTCCGAACAACGAATCGGGCCAGATCGCTTCCGGATGGAGTGGGCGTCCGCCACGATGAACGCGAGAAGGGCGCGGACCGCCCTTCGCGGCGGCAACCGCGAAGGACCGAAGGAACCGCGCCCGCTCAATTCCCCCGCCCGAGCCATTCGTCAATTGGGAGCTTCCGTGTCTTCTCCGTCTGCATTCGCGCTGTGCGTCTCCCGTCCGGCTGTGCGCGATGTCTGGGCCGCGCCCGTCGTGGTGCTGCTGGTCGTACTGATCCTGCGGGGCGTCGAGCCGTGGTGGGCACTGGTCGTGGTCGCTGCCGCCGTTCTTCTCCGGACGTCCTCCAGCTGATGGCGCGTCCGGAGAACCCGCTCGATCCGGAGTCGGGTCCCGTCGCGGCGTTCGCCGTCGCCTTACGGGAACTGCGGGCGAGCGCGGGCGCACTGGGCTACCGGGCCATGTCGAAGCGGTCCTACTACGGCTTCACCACCCTCTCCGAGGCCGCCGCCGGACGCCGATTTCCGAGCTGGGAAATCACCCGCGCCTATGTCGCCGCCTGCGACGGCGACCTCCAGGAATGGGAGCGGCACTGGAGAAAGACGAGCGCTCTCCTGCGCCTGACCGGCGACACTGAACCCGAGGAGAACGGGGAACGATCGCCACCTCGTCCTTCAGACGCCATCGTCCCGGAGCAGGACAGGTCCATGACCGGGCCCGGCGCCCCAGGCCCGGTCGCGGCCGGCGGGAACGCGGTACGGCCCTTGACGCCCCCACCGCCTGACAAGCTGGTCGCGACCGCTCAGGCGAAAACCCCCTCGTGGACCAGTTTCCAGAGCCGCGGCGGGCCGACCGTCCGGCGCATCCTGCTGGGCGCGCAGCTCCGGCGGCTCCGGGAACGGCGGGGGATCTCGGCCGAGGACGCGGGCTACGAGATCCGCGCCTCGCACTCCAAGATCAGCCGGATGGAACTCGGCCGCGTCGGGTTCAAGGAACGGGACGTCGCCGACCTTCTCACGCTCTACGGCGTCACCGATCCCACCGCCCGCGATCCGCTGCTGGAACTCGCACGGGATGCCAACTCGCCCGGATGGTGGCAGCCCTATGGGGACGTCCTGCCGACGTGGTTCGAGAACTACCTGGGGCTGGAGGAGGCGGCCTCCGTCATCCGCGGCTTCGAGCTCCGGCTGGTGCCCGAGCTCCTGCAGAGCGAGGACTACACGCGGGCCGTCATCCGGCTGAGCCACCCCCGGGCGCCGGAGGCGGACGTGGAGCAACGCATCCGGCTTCGGGCGACGCGGCAGGAACGGTTCGTCGAGCCCGGGGCTCCGAAGCTGTGGGCGGTCGTGGACGAGGCCGTGCTCCACCGTCCGATCGGTGGCCGGAGGGCCATGCGCGGCCAGCTCGCCCACCTCGCCCAGATGGCGAAGCTGCCCAATGTCACGTTGCAGATCGTGCCCTCCACGATGTGCGACGTGCCCGTGACCGTCCCCTTCACCATCCTCCGATTCCCCGAGGCCGGCCTCTCGGATGTCGTCTACATGGAGCAGCTGACCTCCGCCATGTACCTCGACAAGAGGGCCGACGTCGACGCCTACCAGATGCTGTGGGACGAGATCAGCGTCATGGCTCTGCAACCCGAGGAGAGCGTCCGCCACCTCCAGGTCCTGTGGCGCCAGACCTAGGCCCACCCACCGCACACGCTCACACTGAAGACCAGGTGTCGGTGGGGGTCGCTTAGGCTTTTGGGATGCGGGTTCCGTCTGATGGGGAGATCCGGGGGCTGCACGAGAAGCACGCTCCCTCGGTTGAGGCGTTCGAGCTGGTGTTCACGCATTGCGAGATCGTGGCTCGGATCGCCGGGCAGTTCAGCGACAGTCCGCTGGTCCGGGCGGGGGCGTTGCTGCATGACATCGGCGTGTACCGGCTCTATGGGCCGGACGGACGGCTCGACTCCGCCGACTACATCCGGCATGGGGTGCTGGGTGAGAAGTTGTTGCGGAAGGAAGGGCTGCCGGAGGTGCTGTGCCGGTTCTGCTCGCATCACACCGGGGTCGGGATCACGTGCGCGGACGTGCGGGAGCAGGGGCTGCCGCTGCCGGAGGCCGACTTCCTGGCGGAGACGGACGAGGAGGCGGTCGTCATGTACGCGGACAAGTTCCACAGCAAGACGACGCCTCCGGTGTTCGTGTCCGCGGCGAGCTACACGGTGAAGGTCGGACGGTTCGGCGAGGACAAGGCGCTGGCGTTCAAGGCGATGCGGGAGCGGTTCGGCGATCCCGAGCTGGACGGGCTGGCGGAGCGGCACGGGTTCGCGATCATCTGACCGGCGGAGTCGCGGAGCGCCCGTCGCGCGCGTCCGATGAGTTTTGACGCGTCCGGGGGTCTCCCCTTGCACGGATCGGAGCAAGGAGGACCGCATGAGCGGCATCACCGGAATCTGGGCGGCGGGCGTTCCCGTCACCGACCAGGACAAGGCCGTCGACTTCTACGTCGGCGTCCTCGGCATGGAGAAGCGGCGGGACGTGCCGCTGGGGCAGTTCGGCGGACGCTGGATCGAGGTGGCCCCGGCCGGGTCGCCGACCACGATCGCGCTGGTCCCGGCGAGCGAGCTGTCGCCCGCCGGGCGCAGCACGGAGATCCGGCTCGCGACCGCCGACGCGCAGGCGCTGCACACCGAGCTGGTGACCAAGGGCGTGGACGCCGACGACGTCCTGTTCTGGGAGGGTGCGCCGCCGATGTTCGCCTTCCGCGACCAGGACGGCAACGGCCTCTCCGTCACCCAGATCTAGGCCGCCCGACCCGGCGGGTCGGGTTCAGTCCCGTCCCGGTCCGCCGGCCGAGCGCGCGGACCGGGAGTGCCGCCGCCGGACGAGGCGCCGGGAGCGTCGTTGCGGCGGCAGCCAGCGGGTACGGAACCACATCTGGATCTGGGCCCCGCCGAGGGCGGAGCGGTGGATGCGCAGGTGGCCGCCCGTGGACTCGGCGGCGCGGCGGGCGATGTCCAGGCCGAGCCCGGTCGAACCGCCGCCGCTCCGGCCGCGTTGCAGCGCCGCCTCGGGGTCGGCGATACCGGTTCCGGCGTCCGCGACGAGGATCCCGGTCACGCCGCGTCCCTGGTGCAGGGTGACCACGAACGCGGCGCCCTCGGCGGTGTGCTTGAAGACGTTGCCGAGCAGGGCGTCCACGGCGGCGGCGAGCTCGCTGCCCGGCAGTGGCAGCGGCGCGGGGCGGTCCGCGTCGATCAGCTCGCACGACCGGCCCTCGTCCTCGGCGAGGACGGACCAGAACCGGACGCGGTCGCGCAGCACCTTCGCGGCGTCGCAGCTGCCCCGCGCGGTCGGCTTCCGGACGGTCCGGATGATCTGGTCCACCTCGCGTTCCAGCCGTTCCACGGCCTCCCGGGTCTGGTCGGCGACCGGCCCGCCGCCGAGCGCCTCGGCGTTCAGCCGCAGCGCGGCGAGCGGTGTGCGCAGCCGGTGCGACAGGTCCGCGGCCATCTCCCGCTCCGCCGCCAGCAGCTGGACGACGTGGTCGGCCATCGCGTTGAACGCGAGCCCGGCCTCGGCGACCTCGGGCGGGCCGTCCGGGACGACGCGGGCCCCGAGGTCGCCGTCGCCGAACGCGGCCGCGGTGTCCGAGAGCCGCCGCGTCGCGCGGATCACCCGCGCGCCGTGCCGGTCGGCCGCGAGCACCGCGCCGCCGACCAGCACCCCCGCGACCAGGCCCATCACCAGCCAGGACCGCGCGACCCCGCGTGTCAGCTCCGACCGCGGCAGGAACACCTCGACCACCACGCCCCGGCCGCCGGCCAGGGACACCGGCTGGAGCAGCGACTCGCCGCCCGGCACCGGGACGGTGGTCGAGCGTCCGTGCCCGATCGCCGCCTGCACCTGCGCGGACGTGGCGTTCCGGCGGCCCGACGGCGGCACGGTCGTGTCGTCCGGCAGGTGCAGGATCATGCGGTGCGCCGCCCCCGCGGGCTGGGCCGCGATGGCGCGCTCCAAGTCGTTCGGGGCGCGCGCGGCGGCGAGGTCCGGCACGATCGAGGCGGCCTGGCGCTCGGCCGCGCTCACCGCCCGGTCGTGCACGGTGTCCCGCATCAGCAGCGCGAGCGGGATGAGGAACGCGAGCGCGGTCATCGCCGACGCCGCCAGCGCCACCACGACCAGCGTCCGCCTCACGCCACCGCCCTCACGCCCTCGCCACCGTCCTCACGGGCCGATCAGGCGGACGCCGACCCCGCGGACGGTGTGCAGGTAGCGGGGTTTCGCGGCGGTCTCGCCCAGTTTGCGCCGCAGCCAGGACAGGTGCACGTCGATGGTCTGGTCGTCGCCGTACGGCTGCCGCCACACCTCGGCGAGCAGTTCTCGGCGCGCGACGACGCGTCCGGCGCGGGCGGCGAGGTAGGCGAGCAGGTCGAACTCGCGCCGGGTCAGCTCCAGCGGCGCGCCGTCGAGCGCGGCCTCGCGCCGGTCCGGGTCGATGTCCAGCCCGCCGACCCGCAGCCGGACCGGCGGCCCGGACCGCGCCGCGCGGCGCAGCACCGCGGCCAGCCGCGCCGACAGGTGCTCGGCCGAGAACGGCTTGATCAGGTAGTCGTCCGCGCCCGCGTTGAGCAGCCGCACGATCTCGGGCTCGTCGTCGCGCGCGGTGGCGATGACGACCGGGACGTCCGAGACGCCGCGCAGCATCTTCAGCACCGCCCCGCCGTCCAGGTCGGGCAGCCCGAGGTCGAGGACGACCACGTCGGGCGGCCGCTGGGTCACCTCGCGCAGCGCGTCCATCGCGGTCCCGGCGCTGCGGACGACGTGGTCGCGGGCGCCGAGCTCACGGATCAGGGCGGTGCGGACGTCCGGATCGTCCTCCACCACGAGCACACTCGCCATGGTCCGCACGGTACGTCAGCATCGGGGCACACGGGGAGGGATGTCACATGTTGTCCGCGAGCCCGTAGCCCTCGGCGAAGGCCGTGACGCTCTCGACGGCGTCCCGGGATCGCCGCCACGGCCGGACGATCAGCCGGTCGACCCCGAGCCCCGCCCATTCGGCCACCTCGGCGGGGTCCTCGAGGGCGTAGGCGTGCGCGGTGATCTCGAACGGCTCGTCGCCGCGTCCGGCCTTCTCGCGGAGTTCGCGCAGCAACTCGATCTGCGGCCGGATCCGGTCGACGGTCTGAGGCATGGAGATCCAGCCGTCGCAGAGGGCCGCGGCGCGGCGGAGGGCGGCCTTCGACTCGCCGCCCGCCAGGACGGGCAGGTGCGGCTGGACGGGTTTCGGCTCGAAGGCGACCTCGGGAAAGGCGTAGAACTCGCCGCGGTGCTCGACGGCGGGTTCGGTCCAGAGGCGGCGGGAGACGGCGAGGGCCTCGTCCAGGCGGCGGCCCCGGGTGCCGAAGTCGAGGCCGGCGGCGAGCCATTCGCCCTCGTACCAGCCCGCGCCGACGCCGACGATCGCGCGGCCGTTGGAGATCTGGTCGAGGGTCGCGAAGGCGCGGGCGGCGGTGAAGGGGTGCCGCAGTCCGTAGAGGTAGACGGCCGTGCCGAGCCGGACGCGGCTGGTCAGCGCGGCGAGGGCGCACAGGTAGGCGGGGGCGTCGTAGAGCGGGGTCGCCGGGTTGATGCCGGGTTTGTCCGTGTCGGGGTACGTGGCCGTGGAGAGGTCGGTGGCGAAGACCAGGTGCTCGGCGAGCCAGACCGACTCGAACCCGGCGCGGTCGGCGGCGACCGCCAGGTCCTTCCAGGCGGCCGGGTGGACGAGGCCGAGCGGAATGCCGAACTTCATGTGGTCCTCCCGTCGGCGCGGTCGCGTGTGAGGGCTTCGGGGGCGCGTTCCCCGGGCGGGCCGTGGCCTCCGCCGCCGGACGTCTCGACGATCAGGGCCTCCCCGGCGGCGAGCGGCTGGCGGGTGGCCTTGCTGCCGAGCGGCTCGATCCGCCCGTCGACGCGTTCGCGCCGGTAGGAGCCCGCTCGTCCGGGTGACCCGCCGGACGCTCCGGGCGGCGGCCGGAGCAGGCGGTCGCCGCGCGTGTCGACGCGGGCGTCGTCGAGCACGCGCAGGACGGTCCGGGTGCCGAGGCCGCCCCGGTGCCGTCCGGGGCCGCCCGAGTCGGGGATGAGGGAGACCTCCTCGATCCGGACGGGCAGCCGGGCCTCGACGGGCTCGACCTGCGGAACGATGTTGCGTCCGCCGCCGAACAGCGCGCCCGTGGCGTCGACGCCGTCGCCGTCCGGGCGGGCTCCGGTGCCGCCGAGGTCGAACGCCATGTGCAGCCAGGGCGTCCGGACGCCGCTGATGCTGAACGCCTGGAGGATCCCGGACGCGGCGGCGCCGTCCGGGGCGATCGCAGACAGGACGGCCTCCTCGGCGGCGGCGACCGTGCCGAACCGTCCGCCGCCCGGGAACGGGGGCGTGCAGTGGACGAGCGTGCCGCGCGGCAGGCGGACGTCGACGGGCGTGAAACACCCCTCGTTCATCGGCAGGGCCGGGTCGACGAAGCACCGCACCGCGTACAGGACGCCGCCGATGGTCTGCGAGAACCCCGAGTTCACCGGCAGCGGGACCTGCTCGTCGGTCCCGTCGAAGTCGACGGCGAGCGCGCCCGCGCCGTCCGAGGTGACGGCGACGCGGACGATGTGCCCGTCGTCCAGCGCGTAGGACGCGCGGCGCGTGCCCGCCGGGATGCCCGCGAGGCCGTCGCGCATGCGGCGCTCGGTGTGCGCGAGGTAGTCGGCGACGCCGCGCGCGAGCCCGTCGGGCGTGTACGTCTCGATGATCTCCGTGAGCCGCCGGGCCGCGACGTTGGCCCCGGCGATCAGCGCGCGCAGGTCGCCGACGAGCCGTTCGGGCGTGCGGCTGTTCGCGGCGAGCACGCGCACGAGGTCGTCGACGAGCCCCTCGGCGGTCGCGATCCGGACGGGCGGCAGCTGAAGCCCCTCGAGGAACACATCGGACGCGTCGGAGGCCATCCCACCTGCGGAAAGTCCCGAAAGATCGGCGACGTGGATGAGCGTCCCGGTGAAGTAGGCGGGCGTCCCGTCCACGAACACCGGCCGGAAGACCAGCAGGTCGTTGGCGTGGATGCCGCCCTGGTAGACGTCGTTCAGCACGAACACGTCGCCCGGTTCCATGGTCTCGGACGGGTGCGCGTCCAGGAGGAACGGCAGGGCGCTGCGCAGGCTGGCGCACTGGATCAGCGCGGTCGACAGGGAGTGCGCGACGAGCCGTCCGCGCGCGTCGAGGATCGCCGCCGCCGCGTCAGCGCCCTCCACGATGAACGCCGAGTACGCGGACCGGACGACCACGATCCCGGCCTCCTCGGCCGCGACGCACAGCGCGTTCCGCAGGATCTCGGCGGTCAGGTCGGGGAACGTCATGGCCGGGCCTCCAGGAGGATCGCGCCCTCGTCGTCCACAGTGCCGCGCCACCCGGACGGGACGAGCAGCGAACACTGCGGTTCGGTGACCACACACGGCCCGTCGAAGGTCTCGCCAGGCGCGTGGCTCGTGCGCGCGCGTACCGGCACGTCCACCCACTCGCCCGAGAGCCAGACCCGACGGGACGCAGTAGGCGACGGCACGGGAGTCATCCGCACTGAAGGCTGAGCGTCCCCGGGAAGGGTCACTCGTACGCGCGCGGTGGTCAGCTCAACGGGATCGCGCAGGTCGATGCCGTACGACTCGTGGTACCGCTTGTAGAACTCCTCGGCCGCGCGCTGGACGGTCTCGGGCGTGACCGGCCCGGCCGCCAACTCGACCGTGAACGCGTGCGCCTGCCCCACGAACCGGATCCCGACCGACCGGACGACCTCGGCCTCGCCACTCGCGGAAAGATCCGTCCGGGCGGCCCGTTCCAGCTCTTTCAGCAGGTCGGCCAGTTCCCCCAGCGTGTCGCGGCTGGCCGAGCAGGACGTCAGCCGCGACACCGGCGCGAGGAACGTGCGCGCCCGCTCGATCGCGAGGTCGGCGTGCAGCAGTCCGGCTGCCGAGCCGACCCCGGCGTGCGGCGGGACGAGCACCCGTCCGATCCCGAACCGCTGCGCCAGCCCGACCACGTGCGTCGGAGCCGCTCCGCCCAGCGCGACCAGCGTGAATCCGCGCGGGTCAATGCCCCGCCGGACGGTCACGACGTGCACCGCCGCGCCCATCTGCGCGCCCGCGATGTCGTGGATCGCGGCGGCCGCGCTGATCACGTCCACGCCGAGCGGACGCGCCACGTGCTCCTCGATCGCGGCCCGCGCGAGCGACGCGTCCAGGTGGAACGCGCCGAAACCGTCCGGGGCGAGGTAGCCGAGAACGAGGTCGGCGTCGGTCACGGTCGGAAGGGTTCCGCCGCGTCCGTAGCACGCGGGCCCCGGATCCGCGCCCGCCGAGCGCGGGCCGACGCGCAGGGTCCCGGCGTCCGCCCAGGCGATGGACCCGCCGCCCGACCCGACCTCGGCAAGGTCGATCGCAGGCACCTTGATCGGGACGCCGGTCCCGGGCCGCCGCCCGCCGTGGCTGCCCTTGCCGCCGACCTGGAACTCGTGCGTGACGCCCGGACGCCCGCCCCGGACGAGCCCGGCCTTCGCCGTCGTCCCGCCCATGTCGAAGCAGACCAGATCGGCGAGACCGCGCCGCGCGCCGAGCCGCGCCGCGGCCACGACCCCGGCGGCGGGCCCCGACTCGATCGTGTACACCGCGCGGTCGGCGGCGAGCGCCGCGGGCAGCACGCCGCCCGCCGACTCCATCACCCGAACCGGCGCCACGACCCCGATCCCCCGCAACCGCTCTTCGAGTCTGCGCAGGTAGGCGGCCATGACCGGTCCGACGTAGGCGGACATCAAGGTCGTCGTGGCCCGCTCGTACTCCCCCATCTCCGGCCACACGTCGCAGGACGCGACGACCGGCGTGCCGTCCGGCAGCCGCGCCGCGACGATCTCCGCGAGCCGCCGCTCATGCGCCGGATTCAGGTAC
This sequence comes from Spirillospora sp. NPDC052269, assembly GCF_040679435.1. Classification (NCBI taxonomy): domain Bacteria; kingdom Bacillati; phylum Actinomycetota; class Actinomycetes; order Streptosporangiales; family Thermomonosporaceae; genus Spirillospora; species Spirillospora sp. NPDC052269. Next base: position 28,128 of record NZ_JBFAUU010000029.1, read on the forward strand.
GAGTGCAGCAGGCAGATCGCCACGGCCGAGACACCCAGCCCCGCGATCCGACCGGCCACGACCTCGGCGGCCGCTTCGTCCAGCGGAGTGAGCACGGCGCCGGACGCGTCGATCCGCTCGGGCACGGCGAACGTGTGCGTCAGCGGGACGGGCGGCTCCGGCTGCACGAAGAACCGGTCGTACCGGTCCTCCTCCACGCGCGCCTGCCGTCCCAGCGCGAGCATCGACCGGAACCCCTCGGTCGTGACGAACGCGACCGGCACGCCCGTCCGCTCGAGGATCACGTTGGTCGCGAGCGTCGTCGCGTGGACGAACCGGGTGACCACCCCCGCCGGGACGCCGCCGTCCGCGAGCGCCCGACGGACCCCGCGCAGCAACCCCTCGGTCGGGTCGTCCGCCGTGGTCAGCGTCTTGGCGACCACGACGCGGCCGTCCGGCCCGGTCAGCACCACGTCGGTGAACGTCCCGCCGACGTCGGTCGCGAGGGTGACGCCCATCCGCACCTCCGCAGCATCACCTAGCTAGCGCTTGGTACGTTAATGGGCATGATGCTGGACGGCAAGATCGCGGTGATCACCGGCGCGGGCCCCGGCCTCGGCCGCACCCTGGCGGTCCTGATGGCCCGCGAGGGCGCGGACGTCGCCCTCGCGGCACGCCGCGCCGACACCCTGAAGACCATCGCGGGCCAGGTGGAGGCGGAAGGCCGCCGGGCCCTGCCCGTCCCCACCGACATCTCCGACCCCGCCCAGGCCGAGCGGCTCGCCGAAACGGTCACCGCCCACTACGGACGCGTCGACGTGCTGGTCAACGCCGCCTTCCCGGGCTCACACCGCCGCAACGTCCTCGACATGGACGCCGCCTACCTCGAACAGTGGCGCAAAGCGGTCGAGATCGCCGCCTACGGCACCCTGCTCGCCTGCCGCCACATCGCCCCGCACATGGTCGCCGCCGGGACGGGCTCGATCGTCAACGTCACGTCCATGTCGTCCCGCACCGGCTACGCCGGACGCAGCGACTACGCCGCGGGCAAGGCGGCCGTCCACCTGCTCTCCCACTGCCTCGCCGACGAACTCGGCCCGTCCGGCGTCCGCGTCAACTGCGTCGCCCCCGGCTGGATCGCCTCCGACGTCCTCGACGACTGGATGCGCACCCGGGCCGAGGCCGAGAACACCACCTACGAGGCCGTCCGGGCCCGCGACACCGCCGCCATGGCCCTCCGCCGCATCGCCACCGAGGAGGACGTCGCCAGAGCCGTCATCTTCCTCGCCTCCGACCAGGCCGCCGCCACGACCGGCGCCACCCTCGACGTCAACGCCGGCCAACAGTTCACCTAGCCCACGTCACCTGTCGTAGCGGGGCAGCCCGTCCGTGCTCAACCGCGCATCGAACACTCCGAGCTCGATGTCGTCACCGAAGTGCCCCTCGGTCACGTCACCCCACTCTCCCGCGCGATCAGGCAGCGCCAGCAGCCGCCACACACCCTTGCCGGGATCCACGACGAGGAGCCTCTCCACCCCGGCGCGCGAGTACCAGTCCTCCTTGCCGTCACCCGGCCGAGAGTTGACCTCCACCGCGAGCGCGACGTCGTCGGGGTCGGCGATCCACGTCTCGGCCTCGTCCCACTCGACGGGCAGGACGGCGAGGTCGGGCGTCACGTAGTCGTCGTCATCTCCGGGCATGGCGACCGATGACACCTCGTAGGCCCCCAGACTCCCCGGCAACCGAGGTTCCAGCTGGAGGCGGAGCCGCCGGACAATCCCGGCATGCTTGCCACGCGGCGTCGGCGACATCATCAGGGTGCCTCCCACGATCTCGACCCGCAGCCCGGTGGCCCGCTCGATCTGCTCGGCCACCTCACGCAAGTTGCCCGGCCGCACAGGGATGGAATGCAACGCCATCACTCCCCCATTCGGTCGACACCGACACCGCCTCCACCCTACGTGTCAGTGCACGGGCGCGGCGGCCGGGGGAAGTCTGCGACCAGAACTGACAGCGATCACCTTCTCACAGAGCGCACATAGGGGCGCGATTCAACGCTGAAGCGTGTCCTCGTCCAACTCCTTGACAGCCATGGCACAGATCGTGCCATTTGCCGCCGACAGGGTGACGATGTCGGTGTGACGACGGATATTCACGGATTCTTCGAGTGCCGGATGCGCAGCGACCCCCTCGACCGCTGGCGCGGCGTGCTGGATCTGCGGGACGTGTACGGCGGCCGGTCCGACCCGGCGTTCGGCTGCCTGTTCGGCGTGCGCGAGCGGCTGGGCTTCCGGCCGGTCGCCGGCGCGCGCGGCCTGCCGCTGGACGTCTCGCCGCAGACCCGCGCCGCCCAGCACGAGGGGCTGTCCGGGCACACCTGGATCGGCTGGCAGGAGCTGGCGGGCATCGACTGGGACGAGCCGTCCGAGCGCCCCGACAGCCGCGTCCGGCACTACCGGCGACGGGAGGACGGAACGCTCGAGCTGGTCGGGACGTACCTGTGGGACACCGCCTTCACCGGCCGGGTGGACGTCGAGACGAGCGAGGGCGGCCTCGCCGACTGGACCGAGCGGCGCGAGTGGACCGACGGGAGCGCGGTGTACCGGGCCGACCGGGCGCGCCGCCGGGACGCGGTCGACGACACGACCTGGAATCCGGTCTGGAAGATCATGGAGGTGCTGGCGGACGTGCACGGGCCCGGCAACGTCCGGCTGGTGGTCTGGTTCGGCTGACCCGTCCGAACTATCCCAAGCAAATGCTTGGTGTTACCGTGGGCGGCCGAGCCCGAGGGAGGCCACGGTGGCGGAGACGGTGATGCGCGCGGCGGTGCTGCGGACGTTCGGCGAACCCCTGGAGATCGCCGAGGTGACGGTCGCGGCGCCGCGCGCGGGCGAGGTGTCGGTGCGGATCGCCGCGTCCGGCGTGTGCGGCTCCGACATCAAGGCGCTGGACGGGAAGAGCCCGGTGGTCCGGCATCTGCCGTGCGTCCTCGGCCATGAGAGCGCGGGCGTCGTGGAGGAGGTCGGGCCGGGCGTGCGGAACGTCCGCCCCGGTGACCATGTGGTCATCGCCATGAACGGCCCGTGCGGGCGCTGCCGCGCGTGCGCGCGAGGCCACGCCCACCTGTGCTCGGGCAAGACCCGGAGGTCGTCCATCATGGGCGTCTTCCCGGACGGCTCGACCCGCCTGTCGCTCGGCGGCGAGGCCGTCCGGCCCTACATCGGGATCGGCTCGTTCGCCGAACGGGCCGTCGTGACCGAGGCGATGTGCGTGAAGGTCGCCGAGGACGCGCCGCTCGACCTGCTCGCCCTCACCGCCTGCGGCGTCGTCACCGGGTACGGGGCGGTCATGAACACCGCGCGGGTCGAGCCCGGCACGAGCGTGCTGGTGGTCGGCTGCGGCGGCGTCGGGCTCAACGTGATCCAGAGCGCGGTGCTCGCCGGGGCGACCACGATCATCGCGGCGGACGTCGTCGAGTCCAAGCTGCGACTGGCCGAGGAGTTCGGCGCGACGCACACGCTGCTGGCCGACGACCTGCCCAAGCAGGTGGGCGACATCGTGCGCGGCGGCGCCGAGTACGCCTTCGACGTCACCGGCGTCCCCGAGGTGCTCACCAAGGCGTTCGCCTCGACGCAGCCGGGCGGGACGACGGTCATGGTCGGCTCCCCCGCCACCACCGAGGACCTGCGGATCCCCCCGGGCCAGCTGTTCGGCTCACGGCGGCTGATGGGCACCCAGGGCGGCGACGCCACCCCGGCCCGCGACCTGCCGATCCTCGCCGACCTGTACCGGCTCGGGCGGCTCAACCTGGACGGCCTGGTCAGCGAGCGCGTCCCGCTGGAGCAGGTGAACGAGGCGGTCGCGCACGTGCGCGGCGGCGCGGTCGCCCGCTCGGTCGTCGTCTTCGACTGACCGGTTCGGGCCGTCCGCGCGGGGCCTCGATCGAGGCATCGACGTGCTCGTTCACGGTAAGTTGCCAGGTCGGCACCCCCGTCCGTCTGGAGAACCGTGAACGAGCTCCCGCCGCAGCCGCCCGGCCCGCAGCAGCCGCCGCCGGACGTCCCTCCGCCGCACGACGCTCCGCCGTACGGGCCGCCGCCGCACCCCGCCCTCTACGGCTCGCCGCAGGGGTACGACCCGCGCTACGGCTACGGCCCGCCCGGCGTCCCGCAGTACCCGTCCTCCCAGGGCGGCCCGGTGACGTCCGAAGAGACGAACATGGTGGTGCTCGGCTACGTGCTGCAGCTGTTCGTCGGCTTCCTCGCGCCGCTGGTCATCTTCCTGATCAAGAAGAACACCTCGCAGTTCATCCGCCACCACATGGCGCAGGCGCTGAACTTCCAGCTCACGATGCTGATCCACCTGCTGGCGCTCGGCGCGGTGTGCGCGGTCCCGGCGATCCTCACCAAGAACGCGCTGTTCCTGCTCCCCCTGATCCTGGTCTACGTGGAACTGCTGGTCGGCGGCTGGGTCTTCCCGATCGTCGGCGCGGTGTCCGGCGGCAAGGGCAAGTGGACCCGTTTCCCGACGTTCTTCTGCTTCCGCATCATCCGCTAGTCACCGGCACGAAGGGCCGCGTACCGGTCGAGGACGGGTAGCACGGCGTCCCGCCCGCCGGCCGGGACGCGCAGCACGACCTCCTCGACGCCGAGCCCCGCGTAGTACTCCAGCTTGCCGGGCGCGGGCACCGTCCCGAACGGGACGACCCGCGCCACCTCCCGCCCGGCGGCCTCGCACGCGGCGCGCAGGGCGGGCAGCGCCTCGCGGACCCCCGCGCCGCCGATCGGCATCCACCCATCGCCGTACTCCGCGACGTGCGCGAACAGCGTCGGGCCGGGCGCGCCGCCGAGCAGCACCGGCACCCGTGCGGCGGCGGGCTTCGGCCATGACCAGCTCGGCTCGAACGACGCGTACTCGCCCTTGAACGCGGCCTCCTCCTTCGTCCACAGCTCGCGCATCGCGAGCACGTTCTCGCGCACGCGCGCGCGTCGGGTCGTCCAGTCGACGCCGTGGTCGGCGGCCTCCTCACGGTTCCAGCCGTAGCCGACGCCGAGGACGACGCGTCCGCCCGAGACCCGGTCGAGCGTCGCGACGGCCTTCGCGGTGACGACCGGATCCCGCTGCGCGGCGAGCAGCACGCCCGTGCCGAGCATGATCGTGCTGGTCAGGACGGCCGCGGCGGCGAGCGCGACGAGCGGGTCCGGGGTGCGGGCGTACTCGTCCGGCAGGGTGTCGTCGCCGGTCGGCGGCGGGGTCGTCCGAGCCACGGGGATATGGGTGTGCTCGGGCAGGTAGAGCGAGGCGAAGCCGCGCTCCTCGGCGGCGACGGCCAGCTCGTGCGGCGGCATCGTGCGGTCGGTCGCGAACATCGTGATCCCGAGGCGCATGCCCGGTTCCCTTCCCCTCACGGCCGGTCGACCGGCCGGACGGCCGACGCGCGGACGGCGCGCGACACGCGTCACACTGTATCCACAAACCAAGCGATTGCTCGGGCTCTCCCGATTGATGTAGCGTGCGCTTGTTCGGTCAATCCGAGGAGGTCCGGCCGATGCCGTTCGCACAGCTCGGCGACGTGCGGGTGTTCTTCACCGACGACCCGCCCACCGCCGCCGACCAGGAGCCGCGCGGCACGCTCCTGCTCGTCCACGGCTACGGCGCCGACTCCGACGACTGGGTCTTCCATCTCCCCCGGCTCGGCCGCCAGTTCCGGATCATCGCGCCCGACCTGCGCGGCCACGGCCTGTCGTCCGCGCCCGCCACCGGCTACACCCCGCACGACATCGCGGCCGACCTCATCCGGCTGCTCGACCACCTCGGCGTCACCGAGCCCGTCGTCGCGATCGGCCACTCCCTCGGCGCGATGGCCATCAGCGTCCTCGCCGTCGAGCATCCCGAACGCGTCCGCGCCCTGGTCTGCGTGGACCCGGGCTACGGCCAGTCCCCCGACGTCGCCGCCACCCTCGCCGCGACGTTCGCGGGCCTGCGCTCCGGTGACCCGTACCCGACCGCGCTGGCGAACGAGGACTGGTGCCACACCCCCGTCACGCCGCCCTGGCTGCTGGCCTGGCACCGCCGCAAGATCCTCGCGACCGCGCCGCAGGCCCTCGTCCAGGCGTTCCCCGCCATGTACGAGGGGGACGGGGCGTTCGGCCTGCGCCCGGAGGGCGACGCCTACATCGCCCGCCGCGCCTGCCCGGTGCTGTCCTGCTGGTCGACCCGGCAGGCCGCCTGCGCCGACTGGGAGCGCGGCCTGCTCCGGCACCCGGCGTCCCGCGCCGAGTCCTGGCCCGGCGGCGGCCACCGCCTGCACACCGAACGCCCGGACGAGTTCACCCTGGTCGTCCGCCGCTGGCTGGGCGAGCTCGACCGCCTCCACCCGCCCGGAGCCCCCGCCACCGGGGACGCCGCGACCGCGGACTCGGCGATCGAGGACCCCACGACCGGAGCCCCCCGGACCGCTTCCGTCCCGACCGAACCCGCTCGCTAAGGAGACGCCCGCGTGAAGTTCGCGATCTTTCTGAACCCGCAGATCCCCGGCTCCGGGTGGGCCGCCGAGGAGAACGCCAAGGCCAGGCGGCCGATCGGACGGGACCGCGAGTCGTACCAGAAGCTGCTGCACGAGGTCCGCGAGATCGCCGTGCACGCCGACCGGATCGGCTTCGACGCCCTGATGATGACCGAGCACCACTTCCACTCGGAGGGCTTCGAGTTCTCGGTCAACCCGCTGATGTTCCTGACCGACCTCGCCGCCCGCACCGAGCGCATCCTGCTCGCGCCGCTCGGGCTCGTCCTGCCCACCTGGGACCCGATCCGCGCGGCCGAGGACGTGGCGCTGCTCGACCACTTCTCGCGGGGACGGCTGCGCCTCGGCGTCGCCCGCGGCTACCAGGCGCGGTGGGCGAACGTGCTCGGCCAGCGCTGGCACGCCGCCGCGGCCCGCTCGGACGGGTCGAAGTCCGACAACCGCAACTTCGACGTGTTCGGCGAGATCTTGAAGATCATGAAGCTGGCGTGGGAGCAGGACAGCCTGCGCTACAAGAGCGACGTCCTCGACTACGAGGTGCCCGCGCCCTACGAGGGCCTCGAGGGCTGGCCCGCGCAGGAGTGGACGCGGACGTTCGGCGCGCCCGGCGAGATCGACGACGACGGCGTGCTGCGCTCGGTGTCGGTCTGCCCCAAGCCGTACCAGGACCCGCACCCCGAGCTGTGGCAGCCGTTCACCGTGTCCGACCGGTCGGTCGTCCGCGCGGCGCAGGAGGGCATCCTGCCCTGGATGTTCACCCCGAACCCGGACGAGCACGCCAAGAAGGCCAAGCTCTACCAGGAGGAGTGCGCCAAGCTCGGCCAGGCCTACAAGCTCGGCGAGCACACCGGCATCCTGAAGATCGTCGGGATGGCCGACACCCGCGAGGAGGCCATCGCCACCTACGGCAAGGGCATGCAGAAGGACTTCGCGTCGTTCTTCGGCCCGTTCGGCTACCTGGAGGTCCTGCGCACGCAGGAGGACGACAAGCACAAGCCGATCTCGCCGGAGAAGGGCGACTACAAGCGCATGGCCGACGTCGAGATGGCGCTGATCGGCGGCCCGGACGACGTCAAGCGCGGCATCCAGCGGATGCTCGACCGGATGCCCGACCTGGAGTGGTTCGGGCTGTTCATGCAGGGCCAGCAGGGCGTCCTGCCGCTGGACACGGTCAAGCGGAACCTGGAGCTGTTCGCCACCAAGGTCATCCCCGAGTTCCAGGACTGACGGCCGTGGAGTTCTGGCTCGGCGCGTCCTTCGTGGACGCCGGCGAGTACCTGCCGCTCGCGGCGGCCGCCGACCGGCTCGGCTACGACGTGGTCGCGATCTCGGACCACCTGTTCCACGCCGACTACCAGGCGTCCTACCCCTACAGCGAGACCGGCGCGCCGCCCTACCCCGAGGGCACGCACTGGCCCGACGCGTGGGTCGCGATCGGGGCGATGGCCGCGGCGACGACCCGGGTCCGGTTCGCCACCAACGTCTACATCGCCCCCGCCCGCGACCTGTTCACCGTCGCCAAGGCCGTCTCGACCGCCGCCGTCCTGTCCGGCGACAGGGCGATCCTCGGCGTCGGGGTCGGCTGGTGCGAGGACGAGTTCCGGCAGACCGGCCAGGACTTCCGGACGCGCGGCAAGCGCCTGGACGAGATGATCCCGGCCCTCCGCGCGCTCTGGAAGGGCGGCCGGGTCGAGCACCACGGCCGGTTCTTCGACCACGACTCGCTGAGCATCGCGCCCGTGCCGTCCGCTCCCGTCCCGGTCTTCATCGGCGGGGACAGCGACGTCGCGCTGCGCCGCGCCGCCCGGATCGGCGACGGCTGGATCGGCAACCGCGTCTACAAGGAGGACGACCTCTCCGACCTGCTCGAACGCCTCAAGGGCCACCTCGCCGAGCACGGCCGCACCCTGGACGACCTCCAGATCGTGGCTCCGATCGCGAAACGCCCCAGCGCGGACCTCTACCGCAAATGGCGCGAACGCGGCGTCTCCGGGACGCTCGCCGCCCCCTGGTGGATGCCGACCGACGCGGAGAAGGCCCGCCTCACCGGCGCCGACCTCAAGATCGCGAGCATGGAGCGCTTCGCCGAAGAGGTCATCCAGAAAATGTGATCAAGCGGACACCAGGCGGGCGACGGCGCGCACCGGCGCGCCGTCGCCCGTGCCCGCGCCCGTCAGCCGCAGCGGGAAGAGGGTCACCTCGGCGGGCCCGGTGATCCGCTCCAGCCCGGTCAGGTTCTCGCAGATGACGCCGGACGCCCCGAGCAGCACCCGGTGCGCGTCCAGGGAGCCGGACGGGTCCACGCTCGCCACGTCGACGCCCACCGTCCGGACCCCGGCGTCGACGATCGCCGAGGCCGTCTCCGGCGCGAGATAGGGATGGGACGTCCAGTACTCCTCGCTCCCCCACCGCTCCGACCAGCCCGTATGGACGAGCAGCACGATCCCCGGACGCAACCCGTCCGGCAGCAGGCCGGGCCCGATCACCCGGCCCGTCACGCCCGTCGCGTCCATGATCACGGCCGGGCCCGCGAACCGCTCCAGCGGCAGCTCGGACAGGCGCGGCAGGGCGTCGTCGATGTGGAACGGCGCGTCCACGTGGGTCCCGCACTGCGAGCCGAGGTGCAGCCGCGCCACGTTCGCGCCGTCCGCCGGGACGGTCAGGGCGGTCTCCGCCAGCACCTCCGGATCGCCCGGATACACCGGCATGCCGCTCTCCACGGGGTGCGTGAGGTCCACGAAGGTCATGGGCACATCATCGCGTCCGATAGCGTTCGCGTGTGCTGCCGACCGTAACCGCCATCCGGTACGTGACGCCGCTCCGTGAGGGCGGGTCGCTGCCGGGCGTCGTCGAGGCCGACGACCTGGGCACCTACGTCATGAAGTTCCAAGGCGCCGGGCAGGGCCGCAAGGCCCTGGTCGCCGAGGTGATCGCCGGAGAGCTGGCCCGCCGGCTCGGCCTGCGCACCCCCGAGCTGCGGATCATCGACCTCGACCCGGTGATCGGACGGCACGAGCCCGACCCCGACGTCCAGGACCTGCTCAAGGCCAGCTCCGGCTGGAACCTCGCGGTCGACTTCCTGCCCGGCTCGCTCGGCTTCGACCCGATCGGCTGGACGCCGGACCGGACGTTCGCCTCGCGCGTCCTGTGGTTCGACGCGTTCATCGGCAACGTCGACCGCAGCTGGCGCAACCCCAACATGCTGGTCTGGCACAAGGACGTCTGGCTGATCGACCACGGCGCGAGCCTGATCTTCCACCACGCCTGGGCCAACGCCGACCGGCTGTTCGCGGGCCCCTACGACGTGGACGACCACGTCCTCACCCCGTTCGCCGCGCACCTGGCGGAGGCCGAGGCCGAGTTCCTGCCGAGGATCACCCCGGAGCTGCTGCGCGAGCTGACCGAGCTGGTCCCGGACGCCTGGCTCGAGGGCGAGCCCGGCTTCGGCTCGCCGGACGAGGTCCGCGACGCCTACGTCCGCGTCCTGAGCCGGCGGATCGCCGACCCGCGCGACTGGCTGCCGTCCCTGGACGTCACGGACCGGCGTCCGCACACCGAGGAGCGGCGCGGCGAGCGGCGTCCCGGCTGGCTGGGAGGCCCCGCGTGAACGCCGTCCGGCCGAAGGCGAACGTGGGGGCGACGGCGTCCGGCAAGCAGGTGTTCGAGTACGCGACGCTCCGCGTGATCCCGCGCATCGAGCGCGGCGAGTCCATGAACGTCGGGGTGATCGTCTACTGCCGCGCGCTCGACTACCTGGGCTGCGCGACGCGGGTGGACGAGCCGCGCCTGCTCGCGCTCGACCCGTCCCTCGACCTCGACGGCGTCCGCAGGGCGCTGGCCGCCGTCAGCGGGCTCTGCAAGGGCGGGGAGGCTGCGGGCCAGGCCGCCGAGGAGTCGCCCGGCGGGCGGTTCCGCTGGCTGACCGCGCCGCGCAGCACGATCGTCCAGCCCGGGCCCGTGCACGCGGGGATCACCGGCGACCCGGCCGCCGAGCTCGACCGCCTGCTGACCCTGCTCGTCGCCTGAGCACGCCCCGAGCGGGCGGGGAGGCGCTCAGAAGAGGATCGACATGAACTCGCCGACCTCGGCGAACCCGACCCGGCGGTAGGCGGCGCGCGCCCGGACGTTGTAGTCGTTGACGTACAGCGACACGACCGGCGCGATCGACCGCAGCGACTCGCCGACCAGGGCCGCCATGCCCGCCACCGACAGCCCCTGCCCGCGCAGGTCGGGCGGCACCCACACGCCCTGCACCTGGCAGGCGTGCGGGGTGACCGCGCCGACCTCGGCCTTGAACATGACCCGGCCGCCCTCGATCCGGGCGAACGCGCGGCCGGACCGGATCAGCTCGGCGACCCGCGCCCGGTACAGCACACCGCCGTCGCCCGAGTTCGGGGAGACCCCGACCTCCTCGGTGAACATCGCCACGCAGGCCGGATAGACCAGGTCGAAGTCGGCCATGCCGACCCGGCGGACCCCCGGATCCGCGAGCACGGGCGGGGCCTGCGAGGTCGCCATGACCGGCTGGAGCCCGCGCACTGCGCGCGGCGGACCCCAGTACGGGCCGAGGATCTCCCAGAGCCCGGTCACCGCGGCGACCGGGCCCACGATGGACGAGCAACGCCGGCCCTGCGCCTGCGCGCGTTCGGCGAACGCGCGCACGGCGTCGGGGCCGGCGTTGACCGGGATCAGGTTGGCTCCGGCGTAGCAGAGCGACCGCAGCCGCCCGTCCCGCTGGTAGCCCCACATCTGCGCGCCGAGCCGCCGGGGGTCGAGCCCGGCGGCGTGGACGCGCGAGCCGACGAACACGTTCGCGACCGGATCGGCGTCCAGGATGCGCAGCGCCTCGTCACGGTGCCGGTCGTCCAGCACCCGCACCGGCGACGCCCCCAGCATCCGCATGGCTATCGGGCCGCCATCACCGTTGTCAGCACCACGTGTCCAAGACTAGATCCTGCTCCCGACCGGTGCGGACACCTGGACCCCGACAGGGCCGCGGAGCCGCTGGGACGCCCCTGTCGGAGCGGGCGGCGCCGGGGCCTTGCAGATGGTGTTCGGCTGCGGCAGGGCGCCCGTGGCGAAGTAGCGGGCGACGGCTCCGTCCACGCACGGATCGCCGTTCAGGGTGACGCCGTGGATGCCGCCGCCCTGCTGCACCAGCAGCCGCGAGTTCGGCAGCAGCCGGTGGGTCTCCTCCGCCCCGTTGAACGGGGTCGCGGCGTCCTCGGTGCCCTGGACGAGCAGGATCGGCACCAGGTTCGCGGGCCCGTGGACCTTCGGCCGCGGGCCCCCCGGCACCTTCCAGGTCGCGCACGGGGCGTTGTACCAGGTGTTGCTCCAGGTCTCGAACGTGTATCCCTCGCGATAGAGCCGGACGCTGTCGTCGTGCCACTTCCTCCAGCCCCGCGGCCACGAGGCGTCCCGGCACTGGACGGCGTTGTAGACGGCGTAGTCGTTCTGGTCGAGGAAGCTCGGCTTCTCCCACGCCGCGGCGAGCGTCTTGGAGTCGCCGTGCGCGTAGTCGGACAGCACCTTGGCGTGGTTCGGCCAGCCGAGGTTGCTGTAGCCGTCCGTCAGGAACATGTCGTCCAGCTCGGTCGCGCCGATCCGGGCGTTCACCGGGTTGGCCTTCAGGGCGGCGCGGACCTGCTGGTAGACGGCGGCGACCTGCCTCTCGTCGCCTCCCAGGTGGTACACCGAGTCGTAGCGGGCGATCCAGGCGAAGAAGGCGTGGATCCGCTTCTCGAACGCCATGTCCTGGTCGAGGTTGTCGTCGTACCAGACGCCGCTCGGCCGGACGATGCTGTCCAGCACCATCCGCCGCACCCGGTTCGGGTGCGTCGCGGCGTACACCGTGCCCAGGTAGGTGCCGTACGAGTAGCCCAGGTAGTTGATCTTCTTCTGGCCGAGCGCGGCGCGGATGTCGTCCAGGTCGGCCACCCAGTCCGCGGTGCCCATGTGCGGCAGCAGGCGCGGGTAGCGGCGGGCGCAGTCGGCCGAGAACCGCGCGGCGCGGTCGCGCCAGGCGTTCTCCTCCACCGCGTTCGCGGGGGTGGTGTCGGCGCGCGGACGGCCCGGGTCCTGGTAGGACTCGTCGCAGAGCATCGCGGGCTTGCTGCCCCCGACGCCGCGCGGGTCGAACCCGATCCAGTCGTAGGACGCGGAGACGCTGTCCGGCAGGCCCAGCTTGAACAGCATCGGCATGTCGCGGCCGTGGGCGCCGGGCCCGCCGCGGTTCAGCAGGACGACGCCCTGCGAGTGGGCGGTGGTGTGGCGGGCACGGGTCAGGGCGAGGGTGATCTTCTCACCCTCCGGACGGGCGTGGTCGAGCGGCACCTGGACGGAGCCGCACTCCAGCCCGCGCAGCTTGCCCTTCTCGACGGGATCGTTCTGTGGGCAGGGCCGCCAGGTGATCGCCTCGATGGCGGCGGCGGCGGGAACGGACAGGACGGCGAGGACGGCGACCGCCGCGGCGGCCCCGGCCGTCGCGCGGTGGGCTATGGGGTTACGCACTCTGGAGTTCTACCGGCCGGGTCAGGCCCGGCCCGCGATCCGCGAATCCCGCGTTTCCGGGCGAAGCCCGAGGAAGCCGCAGAAGGCAGACCCGCAGATCAGGGGAACGAAAACGGGGCCGCTCCCGAAGGAACGGCCCCGTCAGTGCTCAGTGCCGCCGGTGTCCGGCAGCCACTGAACGCCGGTTAGGTGAGGACGTCAGAGACGGCCGACCGGAAGGTCCTTGCCGGTGTGGACGCCCGCGGAACGCAGCTGCTGCGTCGGGTTCGGGTCGTTCAGCGCCGGGTCGGCCTTGCAGGAGTCGTCGTGGCCGTGACCGCGCTTCGGCAGCCAGCCGGTGGACAGGTACTTGCCGACCTTGTCGTCCAGGCACTTGTTGCCGTTGAGCGTGTTGGCGTGGGTCTTGCCGCCGATCTCCAGCACCAGGCGGGACGACGGGAAGGCCTTGTGCATCTCGTAGCCGCCCGCGACCGGGGTCGCGGCGTCCAGGGTGGACTGGATGAGCAGGATGCCGCCCAGGCCCTTCTTGCCCTGGAGCTTCAGCGACGGGCCGCCCTTGAACGGCCAGTACAGCACCGGCGCGTTGTACCAGACGTTGCTCCAGGTGTTGAAGCGCTTGCCCTGCTTGACGAGCTTGTTGGCGTCGTTCTTCCACTTGGACCAGCTGCGCGGCCACGCGGCGTCCGCGCCCTGGACGGCGTTGTAGACGGCGAAGCCGTTGTCGTCGTCGCCCGGGTCGACGCTGTCGAGCAGCGGCTGCGGGTCCTTCTTGACGATCCACGCGGACAGGGCCGCCGCCGGGTCCTCGTAGGCCGAGGTGTAGTAGCCGGCGGACAGGACGATGTCGTCGAGCTCGTCACCGCCGACGAGGCCGCCGATCGGCTTCTTCAGGGCGGCGGCGCGGGTCTGGTAGTACTTCGCCTCGACGGCCTTCTCGGTCTTGCCGAGGTGGTAGACCGAGTCGTACTTGGCCATCCACGCGAACCAGAACTTGATGTTCCGCTCGAACGCCTTGTCCTGCTCGAGCTGCGAGCCGTACCAGACGGTCTTCGGGTTGACGTTGCCGTCCAGCACCATGCGGCCGACGCGCTTCGGGAACATGGTCGCGTAGGTCGCGCCCAGGTAGGTGCCGTAGGAGAAGCCGTAGTAGTTCGTCTTCTTGGCGCCCAGGACCGTGCGGATGGCGTCCATGTCGCGGGCCACGTCGGTGGTGCGCATGTGCGGCAGCAGCCAGCCGAACTTCTTCTGGCAGTCCTGCGCGTACTTCTTCGACTTGGCCAGCCAGTACTTCTCGATCTTGGCCGAGGTCGGGTTGTAGTCCGGACGCGGCGGCTTGGCGTAGTGCGCGTCGCAGGTCAGCGCGGGCTTGCTGGATCCGACGCCGCGCGGGTCGAAGCCCACGAAGTCGTACTTGGCGGCGGCGGCGCCCTGGCCGGTGCCCTTCATCCAGCGCGGCAGCTTCTCGGAGTACAGGTAGCCCGAGCCGCCGGGGCCGCCCGGGTTGCCGAGCATGATGCCCTGGTAGTGCTTGGTGTCGGTGTGGTGCGTCCGCGAGATCGCGATCTGGATCTTCTTGCCGTTCGGCTTCGACCAGTTCAGCGGGACGGTCACGAAACCGCAGTCGGCGTTGGCCTTGACCAGGCTCGGGTCGGTGCACTTGACCCAGCTGACCTTCGGCTTGGCCGTGGTCTGCGACGGGGCCGCGACGGCGGCGGACGCGGTGCCGCCGACGCCCATCACCGCGGCGGCCGCGGCAATGACGATCTTCTTCATCCAGTGGTCCTTCGGAAGGGGGCGCGCCCCGCCTCGGGGGAGGCGGGGCGCGCCGTCACGTGGTGTTCGGCGCCGTGGTCCGCGGTCAGCGGATCTTCGGCAGCGCGAGCTCGGGCAGGCCGGGGACGGCGGTCAGCGACTTGAGCGACATGGCGGTCGGGTCGGGGTCGTTGGTCGCCGGGTTGGCGTCGCAGCTGTCGTCGACGCCGTGCGTGCCCGCCGGGACGGAGGCGGCGTCCAGGTAGGACACGGCCTTGGTGAACAGGCAGAGGTTGCCGAGGCTGTTGGCGTGGGTCTTGCCGCCGACCTCGACGAGCAGGCGCGAATTGAGCTCACGGTGCTGGACGAGCACGCCGTCGTACGGGGTGGCGGCGTCCAGGGTGGACTGGATCAGCAGCGTCGGCGTCGCGGTCTTGCGCGCGTTGATCTGCAGCTTCGGACCGCCGTTGAACGGCCAGTAGAAGATCGGCGCGTTGAACCACACGTTCGGCCAGGTGTTGAAGCGGTTGCCCTGCTTCACCAGCTTGACCGCGTCGTTGTGCCACTTGTTCCAGTTGGTCGGCCAGTGCGCGTCCGCGGCCTGGACGGCGTTGTACACCGCGAAGCCGTTGTCGTCGGAGGCGTCGCCCTGGCGGTCCAGGAGCCCCTGCGGGTCGTTGCCGACGATCCACGCGGACAGCGCGTCGGCGACCGGGACGTACTCGCTGGTGTAGTACGGGGCCTGCTGGACGATGTCGTCCAGCTCGTCCGGGCCGATGGTCCCGCCGATGGGGGCCTTGGCGGCCGCGGCGCGGGCCTTGTAGTAGTTGGCCTCGACGGCCGCCGCGGTGGTGCCCAGGTGGAACTTGGAGTCCCACTTGGCGATCCACGCGTTGAACAGCTTGAAGTTCCGCTCGAAGGCGCGGTCCTGGTCCAGCTGCGTGTCGTAGAAGACGCGGTCCGGGTTGACGTTGCCGTCCAGGACGAACTTGCCGGTCTTGCCCGGGAACAGCGTCTCGTAGGTCGCGCCCAGGTAGGTGCCGTAGGAGAAGCCCCAGTAGTTGAGCTTCTGGTCCGGGCCGAACGTCCGGCGGATCTGCTCGACGTCACGGGCGGCGTCGGTGGTCCGCATGTGCGGCAGCATCCAGCCGAACTTCTGGGTGCAGTCCTGCGCGTACTGCTTGGACTTGGCGAGCCAGGCCGCCTCCTCCTTGCGCGAACCCGGGTTGTAGTCCGGGCGGACCGGCTTCTGGAAGTCGCTGTTGCAGCGCAGCGCGGGCTGGCTGTGCTCGACGCCGCGCGGGTCGAAGCCGACCAGGTCGTACTTGGCGGCGAGCGCCGCGTAGCCGCGCTTGTTCAGCAGCAGCTTGAAGTAGGGGCCGTAGACCATGCCGCCGGCGCCGGGACCGCCGGGGTTGAAGGTCAGCACACCGCGGTAGTCCTTGGTGTCGGTGTGCTTGACCCGCGACACCGCGATCGAGATCTTCTTGCCGTTCGGCTTGGCGTAGTCCAGCGGCACTTGCATCTGGCCGCACTCGGCGCCGGTCGCCTTGTAGTAGGCGCCGTAGCCGTCGTCGGGGCAGGAGCCCCAGGTGACCTCGGACGCGTCCTTGGCGATCGGCGCGGTCGGCGCCGGGTCGGCGACCGCGGCCGTCGCGGCGCCACCGACGCCCAGCACGGCGGCGGTCGTGATCAGGAGGAGCTTCTTCACCAAACCCCCTCGGCCGGGGCGCACCGCACCCCTTCGTGGGGACGTGTGTGGGGGCGGCCCCCGGCATCGCTCCGTCAACAGTTAGGCAAATTGTGGTGTTTGGGCCTGTTCTGACGGGAGAGCCCGATGTGAGTAGATATCAAACTGTGACCAGGACGCGGGAACACGCTGCGCGTCAGGGACGTCACGCCACCGGTGAAAGACCCGCCCGGCGACCGCCCGAACGAGCGTGGCCCCCGCCGACGAAAGGTCGGCAGGGGCCACGGAACCGCAGGTCACGACGCCGCCACCGGAGCGGCGGCGCCGGGACGGCTTACTTGGTGATGTCCAGGCCGAGCGGCTTGACGGACGCGCCCTTGAGCCCGGCGGCGTTCGCCGGAGGCGTCGGGTCACCGGTCGACTTGACGTAGGTCAGGCCCGCGGACGGACGCTGGCCGGTCAGGAAGTAGGTGTCCCACACCGCGTCCACGGCCGGGTTGCCGCGGTGCACGATGCAGTGCGTCCGGCCGTCGGACTCGACGAGCATGCGCGAGCCCTTCAGCGCCCGGTGCAGCTCCAGCGCGCCCGGGAACGGCGTCGCGGCGTCGCTGGCGGCGTTGAACATCATGATGTTCGACGGCAGCTTCTTGACGTGCCGGACGTCCACCGGCGTGCCGGCCTTGGCGGGCCAGTTGATGCACGGCGCGTTGAACCAGACGTTGCCCCAGGTCAGGAACGGGTGCTTCTTCTGGATCCTGTCGTTGTCGCGCTGCCACTTGGCCCAGTTCGTCGGCCACTGCACGTCGGTGCACTGGACGGCGTTGTAGCCGAAGTAGCTGTTGTCGTCGGACTCGCCGGTGGTCGGCCCGCCGAAGGCGTCGGCGAACCCGGCCATGTCGCCCTTCTTGTAGGCGGCCAGGCCGTTCGCGGGCGGGAACCAGTAGCTCGGCAGCCGCCGGTACGCCGCGTTCTGGATGTTGTCGGTCAGCGAGTCGGACGAGACCGCGGTGACGTCACCGGACTGCGGGTCGGTGACGGTGACCGGGTTCTTGGCCAGCTTGGCGCGCAGGTCGTAGAACCACGAGCGCACCTGCTGCTGCGTGGTGCCCAGGTGGTACACCTTGTCCCACTTGGCCAGCCAGCCGAAGAAGTAGTCGATGTTCCGGTCGAACCAGATGTCCTGCTGCAGGTTCGCGTCGTACCAGACACCGCCCGGGCCGACGTTGCCGTCCAGGGCCATGCGGCCGACCTTGTCCGGGAACATCGCGGCGTAGACCTGGCCCAGGTAGGTGCCGTAGGACGAGCCGTGGTAGTCCAGCTTCTTGCTGCCCAGCGCCTGGCGGATGGACTCGACGTCCCTCGCCGAGTCGGTGGTCTTGTCGTGGTTCAGCAGCCCGACCTTGTCGGCCTTGCCGCAGTCCTCGGCGTACTTCTTGGTCTTGGCGAGCCAGACCTTCTCCGACGCGGCGTCACCGGTGCCGTAGTCGGGGCGCGGCTCGAGCTGGAAGGAAAGGTCGCACTGGATGGCCGGGACGCTGTGCCCGACGCCGCGCGGGTCGAACCCGACGAAGTCGTAGGCGTCCTGCATGGCCTTGCTGCTCTGGTTGAACATCCGGCCGCCGAAGTAGGCGCCCGAGCCACCCGGGCCACCCGGGTTGACGACCATCTGGCCCATGGCCGCGCCGGAGCCGGTGTGCGGCGTGAAGGTCACCTCGAGGGTGATCTTCGTGCCGTTCGGCTTGGCGTAGTCCAGGGGCACGCTGAGCTCGGCGCACTTGATGCGCTTGGAACCCTGCGCCTGAGCGGTGTCGGACGACGCCACCGAATGGACGATGTCCGCCGCACAGGCGTGCCAGGCGAGGGCCGACGCCGGCTTCGCCGCCGCCTGGGCGGATGCGGCCGCGCCGAGCCCGGCGAGCCCGAGGCCGGTCACCGCGGCGACCGTGACGAGTCGTTTCACGAACCACTCCTCCTTCGGACCCCCACGCGGGAGGGTCCTGAAATGGACGTACCGAGCGATCTTCGTCAACGCGACATATGGGAAGTCAGCCGCCAAATTGTGTTGTATCCGACTTGAGTCTCCGCCGTGACCCGATAGAGACCAGGCCACTACAGGACATCGGGGTTGTATCGGTGGTATAGGACGGTCCCAAAACGAGACGGGCCCCGCCTCCGAGGAGACGGGGCCCGTCGTGGAGCGTCGTGCGAGGCTCCACGGGGAACCTCACACGGTGTTCCGCGTGCGGACGTCGCTTACTTGATGACGTCGTTCAGCAGACCGGCGGAGACGGCCGCGCTGCGCATCCCGGCCGGCGGGGTGGGGTCACCCAGCTGCGGGACGTGGACGGTCCGCTTCGACGGCAGCTTCCCGCCAAGGAAGTACGCGTCGAAGTAGGCGTCCACCGCCGCCGAACCGCGGTGCACGATGCAGTGCGTGCGGTCGCCGTCCTGGACGACCAGGTGCGAGCCCTTGAGGTGGCGCTGCATGTCCAGCGCGCCCTTGTACGGGGTCGCGGCGTCGGCCGTCGCCTGGAACATCAGGATGTTCTTCGGCAGGTTCTTCACCGCGCCGATGTTCACCGGCTTGGCGGCCTTGGCCGGCCAGCCGAGGCACGGCGAGTTGAACCAGACGTTGCCCCAGGTGCCGAAGGGCGCGATCTTGTTGACCCGGACGTTGTCCTTGTGCCACTTCTTCCAGCTGGTCGGCCACTGGGTGTCGGTGCACTGGACGCCGTTGTAGACGGCGAACTCGTTGTCGTCCACCGCGCCCTTGGTCGGACCACCGAAGGTGTCGACGAAGGTGGCGGTGTCGCCCGTCTTGTACGCCGACAGGCCCACGGCGAACATGTTCCACACGGCCTGGCTGCGGCGGTAACCGGCGGTCTGGATGACGTCGGTCAGGGCCGCGGAGCTGACGGCCGCGCTCTTGTCCGCCGAGTAGACCGGCTTCTTGGCGAGCTTGGCGCGCAGACCGTAGTAGAAGGAGCGGACCTCCTTCTGGGTCTTGCCCAGGTGGTACACGGAGTCGTACTTGGCCAGCCAGCCGAAGTAGTAGTCCATGTTCTTGTTGAACGCCACGTTCTGGTCCAGGTTGGCCTGGTACCAGACGCCGGACGGGCCGACGACGCCGTCCAGCACCATGTGGCCCACCTTGGTCGGGAACATGGTCGCGTAGACCGAGCCCAGGTAGGTGCCGTAGGAGGCGCCGTAGTAGTCGAGCTTCTTGTTCCCCAGCGACAGGCGGATCGAGTTGAGGTCGCGCGCCGAGTCGGTGGTGTGGATGTGCTTCAGCAGACCGATCTTGTCGGCCTTCTTGCACTTCGCGTCGTAGGCGTAGGTGCGCTTCAGCCAGATCTTCTCCGACTTGGCGTCGCCGTTGCCGTAGTCCGGACGCGGCTCGAGGTTGTAGCCGGTGTCGCAGCTGACCGCGGGCTTGCTCTCCCCGACGCCGCGCGGGTCGAACCCGATGACGTCGTAGGCGGCGCGCATCGCGGCGGAGTTCTGCGCGAACACGCGCGGGCCGAAGATGCCGCCGGCGCCGCCCGGGCCACCCGGGTTGACGACGATCTGGCCCTTGGCCTTGCCGCTGCCCGTGTGCGGGGTCTTGGTCACGAACAGGCTGATCTTCTTGCCGTTCGGCTTGGCGTAGTCCAGCGGGACCTTGAGCTCACCGCACTGAACGATCTTCGAGACCGGGAAGATCGGGTCGTAGTTCGCGGCGACCGTCTTGACGAAGTCGGCGGAACACGCGTGCCACTTGACCGCGGACACCTTGGCGGCGTCCGCGTTGCCCGTGGCGGCCGAGGCGGCGGTGGCGCCGAGGGCGGTGACGCCCAGGCCGGCCGTCGCGGCGACGATGACGAGTCTCTTCACAGATCACTCCTCCACACCGGACCCTCTGATAGGCCCGGTTCACGGTGATTCGCCCGAAATTTTGGCGATCACCGAGGTCACGGAGGTAGTACTCGCACGTTGATCGTTGTTACATGGTTGCCCTTTCGTGATTTTTGCCTCTTAGATGAGCGAAAGGTAAATATCGCCATCAACGCGAAAGCCCCTGGGGCTTCCCAGGGGCTTCGCATGCGCGCAGGGGTCAGCCCGCGTAGCCGATCTCGTGACCGGTCACCGGTGGCCTGTGGCGGCGGGGCTCGGCGTCAGCTGACCGTGACGGTCGCGCCGGGGCCGCCGGCCGAGCCGTCCGCGGCGATCACTGTGCCGTCCTCGCCGATCTCGAGGCCCATCTCCTCGGCGATGCGCATGGCCTCCTCGATGAGGGTCTCGACGATCTGCGCCTCGGGGACGGTCTTGACGACCTTGCCCTTGACGAAGATCTGGCCCTTGCCGTTGCCGGACGCCACGCCCAGGTCGGCCTCGCGGGCCTCGCCCGGGCCGTTCACGACGCAGCCCATGACGGCGACGCGCAGCGGGACGGGGAAGCCCTTCAGCCCGGCCGTGACCTCCTCGGCGAGGGTGTACACGTCCACCTGCGCGCGCCCGCAGGACGGGCAGGAGACGATCTCCAGGCCGCGCTGCTTCAGCCCCAGCGACTCCAGGATCTGCGAGCCGACCTTGACCTCCTCGACGGGAGGCGCCGACAGCGAGACGCGGATCGTGTCGCCGATGCCCTGCGCGAGCAGCGCGCCGAACGCCACCGACGACTTGATCGTGCCCTGGAACGCCGGACCGGCCTCGGTCACGCCCAGGTGCAGCGGGTAGTCGCAGGCGGCGGCGAGCTGCCGGTAGGCCTCGATCATCACGACCGGGTCGTTGTGCTTCACCGAGATCTTGATGTCCCGGAAGTCGTGCTCCTCGAACAGCGAGCACTCCCACAGCGCGGACTCGACCAGCGCCTCGGGCGTGGCCTTGCCGTACTTCTCCAGGAGGCGCTTGTCGAGGGAACCGGCGTTCACGCCGATCCGGATCGGGGTGCCCGCGTCCTTGGCCGCGCGGGCGATCTCGCCGACCTTGTCGTCGAACTTCTTGATGTTGCCCGGGTTCACCCGGACCGCCGCGCACCCGGCCTCGATCGCCGCGAACACGTACTTCGGCTGGAAGTGGATGTCGGCGATCACCGGGATCGGGGACTTGCGCGCGATCGCCGGCAGCGCCTCCGCGTCGTCCTGCGACGGGACGGCCACCCGGACGATCTGGCAGCCGGACGCGGTCAGCTCCGCGATCTGCTGCAGCGTGCTGTTCACGTCGGCGGTGAGCGTCGTGGTCATCGACTGCACCGACACCGGGGCGTCGCCGCCCACCGGCACGTTGCCGACCATGATCTGCCGGGACTTGCGACGCTCGCCGAGCGGCCAGGCCGCACCGGCAGCCTCCTCGTCGCCGCCCCTGATCGTCGGAATACCCAGTGAAACGCTCATCCCACTCCTTCACGCTCTCGCCCACCCAAGCCTAAGTGCCTGTGGTGGGTGACGTGACGCGGATGGGTGACGAAGTGGGTCACTCTTTGTAGCTATTCCGTGTCATCCAGGTATCTGTAGCGGGTTGAACAGGTCCGCGAGTATCAGGAGCAGTCCGAGCCCCACCAGTATCAGGACGGCCAGATACGTGATCGGCATGAGCTTGGTCATATCGACCGTCCCGGGGTCGGGCAGGCCCCTCCGCCGGGCCAGCCGGGCCCTGGCCCGCTCGTAGGCCACGACGGCCAGGTGCCCGCCGTCCAGCGGGAGCAGGGGGATCACGTTCAGCGCGCCCAGGAAGACGTTGACCGACACCACCAGCTGGAGGAACAGGAAGGTCTTGTCGCGGGCCGAGCTGTGCGAGGAGAAGATCTGCCCGGACACCTCTGTGGCCCCGACCACACTGCCGACCTGCCCTCCGGGGGTGCTGGCCCGGTCCGGTGAGAACAGCTTGGGCAGCGCCTTCGGGAGGTTCACGGCGACCTCGCCGACGGCCTTGAGCATCGCGCCGAGCGACCGGCCGCCGTAGCCGAGTGCGGCGACCGGGCCGAGGCGCTCGTAGTGCCGTCCGACGATCTTGGACTGGATGCCGATGAAGGCCGCGCCGGAGAGGTCGGCCATAGTCACCTGGACGGTCAGCTCGGCGCCGCCGCGCCGGACGACCACCGGGACGGTCTGCCCCGGACGGGCCTTGCCGATCGCGTCCCGGAACTGCGTCCAGTCGTTGACGGGCGTCCCGCCGAAGACCACGATCCGATCACCCGGCCGGATCCCGGCGGCCTTCGCGGGCGACACCGGACGCCCCTCGCAGGACGTCGACGCGCCCGCCGGGACGCAGGCGCTGACCGCCTCGACCGTCGAGCTCGGCGTCCCCAGGTGGAGCTGCCCGACCGTCATCGCGGTCACGGCGAGCAGCAGGAAGGCGAAGACGAAGTTCACCACCACGCCCGCGGAGATCACGATGGCGCGCCGCCCGGCGGGCTGCCTGTAGAAGGCCCGGTCCCGGTCCTCCTCGGGGATCTCCTCCAGCGGCGTGTAGCCGACGATCCGGACGAATCCGCCGAGCGGCAGGGCCTTCACGCCGTACTCGGTCTCGCCGCGCCGGCGGGACCACAGGGTCGGACCGAACCCGACGAAGTACTGGGTGGCCTTCATGCCGAACCGCTTGGCGGTCAGCAGGTGCCCGCCCTCGTGCAGCATGACCGACACCAGCAGCGCCACGACGAAGGCCACGGCGCCGAGGAGAAAGGCCATCCGCGGGCCCCCTTCGGGCGGTCGCGCCGCCGGGGGCCGCTCCCCCGGTCAGCCGGTCTCGGTCAGCGCGCGGGCGCGCTCCCTGGCCCACGCGTCGGCGGCGAGGACGTCGTCGACGGTCAGGTCGGCCGTGCCGGCGTCGCGCGCCGCGTGCTCCTCCACTACCCGCGCGACGGTGTCGACTATCCCCAGGAACGGCAGGGTTCCCGCCCGGAAGGCTTCCACGCACACCTCGTTCGCCGCGTTGAACACCGCCGGGAACGTGCCGCCCTCGGCGCCGACGTGCCGGGCCAGCCGGACGGCCGGGAACGCCTCGTCGTCCAGCGGGAACAGCTCCCAGGTGTGGGCGCGCGTCCAGTCCACGCCGGGCGCGGCGTCCGGGACTCGGTCGGGCCAGTCCAGGCCGAGGGCGATCGGCAGGCGCATGTCGGGCGGGCTGACCTGGGCGAGCGTCGAGCCGTCCACGAACTCCACCATCGAGTGGATGTAGGACTGCGGGTGGACCATGACCTCGATCCGGTCCATCGGCACGTCGAACAGCAGGTGCGCCTCGATGACCTCGAGGGCCTTGTTCACCAGGGTCGCCGAGTTGATCGTGATGACCGGGCCCATGTCCCAGGTCGGGTGGTTCAGGGCCTGCTCGACGGTGACGTCGGCCAGCTCGGCGCGGGTGCGGTTCCGGAACGGCCCGCCGCTCGCGGTCAGCACCAGCCGCCGGACCTCCTCGGCGCTGCCGCCGCGCAGGCACTGGGCAAGAGCCGAGTGCTCGGAGTCGACCGGGACGATCTGCCCCGGCCGGGCCCGCCGCTTGACCAGCGGGCCGCCGACGATCAGCGACTCCTTGTTGGCGAGCGCGAGGGTGCGACCGGCGTCCAGCGCGGCGAGCGTGGACGCCAGGCCCAGCGCGCCGGTGACGCCGTTCAGCACCACGTCACAGGGCAGGGCGGCGACCTCGGCGACCGCGTCCGGACCGGCGACGATCTTCGGGATCGGGTACTCCCCCGCGCTGTACCCGCGCCTGCTCGCCTCGGCGTAGAAGGCGAGCTGGAGGTCCTGCGCGGCCGAGGCACGCGCGACGGCGACCACCTCGGGGTGGAACTCCAGGGCCTGCTCGGCGAGCAGGTCCACCCGTCCGCCGCCCGCCGCCAGGGCGGTCACCCGGTACCGCCCGGGGTTGCGGCGGATCACGTCGAGGGCCTGGGTGCCGATCGACCCGGTCGAGCCGAGCAGCACCACCTCGCGGAGTCCCGCCCCGCCGAGCGTTCCGGCGGGGTTCTCGGCGCGGGCTCCGCCGGGGTCTCCGGCCGGGTTTCCAGTCGCGGTTCCAGTCACGTTCCCATTGTCGGCCATGACCGGCCACGCCGAGGACGGTCCCCAGAGAACCCGCACAGGGCCTCCACAAGGAGGAACACCCAAACACGCCGTCCGCCTCTGACGGGCTTTGTCCAGTTATGCCACTAGCCGTGTCAGTTCGCCCGGCATACCGTCCGCTGGCGGGCTTCCACTCGCATCCCCGTCTCCAACCCCGACTCGAGGAGACCCGATGGGACGCCTCCCCCTCCGCCCGAGCCCCCGCCCCACCCCCCGCCGGATCGCCCTGGCGCTGCTCGCCACGGCCGCGGTCGTCCCGCTCGTCGCCGGCCCCGCCGCCGCGGACCCCGCGCCCACCGCGCCGCGCGACCGCACCCCGACGGCCCCGTTCCCGACGGCGCCCAACCCCACCGCGCCCAATCCCACCGCGCCCGACCCGACCGCGCCGTTCGCGCCCGGGCCCACCGCGCCGGTCGTCCACCCGCTGGCCTCGACCACCGCGTCCCAGCA
This sequence comes from Spirillospora sp. NPDC052269, assembly GCF_040679435.1. Lineage (NCBI taxonomy): Bacteria > Bacillati > Actinomycetota > Actinomycetes > Streptosporangiales > Thermomonosporaceae > Spirillospora > Spirillospora sp. NPDC052269. Next base: position 53,071 of record NZ_JBFAUU010000029.1, read on the forward strand.
GGCGCTGGAGCGCTTCTGGACGCCGCAGCGGATGCGCTCGGCCACCCCGATGGACGCGCTGACCAGCGCCAAGCGGATCACGCCCGAGCAGATCAGGAAGGGCGTGCCCGCGGTCGTCCAGTACTCGCAGCCGAACGGCGGCGCGGCCTGGACGGGCGGCGGCGCGATCACCAAGACCGCCGGACGGGTCTTCTTCACCTACCAGGGCAGGACGGCGTCCTGCTCGGGCGACGCGATCACCAGCAGCAACAAGAGCGTCGTCGTCACCGCCGGGCACTGCGTGAAGCTGGGCGGCGTGTGGCACACCAACTGGGTCTTCGCCCCGGGCTACAGCAACGGCAACGCGCCCTACGGCACCTGGGCCGCCGCCAAGACGCTGTCCACCCCGCAGTGGACGGCCAGCGAGGACCTCAACTACGACGTCGGCGCGGCCGTGGTCGGCCCGCTGAACGGGCAGTTGCTCACCGACGTGGTCGGCGGCCAGGGCATCGCGTTCAACCAGGCGCGCGGCCAGGTCATGTACGCGTTCGGGTACCCGGCGGCGGCGCCCTACGACGGGACGAAGCTGATCTACTGCTCCGGCTCGGTCATCAACGACTTCCTGACGAGCAACGACCTCGGCATCGGCTGCGACCAGACCGGCGGCGCGAGCGGCGGCCCCTGGTTCCTGAGCTTCAGCGAGTCGTCGGGCGCCGGCGTGCAGAACTCGGTGAACAGCTTCAAGTACAACTTCCTGCCGAACTACATGTTCGGTCCCTACTTCGGCACCGACGCGCAGAACCTCTACAACACCGCCCAGTCGTCCTGACCGCCGGACCCGGACAGGCGATCATGTGAGGTGACCGGACGAGTGCGGCGCCGCCCCGGATGACCCGTCAGCCCCGGCCCGCGAGCGGGAGGGACAGGACGAACGCGGCGCCGCCGCCGGGGGCGTCCTCAACGGTGAGCGCGCCGCCGTGCCGGACGGCGATCTCCCGCGCGATCGGCAGGCCGAGTCCGCTGCCCCCGGCGTCCCGGCTGCGCGCCGCGTCCAGCCGGGTGAACCGGTCGAAGATCCGCTCGCGCTCGCCCGCCGGGACGCCCGGGCCGTCGTCGGCGACGGTGACGACGGCCCGGCCGTCCTCCGGCCGGACGGTCACCACGACCTTGGACTCGGCGTGCCTGTCGGCGTTGGCCAGCAGATTCACCAGGGCGCGGGCGAGCTGCAGCCGGTTGGCGACGACCATGACGTCCGGCCCGGCGTCGATCACGACCGGGACGCGCGGGTCGCGCCGCCGGTGCTCGGCCCGCACGAGCTCGCCGACGTCCACCACCGAGCGGGCGGGCTCGACGCCGGAGTCCAGCCGGGCGAGGGCGAGCAGGTCGTCCACGATCTGGTGCAGCCGGTCGGCGTCGCGCAGCGCGTCCCGCATCGTGCGCTGCGGGTCGGTGCCCTCGGGATCGTCCAGCGCCAGCTCCAGCCGGGTGCGCAGGCCGGTCAGCGGGGTGCGCAGCTCGTGCGAGGCATCTGAGGTGAAGCGTCGCTGCTGCGCGACCGCGGCCTCCAGCCGGTCCAGGGTCGCGTTCACGGTGGCGGCGAGCCCGGCGATCTCGTCCCCGGTGTCCGGCTCCGGGACGCGCCGGGACAGATCGGACGCGGTGATGTCGGCGAGCCCCTGCTCGATCCGGCGGACCGGGCGCAGCGCCCGGCCGGCCGCCCGCCACACCCCCGCCGCGACCAGCCCGAGCACCGCGGCGCAGAGCAGGCCGAGGACGAACTCGGGGACGACGCTGCCGACGAACCACGGCTCCGGGATCGCCGCGTAGACCGTCACCTCGCCGTACGCGTCGGTGACGACGTCGTATCCGACGACGACCGCGCAGCCGCGCGCGACCTGCCGCTTGCCGCAGACCCGGACGTCCACGCGGGAATCGGCCTCCGTCGGCCGCTGCCGGGTCAGCGGAGGCTCGCCCTTCAGCGCGGCGGACGCGGCGAGCACCCGGCCGGTCTTGTCGTCCACGATCTGGATCGCGACCGAACGTCCCTGCAGCGGGATGGGGTCGGGCAGCCGCCCGGCGGTGGCGGCGACGGCAACGCGCCGGGCGGCCTGCGCGGTCTCGTCGTGCACCTGCGCGCGGGCGACCCACTGGAGCAGGACCCCCGCGGCGGCCACCAGGACCACCAGCAGCAGTCCGGTGCCGAGTGACGCGGCAAGCGTGACCCGGCCGCGGATGGAGCGCGGGCGCGGCCGCGGGGCGCCTCTCCTCCGAGGCGCCTTTCCCTCCGGCCCGACCGCCCCGACCCGCATGTCTCCTTTCTAGGCGGGGGCCGTCCAACAACCGGCAAAGCACGCTCCCGGACCGTTCCAGGGCCGCGCACCCCCTACCGGATTCCTGTTGTTTCCGCAGGTCACGACACGGGCGAGGGGGAGATCGGCGCACTGATGCTTTGCTGGCACTTGCACCGCGCGTATCCGATACAACACAATCGGCGATCTATAACTGAAGTTACGTGATCCCGACTCCCGCTACGGGGGGAATGGCAATGGTTCCGCAGGGCGAGCTGAGGTTCGATCCCAGCGCGCTGAGCGCCTCGCAACGTGAGGGCGACGCTTGCGTCGTCTGCCACAAACGGTGGCCGCGTCCGCGGGTGCGCGTCGGTCGTCTGCCCGACGGCCGGGAGGTGGTGGCGTGCGATGACTGCGCGCCGGTCCTTCCCGTCCCGCGCGGCCGGCCGAGGACGACGCGGAACGACGGGGAGCGGGACACGGACGCCGAAGGACCGGTGGTGGAGCCGGCGTCGGCGACTGCGGCGGCCGTCGACTAGGCCGCCTCGGAACTGGAGGTCTCTCCAGGAGAGGGTGACCCGGAGATTCGGGGGGAGATCCGGGACCACCCCGTAAGGGCGCGCCCGGCTGGGGGCGGTCGGGCGCGCCGCCCCTCCCACGTGGCGTCGCCCCTCGCCCCGGCCCCACTCGGCGGCCGGCGCCCCGGCCCTACTTGGCGGCCAGCACCTCGTCCCAGCGGCGCACCCACTCGGTGTAGTCCGTGCAGGCCGTGTCACCGCCGTCGCCGCCGCCCTTGGCGCACGTCTTCGCCGGGGTGTGCGCGAACAGCACCCGGTCGATGAACTGGCGGTCGCCCACGTGGTAGGCGTTGCAGAACGCCGTCTTGAGACGGTCGCCGGAGCACGCCTGCGGGTTGGCGGGCGCGACGCCGTTCCACTCGGCCACCTGCTGCTGGACGTCCGGGGAGGCCGTCCACTGGAGCCACTGGTACATGCAGTTGGGGTGCTCGGCGCGGGAGCCGATCATCCATCCGGTCATCCAGCCGGACACGCCGTCGGACGGCGCGACGCCCTGCACCGGACGGCCCGCGCGGGTCAGCACGTCCACCTGGTAGGGCCACGCCTGGCCCAGCACCGCGTTGGTGACCTGGCCGGCGAGGTTCGGCTGGCCGCCCGCGAACAGGCCGACCGCGTCGGACGGCTGGCTCCAGTACTGCGCGACGTACGGACGCTGCCGCTTCAGCAGCCGGACGGCGGCGTCGAGCTGCCTGGGGGTCAGCGAGTACGGGTCGCGGATCTTCAGCGAGCGCTGGTGGGACCGCAGGTACAGGGCGGCGTCGGAGATGGTCAGCGGCGAGTCGCGCATGACGACCTTGCCGCCGTACCGGCGCACCTGGTCGGTGTCGAACAGCCCGCCCAGCCCGGTCGGCGTCTGCACCTGCTGGGTGTCGTACATGATCAGGTTGAAGCCCCAGGTGAACGGGACGGCGTAGGACTTGGTGCCGTCCTTGCTCCGGAGCAGGGTGCGCAGCTTCGGCTCGAGCCTGCGGTAGCCGTCCACCAGGTCGGGGTTGACCGGGGCCACGTCGCCGTCGCCGACGAGCTGCCCGGCGATCTCGGGCGGGGCGGCGACGCCGTCGTAGCGGCGGCCCTTGTTGTGCAGCAGGTCGCGGGCCTCCTGCGGGGTGCGGACGACCCGCCAGCCGACCTTGCAGCCGGTGCGCTCCTCGAACGGGGTGACCCAGTCGACCCGGGGGTCGCTGCTGCCGTTCTCCATCTGGCCGGGCATGGTGACCAGGTTCAGCTCGCCCTCGCCCTTGCCGAGCGCGGTCGCCATCCGGACCGTCCCGGCCTCGTGGGACTTGCCGCTGCACGCCGCGAGCAGCGACGCGGCCAGGCCCGCGGTCAGCGCGACCGCCATCGCGCGCGTGCCGAAGCGCCCTCGACTCCGTGGGCGGACCCGCGGCGCGGAGTGCTCCGCCCGCTCCTCGACCCGCCGTCCGGCCCGTCGCCCGTCACGCCGGTCCGCACCGGTCCACCGCAGCATGTCGCTCCCGCTCCCCGTCCGCCGTCGGGGAGACTTTACCGCCGCATCGGCCGCCTCCGGGCGGCCATTACGACGGGACGCCCGGACCACGGCGCTCCCCACGATCGAAGCGAACACGCGGGCGCACTTTATCCGGTCTTTTGCGCGTGCCATTGACGGAGCGTTCGGGGAATGTGAAACCGCCGCGACCCGGGAGGCAGTGGGTGCTGGCGTCCGCGCCACACACGGAGGTTGCTGGAGAGGGATATGGCGCGGGCTACTGCCGTTTTCCCGGGGCACGGCGGCACCGGTGGGGACGTGGCGAGGTTGGGGAACAGCGGATCACCTTGCAGTGCTGCCTGGCCACGCGGTCACCGGTCCCCGGCGAGGCGGCGACGGTGTGACGCCCTCGAGACGGAGGAGATTCGAGGGGCGTCGCGCGTCCCGCCGGAGGTCGCGGGGCGGCCGTGGGGGGCCGCCTGTCCGCGGGTGCTGCCTGTGATCGTTGTGTTGGATCACCTCGATCCGTGCGATGAGCCTGCGCGGGGTCTCGGCCTCGACGAAGTCCCCGATGTCCAGATGCCGGGGCGGCAGCGCCCACCAGTGGCCGGTGAACGAGCCGAACCAGACGGTCCAGCCCGGAAAGCGCCGGGAAAGCGCCTCGACCTCCGCCGAGTGGTCATCAGTCATCGGGTGACCTTCCTGCCGGCGCGGTTCCGAACGCGGAGACGCCTGTCGGGCCGTGACCTTTTTCAATTCCGTCCCCATTAATTGGGACAGTTCAGATTGTGTCCCCGGTCACAGGGCCAGTCAATACTTGTAGCTATTATTTGTCGGGGCGCGAATGGCGAAAATTGACGACGGAAACATCCGGGCGGCAGAAATTCCCGATGCCCGGACCTGCGGCTTCGCCGATCCGGCGCACGTCGCCCACCCGGCGCTGCGCCCCGTTAACCCCGGGGACACCGGGCGTGCCTAGCGTGGACGGTCCTGTGACCGACGACACCGATCGCGGCCGCCGCTCGACCGGCAGGCAATTCGCGAATTTTCAAGCCATCTGGGCGTTTCCGCGCCGAGTGTCCCTGCGGCAGGCCGCCGTGCGGACACCCCTCCGGCGTCCCCCGGAGTCCGAGCCCCGCGCGCCCGGGCCCGGGAGCCGTGCGTCCACGCCCGAGCGGCACGCGGTCCCGCGGAGTGCTTCGGAGTGGCGTGCGTTCGCGCGGCGGCACGCGCTGTTCCTCGTCGCGCTGCTGGGCGCGGCCGCGCTGCGCTGGACGACGCTACGCGCCTATCCGTCCGGTCTGTGGTTCACCGGGGACTCGTACTTCTACATCGGGCACGCGCTCAATCCGCGCCCCTCCCCGACGCGCACCACCGGCTATTCGATGCTGTTGTGGCTGCTCAGACCCGCGCACAGCCTCTTTCTGATCGTGTTCGTGCAGCACGTCCTCGGGCTGGCGGTCGCGGTGATGCTGTACGCGCTGCTGCGTCGGGCCCGACTGCCCGGATGGGGAGCAGTCCTGGCCTCGCTGCCGGTGCTGTTCGACGGGTACCAGATCGAGCTCGAGCACCTGGTCATGTCGGAGACGCTGTTCACGTTCCTGCTGGTCTCGGGTATGACGGTGCTGCTCTGGCGTCCGCTCGGGACGGATCGGGCGCGGCCGTCCTGGAAGCAGGCGCTCGCCGCCGGAGCGTTGCTGAGCGCCGCGACGATCGTGCGCTCGGCAGGCGCGCCGCTCGTTCCGCTGCTGCCGCTCGGGCTGCTGCTGTGGCGCGGCGGCTGGCGGCCCGCGGTGGCCTTCGGGACCGCGGCGGCCGTCCCGCTGCTCTCGTACGCGTTCTGGTTCCAGCAGGTCAACGGCACGTTCGCGCTGACGACCAGCGACGGCATCTTCCTCTGGGGGCGGACGGCGAACTGGGCGTCCTGCACGAAGATCCGTCCGCCCGCGGACGAACGGGACCTGTGCCTGCCCAGGCGCGTCCAGGCGCGGCGCATCCCGCCCGGACGGCTCGACTGGATCAGCACGATCCCGCCGCGTCGGCGCTGGCGGTTCGTGGCCGCCCCCGAAGCGAACAAGACGCTGCGCGACTTCGCGATCGGCGCGGTCCTCGCCCAACCGCGCGCGTACGTGAGCGACGTCCTGCGCGGCATCGGCTACACGTTCGAGAACCGGCGGCGTCCGTACCCGAACGACACGACCGAGATGCTGTACCACTTCCGGGACCGTCCGCAGATCTTCCCGGGCGGACGCGGCTGGAGCGGCCATGGCGGGACGGCGTTGGGCGACATCCTCACCTACACCGACAACGGCGTCCCAAGCCGGGTGAACTCGCCCGAGGCGCAGCGCATGATGGCCTACCAGAACCACGTCTACCTGCCGGGACCGGCGCTCGGCGCGGTCTTCGCGGTGGGCGCGGTCGCGGTGCTGCGGCGCGGCCGGACGGCCTTCCTGGCCCTCGGCACGGCCGCGACGCTGCTGGTGTTCCCGATCGCGACGGCCGACTTCGACTACCGGTACGTCATGCCCGTCCTGCCGTTCGCGTGCCTGGCGGCGGCCCTCGCGTTCGCTCCCCGGAACGGGAACGGCCCCGGCGGTGCCGGGGCCGTCTACCACTGGGTTCGGACTAGCCGTTGGTGGGGAAGCCCAGGTTCACGCCGCCGTGGGACGGGTCCAGCCAGCGAGCCGTGACCGCCTTCGTGCGGGTGTAGAAGTGGACGCCCTCCATGCCGTGGGCGTGGCTGTCGCCGAACAGCGACGCCTTCCAGCCGCCGAAGGAGTAGTACGCCATCGGCACGGGGATCGGCACGTTGATGCCGACCATGCCGACCTCCACCTCGTTCTGGAAGCGGCGCGCCGCCCCGCCGTCGTTGGTGAAGATCGCCGTGCCGTTGCCGTACGGGTTGTCCGCAAGCAGGCCCATCGCCTCGTCATAGGAGTCGACGCGGGCGACGGTCAGGACGGGACCGAAGATCTCGTCCTTGTAGCAGTCCATGTCCGCGGTGACGTGGTCGAGGACGGTCGGGCCGAGCCAGAAGCCGTCCGCGCCGCCGCCGAGCACCGGCGTCTCGCGGCCGTCGATCGCCAGGGTCGCGCCCTGCGCCACGCCGCTGTCCAGGTACGACGCGACCTTGTCCCGGTGCGCGCGGGTGACCAGCGGGCCCATCTCCGACTCGGGGTCGTCCCCCGGGCCGATCCTCAGCTTGGCGACGCGCTCCTTGATCTTGGCGAGCAGCTCGTCCCCGACCGGGTCGACCGCGACGACGACCGAGATCGCCATGCAGCGCTCGCCGGCCGAGCCGAAGCCCGCCGAGACGGCCGCGTCGGCGGCCAGGTCGAGGTCGGCGTCCGGCAGCACGACCATGTGGTTCTTCGCGCCGCCGAGGGCCTGCACGCGCTTGCCGTTGCGGGCCGCCGTCTCGTAGATGTACCGCGCGATCGGGGTCGAGCCGACGAAGCTGACCGCCTTGACGTCGGGGTGCTCGAGCAGGCCGTCCACCGCGGCCTTGTCGCCGTGGACGACGTTGAACACACCGTCCGGCAGCCCGGCCTCGGCCCACAGCTCGGCGATCCGGACCGACGCGGACGGGTCCTTCTCCGACGGCTTGAGCACGAAGGTGTTGCCGCAGGCGATCGCCACCGGGAACATCCACATCGGCACCATGGCCGGGAAGTTGAACGGGGTGATCCCGGCGCACACGCCGACCGGCTGCAGGATCGAGTACGCGTCCACCTTCGAGGACACGTTCTCCGAGAAGCCGCCCTTGAGCAGGTGCGGGATCCCGCACGCGAACTCGACGACCTCCAGGCCGCGGGCGACCTCGCCCGCCGCGTCCGACACGACCTTGCCGTGCTCGGCGGAGATCAGGCGGGCCAGCTCGTCCCTGTGCCGGTGGACGAGCTCGCGGAACCGGAACAGGATCGCGGTGCGCTTCGACAGGGACGTGTCGCGCCAGCCCGGGAAGGCGGCCTTCGCGGCGGCGACGGCGGCGTCCACCTCGGCGGACGAGGCGAAGTCGACACTTCCCGCGACCTCACCGAGCGCGGGGTCGAAGATCTCGCCCTGCCGCTCGGCGGAGCCCTCGAAGGGCTTGCCGTTGATCCAGTGGGTGACGTGCTTGCTCACTTGCGGGCCCCGTTCACGGTTTCAAGGGAGTCGATCAGGATGCCCAGGCCCTCGGCGGCCTCGGCGTCGGAGAGGGTCAGCGGCGGCGCCATCCGGACGGTGTTGCCGTACAGGCCGCCCTTGCCGACCAGCAGGCCGCGCTCGCGGGTCGCCTCCATGACGGCGGTGGCGAGCTCGGGGCTCGGCGCACCGGTCTCCGGGTCGGCGAACTCGATCGCGAACATCAGGCCGCGGCCGCGGATCTCCTTGACGATCGGGAAGCGCGGCGCGGCCTCCTCGAGGCCGCCGATGATGGTCGCGCCCTGCTTCTTGGCGTTGGCCTGCAGGTCGTGGTCCAGGACGTAGTCGAGCGTGGCGTTGGCGGCGGCCATCGAGACCGGGTTGCCGCCGAAGGTGGCCAGGCCGACCGCGTGCAGGTTGTCCATCAGGTCGCCGCGGGCGACGACGCCGCCGACGGCGAAGCCGTTGCCGAGGCCCTTGGCGAAGGTCATGATGTCCGGCGTCACGCCGTGGTTGCCGATGCCGAAGAAGCTGTCGCCGGTGCGGCCCCAGCCCGTCTGCACCTCGTCCGAGATGAACAGGATGCCCTGCTCGTCCAGGACCTCCCTGTACGCGGCGAACAGCCCGTCGGGGGCGGCGGTGAACCCGCCGACGCCCTGGATCGGCTCGGCGATGAGCGCCGCGACGTCGCCACCGGTCGCCGTCGCGAGGACGTGCCGCAGGTCGGCGACGCACGCCTCGATGTACTCGGCGTCCGACATGCCCTTGAACTGGGGCAGGTGGCGGTCCGCGCCGTGCAGGAAGTGGGTGTTCAGCGGCGAGTAGGAGTTGTTCTTCCAGGCCCGGTTCGAGGTGACGCCGACGGCGCCGAAGGACCGGCCGTGGTAGCTCTGCCGCATCGCGAGGACCTGGTCGGTCTTGCGCGCGTAGGTGGCGAGGAGCAGCGCCGTCTCGTTCGCCTCGGTGCCGGAGTTGGTGAAGAAGACCTTGGCGTCCGGAATGCCGGAGAGCCGGGCGATCTTCTCGGCCAGCTCGACCTGCCCGCGCAGCAGGTAGGCGGTGGAGGTGTGCACGACACCGGTGGCGAGTTGCCGCTCGACCGCCTCGCGCACCTCCGGCACGTCGTAGCCGATCATGTTCGTCAGGATGCCGACGAAGAAGTCCAGGTAGGTGGAGCCCTCGGCGTCGGTCACGCGGCTGCCCTTGCCGGAGACGAGCTCGATCGGGTGCGCGTAGTTGAGCGCGAGCCACGACGGCATGACGGCGCGGTGGCGCTGGAGAAGCGAGGCGTGTTCGGACATGTCTTCATCCTCGGGCGGGGCCGGGCGGCTCTGCTACCCGCACAGTGTCAACATGCACGGCGAAGTATTGACGTCCTGGCAGGCGGATTGTCACGATATCCGCAGTCGATACGGGGCCTCTATCAGGGATTCCGCACCTTCGGGCGATGCCAGATCCCGACAGCGTGTAAGGGGCCGGGCGAATCGTCCTGACACAGTGTCGGATACCATCGGGCTCGATGCTTCCCACCGTCGCCGATGTCCTCCAGCTGGAGGCGGTCCGCCGAGGCCAGCCCAGAGTGGTCGCGGGCGCCGACCGCCTCGGCAACCTCGTGCGCTGGGTGCACGTCGCCGAGGTCGCCGACATCGCCCACCTGCTGCACGGCGGCGAGCTGGTCCTCACCACCGGCATCGCCCTCCCGGACGAGCCGGAGCGGCTGCGCGTCTACATCTCCGAGCTCGCCGAGGTCGGGGTGTCCGGACTGATGGTCGAGCTGGGCCGGCGGTACGCCGCCGAGCTGCCCGCGTCGCTGCTCGCCGCCGCCGAGGAGCACGGCCTGCCCGTCATCGTCCTGGCCCACGAGCCCGCGTTCGTCGACATCACCGAGTCCGTGCACGCCCGCATCCTGCAGGACCAGTTCGCCGAGCTGCGCGCGTCCGAGCAGCTGCACGAGATCTTCACCCAGCTGTCGGTGGAGGGCGCGTCCACCGAGGAGGTCGTCCGGCAGGTCGTCGCGCTGTGCGGGCACGCGGTCGTGCTGGAGAACCTCGCCCACCAGGTGCTCGCGATGGACTCCGGCCCCCGCGACCCGGCCGAGCTGCTGTCGGCGTGGGAGACCCGGTCCCGGGCCGTCCGGCCGCGCAACCGCACGGCGTTCGAGGAGGCGTCCGGCTGGCTGGTCACCACGGTCGGCGCCCGCGGCGAGGACTGGGGACGGCTGATCATCACCCTCGGCCGCCCGCCCACCCCGCGCGAGACCGTCCTGATCGAGCGCGCCGCCACCACGCTCGCGCTCGGCCGGCTGCTCGACCGGCACGCCGAGTCGGTGGAGCGCCAGGCCCACCGGACGATCATCGCCCGGATCCTCGCGCACTCCTACTCCGACCCGCAGGAGGCCGCCGCGCGCGCCCGCGCCCTCGGCGTCCCGCTGTCCGGCCGCCGACTGCTCGGCGTCGTCCTGCGGCCCCGCACCTCGTCCTCGCCGACCTCGCCGGTCGTCGCCGGGGAACTCGCCGAGCTCGCCGAGACGGCCGCCGCCGCCTGCAAGGACGCCCGGCTCTCCGCGCTCGTCGGCGTGCTCGACGAAGGCGGTCCGCACGCCCGCGTCGGCGTGCTCGCCTCGCTGCCCGCCCGCGCCGACGCCGAGACCGCACTGAACGACATGGGCACCCGCATCCGCAAGCAGTCCGAGGCCGACTACGTGATGGCCGCGGGGTCGGTGGTCGAGTCGATCCGGGACGTCCGCCGCTCGTTCCTGGAGGCCGAGCAGGTCGCCGACGTCGCCGCCCGCTCCTCGTCCGCCCCCGGACGGCTCTTCTACCGGCTGCCCGACCTGCGCCTGCGCGGCCTGCTCCACCTCATGCGGGACGACGCGCGCCTGCAGACCTTCGTCGAACGCGAGCTCGGCCCGATCCTGGAGTACGACGCCCAGCGCGGCAGCGACCTGACCCGCATCCTGGAGCTGTACCTGGAGTCCGGCCGCAACAAGGCCGTCGCCGCGCAGCGCGCCCACCTGTCGCGTCCGGCGTTCTACGAACGGCTGCGGCGCATCGAACGCGTCCTCAACGCCGACCTGGACGACGTGGAGTCGTGCGCGTCCCTGCACGTCGCGCTGCTCGCCCTGTCGTCGGTCCGCTGGGAACGCTCCTGACGCGGTGACCGCAAGGCAACGGCCGGTGACGCGTCGCGTCACCGGCCGTTCGCTTCACACGAGCGTCACGCCATCTGGTTGACGGCACGCCAGGCCGCGTCGATCGCGGCGTCGGCGTAGGCGCGGTTCTCCGAGTCGGAGTTGGCGATCGTGACCCGCCCGAAGGGACGGCGGCCCAGGACGGCGGGCAGCGGGCCGTCCGGCCAGAACGTCGCCCACGGGCGGCCGTACTCCAGCGCGTAGCCGTGGCCCCAGCGGTTGACCGTGATGGCCTGGATGTCCTTGGCCGGGTCGAAGCCGCCCGCCGACAGCACCCGCGTGAGCTGGTCGCGGATCGACCGCTCGTACGACGAGAACGGACGGGCGAACAGGGCGCGGCGCCCCGGGCCGATCCCGCCGCGCGGGTTGCGGAAGCCGGGCGCGGTCGCCATCCGGATCATGTGCACCAGGATCGGCTGGGACGGGTCCTTGGAGAACTGGTAGTCGGGGAAGCTGACCGGGTAGTCCAGCTCGGCGACCACCCAGTCACCGCTGGTGTAGCGGGTGTGGTAGATCCGCAGCTTCTCCCAGGCCTCCCAGTTGCGCAGCTGCACCATCGCGTACACGATCGGCAGCTTCGTCCCGTAGAGCAGGTTCTGCTTCTGGTCGGTGGGCAGGTCCTGCATGAGGTAGGGGATCATGGTGTTGTAGCAGGCCATGATCACGTGGTTCGCGTGGGCCCGGTACACCTTGCCGCCGCGGTCGAAGTCGACCTCCACCTCGTCCGCGGTGACCAGGCCGTTCTTGTGCTGCACCCGGACGGCCGGCGCGTTCAGCCGCAGCCGGACGTCGTTGCCCGCCACGTCCAGTTTGCTGTAGTCGATCCGGGCGAGCGGCTCGGCGTTGAAGCTCTCCGGCGCGCCGGTGTTCGGGATGAGCTGCCCGATCATCAGCTTGCAGAGCCCGTAGTTGCCGTCGGGGAAGTGGTAGATGTACGGGTCGTCCTCGTTCCACTGGATCTGGATCGTGGGACCGCAGTACCGGTAGGGCTGCTTGCCCCGGTCCACCTTCAGGCCGGCGAAGCCCGGGTACTCCAGCGCCCACGAGTCGAGGGCGCCGAACGCGTCGATGCCGAAGCCCCACTCGTCGCTGGTGTAGGTCTGGAGGTAGTTGAGCACCTCCGCCGGCATCTTGGCGTAGTCCCGCAGGTACTCCTTGTAGGTCAGGTCGACGAGCTTCAGCTTCTTCTGGTCGGGCGTCATGCCCGCCATGTAGTCGCCGGGCTTGTCCTGCATCGCGAGGAAGGCCGCCTTGGCCTGCTCGCTCATCGGGGCGCCCGCGAGGGTCTTGGCGGTCTGGGTGTCGTTGTCCATGACCGCGAGGTGGTCGTGGTTGAACAGGTCCCGGGTGAAGAACTCCGAGTCGTTCAGCTTCCACTTCTTGTTGAAGTTCTGGTCGTAGTAGGTGTCGAACTTCTTCAGCTGGACGCCCAGGTCGGAGAGCAGCTTCTTGGCCACCGGGCTCCACACCGAGGGCGCCTCGATGGACTGCGAGCCGCCGTACCCGATCAGCGGCTTCCCGTCGGCCTGGAACTCGTTGCGGCGCGCGTGCCCGCCGAACTCGTCGTGGTTGTCCAGGATGAGGATCTTGGCGTCGGGCTTCTTCTGCTTGTAGAAGTGCGCCGCCGACAGGCCGCTGATGCCCGCGCCGACCACGATGAGGTCGTAGCGCTCCCCGGTGTCCTCGACGGACTTGCCCCCGGCCCAGTAGATGCCGTCGCGCAGCTCGTGCGGGACGCGCATCGCCGGGTTGGTGCTGCCGCGGAGTCCGGTCATGGCGGGCGGATAGGAGCGGTTGCCCGCGCCGGCGTAGTTCCAGCCGTCCGGCGGGTTCACCACCTCGTTGTGGATGCCGCCCCACGAGCCCGCCGAGCACCCCGAGAGCGCCCCCGCGGCCACCGCGCCGCCGACCGCGACCGCCATGCCGTCCATGAAGTCGCGTCGGCTGATCTTCCGGCCCATTCCGAGTTCCTTGTCGGAATGCACCGGTTCATAGGAATTTTCCTCCGCCATCAATCCCCCCGATACACACTGCCCCCGGGAGAAGATCTTCCACGCTTGGGCGGGACGAAAACAACTACAACCCCGGCGGGGACGGTCAACCTGAAATTAAAGCGCCAGAAGGCTATCAGCACCCACTCTGACCTGCGCAGGCACCCCCACCCCTTCAAGGCAAACCCAAAGCGGGATGGTGATTTCCGCAACATCTCACCTGAGCATCAGTTCGCGGACCTAACGAGTGCCGCAAACCCTTTGACTTCCGCCGGATCGCGCCATCGGACCCGCCAGGGAGCCCCCGCGGCAAGGCTTTCCGGACGGCGCGCGCTAATCTTCGGAGAGTGGAGCTAGGACTGGACGGACGCCGCGCCGCCGTGGCCGCGGCGAGCAGCGGACTCGGTTTCGAGGCGGCGCGGGCGCTGATCGCGGAGGGCGCGGTCGTCGCGATCTGCGGGCGCGACCGCGACCGGCTGACCGTCGCCGCCAAACGGCTCGGCGACCGCGCGTACCCGGTGCTCGCCGACGTGGCCACGCCCGAGGGCGCGACCGCGTTCGTCCGCGAGGCGCAGGACGTGCTCGGCGGCGTCGACATCCTGATCACCAACGCGGGCGGCCCGCCGCCGGGCAGCTTCGCGTCCACTCCGCTGGACGCCTACACCCCCGCGCTCGACCTGAACCTGATGTCGGTCGTCGCGATGTGCAAGGCCGCCGTCCCCGCCATGCAGCAGCAGGGCTGGGGACGCGTCGTCGCGATCACCTCGATCTCGGTGCGGCAGCCGATCCCGACGCTGATCCTGTCCAACACCGCGCGCGCCGGAGCGACCGGCTTCCTCAAGACGCTCGCGCTCGAGGTCGCCAAGGACGGCGTGACCGTCAACTCGCTCCAGCCCGGCTACCACGCGACCGAGCGGCTGCGCACGCTGCGCGGCGGCGACTGGGACGCGGTCGCCAACGAGATCCCCACCGGCACCGTCGGCGACCCGGCCGACTTCGGCGCGTTCGTCGCCTTCCTGTGCTCGCAGCAGGCCAAGTTCGTCACCGGCAGCGCCATCACCGTCGACGGCGGCGAGTACGCCGGCCTCCTCTGACACCAGGATCTTCTGGCGGCGACCCCACTTCCGGCGGCGACCGCGTCGCCTAGCATGCGCGGCATGGCCCCCCTTGCCGAGTGGACCCCGCCGTCCGACCACCTGATCCGTGCGGCCGACCTCGCGCTGCGTCCGTGGCGCGCCTGGACCTCCCCCGTCTTCCACGGCCTGGAGAACCTGCCCGAGAACGGCCCCGCGCTGCTCGTCGGCAACCACACCCTGTACGGCGTGGTCGACGCGCCGCTGATCTTCTTCGAGATCCACCGGCGGCGCGGCGTGTGGGTGCGCTCGCTCGCCGACCACGCGCACTGGCTCATCCCCGGCTGGCGCCGGATCATGGACGCCGGCGGCTCGGTGGACGGCACCCGCGACAACTGCCGCGCCCTGCTGGACGCGGGCCACATGGTCGTCGTCTTCCCCGGCGGCGCCCGCGAGGCCGCCCGCGCCCGGCACGAGCGCTACCGGCTGCAGTGGGAGCGGCGCCTCGGCTTCGCCCGGCTGGCCGTCGAGGCGGGCTGCCCGATCGTCCCGTTCGGCTCGGTCGGCGCCGAGGAGATGTTCACGACCGTCCTCGACGCCGACAGCCGCCTGCTGGCGCCCGCCCGCGGACTCGCCCGCTCCGTCCTCGGCGACCGCGCCAAGGGCCGGGACGACTTCATGATGCCGCTCGCGCGCGGCATCGGCCCCACCCTCGTCCCCCGCCCCGAACGCCTCTACTTCCGCTTCGGCGCTCCGATCGACACCACTGCCTGGCAGGGCCGCGAACACGACGACCTCGCCGTCACCGAGGTCCGCGACCTCGCCCGCAAGTCCGTCCAGGAGATCATCGACACCCTCCGCGCCGAACAGTCCGCCGACCGCGGCCGCACCCCCCTCGCCCGCCTCACCCGAGCCCTCACCCGAACCGCAGCCACCCCCACCAAGCCCGGCCCCTTCCCCCGCTGACCAAACCACGGCCCGAGCCCCCGAGCGAGGACGTGCCCGCGGGCAGCCCCGTCCTCAGAGGACATGCCCCCGGGCGGGTCTCTCCCCGCTCGTGTGACCTCGCCTCACTCACGCGCGCAGGGAAGACCTCCTGACCCGCGTTGGCATGCGCACTCCGCCGACGCGCCCACGAGGACAAGACCTGGCGGCGCCCGTTGGACGACCTCAGCCACACGCGAGCGCGCTACCAACCGC
This sequence comes from Spirillospora sp. NPDC052269, assembly GCF_040679435.1. Lineage (NCBI taxonomy): Bacteria > Bacillati > Actinomycetota > Actinomycetes > Streptosporangiales > Thermomonosporaceae > Spirillospora > Spirillospora sp. NPDC052269. The sequence continues at coordinate 68,942 of NZ_JBFAUU010000029.1, forward strand.
GCGGGGCAACGCCGAAGGCGAGCCCCGCGCGGTTGATCGCGAAGCGATGCCGCGCTCGCATGAGCATCCGGGCCGCGTCCGAGCCGCTAGGCGAGGACGCGGAGCCGGGGCTCAATCAACCACTGCGACGACGCTGGAAGGGGAGGTAGCGGTCGGCGCGGCGGGGGCGGGCGGGCATGCCGGTGGACTCGACGGCGAGGATGCGGTCGAAGCGGAAGGCGCGGACGCCGCGGCGGAGGCGGCACCAGCCGACCAGGTACCAGTGGTCACGGTGGACGAGGCAGGTGACGGGTTCGACCTCGCGGATGGTGACGTGGGCGCCGGCGTCGCCGTAGCAGAGCCGGACGACGCGGTGGTCGGTGATGGCGGCGGCGATCACGCGGGCGCGGTCGGCGACGGTGGCCGAGAGCGGGTCGGTGAGGGTCGCGAGGGTGGTCGCGACGACCTCGTCGTGGTCGGCGCCGGGCGGCATGAGGTGGCGGAGGGCGCGGCGGGCGGTGGCCGCCTGCGGCCCCGCGCCGAGGTGGGCCAGGGAGAGCGCGAGGGAGGCGATCTCGGCGGCGGTCAGGGTGGGCTCGGGGGCCTCGAAGAGCGCGTCGGCGGCGGGACCGGTGGAGGTCCGGCCGGAACTGGGGATCACGACGTTCGCCATGGTTCGATTATATGTTCGAGCACCGACATTTTCGCGGGCTCGTCCGGCCGTCGTCCGGCACCGGCCGGTCCTCCCCTTGAGGTGTCCACGCGCATGGTGAACACTGATCCCTCAAAACGGCACCTTTTTCCTGGGATGGCGGGGGCGATCATGGGTTTGCTGGGGAGCCGCGTTGGCTGACGCGGGGCTCGGTCGGCTCATGACAAGGGAAGAGGCGGACGGGGCCCTCGCGCGCCTGAGGGACGAGCGGGAGCGCATCAGCGCGGGCCTGCTCGACCTCGACGGGCATCCCGGACGCCGCATGCTGGAGGGCGCGGCGATGTCCGGCGCGAGCGCGGAGCTCCAGGCGCGGGTGGCCGACCGGATGGCCCGGCTGTGGCTGCTGTTCGACCGGTACCAGGGCGCGCTCTCGGCGGCCGAGGAGCTGCGCGCGCGCCATGCCCGTCCGAAGGCGCCGGAGCTCGCCGAGCTGACCCGGCTGCTGGACGGCCGGTCCGTCGAGCTCGAGGCCGAGCACGTGCCGCTGGAGAAGCGCGGCCTGCTGGGCGGGCCGGGTCCGGAGCGCCTGACGCTGCCGGCGACCGTCCGGCGGATGACGGGCCTGTACGACGAGATCACGCGGGACGTGGCCGCCGTGGACGCGGCGTGGGCGGCGCTGCTGCCCGCGTTGGAGGCCGCCGAGACCCGGCACCGTGAGGCCGCCGCGCTCGCCGCGGCGCTGGAGGCGTCCACCACTGAAGTGGACGGCCTGGGCCGCGAGGTGGCGGAGGCCGGACGCGTCGTCCGGTCCGATCCGCTGTCGCTGGTGAGGAGGGGCGGCCCGGACACGTCCGTCCTGACCACGCTCGCCAACCGGTTGGGCGAGGTCGCCGCGCGCCTCCAGGAGGCCATGCGGCTCCGCGAAGGCTATGCCGGACGTCTCTCCGCCGCCGAAAGCCTCATCGACGAGGTGCGTCGCGCGCACGAGGCGGCCTTGCGCGCGCACGCGGAGGCTCTGGAGAAAATCGCCTCGACCGGGCTTTCCGAGCCGTCCGATCTGGCGGGCGCGCTCAGCGACCGGCTCGCCGCGCTGCGCGGCCTGCCCTCCACCGGACGCTGGGACGAGCTGGCCGAGCGCCTCGCCGACCTGGAACGTGCCGCCACCGAAGCGCGCGCCCGCGCGCAGAGCGAACGGGAACTCGCCATCGGGTTGCTGGAGCGCCGCGAAGAACTGCGCGGCCGGCTGGCCGCCTACCGCGTCAAGGCCGCCCGGCTGGGCCTGGCCGAGGACGCCGAACTCATGACGATCCACGAGCGGACCCGCGAGCTGCTCTGGACGTGCCCCTGCGACCTGCGTGCCGCGACCGTGGCTTTGTCGGGGTACCAGCAGGCCGTCAACTCGCGAGCGAAGGGAGCCGATCGATGATCCCGTGCACGCAGCCCGGCTGCGCCGGAAACGTCGAGGACGGTTACTGCGTCATATGTGGCATGCCCCCCTCGCAAGGCACGCCGCCCTCGACCGGACAACAGCCGCCGAACGGGATGCAACAGCAGCCCGCCGGCGCGCAGGCCGCCGGTCCGGGGAAGTGCACGCAGCCCGGCTGCGACGGCACCATCCAGGACGGCTACTGCGACGTCTGCGGCAACGCGGCCGAGCAGGCCCCCGTTCCCGCTCCCGCGACGTCCGGTTCCGGGCCGTCCGGGTCCGCGCCGGTGACGCGGCCGAGCGCGCCGACCGGGAGCTTCGCGTCCGGCAGCGTGATGACCGGAAGCGTCGGGACGGGCAGCACCGGCAGCGGCGGCACCCGCTCGTCCGGGCGGCGCGGGCAGCTCGGGTCGGGCCTGGTCGAGGTGCCGCGCGTCCCGTACCGGGACCCGGCGACCGCCGTCCGGCCGAACCCGGAGGTCCCGGAGAACCGGCGGAACTGCGGCAGCTGCGGCGAGAAGGTCGGCCGCAGCCGGGGCGACCGGCCCGGACGCACCGAGGGCTTCTGCCCCAAGTGCGGCCACGCGTTCTCGTTCACGCCGAAGCTCAAGCCCGGCGACATGGTGCACCAGCAGTACGAGGTGCTCGGCTGCCTGGCGCACGGCGGCCTCGGCTGGATCTACCTCGCCCGCGACCACCGGGTCAACGGCCGCTGGGTGGTGCTGAAGGGCCTGCTGAACACCGGCGACGCGGACGCGCGCGAGGCGGCGGAGGCCGAGCGGGAGTTCCTCGCGACGGTCGAGCACCCCAACATCGTCAAGATCTACAACTTCGTCGAGCACGCCGGTGACGAGTACATCGTCATGGAGTACGTCGGCGGCAAGTCGCTGAAGGACATCCTCCTAGATCACCGCAACACGGTGAACAAGGACGGGCTCCCCCCGGCGCAGGCGATCGCGTACGCGCTCGAGGTGCTGCACGCGTTCTCCTACCTGCACGCGCGCGGGCTGGTGTACTGCGATTTCAAGCCGGACAACGTGATCCAGTCCGAGGAGCAGCTGCGGCTGATCGACCTCGGCGGCGTCCGCCGGCTGGACGACCAGGACGGCGCGATCTACGGCACGGTCGGCTACCAGGCGCCGGAGATCGCCGAGCGGGGCCCGTCCGTCACCTCCGACCTGTACACCGTCGGCCGGGCGCTGGCCGTGATGACGTTCCCGTTCAAGGGCTACACGAGCGAGTTCAGCGACCGGATCCCGCCGCGCGCGGACGTCCCGCTGCTGGCCGCGTACGAGTCGTTCGACCGGCTGCTGCGCCGCGCCACGCACCTCGACCCGGAGCAGCGGTTCCAGGACGCCGAGGAGATGGCCGACCAGCTCCTCGGCGTGCTGCGCGAGGTGCTCGCCGCCGAGGACGGGCACCCGCGGCAGGCCCCGTCCGGGCTGTTCGGGCCGGAGCGGTTCGCGTCCGGCGACGCCGCCGACGCGGCGGCGGCCGGCGACACGCTCGCCCCCGCGCTGCCCGCGCTCACCCCCGCGCAGCTCGCCGTCTCCCTGCCCGCCCCCCTGGTGGACGGCACGGACCCGGCGGCCGGTTTCCTCGCGGGCCTCACCGCGCTGGAGCCCGAGCAGCTCGCCGCGGCGATCGAGGCGGCGCCCGTCCGCACGCCCGAGGTGAAGCTGACCCTGGCGCGCGTCCGGATCGAGCTGGGCCGGCCGGACCGGGCCGAGGACCTGCTGCGGGAGGTCGCGGCCGAGCGTCCGCACGACTGGCGGATCGAGTGGTACCGGGCGGTCGCGCTGCTCGCGGCGGGCCGGATCGAGCCCGCCGACGCCGCGTTCGACCGGCTCTACTCGCTGATGCCCGGCGAGCTCGCGCCGAAGATGGCGCTCGCCGCGTGCCGGGAGCACCGCTTCCCGCAGGGCGCGGCGCGCCTCTACGAGACGGTCTGGCGCACCGACCGGAGCCACATCAACGCCGCCTTCGGACTGGCGCGGCTGAAGCTCGCCGCGAACGACCGTCCGGGCGCGGTCGGGGTGCTCGACTCGGTCCCGGCGACGTCGATCCGGTTCGTCCCGGCGCAGATCGCGGCCGTCGGCGTCGCCGTGCGGGGTCGGGACGCCGCACAGCTGAACCCGGGCGACCTGATCAGCGCCGCGCGGCGGCTGGAGCGGCTCGACCTGACCGGGGAGCGCCGCGACCTGCTGACCGCCGAGGTGCTGGAGGCCGCCCTCGACTGGACGATGCGCGGGCGGGCTCCGGGCGGGGTGCCCGCGCCGCCCCAGGGCGGTGACGTCTTCGGCGTGCCGCTGGCCGAGCAGCCGCTGCGCCGCCATCTGGAAGGGACCTACCGGGCGCTCGCCCGCCTCACCCGGGACCGTGAGGAGAAGCGGCTGCTCGTCGACGCCGCCAACGCCGTCCGTCCGCGGACGCTGCTGTGAACGGAAACGAGAACGGGGACATGAACGGGGAGGGCAACGACACCGCTGTGGAAGCGAACGAGACCGCCGCGAACGGATCGTCCACGGGTGAGGGCGCCTGGGGCATGGGCGCGGGAGAAGCGAACGCGGAGGACGCCGCCGCGCGGAGGGAGCCGACCCGCATGGAGCCGCCCCCTGGACGGCTGACCGGCATGAACCCGACCGGAAGGGAGCAGAACGCGGTGAAGCCCGCCGAACTGGCCTGTCCGAAATGCGGCGTGGTCGTGTACCCGGGCGAGGCGTTCTGCGAGAACTGCGGCCGCCAGCTGATCGCGGGACGGCCCGGGAACGGCGCCCCACGCCCGTCCGGCAAGCCCCGGTGCGTCGGCTGCGGCGAGGCCGCCGTCGACGGCGAGGGCTACTGCGAGCACTGCGGGATGAAGCAGCCCGCCGACCGCGACCACCTGGAGGTCGAGCTCGCGACGCCGGGCGGCCCGGTGGCGGGGGTGAGCGACCGGGGCAAGCGGTACGCGCGCAACGAGGACGCGTTCGCGATCGCCCTGCACAACACCGGTGTGGCGGCGGTGGTGTGCGACGGGGTCGGGTCGTCGCCGCGTCCGGAGACCGCGTCCCGCGCGGCCGCCGACACCGCCGCGTCCGAGATCGCCACGGCGGTGGGGGCGGGCACGGCGCCGGGAGAGGCGGTGCGGGCGGCGGTGCAGAAGGCTCTCGTGGCCGTCACCGGCCTCGCCGAGTCCCCGGAGGCCGCGCCGTCCTGCACGTTCGTCGCCGCGGTGACCGGCCCGGACGGCGTGACCGTGGGCTGGGTCGGCGACAGCCGCGCGTACTGGCTGAGCGAGACCGACACGTCCGGCACGGGGGACCTCGCCGACACCGGGGAGCTGAACTCGGCGGCCGTGACCGCCGACCTCCGGGGCGACCCGAACGCGACCTCCCCGGACGCCGACAAGCTCCCGCTCGGACCGTCCCGGCGGATGACCGACGACGACTCGTGGGCCGCGTTCATGGTCGCGTCCGGCGCGCTCACCGAGGCGGAGGCCGAGGCGCACCCGAACGCGCACGTCATCACGGCCTGGCTGGGCGCGGACGCCGGCGAGGTCCGGCCGCACGTGCGCAGCTTCGTTCCGGACCGGCCCGGCACGCTGCTGGTGTGCAGCGACGGCCTCTGGAACTACTTCCCCGGCGCCGGCGACCTGGCGGCCGTCCTGCGGAACGCGCAGGCCGACCCGGCCGCCGACCCGACCGGCGCCGCCAGGATCCTGGTGCGCCACGCCCTGGACGCGGGCGGACGCGACAACATCACGGTGGCCGTGCTCCCGATGGCGGCCGCCCCGAGCACGGAGCAGGCCCGATGAGCGACCAGCCGCAGTTCACCGTCAAGATCGACCAGAACAAGTTCCTCCCCGAGGGCGGACGCGAGGTGCACGCCATCGTCTCGGTCGAGTCGGCCGGGGGCGGGACGGCCGCGGCGGCGCCGGCGACGCGGGCGGCCGAGGTCATCATCATCGACACCTCGGGCTCGATGACCTACCCCGACACCAAGCTGCGTTCGGCGATCGCCGCCGCGCAGACCGCCGTGGACACCCTCCGGGACGGCGTGATGTTCGCGGTGGTGTCCGGGTCCAACACCGCGCAGATGGTGTTCCCCCAGCAGGCGACGCTGGTGCCCGCCAACGACCGGAACCGGGCGGCGGCCAAGGCCGAGCTGAAGCGGCTCGCCGCGCGGGGCGGCACCGCGATCGGCTCCTGGCTGCGGCTGGCCGACCAGCTCTTCGACCCGTACCAGGACGGCGTCCGGCACGCGATCCTGCTGACCGACGGCAAGAACCAGCACGAGTCGCCGGAAGAGCTGGACGCGGTGCTGTTCCGCTGCAAGGGACGGTTCGTCTGCGACTGCCGCGGCGTCGGCACCGACTGGGAGGTCGCCGAGCTGCGCAAGGTCTCCAACGCGCTGCTCGGCACCGTGGACATCGTCGCCGACCCGGCCGACCTGGTCGCCGACTTCCGCGCGATGACCGAGGCGGCGATGGGCAAGGCCGTCGCGGACGTGGCGCTGCGGGTGTGGACGCCGCAGACCGCGCGGCTGAAGTTCGTCAAGCAGGTCATGCCGAACGTCGCGGACCTGTCGGCCATGCGCGCCGAGGCCGGGCCGCAGGCGGGCGACTACCCGCTCGGCGCGTGGGGCTCGGAGAACCGCGACTACCAGATCTGCGTGGAGGTGCCGCCCGGCGAGGTCGGCAAGGAGCTGCGCGCGGCCTGGGTGAAGCTGGTGGTGCCGGGCGGTCCCGGCCAGGAGGCGCAGGTCCTCGCCACCGGCAACGTCCTCGCGCAGTGGACCGACGACGAGGCCCTCTCCACCAAGATCAACGCGCGGGTGGCGCACTACACCGGGCAGTCCGAGCTGGCCGACGTGATCCAGGAGGGCCTGGCCGCCCGCCGGGACGGCGACCTCGACACCGCGACCGCCCGGCTCGGGCGCGCCGTGAAGCTCGCCGACGAGGCGGGCAACGAGGCGGTGACCGCGGCGCTGCGCAAGGTCGTGGACGTGCTCGACCCGGCCACCGGCACCGTCCGGCTGAAGGCGAACGTGGAGAAGGCCGACGAGATGTCCCTCGACACCACGTCCACCAAGACCGTCCGGACGCGCAAGGACGAGACGGTCCGCACCCGCCGCTCCGAGGACTGATCATGGCTGTCTGCCCCGCCGGGCACACGTCCGGCTCCGACGACTACTGCGACGTCTGCGGCGAGCGCATCGGCGGGGCGCCCTCGCCACCGCCCCTGCCGCCCGCCATGGGCGCGCCGCAGGCACCGCAGACCGCGGGGATGTCGACGCAGGCGATGCCCGCGCCGGGCGTGCCCTGCCCGGACTGCGGCACCCCCGCCGCGGACCGGTTCTGCGAGCAGTGCGGCTACGACTTCGCCACGGGCGGCGGGCGGCCCAGCCCCCATCCGGCCGGGGGCGAGCCGTCCAACCCGATGCCCGCGCCGAACCCGCCCATGCCGCCCGGCCCGACACCGGGGCCGCCCATGCCGCCGGGGCCGTCCCTGGGCCCCCAGCCGGGCCCGCCGGTGACGCCGCCAGGTCCCCCGCAACCGCCCGTGACGCCGCCCCCGGTTCCGCCCGGACCGTCGCAGCAGGAGTGGGTCGCGGTGATCGTCGCCGACCGGTCGTACTACGACGCGGTGATCGCGATGAACGGCCCGGACGCGGCGCGCATCGTGTTCCCGCCGTTCGCGCCCGAGCGCCGCATCCCGCTCACCGGGGACCGGGTGCTGATCGGACGGCGCAGCCCGAGCCGCGGCACCGACCCGCAGATCGACCTGCGCCAGGCCCCGGAGGACCCGGGCGTCTCGCACACCCACGCGGTGCTGCTCGCCCGCACCGACGGCCGCTGGTCGCTCGTCGACCCGGGATCGGCCAACGGGACGTGCGTGAACGGCTCGACCGCCCCGATCCCGAACAACGTGGAGGTCCCGGTGGGCGAGGGCGACCGCGTCCACGTCGGGGCCTGGACGACCATCACGCTCATGAGAGGCGGGACGACATGACGGCCGTCCAGCAGCAGGGGGGCGCTCCCCCCGCGCCGGCGCCCGCTCCCCAGGGCGGGCCGCCCGTTCCGTCCGGCGGTGTCCGGCCGGGCCTTGCGGACGTGCGCGCACGAGCCGCGGCTCTGCCACCGCGCAAGGGCGTCCGCCGGGCGATACCGCGCACCAATTCCGGACGTATCCGGGCCTTCGTGGCGGGCGTCGTGGTCGTCCTTGTGGCGCTGCTCCTGCTCGCCTGGAACGGGGTCGACGACGCGCGCACCGGCGTCAAGGTCATCGACACGGCGGGCCCGCAGGTCATCGCCACCGGCGACCTCTACTTCCGCCTCACCGACATGGACGCGCAGCTCGCGCACGCGCTGCTGGTCGGCGACGGGCCCGCGCACAAGTCCGACCGCGACGACGCGCTCGCCCGCTACGACGCGAGCCGCAGCAAGGCCGACGACGCGCTGATCCAGGCGGCGCGGCTGGCCCGCGACGCCACCGAGCGCCAGACCGCCCGGTCCCTGCTGGACGCGCTGGGCCGCTACGAGCAGCTCGCCGGGAGGGCGCTGCTCCAGGACGAGAACGCCCCGCACGCCCCCGGGCCGCCGTCCGGCAAGGTCACGGCGCTGTACCGCACCGCGACCGACATGATGAAGCTGGAACTGCTGCCGCAGGCGTACAACCTGACGCTCGACAACGGCACGATCGTCCGGCACACCTACGAGGACAAGCGGTCCGCGGTGCTGACAGGCCGCACCGTCGTGCTCGTCACCGGGCTCGTCCTGCTCGTGCTCCTGGCCGGGTTCCAGTGGTCCATGGCGAAGCGCTTCCGGCGGCTGCTGAACCTTCCGCTCGCGCTCACGACGGTCGCGGTCCTGGTCGTCGTCGCCTGGACGGCCGCGATGCTCGGAAGCGAGGCGTCAGCGCTGTCCAAGGCCAAGAAGGACGGGTTCGACTCGATTCTCGCGCTGGCTCGTGCGCGCGCGATCGGCAGCAGCGCGCAGGCCGACCAGACGCGGTTCCTGCTCGACCCGGCACGCGCCGACACCTACGAGCAGGTGTTCCAGAGCAAGTCCCAGACCGTCCTCTACCTGCCTGCCGACAATCTCGCCGGATACCAGGACGAGGTCAGGGCGCTGAAGTCGCTCAAGACCAGCGGGAAGCAACAACCCATCCTCGGCTTCCTGGGCACCGAGGGGCACCGCGCGAGCAGCGACGCGCACGCCCTGGGCGACGTGCTCGGCGGCTTCAAGAAGTTCCAGGCGAACGACCGGCAGATGCGCGACCTGGTCGCGGCCGGCAACCGCACCCAGGCGATCTCCCTGCAGACCGGGCAGGCCGCGACCGACTACGCCGCCTACGACGAGAGCCTGCTCAAGCTCGCCGCCGTGCACCAGTCGACGTTCGACAAGGCCATGAAGAACGGCAAGGGCGGCACCGCCGGCTGGCAGTACGCGCTGCCGATCGCGGGCCTGGTCGTCGTGCTGCTGCTCGTCGTGGGCATCCGGCCCCGCCTGGCGGAGTACCGATGAGGAGGCGAGGGATGCGCAGTCACCCGGCTCAGGGGCGGACGAGGTGGTTCGGAGCCGCGGCCCTGGGCGTGGCCGCGGCGGCGGCCGTCGCGGGGTGCGGGATCGCGGGCGCGTCGGAGTCGTCCGTCGCGCACAAGCACACGCTGGTCATCGGCGTCTACGCCGACCAGCCCAGCCTCGGTCAGCTGAAGGGCCGCGACTACCAGGGCTTCGACATCGACATCGCCCGGCAGGTCGCCCACTTCATGCATGTTTCGGACGTCCGGTTCAAGACGATCACCGCCGAGAAACGCGAGGGGTGGCTCCAGGACGGCACGGTCGACCTCGTCGTCGGCAGTTACTCGATCACCCCCGAGCGCAAGACGAAGGTCTTGTTCGCCGGGCCGTACTACGTCGCACACCAGGGCATCCTCGTGCGGGCGGCCGACGCCGCGCGGGTGAAGACCGTCCACGACCTGGCGGGACGCAAGGTCTGCATGGTGCCGAGGTCGGTGTCGTTCCCACGCGTCCAGAAGGAGCGCGGCGTCCCCGCCCTGCCGGTCCAGGCGGCGGGCTACAACGACTGCCTGAACAAGCTGGTCTCCAAAGAGCTCGACGCGGTGTCCACCGACGACCTGATCCTCGCCGGGCTGTTCGCCAAGAACGCCGCCGGCGGTGGTCCCCCGCTGACGCTGGTGAAGACCTCGTTCTCGGACGAGCCGTACGGTATCGGCATCAAGCAGGGCGACGTGGACGGCTGCGAGGCGGTCAACAAGGCGATCACGCAGATGTACCAGCAGAACATCCCGGCGAAGCTGCTGGCGAACCAGTTCCGGTCGAGCGGACTCGTCTTCACCAAGACCGTCCCCCAGTTCGAGGGCTGCGAGTGACGCCTCCTGGACGGGACCGCGAGGCCCGCGCGGGGCCCGCGGACCCCGTCCCGTCCGGGAGATTCGGACGATTGCTACCGGTGGGTCACTGAGATCCATCGGTTACGTAAGTGCCGGTCGCGTCCCGTGATCGTAAGTTATGGTCGCGATCAAAACACGCAGGAAACGTCCACCGCAGTCCTGAGGGGTGCCATGACGACGCTCGTCCTGGTGGTGCTGTGCGTCGTGGTCGGGGCGATGGAACTGTGGGCGGGTCGCCAGAGCAAGGAGCAGTCCCGCGCCTTCGCCCGCCGCGTGGACGAGCTGAACGACCAGGTCACCAAGCAGAACGGCGTGCTGGTGACGGTCGGCGAGCAGCTCACCGCCGAGCTGGCCCGGGTCAAGCGCGATGTGCTGCCCGCGCTCGACTCGCGGCTGCGCGACAACTCCGGGCAGGTCGAGGAGCTGGCCCGGCTCGTCCACCAGGCCGACTCCTACGTGCGCTCGCAGTCCGGGCGGCTGCAGGAGCTGGAGCAGCAGCGGATCACGCTGGCCGCGCTGCGCCGCAAGCTCGGCGAGATGGAGAACTCGGTGCGCTCGGTCACGGCGGGCGGTGGCGCGGAGGTCGCGGGCCGGGTGGACGAGGCGGTCGCGCGCCTGGCCGAGGTCGAGCGCGGCGGCGCCGAGATGCTGGAGCTGCAGCGCGCCCTCACCCGCACCCTGGAGGACGTCGAGGACGTCGTCGCCGAGCTGCTCCGGTACACCGAGGGCGAGCTCGACAGCGCCGTCGCGTCCGCGCTCGCGGGCCGTCCCCGGGTCGGCGGCGACGGCCTGTCGGTCACCGCGACCGGGCGGCTGTGGAGCCGGGACGACCAGCTCCAGGACATCCTCGGCGAGCTGTACGAGGCGTGCCTGCGCGCCAACGGCCTCCAGGTGCGGTTCCGGACGGTCGAGGACGCCGACGGCCAGGGCCCCGGCGCCCCGGACCACCGCCGCTACTTCCTCGGCGGACGCCACATGGAGGAACTGGCCGGGGCGTTCACCGCCTTGCTCATCTCGACTGGCGCGGACCTGACGCCCGGCGGCGCCCCGGCGTCCTTCGGAGGCCGAACGGCGGGCGGCCTCAGCCGCGAACCGTCCCTCCGGGCGGTCGTTCCGGCGGGCCGCGCCCCCGAGGACGAGGCCGCGCTGAAGTCGCTGCTGCGCGTGCTGTACGAGAGCGCGGGCGCGGTCGCGCAGATCGGGCCGCTGCTCGCCGTCCGGACGCGGGAGGAGCTGGTCGCGGCCGTGCTCGACCCGGCGCAGTCGCTGGAGCTGGAGAACGACGAGGTCTACTGGGACCCGTCCACCGCGATCGTCCGGCTCCGCCGCCTCCCGGCGCATCAGCTGTGGGAGCTGACCGCCTGGGGCGCGAGCGCGTAGGCGCGGACGGTCCGCTCGGCCGGGCCGCCGAGCCGCACGAACACCGGGCAGCGCGCCGTCCCGGTCCGCTGGTCGGCCTCGGCGCACAGCCCGATCCCCGACCCGCGGTCCAGCAGCACGACGTTCTGGACGGCCCGAGCGGCGCGCACCGCGTACGGGACCGACGACGCGTCCCCCGGCTCGAAGAGCTCCTCGAACGTCAGCTTCCGCGCGAACCGGACGAGGCTCTCCGCGTCCACGACACGGCTGCCGACGGCCGACGCGGGCCCCGCGATGACGATGCCGAAGCTCGGGTTCTCCTGGCCGCGCACGTAGATCTCGCGGTCGGGCTCCAGGCCCTTGCGCCGCTCGGGAAGGTGCAGCCCGAACCCGGACTCCCCCGTGACGAACGCGGGCGGCCCGAACCCCGGCGGAAGCGACGTCTCGGGCACGTCCCAGGGGGCGCCTCCGAAGCCGTCCTGCGGAGGCGCGCCGAACTCGCCGCGTCCGTGCGGCACGGCCACGGTGAACGTGCCGGGCGGCTCGGCCCAGCCCGGCATGTACACGCCGATGCCGCGCACCAGGAGCCGCCATACGGGCCGTCCGGTGACGTCCGGGGTGAACGCGCCACTGGGCCCGCGCGCACCCATCGGCTCGGCTTCGGTTCCCGGCCAGGGCTCCCGCGCGGCGTCCATGCGCAACATCATCATTACCAGGACGCGCGCGCACAAGGGCGAGTCGCGTCCCCAAGGGAAACCCCTCCCCAGAGGCCCCGCGGCTCCCTCCTGCCCCACCGGCCCGGGGGGACGCGGTGCCGTGAGTCTGCGCCCGCGGCCAGTGCCCGGCGGGCCGTTGGTCCGCTACCGTTGGGGCTTACAGATCACGACGAGGACGCGACCATGAACATGCAGGACATGATGGTCTTCCGGGACGCCGGATCGCGGACCGTCGACCGTTATCTGATGGACTACGAGGGCCACGTCATCGCGGTGCGCCAGCATCCGGCGACGCTGCTGCTGCCGGTCTCCGCCGCGTTCCTCACCCTCGTGCTGTGCACGGCCGTGAGCGCGCTCACCGGCTTCGCCTGGATCTGGTTCCTGTGGATCGGCTCGCTCGGCTACCTCCTCTGGAAGGTGTTCGCCTGGTCGATCCAGTTCTTCCTGGTCACCGAGCACCGGATCATGATGATCACCGGCGTGCTGAACCGCCAGGTCGCGATGATGCCGCTCGCCAAGGTCACCGACATCCGGTTCGACCGGTCCGTCCTCGGCCGGATGCTGGGCTACGGCGAGTTCCTCGTCGAGTCGGCGGGCCAGAACCAGGGCTTCGACCACGTCACCTACATGCCGTACCCGGAGCAGCTGTACCTGGAGGTGTCGTCCCTGGTCTTCGGCTCGCGGGACGCCTCCCCCGACTAAAATTCGTGACGAACCGCCCGTTCGTGCTGCGAGGATGAGGTCATGGAGCGCATGTACGTGCCCGGCCGTGGCGACGAACGCGCCCGCCTGAACGGCTTCCTCGAGGCACAGCGGGTCAACGTCCACCGCAAGTGCGAGGGCCTCTCCGAGGAGTTCGCCCACAAGCACCTGTTCTCGGCGACGTCCCCGCTGATGTCCGTGGCCGGTGTGGTCAGCCACCTGCGCTGGGTCGAGCACTGGTGGTTCGAGCACATCCTGCTGGACGAGCCCGAACGCGCCCCCTGGACGGCCGAGGACCCCGACGCCGAGTTCTACGTCGACGACGTGCCCTTCATACGGCTGCTCGACGACTACACCCGCCAGTGCGCCCGCACGGACGAGATCGTCGCGGCCCTGCCCCTGGACCACGTGGCCGTGCACGCCCCGCTGGCATCGTCCGGCCACGCCACCGCCGGCTGGATGCTCGGGCACATGGCCACCGAGACCGCCCGGCACGTGGGCCACATCGACATCATGCGCGAACTCATGGACGGCTCGGTCGGCCACTGACATGACCCCCACGAACCTCACAGAGCCCGCTGAGCCCGCCGAGATCACGCAGATCGCGGCCCGCCTGCGGAAGGCCGGATGCGTCTTCGCCGAGGACGAGGCGGAACTGATCCTCGCCGCCGCGTCCTCCCCGGACGAGGTGGACGCGATGGTCACCCGCCGCGCGGACGGCGAACCCCTGGAGCACGTCGTCGGCTTCGCCGAGTTCCACGGCCTGCGGATCACCGTGGAGCAGGGCGTCTTCGTGCCCCGCCGCCGCACCGAGGTGCTGATCCGCGAGGCCGCCGCGCTGGCCCGTCCGGGCGGGGTCGCCGTGGACCTGTGCTGCGGCTCCGGCGCGCTCGGCGCCGCACTCGCCGCCGCCGTGGACGGTCTCGAACTCCACGCCGCCGACATCGATCCGGCGGCCGTCGCCAACGCGCGCCTGAACCTGCCGGCGGAACGCGTCCACGAGGGCGACCTGTTCGACGCCCTGCCCGGATCCCTGCGCGGACGCGTCGACGTGCTGCTCGCGAACGTCCCTTACGTGCCGTCCGGCGAGATCGGGCTGCTGCCGTCCGAGGCCCGCGACCATGAGGCCCGCGTGGCCCTGGACGGCGGCGAGGACGGCCTGAGCGTCCTGCGCCGCGTCGCCGCCGACGCCACCGGCTGGCTCTCCCCGGGCGGCCACTTGCTCAGCGAGATCAGCGAGCGCCAGGCCGAGGCCGCTTTGTCCGCCTTCGTCGCGGGCGGCCTCGAACCCCGCATCGCGACCGACGAGGACTGGAACGCGACCGTCATCATCGGCCGCAGGCCCTGAACGCGCCGCGCCGGACCACCGAAGAGGCGGTCCGGCGCAACACTCGGCTCGGATCAAGCCGTCGGTTCAGCTGTCGAAGCCGAGGCCGAGGCGGTCGAGCAGGCCGAGCCACGGCCCCCGGCGTCCCGCGTTGCGGTCGGCGCGGGCGATCTCGCGGCGGGTCAGCTCGATGACGCCGTAGCGCAGCGGTTCGGGCGGGAACGGGACGGGCTTGGACCGGACCATCCTCAGCCGCGTCCGCTCGGTCTGCTCGCCGGGCCGCAGGCCGACGCCGAGCAGGTCGAGCATGACGTCCGCGCCGAACCGGGTCGCGCCGACGCCGAGGCCGGTGTACCCGGCGGCGTAGGCGAGCCGTCCGGCGTGCGCGGTGCCGTAGAACGCGCTGAACCGGCTGCAGGTGTCGATGACGCCGCCCCACGCGTGGCTGAAGCGGACCCCTTCGAGCTGCGGGAACGTGGTGAAGAAGTGCCGGGCGAGGGTGGCGAACGTCCGCGGGCGCCGCTCCAGCTCGGCGTGCACGCCGTTGCCGTAGTGGTAGATCGCGTCGTACCCGCCCCACAGGATCCGGTCGTCCGCGGTGAGCCGGTAGTAGTGGAACTGGTTGGCGCTGTCGCCGACGCCCTGCCGGGAACTCCAGCCGATGGCGGCCTTCTGCTCGGCCGACAGCGGCTCGGTGACCAGCGCGTAGTCGTAGACCGGGACGAGGTAGTGCCGCAGCCTGCGCAGCAGCGGCGAGAACGCCCCGGTCGCGAGCGCGACCCTGCGGGCCCTCACCGACCCGTACGCGCCGCTGATCTTCATGTCCCCGCGCCGGTCGGAGGCCAGGCCGGTGACGCGGGTGTTCTCGTGGATGCGGACGCCCAGGGAGCGGCACGCCTCCTCAAGTCCCCAAGCGAGCCGGGCCGGATGAACCATCGCGACGCCGTCGCGGTCCCAGAGCCCGCCCAGGTAGGTCGGGGATCCGATCTGCGCGCGGACCTCGTCGGCGTCCAGCTGGACGAGGTCACGGCCCAGGTGCTCGGCGGTCTCGGCCTCCTCGCGCAGGCCGTCCAGCTGCCAGGGCTCGGTCGCGACCGCCAACTCGCCCGTGGGCTCCCACTGGGCGTCGATGCCGTAGCGGGTGAGCGTGTCGGCGATCCCGGTCAGGTTCTCCATGCCGAGGCGTTCGAGCAGCGGCATCTCGTCCGGCCAGCGCTCCATGCCGTTGCCGATGCCGTGGGTCAGGCTGGCGGCGCAGAAGCCGCCGTTGCGTCCGGAGGCGGCGCCGCCGACGCGGTCGGCCTCCAGCACCACCACGTCCAGGGACGGGTCGCGCTCCTTGGCGCGCAGCGCCGTCCAGAGCCCGCTGTAGCCGCCGCCGATGACGGCGAGGTCGCACGCGTGGTCCCCGACGAGCGCGGGTCCGGGTTCGGGTCGTCCACCGTCCGCCAGCCAGAACGAGACCGGTTCGGCGTCGGCGAGTGCCCTCAGCGGATTCACATTTCCAACTCCCTCGGTCCCCCGCCGCGCCGACGGGCGCGGCGGGGGGAATCGTCACCCGGTCACGTGCGGCGCGCGCCGCGCCGGGCGGAGATCACGGCCAGCACCACGCCGGCCGCGAAGATCAGGGTCCCCATCACGTTCACCTGGGGCGGGGTCCCGGTGCGGGTCGAGGCGTACACCCACAGCGGGAAGGTCACCGTCGAGCCGCTGGTGAAGTTGGTGATGACGAAGTCGTCGATCGAAAGGGCGAAGGCCAGCAGCGCGCCCGAGACCACGCCCGGCATGATCATCGGCAGCGTGACCAGCCGGAACGTCTCGACCGGCCCGGCCCCCAGGTCCTTGGCGGCCTCCTCGACCTTGGGGTCGAGGCCGACCACCCGGGCCCGGACGGTCACCGCGACGAACGAGATCGAGAACATCACGTGCGCGATCAGGACCGTCCAGTAGCCGCGCGGCAGGTCGAGGCTGACGAACATCGACAGCAGCGAGGCGCCCATCACGATCTCCGGGCAGGAGATCGCGGCGAACAGCACCAGGTTGGTCATACCCTTGCCCCGGAACCGGAACCGGCCGAGCGCGATCCCGGCGAACGTCCCGAGGACGGTCGTGATCACGGTGCTGAGCAGCGCGATCGACAGCGAGTTCCAGAGCGCCTGGGTCAGGTCGCTCTTGTCGAACAGGTGCCGGTACCAGCGGAGCGTGAAGCCCTCCCACTGGAAGTTCTGCTTGCTGTGGGTGTCGTTGAACCCGAACAGGATCATGATCCCGATCGGCAGCATCAGCCACCCGATGATCAGCCAGGTGTAGATCCGCAGGCCCAGCCCGTCCCGCTCCACCCGGCGACGCCGCCGCCGGACGGCGGCCGGCGCGCCGGTGGCCGGCTTCTCAAGGGTCGTCGTCATCGTCCCGCCGCCTCCAGAACGTCCTCGGTGCCCAGCGCGCGGGCGTAGGCGAAGATCCCGACGAGCAGCATCGCCATCAGGGAGAACGACAGCGCCGACGCGAGCGCGTAGGAGCTGTTGTCGAAGTACTCGGTGCGGATGATGTGGCCGATCATCACGTTGTTCGGCCCGCCCAGCACCTCGGAGTTGACGTAGTCGGACGCCACCGGGACGAACGTCATGATCACCCCGGCGAACACGCCCGGCAGCGACAGCGGCAGGACGACCCGCAGGAAGGCCTGCGTCCGGCTCGCGTACAGGTCGTAGGACGCCTCGATGATCCGGTAGTCGATCCGCTCCAGCGCCACGTAGATCGGCAGCACCATGAACGGCAGGAAGTTGTAGGTCAGCCCGGAGATCACCGCGAACCCGCTGTCCAGGATGTGGAAGTCCTTCGGCAGCAGCCCGTGGTTCCGCAGCGGCCCGAGCAGCGGCCCGTTGTCGGTCAGGACGAGCTTCCACGCGAGCGTCCGCAGCACGAACGACACGAAGAACGGCAGCAGGAGCAGGAACAGGTACGTCGACTTGCGCCGTCCGCCCTTGAACGCGATCCAGTACGCGGCCGGATAGGCGAGCGCGATGCACGCGGCCGTCGCGATCAGGCCGTACCAGAGCGACCGCAGCAGCTTGTCGCCGTAGGTGTGGAAGCCGTCGGTGTAGTTCTGCCAGTGCCAGGTCTGCTTGAAGCCGTCGATGATGTTCCCGGTCATCAGCGACACCGAGAACATGAAGACCAGCGGGACGACGAAGAACACCGCCATCCACAGCCCGCCCGGCAGGATCATCAGGTACGGGGTCAGCGCCCCGCGCAGCCGTGACATCGCTCAGGCCCCCTGCGGGATCGTCTGGAAGACCTTCTGGAACCGCGGCAGCTCGGTGTTGGTGAGCGCCCGGAAGGTGCGCAGCTTCGCGTAGTCCTCGGCGCTCGGGAACACCAGCGGGCTGGTCGCGAGCCGGTCGAGATCGGCCTTGTCCCCGCCGGTCGCGGTCGCCGCCTTCTGCTTGATCACGTCCTGGACGCCCGGCACCGGCGTGACGTAGTTGATGAACTCGGTCAGCGGCGCGTTGTTCTGGGGCGTGTACAGCCAGTCCATCAGCCGGACCGCGTCCACCGGGTTCGCCGCCGTCTTCGGCAGCATCATGCAGTCGCTCCAGATCGTGCCGCCCTCCTTGGGCACCACGAACTTCACGTCCGGGCTCGACAGCGTGTACACGTCACCGGACCAGGCCATCGTCAGCCAGACGTCGCCCTTGGTGACGGCGTCGATGTAGCCCTGCTCGTAGTACTTGCGGACGATCCCCTTGTCGCGCTGCCTCCGCAGGACGTCCCCGGCGCGCTTCCAGTCGTCCTCGGTGGACTTCTCCGGGTCGATGCCGAGCGAGAACAGGCCGAAGTTCCCCAGCTCCTGCGAGTCGCTCATCATCCCGACCTTGCCCTTGTACTTCGGGTCGAAGAGCTGCTGGATGCTGGTGATCGGCTCCTTCACGTACTTGGTGTTGTACGCGATGCCCGTCAGGCCCGACATGTACGGGACGCTGAAGACGTTGCCGGGGTCGTAGGACCGCTTCTTCGCCTTGTCGCTCGCGTACTTCGCGAAGTTCGGCATCCGCTTGTGGTCGAGCGGCGCGAGGTACCCGAGCTCGACCAGCTCGGTGAACTGGATGCCGTTGGTGACCACCATCAGGTCGAACCCGATCGACTGGTCCGCGGCCAGCGGAGCCTGGATCTTCCCGAACCAGTCCGCGGCCTCCTGGATGGCCTCCTTGTAGGTGACCGAGATCCCGGTCTCCTTGCTGAACTGCTTGATCGTGGAGTGGTCGTCCTCCATGTAGCCGGGCCAGTTCGCCCAGTTCACATGGCCCTTCCCGGTGCGTCCGCGCCAGTACTTGTCGATCATCTCCTGGGTGACGACCCCGTTGCCGCCGCGTCCCGGGATGCCGCATCCCGAGAGCGCCGCCGCGCCCGCGAGCGCGCCCACGGCCCCGAGGAACCCGCGCCGCGTCGTCAGCCCGCGCAGCAGAGCCGGATCCGCGGAACGCAGGCCGCCCGTCACTCCGCGCTCCCGATCAGGTAGGAGTGCTGCGGCTCCCAGGACAGCCACACCTTGTCGCCGCGGCGCGCGACGTCCTCGGCGTTCATCGCGTTCTGGACGAAGACCACGACGTCCGCCCCGGCGTCCGTGGTGACGTTGTAGTTCGTGGACGTGCCCAGGTAGACGACCTCGCTGACCCGTCCGGGCACCCGGCACAGGCCGCTGTCCGGCTCCTCCGGGGTGATCTGCATCTTCTCCGGCCGGACGGTCAGCTCCACGGTGTCCCCGGACGCGACGCTCTGCCCGTCCGCCAGGACGATCGAGATGCACCCGCCGTCGCCGTGCCTCAGCGTCGCCCTGTCTCCGCCGCTCTCCACGGCCTCCCCGCTCAGCAGGTTGGACGTCCCGATGAACCCGGCGACGAACTTGCTGGCCGGATGCTCGTAGATCTCCCGCGGCGAGCCGAGCTGCTCGACCAGGCCGTCGTTCATCACCGCGATCCGGTCCGACATCGTCAGGGCCTCGCCCTGGTCGTGCGTGACGTACACGAACGTGATGCCGACCTCGCGCTGGATCCGCTTCAGCTCGACCTGCATGGCCTGCCGCAGCTTCAGGTCGAGCGCGCCGAGCGGCTCGTCCAGCAGCAGCGCCCGCGGCCGGTTCACCAGCGCCCGCGCGAGCGCGACCCGCTGCTGCTGCCCGCCGGACAGCTCCGCCGGACGGCGCTTCTCCCGCCCGGTCAGGTCGACGATCTTCAGCATCTCGGTGACGCGCTCGGCGATCTCGGCCTTCGGCGTCCGCTTCCGGCGCAGCCCGAACGCCACGTTCTCGAACACGCTCATGTGCGGGAACAGCGCGTACGACTGGAACACCATGTTCACGTCGCGCTTGTTCGCCGCCACCCCCGTGACGGACTCGCCGTGCAGGTACACCTCGCCCGCCGACGGCTCCTCGAAGCCCGCGATCATCCGCATGGTGGTCGTCTTGCCGCAGCCGGACGGCCCGAGCAGGGAGAAGAACTCCCCCTGCGCGATCGTGAGGTCCACGCCCTGGACGGCCGCCACGGTCTCACCGTACGCGTGGTACTCCTTGCGCACCCCGGTGAGCTCGATCGCGGGAACGGCGTCCACGGCACGCCCGGGGTCGTCGCGCCGAGGCGCGTGCTGGGTCTCGGTCATGACACGGTCCTTCACGGGGATCGGAGGGCTGCGCTCCCTGAACGGAGCGCCTGGGGGGTGGCCTCTCCCGCCGGGGGTTCGGCCGTCGGCCCGACCCGCGCACGGGCCTGACCTCGGTGGACACGCCGAAGCGACGTCCAGATGCTATGCGCCGACACGGATTCGCCTCCCGTGCCGACGATCGACTTCCGACTCCATCGCCACTCTCCCCAGCCGCGAGAAGCCAAGATCGACAATCTGAGCCGGAGCCGCCGGGCTCCCGCCCGACCGGCCCGGATGACCTCCGTCCGCCCGAACGCTCCGAGCAGGCCGCGGCCACGCCCGCCCGACCGCCGCGACCAAGACCTCCCCGACCGGCGAAGGCCAGGGGCCGCGGCCACGCGCGTCGGTCGACACGGACCACGAACGTCCAAGGCATCCCTCACCGGAACACCCCGCGGCGTCCCAAGGGGCCCGAAGCGCACCCTGGCGCCCCGACTCGGGGATCTGGGCTTCGCCGCGCCCGGGCTCGCCGACCCGATGCCCTCGATCCAGACACGTCCGACATCGTCGGACCGTCCCGCTGGGGCGGCGCGGTGGCGCCTTGGCCCGGGGGCGGACGACCCGGACGAGACCGGGCTCAGTCCCGGGATTCCGGGGATCCGCCACCCCGCGGCCGGTCTGACCGGCGGGGCGGCGACATGGCGGGGGCGGTGTCATGTCGCGAGCCGAGGCTCCCACGGGGCAGTCCGAGCGGCCTGTCCGAACGATCCATCTGGACGCTCCGTCTAGACGGTCCGTCCGATCAGGCCTGGACGGTCAGTCCCGACAGGCGCGGACGACGGCCGCGATCAGGCGCCGATGTAGTGCATGACGTGCTTGATCCGGGTGTAGTCCTCCACTCCGTACATCGACATGTCCTTGCCGTAGCCGGAGTGCTTGAAGCCGCCGTGCGGCATCTCCGACACGAACGGAATGTGCGTGTTGACCCAGACGGCGCCGAAGTCGAGCGCCTTGGTCATCCGCATGGCGCGGCCGTGGTCGCGGGTCCACACGCTCGCGGACAGGCCGTACTTGACGTCGTTGGCCCATCGGACGGCCTGCTCCTCGTCCGAGAAGCGCTGCACGGTGATCACCGGGCCGAAGATCTCGTTCTGCACCATCTCGTCGTCCTGGCGCAGGCCGCTGACGACGGTCGGGGCGAAGAAGTAGCCGCGGTCGCCGACCCGCTCGCCACCGGCCTCCAGCCGGGCGTGGTCGGGCGCGCGGTCGATGAAGCCCATGACCCGCTCGAGCTGGGCCTGGCTGTTGACCGGTCCGTAGTCGGAGTCCGCGTCGGGGTTCGGCGGGCCGACCGTCGTGCCGCGCGCGGCCTCGGCGAGGGCGGCGGTGAAGTCGTCCGCCAGCCGCTCGGCCACCAGCACGCGCGTCGCCGCGGTGCAGTCCTGTCCGGCGTTGAAGTACCCGGCCCCGGCGATCCCCTGGGCCGCGGACTCGATGTCCGCGTCGTCGAAGACCACGACCGGGGCCTTGCCCCCCAGCTCCAGGTGGACGCGCTTCAGATCGTCGGCCGCCGCCCGGGCGACCTCCATCCCGGCCCGGACGCTTCCGGTGATCGACACCATCTGCGGGGTCGGGTGCGTGACCAGCGCCCGCCCCGTGTCGCGGTCGCCGCACACCACGTTGAACACGCCCGGCGGCAGGAACTCGGCGGCGATCTCGGCCAGCAGCAACGTGCTCGCCGGGGTCGTGTCGGACGGCTTCAGCACCACCGTGTTGCCCGCCGCGAGCGCCGGCCCGAACTTCCAGACCGCCATCATCATCGGGTAGTTCCACGGCGTGACCTGCGCGCACACCCCGATCGGCTCGCGCCGGATCGAGGAGGTGTGGTCGGCCATGTACTCGGCGGTGGCCTTGCCCTCCAGGATGCGCGCCGCCCCGGCGAAGAACCGGAGGTTGTCCGCCATCGGCGGGATCTCTTCGTCCGCGGTCAGCTTCAGCGGCTTGCCCGTGTCCCGGCACTCCGCGGCGACGATCTCGTCCGCGCGGGCCTCCACGGCGTCGGCGAACCGGAGCAGGGCCAGCGACCTGTCCTTCGGCGTGGCGTCGCGCCAGGCGGGGAACGCCCCCTCGGCGGCACGGAACGCGGCGTCCACGTCCTCGGCGCCGGAGTTGGGCGACGAGGCCCACACCTCACCGGTGCTGGGGTCGACCACCTCCAGCGTCCTGCCGTCCTTGGCGTCGACGTACTCGCCGCCGATAAAGTTGCGCAGCCTGGTCGCCTGCTCGCTGGTCATCGTCGACCCCTTCCCTGATGGCCGCCGCAGCCGGAACTGTGGTTGGCCCCGACCCTGACAGAGCCTCCCCTCTTTGACAAGGGATTCCGTTGTTACGATCCAGTTTCACGACTGAATCCATCAACCAGCCCGACTCCTGCCCATTGATGCCGCACCAAGGAGACGCCACCATGTCGGACCGCGCCCCTGAGCGCCGCCCACCCGCCGGCGGCCCGCGCCGCGCCGCCGTCCCGCTCGACGAGACCGCCAAGCAGATCATCGAGCAGCTCCAGCAGGACGGCCGCCGCTCCTACGCCGCGATCGGCAAGGCCGTCGGCCTGTCCGAGGCCGCCGTCCGCCAGCGCGTCCAGAAACTCCTGGACACCGGCGTCATGCAGATCGTCGGCGTCACCGACCCCCTCATGCTCGGCTTCTCCCGCCAGATGATGATCGGCGTCAAGTGCGAAGGTGACCTGGAGAAGATCGCCGACGCCCTGGCCGACGTGGAGGCCATCGACTACGTGGTCATCACCGCCGGCTCCTTCGACATCCTCGTGGAACTGGTCTGCGAAGACGACGAACAACTCCTCGAACTCCTGGGCCGCATCCGAGCCGTCCCCGGCGTCGTCTCCACCGAAAGCTTCGTCTACCTCAAACTCCGCAAACAGACCTACACCTGGGGCACCCACTAGCCCCACCCAAGGCACCAGCCACCCCGCCCCCGCCAAGCAACACCCCAGCCCCCACCAAGCACCCCCTCCCACAAGGCCTCCACACCGCGCAAGCCCCACCACCCCACCCCAGCCCCCCAGACCGAGCCACGCCCCCAACCACACCGCCCAACCGATAGGACCCAACCCACACAAGCCCCAAGCCACCCCACCCATGCAACACCGCCCGACCGATGCGCACCCAAACCACGCAGGCCCCAAGCCACGCAGGCTGAACAACACCGCCCAACCGATGGCGACTAAGCCGCGCAGGCCCCAAGCCACGCCCCCGCCATGCGGACTGAGCAACGCAGGCCCCAAGCCACACCGCCCAAACAACGCGCCCCTCAAGCCACGCGAGCCCAGCCGAGCGACCCAAAACCAGGCGGACGCAGCCGAGCGGACCCCAAATCGCGTGGGCCCGAACCGGGCAGTCCCAAGCCAGGCGGCCCCTAAACCACGCGACCCCAAGCCGAGCAGGCCCCAAACGCGCCGGCCCAAGCCGAGCAGGCCCAAGCCAGGCGGGCCCAGCCGGGCAGGCCCACGCCGAGCGGGCCCAGCCGGGCAGGCCCACGTCGAGCGGGCCCCAAATCGCGTGGCCCTAACCGGGCGGCCCCAAGCCAGGCAGCCCTAGGCCGTGTCCGATGGATCATGTGTTGATCCAGAGCAGGGCGGTGACCAGGACAATCGCTGCCCGGTAGTTGCGGGCGAGTTTGTCGTAGCG
>NZ_JBFAUU010000030.1:0-88691 GCF_040679435.1 Spirillospora sp. NPDC052269
CCGCTACGACAAACTCGCCCGCAACTACCGGGCAGCGATTGTCCTGGTCACCGCCCTGCTCTGGATCAACACATGATCCATCGGACACGGCCTAGCCGTCGCCCACGACCACCTACTCGGCCTTCGCCTCTCACTGCGCTCGATGCTGCCTGCCTCGCCGCAGGGCAACGTCCATCTGGCCATCCACACCCAGTACACGCTGATCCGCGCGGGAATCGAGAACGCCGCACGCGCGGTATGGCTGCTGCAGCCAAAAGATCGGGCCAGCCGCGTCACCCGGCGGCTGGTGATGCAACGCAACGAGATCCGCGCCGCCCACCGGCTCCGCGACCTGCTGAACCAGCCCGGCGCCACGACCAAGCAGCAGGCCCTCGCCGACCTGCACGCCCTGCTCGCCACCGCCCTCGGCGTCACCGCCACCGAAGCCGAACAGATCATGAAGACCACTCCGGCGTCCTACAAGGACATGGCCCGCGACGCCGCACCCGCCGCCGGATACACCTCCGACACCGCCGAGGTCATCTGGAGCATCTGCAGCGCCCTGGCACACGGCGACACCCACGGCACCCTCAGCGCCCTCGACAAACAGGTCACCGCCGCCCGCTCAGCCAAAGGCAACGACATCGCCGAGATCCACCTCACCAGCCCGGTCAGCGGCCTGTACTGGTGCACCCTGGCCGCAACCTCCATGCTCAGCGCGGGTTTTGAGCTGTATGCCCAGCGCGCCAGGGCCCCCTTCTAGCCTCCCCTGATCACCGCGCGATAGTGCGGGTCGGATCTCTATCGGCCCGGCAATTGCACAGGTCAGCGGTCTGGTAACCTATCATTCTGTGGTGATGTCAGTGAATAATGATGTGTTGCGGCTGCTGGCCGATCCGCTGCGCGCGCGCATCGTGTCGCTGCTCGCCCGCGAGGCGCTGTGCACGTGCCATCTGGTCGAGGAGACCGGGGCCAAGCAGACGAACATCTCCAACCACCTGCGCGCGCTCCGCCACGCGGGTTTGGTCGACACCGAGCCGTGCGGCCGCTTCACCTACTACCGGCTCCGTCCCGAGGCGCTGGAGGACCTGGCCGCGCAGTTGACCGGTCTGGCCGACGCCGCCCGGCAGGTGTCCACCGACGAGCGAAAGAGGCCATGTACGTGACCGGCACCGATTTGGACAGCACCACCGTCGGCCGCGATGAGTCCGGGGTCGTCGCGGGGCTGTCGACCCTCGACCGGTTCCTGCCGGTGTGGATCATCGTGGCGATGGCGGTCGGCCTGGGGCTCGGGCGCGCGGTTCCGGGCCTGGACGACGCGTTGTCCAAGGTCGAGGTGGGCGGGATCTCGCTGCCGATCGGCCTCGGACTGCTGGTCATGATGTACCCGGTGCTGGCCAAGGTCCGCTACGACCGGCTCGACACGGTCACCGGCGACCGCCGGCTGATGGTCTCCTCTCTGGTGCTGAACTGGCTGGTCGGCCCCGCGGTGATGTTCGCGCTCGCGTGGATCTTCCTGCCCGACCTGCCCGAGTACCGCACCGGCCTGATCATCGTCGGGCTCGCCCGCTGCATCGCCATGGTCATCATCTGGAACGACCTGGCGTGCGGGGACCGCGAGGCCGCCGCCGTGCTCGTCGCCCTCAACTCGGTGTTCCAGGTCATCGCGTTCGGCGCGCTCGGCTGGTTCTACCTGCAGGTCCTGCCGGGCTGGCTCGGCCTGGACACCAACGACCTGCACTTCTCCACCGGCAAGATCGTGGTGAACGTGCTGGTGTTCCTCGGCGTCCCGCTGCTCGCCGGATACCTCACCCGCCGCTTCGGGGAGAAGGCCCGAGGGCGCGACTGGTACGAGTCGCGGTTCCTGCCGCGCATCGGCCCCGTCGCGCTGTACGGACTGCTGTTCACCATCGTGATCCTCTTCGCCCTGCAGGGGAAGACGATCACCTCCCAGCCCGCCGACGTCGCCCGCATCGCGCTGCCGCTGCTGGCCTACTTCGCGCTGATGTGGGGTGGCTCCTTCGCCCTCGGACGCGCCGTCCACCTGCCCTACCCGCGGACCGCGACCCTGGCGTTCACCGCCGCGGGCAACAACTTCGAACTGGCCATCGCCGTCGCGATCGGCACTTTCGGCGTCACCTCCGGACAGGCTCTGTCCGGCGTCGTCGGCCCGCTGATCGAGGTCCCCGTCCTGGTCGCGCTCGTCTACGTCTCGCTGTGGCTACGCCGCCGCTTCACCCCCGCGCCCCAGCAACTGGAGAGCCGGGGATGAACGCGGCCGTCAACCCGCTCGTCACCGACCTGACCAGCGCCCTGAACCCGTGAGGAATCCGATGACCGACAAGCCCAGCGTCCTGTTCGTCTGCGTCCACAACGCCGGACGCTCCCAAATGGCCGCCGCCTACCTCACCCACCTGGTCGGCGACAAGGTCGAGGTCCGCTCCGCCGGTTCCGAACCCGCCGACCAGGTCAACCCCGCCGTGGTCGAGGCCATGCGCGAAGAGGGCATCGACATCTCCGCCGAGATCCCCAAGGTCCTCACCGTCGACGCCGTCCGCGCCTCCGACGTCGTCATCACCATGGGCTGCGGCGACACCTGCCCCGCCTTCCCCGGCAAGCGCTACCTCGACTGGAAACTCGACGACCCCGCAGGCCAAGGCGTCGACGCCGTCCGCCCCATCCGCGACCAGATCCGCGCCCGGATCGAGAAGCTCACCGCCGAGCTGACCGGCGCTCAAGGGCAGGCGTGACCAGCTCGTCTCCGTCCGGCCCGGTGCTGGACGTCGCCGTCATCGGCGGCGGCCAGGCCGGGCTCGCCGCCGGCTACTACCTGCGGCGAGCCGGCCTAGCCTTCGAGATCCTCGACGCCCAGGATCAGCCCGGCGGTGCCTGGCCGCACGCCTGGGACTCACTGCGTCTGTTCTCTCCCGCCCAGTACAGCTCGCTCCCGGGATGGCCGATGCCGTCCACCACACAGCCGGGAAACCCGCCCGCATCCCATGTCGTCGACTACCTGACGGCCTACGAGAAGCGCTACCAGCTCCCCATCACGCGCCCGGTCAAAGTCGAAGCCGTGACCCGGGACGGCGACCTGCTACGGCTGGACAGCGGCCCCCGGTCCTGGTGGGCGAAGCACGTGATCAGCGCGACCGGCACCTGGTGGCGCCCCTACCTGCCCTACTACCCCGGCCGACGCGACTTCCAAGGCCGACAACTCCACACCGTCCAGTACCGAACGCCCGAGGAGTTCCGCGGTCAACGTGTGGTCATCGTCGGCGGCGGCAACTCCGCCGCCCAGATCCTCGCCGACCTCGCACCCCGCGCCACCACCACCTGGACGACCCAGCACCCACCACGCTTCCTGCCCGACGACGTCGACGGCCGCGCCCTGTTCGACCTGGCCACCCGCCGATACCTTGCCCAGCAGAACGGCGATCACGCTGACGAAGGCATCGCCGGGCTCGGCGACATCGTCATGGTCCCGTCCGTCCGGCAAGCCCGCGACAACGGCGCCCTCCACGCACACCCCATGTTCACCCGCCTCACCACCACCGGCATCGCCTGGGCAGACGGCCGCACCCAAGAGGCCGACGCGATCATCTGGTGCACCGGCTTCCGCCCCGCCCTCAGCCACCTCACTCCACTCGGCCTCCGCGACCACACCGGCCGCATCCCCACCGACGGCACCCGCGCCCTTGCCGAGCCACGCCTCCACCTCCTCGGCTACGGCGACTGGACCGGCCCCGGATCAGCCACCCTCATCGGCGCAGCCCGAACAGCCCGAGACTGCGTCCGCGCCATCACACGAACGTGAACTGCCTCCACCAGACCGCGCGCCCACCCATCGCCATGCCCTTGGCCGACTCGGACCTGGGCACCACCGGTCGCGGTGACTAAGCCTCCGTTCGAGCCTCGATCGGAGGGACACGCGGGGAAGGCAGCTCCGGCTCCGCGCCCTGCACCCAGCGCGATCCGGGCCGAAGCGAACGCTGCTTGCTGGTGGAGACCAGCCAGTCCTGTCGCTGCAACTTCCTCACCAAGAACTGCCCCTGAGCCCGTCTCCACCCGAACGCCTGGAACACCTCACTCCACAGCGGCCCCTGCCCGCATTCCTCCACATAGCGGGCCACCCAGCCGGCGACCTCGGCCTCTCGGCCATCCGCTGCGCGCTCCTCATCCGGGGTGAGCGGAACCTCGGGGCTCGTCCTGCGGGTCAGCAGTTCCTGCATGGCCGCTTCGGTCGGCAGCGCCCCACGCCGGACCAGCCTCCTCCAGATTTTCGGGTGACGGTGTTCTCCCGAAACCAGCGGCGCCAGATCCCTGATCGCCTCCGGAGTGATCTGGCGACCTGCCTGATCCAGCTTGACCATCGCCCTGGCCTCCGCAGGCAACACGGTCTTGGCCCCACCCTTGGGAGATGGAGCGAACATCGACGCCACCCACGCCTGCGCCGGGCTTCGCCCCTCCGGGAACGCCTCGGCGAAATCCAGCAGAGCAGCCCGCCACACCTCCACCTGGCCGACGATCTCCGACCCCGTCGGCACCTTTCCCGTGGTCCTCATCAGATGACGGAACGCCCGAAACGGCCAGCTGCCCCACGGCACCCGCCTGTTCATCACCACCATCGCCTCGACCCGGTCCGGCGACACCGGCAACCCATGGCGCCGCAACCACACCTCAGCGAACCCAGCAGAACTCCCCATGGCCCAACAGGTACCCGAGCACCAGCCAGCACCCCAGAACTGACACGCGGCAGA
This sequence comes from Spirillospora sp. NPDC052269, assembly GCF_040679435.1. Lineage (NCBI taxonomy): Bacteria > Bacillati > Actinomycetota > Actinomycetes > Streptosporangiales > Thermomonosporaceae > Spirillospora > Spirillospora sp. NPDC052269. Next base: position 4,737 of record NZ_JBFAUU010000030.1, read on the forward strand.
GGAGATCACTGACCAACACACAACACCGGCACCGGCACCGGCACCGGACGATGTCTACGCCGTGAAGGGCAACGCCGGCACCCTGGCAGGAGGCCACCGACGTGGCCTTCTGCCGCCCCTTCCTCACAGCCGCCAGCTCACCCTTGTGCGTCACCGAGGGTGAGCTGCTGGCGGTGGAAGTCGTAGTGCTGGGCGGGGTACCGGTAGATGTCGGCCAAGGTCATGTAGTCGGCGAAGAACGGGTCCCACCGCGCCGGGTAGTGCATCCCGTGGTTGAGGCCGGCCGCGCCTTCCTTCTGGACTCGCCGGTGCAGAGAGGTAATGACACGGTCGAACTTGGCCACCATGCGTCGACGACCGTAAATGTGGACTGCCAGGCAGGGGCCCAGATAGTTGAAGAAGTCGAACAGCCCGGTCGCCCGGTTCAACAGGCGCATGCATGCCCGGCTCACCCCAGTTGGCAGACGCCCGAACACCCGAACCAGGCCCAGCAACGTCAACACGATGATGTAGCCGAACAGCATGTGGAACAGCAGCTGCTCGTTGTTCCACCGCGTCCCGTTCGTCGGACGCGCCAGATCCTCAGCCGTCGCATGGTCCAGAAGCTCGTGAAAATCCCGCCGCACACGCTCCAACTCTGCATGCACCGCCTGCGCATCCCACTCCGGAGCCACAGCCATCGCAGCCACCTCCCGCCGGCCGACGCAACACCGACCCACTCACCACGGTAGGCCGCCCTCCACAAGCGGGCCAGTAGCCGGAGCTGCCGCCAGCGATCACCGGCCATTCGGCCTTCGTGCGGCCGATGGAGACCGAACCTGATCGGCATGAACACCGACGAGCAGAGCCGCCCCTGCTGCCGATCGTGTGACCCGCAGGCCGCCTTGACGCGTCTCCCGACTCAGATATCGGCATCGACGGTCGTGAGGACGCGGGCATCGTGATCACGCAGCATCCGCATCACGGTCGCCGCCGAGGGATGGCGTCCCTTCTTCTTCCCGGTGGTGATGACCAGCCGGGCCGCGATGTCGCGCAGGCTCATGCCCTGCTCGCGCAGATGCAACGCCATCGACAACATCGCCTCGTCCGTGACGGCCGCACCACCGATGGTCTTCCCGCGAGTACGCGCGGACTCGTGCCCCTCCAACGTCCGGTCGCGGATGTACTCGCGCTCCATCCCCGACAATGCGGCCAGCACGGTGAACACGATCCCGGACGGATCATGCGAGCCCTGCAACTCGCCGGTCAGGAACTCCAGACCGATGCCGGAAGCCTTGAGCTGCTCGGCCAACGCCGCCAACTCGATGCCACGCCCGAGCCGCTTATGCTCGTGCACCACCAGCGTGACCGCAGCCCCGGACGCGCGGACCTCACGGGCGAGAGCAACCGCCTTGTCGAGCTCGGGCCGCGTCGTGGCGCGCGTGGAGATCTTCTCGTGGAAGACCCGCGAGATCCCAGCGGCCTTGAGCGAATCCAGTTGGGTGTCCAGAGACTGACGCAGCGTCGAAGCCCGCGCGTACCCGATTCGCACATGCCCGGACGGCCTCGCGTCAGCGGCTGCAGGACGGGGTAGTTCGACCCACGGCGCCCCCGGCCTACGGACAGGCGGCACGGGCACATTGAGCACCTTGGCCAACGAAGGCACCAGACGGAACCGAGCGGTGTGATACTGAACGGCCACCTGGCCACGCGAGGTGCGACACGGCGACCCGGCGGGCGCCGTGCAGGAAGACATCGGGCAGTCGTGCGTTTCCACGCGCAAGAAGTCGTCACTCACCCGCGAAGCGTTTCATGAGTCTGTTGCAGTCATCCAGTCGTATGCAACAACCCATGCAACAAAGAACGCCCAGGACAGCGCGTCATCACGCCCGTGTTTCATAGGTGACCGCCTATGAAACACCCCTGACCGGCGCCGCAGCCCCACGCTCGCCCGACATCCACGAGGCGGACAACAACTTGGCGCGACTGGCGCACAACTTGGCGCGGGGCGGACAACAACCTGGCGTCGCTCGGACATCTACCTGGCGCCCAACACGACCTGCCCTCGTACGTGAGCGAGGCCCCCCGAAGATTCAAGTAGATGATAAGGGTCATTCTCATTCACTCACATGGAACCCGTGGCTTGAGTTTTAAAGTATGCGTATCTAGTTTCGAGATTTGCGAAACACTATGAATGCTTGAGGTGGGACGAGGTTGTGCGCGTGAAGGGGCGGCGAGGGTTTCGGCGATGGCTGGGTGGAGTGACGACAGGCCTGGGGGAGGCCCTGCGTTGCCGGGCATGGCAGTCGGCTCTGTCGGATGCTCGAGGTGTCGGCGGTTCCGTGGTGAGGTGTCGGTCGACGAGCCTGTGGCGGCTCTGCCGCCTGGATGCGAGACGTGGGCGATGGTGGCGAACGAGCAACGGCTTCGGGACCGGCGAGTACGACCGAGGATCTGGCCCGCGTCGCCAAGCGCTGCGCGGCATGTCGGTCAGCGCCGTGATGAGTTCCGGAGACGACGACGTCCTGCGCGCCGTCACCGGCCGCGACGACCTCGGACGACTGTGATGGGACGGATCTCGCCTACGCGCGGGTCTCCACCCGCGACCAGAACCCCAGCTCCAACTCGACGCGCTGGAAGCCAGCGGCTACGACGAACTGGTCACCGAGAAGGGGTCAGGCAAGCGCGGGGTGGCGCGGCCCGAATGGGAGGCGCTGCTGCCACGCCCCAGGTCGGGGACACGTTGAAGTTCTGGAAGTCCGACCGGTGAGGCCGCTCGGTCGGGCACGTCCTGACCACCGTGACCGAGCTGCGCGAGCGCGGCGTGAAGGTCACCAGCCTGACCGAGAACTTCGACCTGGACACCAGGAGGGCCGGTTCATGTTCGCGGTCCTGGCCGCGGCCGCCGAGTACGAGCTGGAGCTACACGCCGAACGCCAGGCCGAGGGCATCGCCGCCGCAAAAGCGACGCGAGGCCGAGGGCCGGATGCTGCCCGGCAAGCAGCGCTTCGGCCGGCCCGTATCCCCGGCCCGGCGGAGCTGGACACGCTGCGCCGCTTGGTTCATGAAGACGGCTGGTCGGTGACCGAGGCGGCTCGCACGTTGAAGATCGGCCGCTCCACCGCCTACGAGGCAATGGCCCAGGCCGCCGTCTCGGATCAAGCTCTGCTCTGCCGCGAAAGCGGCGCGGGGATCACCGCACCCGAGGTCTGCTGCCCGAACTGGGGGTGCCGGTAAGAACCGTGTCATGAGCCCCAAACGAGCCCGCGGTAGCGGATCAGTACGGCCAGGGGCTGGTGAGCCCGGCGGGGCGGCGTGGTTAGTTGCCGGGTGTCTTCTGCTGTTGAGCAGCTGTGATGCGGGTGGCGTACACCCGGTATGCCTTGCGTTCGGCCGGTCCGGCGCCCTCGGCGGCGAGGGCTGCGCTCCGGTGCAGCGCGGCGTGGTGGAGTTCGAGCGGCACGGTGAGGCGGATGGAGTAGCCCTTGCCGCGGCGGATGGGCCGCCCCCAGATGAGCATCTTGCGGATGGTGTCGTCGCCGACGGCCCGCAGGTGGTCGGCGAGCAGGCCCGGCATGTCCAGCGTCACGGGCGTGTCCGCGGCGGGGCCGGACGGCTCCTGGGGAACGGGGAGCGCGTCGAGCTGGTCGGGAAGTTGGCGGGCGCCAGCGGCGTCCAGGACGCGGCGGATGGTCTTGGGCGCGACCTCGTGCTCGCGGGCCAGGGCCTTGACGGCGGCGCCGTGAGAGTAGGCGGTGACGATCTCGGCGGCCTTGTCGGGGGCGAGCGCGGCGGGGCGGCCGAGGGCCTTGCCGGAGGTCTTGGCGGCGGCGACGCCCTGGCGGGTGTTCTCGCTGATCATGTCGCGCTGGAACTCCAGCACCGAGGCCAGTACGTTGACCATCATCTTGGTACCGGGATCGTCGGCGGCCAGATCGATCCCCGACAGCAGCCCCGACTCCACCCGCAGGTGCAGGCCGCGGCGGGTGAGGACGGGACGCAGGGCGAGGATGTCGGCGACCGAGCGGAACAGGCGGGCGGCGTCGGCGATGCGGATGGTGTCGCCGACGGCGGCCTCGTGCAGCAGCCGGGTGAACCCGGGCCGGTCCAGGGAGAGCTGTCGGCTGGAGGTGGCGGGGTCGTCGTAGACGGGGGCGCCGGAGGCGATCAGCGCGGCCAGGGCGTGCCGCTGGCGGGCGTCGGTCTGCTTGTCGGTGGAGTGACGCAGGTAGACGCGGTCGGCCATGCCCGATCAGGTTCCTTCCCCGCAGGTGGCCCGAGAGGTGTCCGGCGGGCTCTGACGGCCACCTTAGGGGGCGAAAAGGAGGGGCGGAAGCGAGGATCGGATCCGATTGGATCGGCGTCCGGTTTCGGCAGGTCGGACGCTGGGTGCTGATTGGATCGAGCATGGGGGCGTAGTCGACCGATTCCGCCCCCACCGTTGATTGGCCGTCGACTGCACAGATGACCGGCTCAGACCTTGCGCGGCCACCCGGGCAGCACCGCGCCGCCGCCCAGATCGACCAGGGCGTCCGCTACACCATCACCCAGCGCTTGGAACTCCTCGACCCCGCCACCGGCCAACCCATCCCCGACTGAACACCACCCACCCGAACGGTGACGGCGACGGCAACAGGCCCGACCCGATGCCCTGACCAGCCCAACCCACGAGCCCCCGGGAACCCAAGATCACGGCGCCGGGGGTTCCGCCGTTCCCGCCCCAACCAAGCAGCCCCATCATCAACCTGCAGCTCAGTCCATACCGCTAATTCTCGGCCGGATAGCCCCAGGTCGCCGGTCATACGGGCCCCCGTGTGGCGAGCGCGGCTTGACGCTCCAATAGGTAACCGTTATCTAATTGGCTAACCGCTATTTTGCGGGAGGGGTTGTGCAGGAAGTGGTACTGGCGTTGCTGGCGAAGGAGCCATCGCACGGGTACGACGTGCGCGCCCGGTTGCGGCAGGCGCTTGGCCCGCTCGGTGACGGGATGAACGCCGGTCAGGTCTACGTCACGCTCGGCCGGTTGGAGAAGGCGGGGCTGGTGGCCTGCGAGCGGTCGGCGGGCCTGCCGGACCGGCCGGACCGCAAGGTGTACTCGCTGACGGCGGCCGGGCAGCGGCGGGTGGCCGACTGGCTGGGGGAGGTGAGTTGGCCCAAGCCCGACCTGGCGGAATTTCACCTCAAGCTGGTCGCGGCGGCCGCGGCGAGGCTGGCAGATCCGCTGACGATCGTGGATGCGCAGCGCCGTGAGTTGCTGCGCCGGCTGCGGGATGCTCAGCGCGCCGCGATGGCCGAGCCCGTCCGCTCAGATGCTGCGCTGCTGTTGGAGGGCATTGTGCTGCGGCTTCAGGCGGACCTGCGCTGGCTGGAGGCATGTGAACGGATTTGGACAGGTCGAAGGGACGCGTCATGAGCTACACGGGCACCGCATCGGTTCTGTACGCCCGCGGGTTGCGTAAGACCTACGGCGCGGGGGAAGGGCTGGTGCGCGCGGTCGATGAGTTCGACTTGGACGTCGCTCCTGGGGAGACGGTGGCCGTGACGGGGCCCAGCGGCTGTGGGAAGTCTACGCTGTTGCATCTGCTGGGGGGCTTGGACCGGCCCTCGGGCGGAGAGGTGCGGCTGGCGGGGCAGCGCATCGATCAGCTGGGTGAGAGGGCTTTGGCACGGCTCAGGCGGGACGCGATCGGTTTCGTGTTCCAGGCTTTCCATTTGATGGATGAGCTCACCGCTGTGGAGAACGTTGAGTTGCCCGCGCTGCTGGCCGGGCGTTCGCCCCGGGCGGCACGTCGGCGGTCCGCGGAGTTGCTGGAGCAGGTCGGGCTTTCCAACCGGGCTGGCCATCTGCCCTCGGCGCTGTCCGGCGGCCAGCGCCAGCGGGTCGCGGTCGCCCGCGCGCTGGTCAACGACCCGCTGATCGTTCTGGCCGATGAGCCCACCGGCAATCTCGACAGCGAGGCGACCCTGGAAGTCCTCCGACTCTTCGACAGCCTGCACGAAGCCGGGCAGACGCTGGTCATCATCACCCACGACCATCGGGTCGCCGCCACCGCAGATCGGTTGATCTCCATGCGGGACGGGGCGTTCGTCGATGAGACCAGGCTGACCGGCGGCACCACCGGAAACCTCGGCGCCCTGACCGGGCTGGAGGACTGACGGCATGGGACGGTTCCTGCTCGTCTGCCGCCTCGCGGCCCGCGACCTGCGCCGACGCCCCGCCGAGGCCGTGCTCCTGCTGCTCGCGATCACCGCTGCCACGACCACACTGACGCTCGGGCTCATCTTGCACGGGGTGACCGACCACCCTTATCAACAGACCCGGGCGGCCACGGCCGGACCGGACGTGATGGCCGTTTTCTACCCGCCCACGTCAAAGACGAACTCACCCGTCGACCTTGCCGGCCTCACTGCGCTGACCCGCCGTCCCGGCGTCACCGGCCATAGCGGACCGTATCCGGTCACGATGGCTGTCCTTCAGGCGAACGGTCACACGGCGGGAGCAGAGGCAGTAGGGCGCGACCGGGCACCTGCCCAAATCGACCAGCCGAGACTGACCCAGGGCAGCTGGGTAGGCGATGGCGGGGTAGTGATCGAGCGCAGCTTCGCCGAAGCTCTCGGGGTCCACGCCGGTGATCCGGTTACCCTGAACGGCCGGTCATTCCGGGTCGCCGGTGTCGCGGTCACCGCCGCAGTCCCGCCGTACCCGCAGGTGTGCACGAGCGGTTGTGAGCCGAATACGCCGCGACAGGCAGGATCCAGTACCGGCCTGGTCTGGCTCACCCAGGCCGAGACCCGCAGTCTCGCCACGTCGGCGCATCCCCTCTACTACTTCTTGAACCTGAGGCTGGCAGACCCGGCCAGCTCACAGGCGTTCGCCATGGCATACATGAATGAGGCCGGACAGAGCCTGGGAAGTACGGGACCGTTCCTGAACTGGTGGCAGGTCATCAGCGAACAGGACGCCCATCTGGTGAAGGGCGAGCAGCAGGTCCTGGTGGTCGGTAGCTGGCTGCTGGGCGTGCTCGCGGTCGCCAGTGTGGTCGTGCTGGTCGGTGGCCGGATAGCCGACCAGACCCGGCGCGTGGGGCTGCTCAAGGCGGTCGGCGGCGCACCGGAGCTGATCGCCGCGGTGCTCCTCACCGAGTACGTGGCCTTGGCCGTGCTTGCCGCGGCGGCCGGGCTGACCGGCGGATGGCTGGCCGCTCCGCTGCTCACCAGCCCTGGTGCCGGCTTGGTCGGTACTGCGGGTGCCCCATCGGTCACCGTTTCCACGGTCGTGTTGGTCGTCGCGGTGGCAGTGGCGGTGGCGGGGGCAGCGACCTTCGTTCCTGCCCTCCGAGCCGCACGCACCAGTACGGTCCGCGCACTGGCCGACGCGGCCCACCTGCCGCGGCGCAGGGCCCGGCTGATCGCAGTCTCGGCGCGGCTGCCGGTACCGCTGCTGCTCGGACTGCGGCTGGCCGCCCGCCGCCCACGCCGCGTCCTGCTGAGCTTGGCAAGTGTCGCCATCACCGCCAGCGGGATCGTCGCCGTACTGATCGCCCACGCCCGCCTGAATGCCCAGCAACTCAGCGGATCTGCTGGGCTGGACAACCCAGAGACCGACCGGGTGAAGCAAGTGATGCTGGGCGTCACGATCATGCTGGTCGTCCTGGCTGCCATCAACGCCGTCTTCATCACCTGGGCGACGGTGCTCGACACCAGACGTTCATCAGCGCTGGCCCGCGCACTCGGCGCGACCCGCCGGCAAGTCACCGTCGGGCTGTCCGCGGCGCAGGTACTGCCCGCGCTGGCAGGTGCGCTTCTGGGCGTCCCGGGAGGCTTCGGGGTGTTCCTCGTCGTGAAACATGGCGGGACGATGGCATACCCGCCGTTCTGGTGGCTCATCGCCCTCGTCCTGGGCACTCTGCTCGTGGTGGCAGGGCTCACAGCCATCCCAGCCGGCATCGGCGCCCGCCGCCCCGTGGCCGAAATCCTTCAATCCGAAACCACCTGACCTCGGCCAGGAAGACAGGAGACGGCGGAGAACCTCTCCGTCGTGAACGCCGCCCCTCCCACAACGTCGGCGACTACTCGGCGTACTACCGGGCCCGGCGCACCGTCATCCCCTCTCGCCAGGGCGTCCGTCTCGTCGCCGAACCCCTCAACCCAAACGGTCGACCGGAAGGGTCGGTACATGATGGGGATCGACCGCGAATCGAAGTCCGCCGGCAGACGGCGGCTGTCCATCAGACGATCGGCTGCCGTCACCCACCTGATCGAAGACGGGAGGCCACGCAGTTGCCGCTTCCTGCCGCGGCGATGGTGGCGAGATGGATGGCCTCGACCACGTCGCAGGTGTAGGTGGGCATGCCGTCCGCGCGGGCGGCCGAGGGCCCGGCGGCGTGGACGGGCCCGGCCGCCAGGCCGAGCACGGCGGCCGCCCCGGCCAGGACGGCGGTGACCTTACGCATGATCTGCACTCCCTTCCGGCGCGCCCCGACGGCAACACCCCCCTTCCACTGCCCTCCGCATCGGCCTGTAGGCCGAAAGTGACGGGGTGTTCCGCTCCGCTCCCGCCCGTCCCGCCGCCGTCCGGCTGGCGCGCGCCGACCTGGCCGCCCTGGCGGCCGCGCTGGCCACCGGACCCCACGGCGGCCGGCGAGGTCGGGGTCGTTGTCGGTGGGCCGGGAGGGCTTGCGTCGCCACCAGTTCATGGTGGCGATGCTGGCATCCGCCCGGCCGGGACGGGGCCGTCTTCTGTCGATCTCGGCGTTACTGGGAGGCGGGCGCCTGCCCGGTCTGCGCCTGCCCGCCGAGCGGTAGGCGCTTGGCCACGTCCAGCCGCACCTCGCCGTAGGGCTGGACGTGCTGCCAGAACAAGGGCGTCAGGCCGCGCCGGTCGGCGGGCTTGAGCAGTGTGGCCCATTGAGGATCGGCGAGGACGTCTTGCAGCATCAGGGTGTTGATGTAGACGAGCGCGGCCTGCAGGATGCGCAGGCACAGCACGGTCATCTCCAGTTCCTCGCGCCGGTTGGTGGCGATGTCGCCGCCCTTGCCGTAGAGGATGACCGAGTTGGCGCCGTTGGATGCCTCCACGACGTTCAGCCCTTCCTGGATCTCCCGCTGGAGTTCGCGTAGGCGCAGGTAGCGGGCGACGAAGATGGTCTTCTGCGCGCGGCCGACCTCCAGCATGGCCTGGTAGACCGGGTGGGAGGCGGACTCGGTGAACCGGCGCAGGATCGCCTCGGTGGAGGCGGTGCGCTGTTTGATCGCGGTCGCGTATTTGATCATCTGGTCGTAGTTCTGCTCGATCAGCTCCCAGCGGATCGGCCGGGTCATCGCCGGCGACAGCCGCGGGTACCGGTCGCTTTCGCCGGCCTCGACGCGGTAGAGCTTGACCTTGTTGATCTGCTTGATGCGCGGCAGCAGGTCGAACCCCAGCAGCCGGGTCACGCCAAAACCGATCTCGGTCTGGCCGTGGGAGTCGACGTAGTTGCCCTCGACTCTCATGGTGGTGCCGTGCCGGACCGCGCCCTCGATCATCGCGTGGACCTCCGAGGCCGAGGCGCGCAGGGTCTGGGAGTGCACGACCATCGACCCGCGCTCGATGTGCCAGTAGATGAGGATGCCGCGGCCCCCGTAGCGGGAGTGCCACTCGGTGAAGATGTTCTGGTCGTAGGCGCGCACGTGCGTGGAGTCGGAGGCGACGGTGGTGGTGGCCTCGCCCCACAGCTCGGTGTCGCGGGCGGTGAAGGTCGCGTTCGCGATGGCGATCGCGATGTCTGCGGCGACCTGCGGGGTCAGGTAGCGGCGCCGCACGTAGCGGATGTCGTCCTCGCTGTGGGCGTGCTCGCCGGCGGCGACCGCCCGGATCCCGGTGTTGGTGCCGTACCCGAAGATCGCCAGCATCAGCCGCTCGGCCAGCACCTCCGGCTGAAGGCTGGAGGAGCCAGCCACCGAGGTGACGGCGTTCAGGCACCCGGTGCGCAGCACCGCCTCCTTGAGCATGTCGATCAGCGGCACCGACCCCCAGCGGCGTCCCACCTCGTTCTTGACCTTGCGGAGGTTCCGCGGTTCCTCCGCCGGGCCGATCTTCGTCAGCTTGATCGCGCCGGACTTGCGGTCCTTGACCTCCACCCAGTCCAACGTGGGCAGCGCGACCTCCAGCGCCTCCAGCTCGGCGCGCATCTCGGCCTTCAACTCGGCGATGAACACCGCCGGGTCCAGCGGCTTGCGCAGCTCGGCATAGTTGGCCGCGCGGCGGGCGGCGAAGTCGGCGGGCAGATCCTCCTCCGGGTCGCGGAAGGAGTCCGCGCCGACCACCCAAATCTCCTTGCACCGCAGCGCCTCGCGCAGCGCCTGGAAGGTGACGATCTCGTACACCATCCGCACCACCCGCCGACGGCCGCGCTTGTCGCGCTTGAACACCAGGTCCTCCCACGCCCCGGCGGTGCCGCGATGCTCGGGCACCCGCTCGCCGCGCGGGTAGTAGGTCGTGTTGCCCGCCTTGGCATACCGGCGGACCAGCTCCAACGCCTCGATCACCGGCTGGTAGGCGGTGTTGTTGCTCTTGAACTCCAAGGTGTCCAGCAACGCGATCAACCCGCGCCGGTAGTGGTTGGAGTAGGAGGCGCGCAGCGTTGTCTGCACCGTGGTGCGGTAGGCCGGGCCCTTGGTCTTGAACTCGTGCACCAGGTCCTTCAGCGTCTGCTCACCCCCGGTCACCGCCGGGAAGATGACCGCGCGGACCGGATCGTCGGGGTGCCCGAGCGCGGCGTCGGCGACCCGGAACAGGATGTTCTCCTTCCCGGTCACCCGCTTGAACGCGTTGATCAGCTCCTTGGTGACCTTGCTGTCGGCCCGCGCCTTGATCCGATGCACGGTCGCGATCAGCAACTCCACCAGCGTGTCGGTGACCTCCCGCTCCCGCTCACACACCAGCGCCGCCAACAGCAGAACCGTCAGCTCACGCGGGTGCGTGCGCATGTGCGACGGAGCCTCCACCGCCGCCCGGGCACGCCAGGCCGCCAACACCTTGGGCGCCACATCGGCGAACAGCCCCGGCGGCAACCCGATCGAACGCACCGCCTCCAACTTGCGGATCTCGGTCATCATCGACTCCAGACTCACGTTGCCCGGAGCCGACTTGATCAGCGCCAGCAGCCCCGAAGAACCACCGTCGTCCTCCGCCGCCGTCTCGGCCGCCTCACCCTGCGCCGCATCGTCCTCGTCGCCGGTCTCATCGCCGTCGTCGATGCCGACCAAGGCGTAGATGCGCCTGGTGGTCTCCGCACTCAACCGAGAAGCGATCCGCACCGACCAGGCGACCTCCGCGCTATACAGGGCCGAGGCCACGATCCGAGTGATCCGCCCAGGCGTCGGCGGCTCGATCCGCTCCTGGCGCAGTTGCTTGAGCAGCTCCTCCCTAACCCGCTCGGGCCGACGCTCGGCGTGCGCGACGTTCTCGGCCAGCCACACCGTGACCTTGTCCGCATCCGCGGTCGTGCAGACCCGAAAGCCCAGGTGCGTCCGGATCTGCCCCCGGTGGTACTCGATCGTGGAACCAGACCACTCGTAAAGCCCCAGCTCCGAGGCTGGCACCTGGACCTGCTTGGCCACGTGCTCCACGACCTCGTCGGTCAACTCCGAACGCCCTCGCGGGAACCGCCCGTGACGCGTATAGAACTTCAGCAAGATCGCGAAGCCGAGCCGGGTGGCGCCTCGCTTCCCGGCGATCAGCTCACGTTCCTCGTCCAGGACCGTCCAGTGCTCGACCAGCTCGTCGATGTGCATCGGGGGGTGCGTCATAGCCGCACAGCATCGACCAGCCAAATCACAACAAGATCAACGCCGTTTGGGGCTCATGACACGGTTCTTACCGGCACCCCAACTGCGGAACCGACGATCCCACGCCTCTGGCGCGTGACCAGCCTCAGCAGGTGTACGCCACCGAACCCGTCATCGACGGCCCGGACTGGCGGCACTGAGGAGCGGTTTGAAAATCCAGCGAGCTGATCTAGTGGCTCCTCATTCCAAGCCACGCCGGTGACTGGCTTGGATCGCTTGAAGCGCCCGTTGGGTGGCTTCCTCGGCTGTCCCGGTCGCGTCGAAGTCGAGCACGATCGTCTCGTGGGCGTAGAACCGCGCCAGGGCGGCGGATCTATCTTGGTAGGAGTGGGAGAGGGGGCGGAGGACCTCTTCCTTGTCGTCGTCGCGCTGGTACAGGGTGCCGCCGCAGTCACCGCAGAGGCCGTCCTGGATGTCGTCGGCGTAGACATGCCAGAGCCGCGCTCCTGCTGCAGGTGCGTCGGCCCGACTGCTGCCGGAGGACCTGCTCGTAGTCCACCGCCGGGCGCAGGACCAGATCCAGCCCGGCGTGGAACTCCGCGGCGAGCATCTGATCGAATGCGTGGGCCTGAGGCACTGTGCGGGGAAACCCGTCCAGCACGAACCCCTCACGGGCGCGGTCCAGCGCGAGCTGCTCACGCACCATCGCGATGATCAGCTCATCGGGCATGAGGTCACCGCAGGCCATGAACGCCTTGGCCTGCTGTCCGAGGTCGGTACGGTCGCGGAGATTGACGCGGAGAGCGTTGCCCGGCGAGATCTTCGGGAGGGATAGACGCGAGGCGAGGAGCGAGGCCGGCTGCTCCTTGCATGTTCCCGGGGCAGCGATCATGAGGATGCGCAGCTGTGTCGACGTTCCCACCTGGTCAACCTCGCTATCGCCTGGGGATCAAGCAGCCACAGGACAGGTGACGGTCAGATCACCACCACTTACCCAAAGATCATCTCAGATGCGGATCTGTGTCCCTGCGACGGAAGGTCGATGGTTCTGCCCTCAACCCTCACCACCAACCCGGCCTGAGCTGCCCCAAAGAGAGGGGACCGGGAAGCCGAAGGAGCGCTTCGGAGTAGGGCGTCTCAGATTCAGGCGAGCTTCAGTCGGCCTTCTCCGGGGCGCAGCAGCACCACCCAATGGCCGCTTGAGGTCAGCGTGTCTCCAGGTCGGTCGGGCGCGATCTCGGGTTGCGGCTGGTGATCAGCGTGCCGAGCACCACGGCCATGGCACACCACACGAGCGTCTTCCCCAGAACACCGCCCCAGTTGGTGTGCACCTCGCCGAGGACGGGGTTGTGGATGTCCATCGTCTGGAAGTCCCCACGGGCGGTCTTCGTGGCGTAGTAGGCGATCACGGCGGCGATCAGGAAGATGCAGCCGAACGCGGCCGAGGCCGTCCTCGACGTCTGGCTGAGGCCGACGGCGAACGCCAGCGCGGCCCATGCCCACCCCGCGGACAGGACGAGACTCGCCACCTGGCCGACAGTGCCGACGCCGCTGGAGAGCATGGGAGCGATGATGCCGAGCAACGCGCCGGTCACTACAGCCGCCGCGAGGGTCACGGCGCGGGATCGAGAGAACGACACGGTCGTCAACAGTTCCTTTTCCAGTTGCCCGGTACACGCGTGAATCCCGGTCCCCCGCCAGGAGTTGGCAAGCGACCGGGGTCCACGTTAGGGGATCAGTGATCCTTTTCAGCTGCTGTGCGCGAGAGTGAGGTGGCGTCCGTCCTCGAACATCTACCTGACCAGCCTGATTGCAGCTGGACGCGCCGGTCGGCGCCTTGGCACTGTCACCCGATCAGTGGGCGATCTGAAAGAGCTCGGTGCACGCCTAGTAGGTGGACCAGTAGGAGTCGCAGGTGTAGGCCCAGCCGGCGACGGCGTACGCATCGACCCATACCCCCGGCTAGCAGCCGCGACCGCGGAACCTGGGAACGGCGACTGACTGATTCCAAGGACGAGTTCGGGTACCGGGTACCGACGAGCTCGGGTACCAGTCAATGATCTCCTGGCCGCTGATCGCCGAGGAGTCCTGGCTCCGCCCTGTTGCCGGCGCGGCTACCGATCGCCGCGGACCAAGCGTCGTACGGCCTGGCCAGCTCCGGGCGCTCCTCGTTGACCTGCTCCTCGTCGCCGGGAACGCGGCAACCGGGGCGAAGGGCAGACCTCGGTCAGGCCCCGGCAGGTGGGTCCGGCAGTGGTGCCGGGAATGGCCGCACTGCATGAATCTATTCACCTCTGGAGCCCGGTGGCGTCCTGGACGGTGGGTGCGGCACTGGACGCGGTGCTGCCCGGTGTCGCTGGCGGCGGCAGGTTGGGTATGTGGTTGGTCATGTCGAGCTCGAACCGGCCGTAGAGGTTCAAGTGGGTCCAGAACAGCGCTGTGCAATGTCTCGCAGAACCTCTGTGTTGTGCGAGGGGGTTTTGCGAGACTGGCGGGGTTGAGCTGACGCCGGAGGAGGCCGCTGAGGCGGTCGAGCGGTTCGACTGTCCGCAGTGCGAGGTGATGGCGCCCTTGCCGTGCCTGACGCGAGGCGGGAAGGTCGCCTCCGAGTACCACACCGCGCGGTTCATCTTGGTGCCCGCGCTGCGCGAGCTGCTGGAGGTGCCGGTTCCGGGTGGACGGCGGCCGGGGGCGCGCTGACAGGCGCTGCCGCCGGTCGCGCACGCCGAGGTCGCGCCGTCGGCGCCGCCTCTCCGGATCGGGTACGCGCGGTGCTCGACCAAGTACCAAGAGCTGAACAGCCAGTTGGTGGCGTTGCGGGCGGCCGGGTCCACGCGGATCTTCGCCGAGAAGATCTCCACGCGGGTGAGGGTGCGACCCGAGCTGGAGACAGCGTTGGCGTTGTGTCGCGACATCGGCCGGCCGCGCCGGGGCAGGCGGTGGTGTTCTGCGTGCACGAGCTCAAGCGGCCCGTGCGCAACGCCGCCGAGTTCTGATGGCCGCTGGCCGACGAGGTTGCAGGCGGCAGGGATTCAGCTGGAGCTGCTGACCGGGCCACTGACGAGGATCTACGACCCGAACGGGCTGGGTGCGCTGCTGTTCGCCGTCCTGACCGTCAGTGCGCAACTGGATCGCGACTACGTCCGCGACAAGACCCTGGAGGGCCAGTCCGCGGCGGCCGCGCGGGGCCGTCACGGCGGCCGTCCGAGGGTATTCGACAACAACATGCTCGCCTTCGCCCTGGCGCTGCGTGCCAAGGGCGTTGGGGTGCCTGAGATCGCCGCCAAGCTCAGGATGACCTCGGCAAGAACGGGAGGAAGCCGCCGTCGGTGGCGTCGCTGTACCGGGCGCTGGCCCAGGCCGACCAGCGTCGCGAGGAACAGTGAGAGCAGAACAGCGACGCAGGTCAGATCGCGCGGGAGCGGCACCGCCGCCATCAAGGAGGACTCCCCGGCGCCGGAGCTGCCGGTCACCCTCGACATGCCGGGCAAGGTCGCCGACTTCCTCCGCGCCTGCGAACTGGACCCCGCCGAGCAGGAGGCGCTCGACCAGGGGGTGACTGTACGGCGTGACCAGGGCTACACCCTACGCGTCAGCGCCGCCCCCGCCGTGTACCTCGGACTCCTTGCCCGCTGCCAGCCGCTCGACGGCGGCCACGGCGTCCCCACGGTCCCGGCCCAGCGCAAGGCCCGCCGCGAGTACGAGAACCGCGTCAGCGCGCTCACACCGGCCGGACCATGATCACCGGCTTCCCGCCTGCGATCTACCGCGTCGCTTCGCGCGCCCGCCAACGGCCCGCCGGACCACCGTGTTCGTGACCGGTAGGCGCGAACCCTGCCGGCGCGTCGTGCAGCGACCTGCGGGTTGCCCCGGTGTCTCCGAACACCGTGTCCGAGGTTGTTCAACCGCACCTTGCCCATCCTCCCGCCTCCGAATTTGCGTTGGAGCGCACTCCAGCTCCTAGGTTCAAATGCGTGCGATACATCAAGCTCGGAACGACCGGACTGGAAGTCTCCGCCATCACCCTCGGCTGCATGAGCTTCGGCGAGCCAAACCGGGGCGGCGAGCCCTGGTCGCTGGGCGCGGACGCCAGCCGGGACATCATCAAGCAGGCCCTCGAGAACGGCGTCAACTTCCTCGACACCGCCAATGGGTACAGCGCCGGAAGCAGCGAGGAGATCGTCGGCCAGGCGGTCAAAGACTTCGCCCGGCGCGAGGAGGTGGTTCTCGCCACCAAGGTATGGATGCGGATGCGCCCCGGACCGAACGGCGCCGGACTGTCCCGCAAGGCGATCTTCGCCGAGCTCGACGCCTCCCTGAAACGACTGGGGACCGACTACATCGACCTGTACCAGATCCACCGCTGGGACTACGACACGCCGATCGAGGAAACCCTTGAGGCGCTGCACGACGCGGTCAAGTCAGGGAAGGTCCGCTACATCGGAGCCTCTTCCATGTACGCGTGGCAGTTCGCCAAGGCCCTGTACCTGGCTGACCTGAACGGCTGGACGCGGTTCGTGTCGATGCAGGACCACTACAACCTCATCTACCGGGAAGCAGAGCGGGAGATGTTCCCGCTCTGCGCCGACCAGGGCATTGGCGTGATCCCGTGGAGCCCGCTGGCGCGGGGCAGGCTGACGCGGGCCTGGGACACCGCGACGGCGCGTGCCGAGACCGATGCGGGCGACAAGATCCTCTACCGCGACGAGGATCAGGCAGTGGCCGAGCGCGTCCACGAGATCGCGGGCAAGCGGGGTCTGTCTCCGGCCCAGGTCGCCCTGGCCTGGGCCATGCGCAACCCGGTGGTGACCTCGCCCATCGTCGGGGTCACCAAGCCGGCCCAGCTGGCCGACGCGATCGCCGCGGTGGACGTCGAGCTCGACGAGGACGAGGCTACCTACCTGGAAGAGCGCTATCAGCCGCACGAAGCCGCCTACCTGCAGGAGTCCTTCTACAAGTCGCGCCCCGTGGCGAGCTCCCGGTAGTCCGGACTACCGTCGGGGCGGCATTCACGGCTGGCCTTGGTGATGACTCTCGTCAGGTGGTCGGGCCGCCGCTTTCCGCGCGGAGCCGAAGGCGGAGGGCGGCGCGAACGGCTCGCGCCGGCGGTCTTGTTCGATCCAATGTGCAACGGGGCCGCCGTCGGCCTGGGACCAGTAGCCGGCGTCCCCGATCCGGGGACCGATCGCTGCGCAGAACCGGTTAGCCAGGACCCATTGCCGACCACGGCCCCACGGGCACCACACGGCCGCATCACAGCCCCGGTGGCCCCGACCGACCGCTGCGCTCCGGTTCGAGACACCGAATCCGATGCCCGGGCAACCGCGGAGCATCCATCGAGCAGCCACGGTGGCAAAACGGGCCGACCGGGCGTGCCTCGGACCTGATCGGGACTGGTCGCGCTTGTGTTTGCACAGTTCAGAGGTGGCGCTCCCAGGGCGACACCAGCCGTTGCTACATGCCCGCGCCATCATGATCGGCACCCCCACCAGATCCGCCGAGGCGATGCTGGAGGGGTGGCGCAATCAGCGGCTCGCGCGCAACCTGGCGCTCTCCATGATCGAGGGACGGGAGAACGCGGTGAAGGCGTTCTCCCGTCACGCCGACGCGTTCCCGTGGAACTGGATGCCGCAGATGGCGGATGAGTGGCTGGGGGACTTGCGAACCGTCCGGCATCTGCGGCACTCGACGCTGCGCAACTACGCGGAAGCCGTCCGCTCGTTCTGCGCCTTCCTCAGCGATCCCGCGCCTACGGCTGGGCCGACGAATGCCAGCGCCGGTTCGGCACGCACCCGACCCAGGTCTGCACGAATGGAACACCGCCGTTCACCAGCAAGAGAGCGAGACCGATCCCGCCAAGCGCGCGTTCACCCGCGATGAGCTGCAGACCTTCTTCGACTACGCCGATGAACAGATCCATCGGGTTCACGGTGCCGGCCGCAAGGGCCGGCTGCCGGCCTTCCGCGACGCCACCTTGTTCAAGACCGCCTACGCCTATGGGCTGTGCCGACGCGAGACGCGGGTGCTCGACCTGGTCGACTTGGGCAGCAACCCACACGCTCACCAGTTCGGAGACTTCGGTGTCTGCTACGTCCGCTGGGGCAAGGCGACGAAAGGCTCACCGCCCAAACGCCGCAGCGTGCTGACGGTCGGACCACGCGACGGCATCGGAGGGATGGACTGGATCGTCGACATCCTCCAGCAGTGGATCGACGACGCCCGCCCGGGTTCACCCGCTCCGACTCCCCAGCGCTTTGGCCCCCGAACGCAGCCCGCGGATCGGATACTCACAGATGAACACCCGCTTCGCCGCCTACAGCGACGCGCTCGGGCTCGATGAGGGCCTGGACTTCCACTCCTTCCGCAGGTCTTGCGTCACGCACCTGATCGAGGACGGCTGGGACCCGCGGTTCGTCCAGGAGCAGATCGGCCACGAACGCGCCTCCACCACCTCCATCTACACCAACCCTCAGGAATTGCATCGGATGGGCTCGGATCTGCAGGTCGCCTGTTGAGCAGGGGTCGCCGAATTGGGGTCACGATGCTGCCGTTCATGCCGTTTGAGCTGAACTGCTTGCTAGGGGCTCCCGTCAGATGCATGATCCGACCCTCTGATAGGTGAGCATGGTGGGGCGGAAGGGGTGGTATGCGACGATCCGACCTGGCGGGTGCCTCGCATCTGGAGCTCGTCTCTGGTGTGGTCCAGATGCGTCCCGAGGACGCGATGTTCGAGGCGATGCTGCGAGGGTGGCGGGCGCAGCAGACGGCGCGAGGGTTGAAGGAGGACACAATCGGTGCGCGTGAGCGGTTGATGCGCCGGTTCGGGGAGTTCGCCGAGGTGTTCCCGTGGGCCTGGACGGCCGGTCAGGTGGACGAGTGGTCGTTGCATCTGACGGCGGAGCAGCACCTGGCGCCGTCGACGATCCGCAGCTACCAGTGCAGCCTGCGGATGTTCACCGAGTACTTGACCGACGGCCGCTATGGGTGGGTCCGCGAGTGCGAGCAGGTGTTCGGAGCGGGTGTTCACCCGGTCCCGGTCGTGCATGAGTGGAACACGATCTCCCACCTCAACGACTACGAGGGCAACCCGGAAGCGCGGCCGTTCACCCGCTCGGAGCTGCAACGGTTCCTGGACTACGCCGACGAGCAGGTCGAGCGGGCGCTGAAGGCCAAGCGGAAGGGCGCGCTGGCGGCCTATCGGGACGCGACGTTGTTCAAGGTCATGTATGGGTGGGGGTTGCGCCGCACCGAGACCTCCAAGCTGGATCTGGTGGACTGGGGCCGGAACCCGGCGGCGCCGGGGTTCGGGCAGTACGGGACGCTGAACGTCCGCTACGGCAAAGCCAAGCGAGGCCAGCCGCCGCGCCGCCGGAACGTCATCACCGTGATGGGGTGGGCGGTGGACGCCGTCCGTGACTACGTGGACAACGTCCGGCCGCGGTTCGGCTGTGCTGACTCACCGGCGCTCTGGGTGACCGAACGCGGCGGACGGATCAAACCCGCGGAGATCAACGCCAGGTTCGTCGCCTACCGGGACGCGCTCAAGCTGCCGGCCGCTTTGGTTCCGCATTCGATCCGTCATTCCTACGTCAGCCACCTCACCGAGGACGGCGTCGACCGGCGCTTTATCCAGATCAACGTCGGCCACGAGGCGGACAGTTCGACGGCCGTCTACACCCATGTGAGCGGCGACTTCATGAACACGGCGCTGCGCAAAGCCCTCGGCCCTGCGCTGGATGAGCCCACGGGAAGGGACTGGTGATGGCGCGGAACCTGGACTATC
The DNA here is from genome assembly GCF_040679435.1 of Spirillospora sp. NPDC052269. NCBI lineage: Bacteria > Bacillati > Actinomycetota > Actinomycetes > Streptosporangiales > Thermomonosporaceae > Spirillospora > Spirillospora sp. NPDC052269. The sequence continues at coordinate 24,268 of NZ_JBFAUU010000030.1, forward strand.
GGTGGCATCTGCGTCAGGTGATGGCCACCCGCGGCATGTTCGCGACCACCGACCTGATCGAGCCGCTGGCCGAACGTGGCATCAAGTTGTCGTCCAGTCAGGTCTACCGGCTGGTGGTGGAGCGGCCCGAACGGCTGAGCCTGAAGATCCTGATGGCGCTGCTCGACGTCCTGGACTGCACCATGGACGACTTGATTGAGCCCGTCACCGCTGCCGAGCCCGCGAAGAAGAGGGCGGTCGGAGATCAGGGTGGGGCCGGCCTGGGGACGCTGCGCCCGAAGCGGGCACAGATCACCCCCACAGACCAATGACCACGCCTTCCGCTGCCCAAGCAGAGCCGCTCCGCGCCATCGTCGAGCTGGTCAGCAGGGCCGACTCGGGAATCGACCAGGATGTGCTCGTCACGGTGATCGAGCGGGTCGGCGGAGGCCGGGCCAAACGCCGTCGCCTCGCCATCGACCTCGCCCGGGATCCATCCGTCCTGGCCACCGGACGTTCCCCGGCAAGCAAAGCCGTCGGGGACCTACTCCTCGCGCTCCGGGCCGCTGGAGCGACGGGGATCGCGCCGCCGCTCTGCGCGGAGTGCGGCCGCGTCATCGGGTCGATGCAGCGCCGCGGCGACCACTGGTACTGCTCACCCTGCTTCACACGCCCGAAGACCTGCGCCTCCTGCGGGAGCCAGCGAAAGCCCAGCTTCCGAGACAGGAACGGTCAGCCGCGTTGCAGCCAATGCCCCGACACCGACGTCCGTGACCCGCGCCTGCTGCTCCTGGACGTCATCACCACAGCCGACCCCACCCTGACCACCGACACGATCAACATCGTGCTCGACAAGGTGGTGACCAAGCCTGCTCACCTGCGGAAACTCGCCTGGACGCTGGAGAAGAACCCTGGGCTGCTCACCGGCGACGGCGCCAGCGCGCCGTTCCCGATGGTGCTCAGGCTGATCGAGGAGCTCTGCGCGGCCGGAGCCACCTCGATCAAGCGGCCGGCTTGCTCCGGCTGCGGACGTGTCATCGCGATGAGCAAGCAGCGGGACGGACAGCGGATCTGCCGCCGCTGCTGCGCCCGCGCCAAAGCCGTCCCCTGCGGCAACTGCGGCCGGAGCAGCGAGCCGGCCGCCCGCGACGCCGATGAGAACCCCTTGTGCTCCTACTGCCTGGTCAGCAACCCGATCAACCTCGAGGAATGCGTTCGGTGCCGACGGCGACAACGCGTCAGCACCCGCGGCCCCGCCGGGCCGGTCTGCGCCTCCTGCACCCCACGGCAGATCGCCGACTGCTCCGTCTGCGGACGGAACCTGCCTTGCATGACCTCCACGATCACCGGCCAACCCTGGTGCGGCGGATGTGCCAGAGCCTGGGCCCACTGCTCCCGCTGCGGCCAGCTCGCCCGAATTCGGGCCGGGACCCGCGACCAGCCGCTCTGCGCCACCTGCGCACAGCCCGGCAACGTCACCCTCAAGATCTGTCCGGGCTGCGGCACCGACGACCGGCTCATCACCGGCCCCTGCCGCCGCTGCCACCTGCACACCAAGCTCAACGAACTCCTCACCGACCCCGCCACCGGGACCATTCGGCCCGACCTCCACACCTTCCACGACGCCTTGACCGACGTCGACCGGCCGGAAAGCGCACTGGGCTGGATCCGCCGCGCGGCCGTCGCAGCCTTGATCGCACAGGTCGCTGCCGGAGAACGGCCACTCACCCACGAGGCACTGGATGACCTGCCCGACAGCAAGACCCTCCGGCACCTGCGCAGCGTCCTGGTCGCCGCCGGAGCTCTCCCCGAACGCGATGAGCACCTCGCCCAGCTCGAGCGATGGTCCGGACGGCTCATCAGCGAGCGGACCGACCCGCAGCACAAGCAGATCCTGCACGCCTACGCGATCTGGCACGTCCTGCGGCGCCTTCGCCACCGAATCCACGGCACCCGCACTACCGCCCAGCAGGCCACGGTCGCTCGCCGCAACATCAACGCCGCCGCCGCGTTCCTCAACTGGCTGGCCGACCGCCACCTGGACCTGGGCTCCTGCCCTCAAGCCGCCCTCGACGAATGGATCAGCAACGCCAGCATCGCTCAACGCGGCAACACCGGAAACTTCGTGCGCTGGGCCAAACGCCACAAACACACCCGCCTGGACCTCCCCGCCACCCGCTGGGACGGCCCCACCCGCCCGATCGACGCCGAGACCCGGTGGGCCAACGCCCGAAGGCTTCTCCACGACGACGCCCTCAACCCCGAAGACCGCGTCGCAGGACTACTCGTTCTGCTCTACGCCCAGCAAGCCGCCACGATCAGCCGACTCACCCTCGACCACGTCCGCACCAGCGGAGACGACGTCCGCCTACTCCTCGGCAAGGAACCCGTCCTCCTCCCAGAACCCCTCGATACCCTCGTTCTCCAGCTGGTCGCCACCCGTCGCGGCCACGCCACCATCGCCGACAACGGCACCTCGCCCTGGCTCCTGCCCGGCGGCCGCCCCGGCCAGCCCATCAGCCCCTACCGGCTCGCCGAACGCCTCCACCAGATCGGCATCCAGCCCGGCCCCACCCGCTCCACCGCCCTGTTCCAACTCGCCACCGGACTCCCGGCCGCGATCCTCGCCCGCATGCTCGGCATCCACATCAACGTCGCAGTCCAATGGCAACACGCCTCCTCCGGCGACTGGATGACCTACGCCGCCGACGTCAGCCGCCGCCCCCGAACGACAAACGAGAGCTCATGACCTTCCTCGAACACCTCCACCACCACGCGACCACCGCGATCGCCTCGATCCCGGTCACCGAAGCGAGCGAGATCTACGCGATCTCCTTCTGGATCGACGATGAGGACGACGACCCGCGACGGCCCACCCTGATCATCGGCTACAACACCGAGACCCAGGTGAAACAGACGATCCTCGAAGGACACGCCTCCGACCCCGCCGAAGCCCGCTGGAACTACGCATTCTGGCTCCAAAACCAGCTCGCCGTGATCGGAGACCGCACACACGACCCGGTCGGCGCCGCCGCCCGCGAAGCCTGGATCAAAGAGCTCGGACACTGGTACGACGAACCCACCATCGAGGCCGAATGGCTCACGACCGCCGGCCCACGCGCCCAGCAGATCGAGACCGCCTTCAACAAAGCCTGCTGCGACCTCTCCCGGACCCTCCACGCCACCGGCGTCCTCACCGCCGCCCTCGGTAAATCCGTGCCCGTCCTCGTCCATGAACTCGAGTACTACGAGCAGATCGCCCTCCGCACCGAAGCCGCCAACCCCCCGGGCCTCGCCGACGCCTTCACCTCATGGGTCCGCACCGGCTGACGCATTCGGACAGTTCCAATATCCGACGGTGCCGTTATGTGTCTCCTCCGACTTTCGCACCCGCACCCTGCTCAAAGCGATGCAGGACACCGCCACCGCCGTTCGGCATCGTGCGCGGATCAGGTGACGGATGCTCAGCGATGGCCGAGCCCGCTGGTCAGCCGATGCCTTCGGTGATGCGGAAGTCGCGCTCGAAGCCGTCGGGGAGGGCCACCAGCGCCTTCTGGTATGCCTCGCTCTCGTATGCCGCGACCGCCTGCTCAAAGCTGTCGAACTCGATCAGAATGACGCGTTGCGCCATTCCGGCCTCGTGGGCGACGACTCGACTGCCACGGGACAGGAGGCGACCGCCCGCAGCCCGGACAGCTGGACCCGCCAGCATGTCGTAGGCAGTCAGCTCCTCAGGGCCGGAAACGGAGGGATAGACACTGAGCCAGTAGCCCTTGGCCATGGAAATCTCCTATTTTCGGCCGGACTTGTCCGACTCCGAATTGACGTTCAGATTGCTCGACCCTGGCGACGGAGCACCGGGCTTTTGTGGGGACGTGCCGATACGGCCTGGTTCGATTCTGCCGCCCGCGGCTGCCGGCTCATATCCCGGCGAAGTCTTCCTCGGCGCCCCGGGCGCCTTCGGTGCGGTCTTCGGCGTACGCGCGGCGCACGGCGTCCTCCCTGGACGCCGACGGCGACCGCCGTCTGGTGCGCCGGGTGCTGGACTGAGACGCGGCGTTCGGGGCGAGAAGTACATAATGTATTTATATAAATATTGCATGCTTCACGCATGGGCTGTCAGGACGCCACTCGTGGCACATCGACTGTGATCGGGTCGGCTCTCTACGGACTGGCCACCAGGGCTGTGAGACGCCTTCCGCGCGATATGAGCATCACGTCCGCCGCCACCCTGGCCACCCTGCACAGGACCGGCCCGCGACGCGTCACCGATCTGGCCGTGAGCGAGGGTGTCACCCAGCCCGCGATGACCGCGCTGGTCCGGGTGATGGAGGAGTCCGGACTGGTCGAGCGGAGGGGTGACGCGTCCGACAGGCGGGTCACGCTGGTGTGTCTGACCGAGGCCGGCGCGTCGTACGTTCAGACGCGGCACCAGGCGGGCGTCGATGCGTTCGCGCGGCTGATCGACGAACTCACCGACGACGAGGTCGAAGCCCTGGTGGCGGCGCTTCCGGCGCTGGCGCACCTGGCAGAGCTCGAATGCCAGGACCGCGAAGGGCCGAAGCGGTGACGGAGCGCACCCCGGAGCGGTCCGAGGCGCGGATGCTGGTCCCCGCCCTGATGTTCATCGCGCTGGTCGTGGCGGCGGTCGCCAGCCTCGGGACGCCTCTGATCACCAGTGTGGCGACCACGTTCCACGTCTCGCTCGACAGCGCGCAGTGGACGCTGACCGTCGCACTGCTGAGCGGCGCCGTCGCCACGCCCGTCCTCGGCCGGCTCGGTGCCGGCCCGCACCGACGGCCCACGATCCTCGCCACGCTGGCGGTCGTCGTCGTCGGCAGTGCGCTGACCGTACTGCCGCTGCCGTTCGCGGGGCTGCTCATCGGCAGGGCGGCGCAAGGCGTCGGGGTCGGTCTGACGGCGCTGATGATGGGCGTGGCCCGGGACCATCTTCCCGAGGAGCGCAGCACGGCGACGATCGCCCTGATCTCGGTGGTCTCGATCATCGGTGTCGGCGTCGGCTACCCGCTCACCGCACTGCTCGCCGAGATCGGCGGCGTACGGGCCGCCTACGGCTTCGGTCTGTTCGTCACCGCCGTCGCCTTCCTGATCGCGTGGCGTTCCGTACCCGCGGCTCCCGAAGGACGCTCGGCTCACGTGACCGTGACGGGTGCGCTCGTCCTCGCGGGTGGACTGTTCCTTGTCCTGTTCCTGGCCGGCCAGCGGAGCCTGTGGAGCCGTCACCTCGCCGTGGCGGTGGTCCTCGCCGTCGTCGCCGTGCTCCTGCTGTGCGTCTGGACCGCCTCCGAGCTGCGCAGCAAGGCGCCCCTGGTCGATGTCCGGGCGGTACGGCACCCGGCGGTCGCCGGAGCGAACATCGCCATGTTCGTCGGCGGGAGCGGCATGTACCTCCTGCTCACGCTCATCACGCGGTACGCGCAGACGCCGCACAGCGCCGGCTACGGCTTCGGGCTGACCACCTTCGTCGCCGGCCTGGTCCTCGTCCCCTTCTCGGTGCTGGGGTTCGTCGCCGGCAAACTCACGCCCCGGGTCCGGACGCTGATCGACGCACCCGTGCTCCTGGCCGGCAGCGCCGTCATCGTCGGCGGCGGGTTCGTCCTCTTCGCCGTGGCCCGGTCGAACCTGGCCGAACTGCTCGTCGCGATGGGCGTGCTTGGCCTCGGCGTCGGCAGCTTCTCAGCCGCCATGCCCGGCGTCATCCTGGCCGTCACGCCCAAGAGCGAGACGTCGAGCGCGATGAGCTTCAACTACGTCGTCCGCAGCGTCGGGTACTCCCTGGGCAGCGCGATAGGCGGCCTGGTCCTGGCCACCGGCACCGACGCCGGTCATCTCTTCCCGAACGACCACGCCTACACCACCGCAGCGCAGGTCGGCATCGTCGCGATGGCGGTCACCGCCCTGACCGCCACCACTCTCGCCCGCCAACGCCCGCCCGAGATCACCCCCACCGCGGCCACGGCCAGCGCGCCGACTCAGGGCCGGTCGAGCCGATGACCGGCTCGCCGGAAGGGCGGCGGCCCCGCCGCCGTGGCGGTCACGCCGGCTCTCACAAACGGTCATTTGTGAGAACACGAACCGTCACCGTCGTCATTTGGAACTACCGTGCGGCCCCGGTCGAACATTCCCGAGTCCCGGGTCTTGCCCGACGCGATCAAGGCCGGGCTGCTGGTTGCTATGAGCGGCGTTCGTGACTGCGGAGCTGCCGGGACGCGAGTCGGGCCGCCTTGCGGAGCGCCGGGTCTTTGGGGACGAGCTCGCGGGCAAGGCTCGGCCGCTCGGGTCGGCCACGACAGCAGTCGCAGGCGTCGTCCCCGTTGATCCCCTCGCTCCATTGATCGCATCGGGCGCATAGCGCCGCGTCGTAGCGATCGGAGTAGTCCTGCTTGTGGCCGCACCGATGACAGAGTCCACCTGGTCGGCATTCCACGCTCTGGGCGCGCGGCCGCCTACGCGGCATCGTTCCTTTTGGTCAACGACATGTCCGGCAGAGTATCCACACATCCACAGACCGCAGAAGCCGGATCTTGAGGGAGATCCTCCCAGCGGTCTTCTGCGAGACCGTTCCGCAAGGTCATGACCTGCGCAGGCAATCTTCTGGGGCTGGTGTCACGGACCCGAGTCCCGGGGCCATCAAGGATGTGGGATGAGAAGGATTCCGGACGGCGCCCGGAGTGCTGCTGTTCGAGGCCGCCGCAACTACCTCCAAGATCCCCGCACTGGGCAGGCCCGCGTTCACCAAGTTGGCCGCGGCCGTCGCCCGGCAACACCGTGGCGGCTCGGAGCTGATCTGGTTGTGCCGGGACCTGGTCGACATTCACCAAGTACAGGCGTGGCGCCTGTCCTGTGGGGTCGTCCTTCGGGGTTGTCGGGTCCGCTGTCGAGCTTCGCCGACCTGACGGCCAAGGACGCGACCACGGACCCGCTCGTCAACGTCATCACGGCCGTCGGCCAGTTCCAGCAGGACCTGCAGAACGGGCTGACCACCGAGGAGATCGCTGCAAGCCGTGGACGAGGGCCGGTATTGGGGCTGGCCGCCCGCCCTGGCGGTCGACCAACTCGAGGAAGTCCGTGCGGCTTTCCGTGACGAGGGTGCCTCGATCGCCGCTCTCGCGCGCAGGCACGGAGCGAGCCGGGTCGCCGTTGGGACGGCGCTGATCGGTCTGCTCCTCGGCCTGGGCGTCCATCGGCGCGCCCGGGCCGAGGAGATGGTCAACGACCCCGCCGCCCAGACCCAGCTCAACTGGACGAGGGCCGACGAAGACACCCACGTGCAGGTCGACGACGCACTGGGGTAGGCATGTCAGCCCTCCTTCCGTAACCCACGGCACTGGTCAAGGCGAAAGGTGCCGTCTGGTGAAGCGGTCGAAGCGGCCTGGTGGTCACTGGCTGTGGAATGTCGCCGGATGCCGGTGATCGGCGGAGCAGCCGAAGAAGCCGCCGTGGCTGTAGCGGCCGACTCGCAGGCCGGTCGGTTCCCGGGCGGCCCGGTAGGCGTCGGTGCTGGCGTCGAGATCGGCGTCCTCCACCGGCCGCCAACGGGGCGGGCCGCCGTCGTGATCGGACTCGCCGCCCCATTCGGAGCTGTCCAGTTGCAGGATCAGGTGAGCAGGAGCGCCGCACCGCCCGCATTCCGGAGGCTCTCCCATGTCGGTGACGTTGAAGGCCATGCCGCCGCCCAGCTTGCAGCCGGACGCGATCGACAGTCCGTACTGGTAGGCGGGATAGCCGGCCTCCCAGTCGTCGATCGCGACCGCGATCTCCCGAGGGAGCTCCTCCGCGTACGGGTACTCGGTGATCGGCTCGGGGTCAAGCACGCAGGGGACCGGTATCAGCGACTCTTCGACCATGTGCGGCACCGGCGGGGCGGCGAAGACTGCGGAGACGTCGGCCGCGTGCCGCCACCGCACGCTGATCGTTTCATCGGGCCCGTAGCCGCCGTGGATAGGGCACCAGAGGATCTGCAGCAGGTCGCTGCCCTGCGGGAATGGGTAGGCAGGGACGTCGGTCGCGTAGATCTGCGCGACCGGCACCATCGCGATCGGCGCTCCGGCGGACCGTTCGGGGCCGTGCGGCCGGTCGCACAGTGGCCAGGGCTCGTCGATGGGCCACCACAGCGGCCCGCCGATACTGCTGTCGCGCGGCCCCGGGTTGCCTCGGCGAGGGTGCAACCGAACGGCGGTGCGGGCGTGAGCGGCCAGCGCGGGAATGGCTTCGGTGACGTTCACGATCGGCGGGCGTGTCGTATGCGGCATACCGGTCATCTTCATACCTGGCACCGACAAGACGACCTTGGCTTCGATCACACGACCGGGGGCGGGGCGCTAGACCCGTGCACAACCCTCTGGCACATGAGAGGCCAACCCCTTCGGGGCAGACCAAATAAGCCCGAAAGGGGCAACGGGACGGTCCGTCCGCGCGGGTCACAGGGCGTACGCTCCGCGCAGCCCGACGGGCGGACTCCAGCCTGGACACGGCGGGAGAGTCCAGCGCTCAGGCGGCGACGCGCTCTGGATATCCCCTCGGATACGCCTCGGCCGAGGTCGAATCCATGAAACCCACGCAGGTCAGGGGCCGCGGGCGGCCACCGGAACACCGCCGGCGCGGTGGTCGACTTCGGGCGTTCCGTCGAGACGGCTCTCACACGGGGCTACTTTCCGGCCGGTCGAACGTACCCGAGTCCCGAGCCAAGGCGGCTGTCGCCACTGGTCGTTCCGACCTTCCTCACGGGCCCTCCCGGGCGTCCTGCGGAGCGCTGGATGCCTGGGAGCCGGGATGCGCGGAGTTGTTTCGTGCCTGCGAGATCATCTGCCCGCGAGGGCAGGTGCGAACACAGGCCCGCCTCTATTCAGCCCGCCCATGCCAACCACGCGGAAACCGTTGTGGATTCCGCTGGCTGGGCTACAGCCGTCAGGTGCCCTACGCAGTTGGTAGTCCGATCGCCACCGACGTCCCGAACGCGATCAGCAGGACTCCGGTCAGCGTCGCGAGCGGAGCACGCCAGGGCCGCAGGCGTTCACTCCACTGCAGCACAGACGGGGAAACCGGTCTGTCGGCCGCATGTGAGTCGTCCGGGCCTTCCTCGCGCTTCCCGGCCGCCGACCCGACCCGCGCGCGGATCTGAGCCGCCAGCCACCGAAGCCGGACATGCTGTCGCGCGGCCAAGCCGAGCCCCACCAGGGGTCCCGGTAGCAATGACGAAGTTTCGGTCGGATATAGCCACGAGCTGCGGTGATACCGGGTCCGATTCTTGCAGCGGCGTCAAGAGCTCTACAAGAGGCGGGCCAGGGCCGTCGAGCAGGGCCTGGGCGGCAACCCGGAGGTCTTGCTCGTAGTCGGCTGCATTCGATGGTGCGGTTGGTTCGGCTTATTCGTCTCGGTATTAGGTGAGGTGGCAAGTTCCACTCTGGCTCGGTCATCCATACCTCGCCGGGGGCCTCTATGTTCTTCGTCAAGCGGGCAGGAGGCTTCGATCCAGGCCCGATGTTCTTGGTGGGGCATGAGACTATCCTGGTTGTGTCGGACGAGATGAGCGGGCTGCAGGCGGCCTTGAATGAGGCTTTGTCCCCTTCGTGGTCGCAGCGTGCTCGTGCTGGGCGCGATCTTGCTTCGTTCGCGGATGTTCCTGTAGCTGCGGAAGCGTTGGTGGGTCTGCTGCTGGACGTCGCGGACACGGCTGTGACCCGGCAGACGGCTGAGGCCCTGGCCCGGATGGGGACGATGGCCGCCGTAAGGCTCGTCGCTCTCGCGCTTGCCGGGGCCGACGACAGCCATGGCGACTGGATACAGACCGGAGTGCTTGACGCGCTCGCGGGACCGGAGGGTGTGCCGGATGTTGCGGCAGTCTGCAGGCAGCTCGCCCGGGACCCGGATGCAGCTGTGCGTCGGGGCGCCGTAGAGATCTTGGAGTGGGTAGATGGCACAACACGTTGATGCCGGATCAGCCAGCCGCTGAGTTGCTGTCTTGATGAGTCGAACTGCCTGTGGGCTGGTTCAGGCCGAGGCTGTCCGGGCGATGCGGAGTTCGTAGAAGGTTCCGTCGCGGAGCATGACGAACAGGACGCTGATGCGGTGCCAGGCCAGGCGGAGAAGAGCTTGTGTGTGGGTTTTGCCGCGGGCCCGGCATCTGTCGTAGTAGGTGCGGGAGGCGGGGTCGTGCAGGGCGGCGAACGCTGACAGGAACATCCCGCGTTTGAGCTGCCGGTTTCCGCCCCGGGGCGCGTGTTCGCCGTGGATCGAGGTCCCCGAAGACTTTGTCGTCGGGGCGAGGCCGGCGTAGGAGGCGAGGTGGGCTGCGGTGGGGAAGCTGGTGCCGTCTTGGACGGTGCCCAGCAGGACTGCGGCGGTCCTGACGCCGACGCCGGGCAGCGACGTCAGGACGTGGGAAAGAGGGTGAGCCTCCAGCAGTTCGCTGATCTGGGCTTCCAGGGCCCGGCGTTGTTCGTGGGCGGCCGCGAGTGAGCGGGCCAGGGACGGGATGACCACGTCGAGGGTGCCGGTGCCCGGGACGACGACGGTCTGCTCGTCCAGGGCGTCGAAGATGTCGTCGATGAGGCCGGTGGCCATGCGCGGTGCTTTGGGCCGGATCAGCTCGACGAGTCTGCGGCGTCCGGCTTTCCGCAGGGCGGCCGGGGAGCCGTAGCGTTCCAGCAGCCAGGTGACCGCGGCATGGTCGAGGCGGGGTCCCAGGACACGCTCCAGGCTGGGGTGGAACTGGGTGAGCAGGCCCCGTATCCGGTTGGACATGCGGATGGCCTCGGCGGCGAGGTCCTGGTCGAAGCCCACGAGAACGGTCAGCTCGGCGGTGATCTCGCCGGTCAGCTCCAGGGAGCGCAGGGTGTGCGGCATCGTTCGGGCTGCGTCCGCGATCACGGCCGCGTCCTTCGCGTCGGTCTTGGCCTCGCCAGGGTAGAGGTCGGCGATCCGGCGCATGGCAAGGCCTGGCAGGTAGGCGACCTGACACCCCGCGTCGCGGGCGACAGTCAGGGGTGGGCCCGTGGCCGTGGTGTGTACTCTTGCCGACGTCCAGGCCGAGGAAGACGCCCACGCTGCTGGTGTCGATCACCGTTTCCCCACTTGCTCGTAGCGGTGCTGGCCTGGGTGTCAGGGCCGTTCTCGCGCATCCACGCTATGCAGACCTGTCGCCCGCGGATGGCTGGGCATTGCGCCCGGCCGGGCGGTGGTCGGACCTCTCATCAGTGTCTCCGACGGCACCCCTCGGGCCCGGTGACACCACCCCCAAGGTCATCCGTTCGACAGGGGGACATGGTCATGCCGGGCCCGGAGGCCAGCGGCCCTCTTGCAGGACCGCAGAAGACACATCGGGTGCTCTGTGAGACCTGCTCGGGCGATTGGGATCTTGTGATCGCGCTCTGCCAGCTCGCGCTGCAGGTGCCGTACAGCGTCCTGGGTACTGGGGGCCTGGATGCCCACTTCTGCGAGCGAGGCTCGGTGCAGGTCACGGATGAACACGGGGTCGGAGCGCCGGTTCAGGCCGGCCAGTTCCCGTAGGGAGGTGAGTCGATTCCCCGGCCGAGCGTCTGGACGGCCCCTCCGGAAGGTCTTCGGTGAACAGTCGTCCGGCGGAGCGCCACAGGGCCACGTCGTGGAGAACATCCACCAGATCAGTCCTCCTGTTCCTCGATAGCGGCGATGTCGAGAAGGAGGGTGGCCAGGGCCTGATCGTACTGCGCTTGGTCGAACAGGAACGGCCCGAATGCCGTGTAGTCGCGGGCCGGGCGATGAACCTGCTCGAAGTCGTTCCACACCACCAGGTTCCCGGTCGACGTGATCTGAGTCGTCAGCGGCCGGCAGCCGACCTCGCCGCACTCGCAGGCCAGCACGGCCGTCTTGGGCCCGAGCCCAGGGGTCTCCTTTCCCAGGAAGTACTCATCGAGCGGCCCGTATCGGTAGAACGTGGGGATCAGGCCACCGTAGGCTCCGTCGGCCGGCCGCATTCTTAAGCCGGTCTCGAACTGGTCGATCAGCTCGAGCAGCGACCAGCCGTCGAAGATGGGCACCACCTCGTGGACCCGCCGTTCAGGCCGCTGCCGGACGGCGAATTCGATGGTGTGCAGGCCTCCGTCCATGCTGCTGGCCCCACGCGCCGTCATTGGGTCCGCCGCTTGGAGTCGAGACTTTCGGCGTCGTTCCACGTGACGGGCATCGCTCCTACCGGGTCGAACCGGGTGTTGGGGTCGCCGGTCTGAACCAGGCAGCACATGCGGTGCCCGAGCAGGGCGGCGCCTCGGGCCTGGTCGGCGATGATGTCCAGGACGACTTGGGCGGTACGCGGGAAGCGCGCGGTGAACTGGTCGTAGCCGGTGAAGGCGAAGACCAAACCCGTGGCATCCCGGCGGGCGCCGTACTCGAAGGAGGCGACGTCGCCGAGGCAGTCGTTGAGGGCGTCCAGGCTCCGGCCGTAGTAGTCCGGGAAGTCCAGCGCCTTGGCGATCGCCATGTGCATGTCCTGCTCCCGTTCCCAGGCGGAGGCGTCCAGGCGCACCACCTGATAGCCATGATCAAGGAGCCAGTCGATCGCTTCCTCCAGCAAGGCCTGACGCCAGAACAGGCGGACGAAGGAGGCGGCCATGAGCCGGAAGGCGACGTCTTGCGACAGATCCTGGTCCGGGTCGAACGCGCTCACGTCCGGTCCCCAACGCTCGCAGCGGCCCGGCCATGGACCCTGTACACCGTCGCCCGCCTGACGGAGAACACCTCCATGAGCTCGGCGATGGCGTAGTCGCCGGTGGCGTGCATCCGTACCAGTTCGGCCTGCTTCCGTGCGGTGAGTTTGGGTGCGCAGCCTTTGAGTTTGCTGCGGGAGCGGGCGATGGCCATGCCCTCGCGGGTGCGCATCTTGAGCAGGTCGGCCTCGAACTCGACGAGCACGGCCAGCATGTTGAAGGACCTCTTGCTCATGGGGTCGGCCGGGTCGTGGATGCTGCCGCCCAGCGACGGCCGGACGCCACGCTTGACGAGGGTGTCGCCGACGTCACGGGCGTCGGGCATCGACCGAGCCGGCCGGTCCAGCTTGGGCACCACCAGGGTGTCGCCGCCGCGGATGGCCGCCAGGGCCTGAGCGAGGCCGGGCCGTTCCCGAGGTGCCGGTGAGTCCCTTGCCGAGGTAGGTGCGATCCTCGGGGACGCCGAGGCCGGTGAGGATCTCGGCCTGCGCGGTCAGGCCCTGCAGCACGGTCGAGCACCGGGTGTAGCCGATCAGTTCTCCCACCCGCCGACCGTACTGCTACGCCCCCTCACCGGACACATTCGCGGACCACCTAATTGAGACGGCATCACCGCAGGTCGCGATCTCACGCAGCTCGCCATCCGCGTTCCGGGCATATGGCAGCCATCGTCGACAGCGTGATCGATCGCTGCCGCTGGGCCGGGCACGTGTTGACCACTGTGACCGAGCTACGCGAGCGTGGCGTGAAGTCATCAGCCTGGCCGAGAACTTCGACCTGGATGCCAAGGAAGGCCGGTCCATGTTCGCGGTCCTGGCGGCGGCCGCCGAGTACGAGCTGGACCTGCTGCGCGATCTGGTGGACCAGGCGCGTCGGTGACCGAGGCGGCCCACCGCCTGAAGATCGACGGGTCCACCGCCTACGCCGCGCTTGCCGCTGCTTCGGAACGGAGCCGACGATGACCACCTCCTCCACTGGCCATGGCGAGCTCGGTTCCCGGGACGCTCATGGTGTACGGGCTGGTCAGAAGCGAAGGCGAGCGGGTGCGTTGGATCACCCCCCGGGGTCGTGCATGACACCGCTGGAAGTCGATGATGTCGTGCGCGTACGCCTATCCCGTGACAACAGCGACCGCGTAGCCGTGACCTACCCCCAGAGTCACTTTGGGGGTAGGTCACGTTCGGGAGAAGACCGGCGAACGCCCCGGCGGCGCGGCGCGTGATGAAGCATTGGTGCGGCAGCCGGAATCCGGACGCGAGCGGTGTGCACGCTGCCGGGACGACGAGCGCGGCGGCCGTTGCGGCGGCGACGGCCAGGGGCGGCGCATGGCGGGACCTTGCTGATCGGGGTGTTCGCCGAGTGGTTGCTCACTCGGGTGGTCGTTGGGTGATGGACCCTTGAACTCAGCGAGGGGCGAGGGTCTTGCAGAGGTCCTCGGGATGCCCGCTGAGGTACAGGAAAGACTTGGTGGTGTGCCCGTTGACGGTTGCCGACCGGATGGCCGCGTAGTCTTTTTTGCCGATGATGTAGAGGTGGTTCGGCGGGTTGTCGCCCTTGTAGAAGATCTCCGCGATCTCGTTGCCGGTCAGGATGTGCGAGATCGAGTCGGGGTAGCTGAACGTCGCGTTGCCGCCGATCCAACGGGTAACCGTCTTGCCCGTCCACACGTTGCGCGCCCGGATGTTCAGCGGCCCGTAGCCGACGTCGTACACCGGCTGGCCCGCGTCGTTGGTCCACGACTCGATCGTCACGTCGCTGATCGGGGAGTCGAAATGGACGGGGAACGGACACACGTCCCCGGCCGCGAGGTCCACGGGCCCATAGACCGGGTGCGAGATGACCGGGCCATTGAAACCCCCGCCGGTAGCCGCGCGCTTCACCGCGTGTCCGCCCGTCGTCGCGTGGCCACCTGCCGTCGCCGGTGCGGACGCCGTCGCCACCAGTCCCACCGCCGTCGCCGCCACGACCAGCCAGGATCTGCGCCGCATATGCCACCTCCGCGTTGAGAGAACCCCATACCCACGCAAACCATCCCCTGCCACGCAATTGCCATGTCAGCGAACGGCGGCCGGTTCGCGCCGCGCCGCGCGCCAGGGCCGCGCGGTCAGAGTGGGAGGCGCTGCTGCCGCGGCCGCCGGCCGCCTTTCACCATCTCGCGGGCCCAGCAGCAAGGCGGCAGGGCCCGACCGGTGGGCTACGCCTCGGCACCGGGCTCGTGGAAGGGGCGCAGGCCCGTCTTGGGGTCGGCGTGGGTGAAGGCGTAGCGGCCCGGGAAGTCGATGTGCTCGTGAGCGATGGGTGAGAGCCGGGCGTACATGGCGTCGGTGGCGGGGAGGCCGTCCGCGCGGATCTGTTTGACGGCGGCGTCCAGGTAGGGGGGCCACCTCGCTGAGCGCCAGGCTGAGCGCGCTGGGGTGTGAGGCCGGTCTCGTTGCCTGACGTTTCCGGGGGCTGGGGTGTCGAACCGGATGAGTCCAGAACAAACGTCCTGACCACTTGGGGAGTCACCATGAGCCTGTTCCGACTTGATGCCAGCATCCTTCCCGGCAGCTCGGCCAGCGCCGAACTCGCCGACATCGTGGAAGCCGAATGGATCGCCGCCCACCCGGACGCGCCGGTGGTGCGCCGCCATCTGGGCACCGATCCGCTTCCGGCCGACGCCTGGGCACTGGCACACACGGGCGCGTTGACACCCGAGCCCGACCGCTCGCCCGCCCAGCGCGACGCGCGGAAGCTCGCCGAGTCGCTCGCCGCGGAACTGGAGGCCGCCGAGACCGTGATCCTGGCCGTGCCGCTGTACAACTTCGGTGTCTCCCAGCACTTCAAGACCTGGGTCGACCTGGTCATCTCCGGGGCGCCCCTGGGCAGCCCGGTACTCAAGGGCAAGCCGACCGTGCTCGCCACCGTGCGAGGCGGCGGCTACGCCCCCGGCACCCCGCGCGAGGGCTGGGACCACTCCACGCCCTACCTCAGGCGCATCCTCGCCGACGTGTGGCAGGCCGACCTCACCATCGTCGAACGCGAGCTCACCCTCGCCGCCACCAGTCCCGGCATGGAACACCTTCGCGACCTCGCCGCCGATCTCCACGTCCAAGCCCTGAGCGTGGCCCGCGACGCCGCTCGAGCGACCGCGGCCAAGTGACCACCTCCTGCGGTCTCCCCGCCCCCTCGGATTTCGCCCCGGCCGCGTGAGGAGGCCGCTGTCGAGGGCGGGCCCGGCGGCCGAGTCAGACCGTCCAGGTCACGTGAAGGGGCATCCAGAGCAGGCCGTCGAGAGCGGCGGGGGAGCGCCACGAGGATCACGCCGAGGCGGCGGGCGATCTCGGCGAGCTGCCGAGCGAGCTGGGACGGCCTTGGATACCCAGCCGAGGTGGTCGAGCGTCATGCCGGAGTTCAGCAGGACGAGCACCAGTCGGGCGTCCTGGCGGCTGAGTACGAACTCGAGCTGCGCGCCGAACGCCAGGCCGACGGGATCGCCGCCGCCCAGCGCGGCTGGCCGCGTGCATCATGTTGCTCGACAAGAAACACATCGGCCGGCCCGCCGTCATCGGCTCCTCCGAACTCGATGCGAAACGCATCAGCAGGATGCGTCGGGGCGGCCCCTGCTGTGCGAGGTTGGTCGAGATGCGTGGGCGCTACCGCAGTTGGTCGCGGCGGTGTGTCAGGTAGGCGGTCTCGGCGGTGTTGCCCGCCCCAGTTCGATGGCCTTGTCGTAGGCCGCGCGTGACTGCTGACTTCGGCCCAGCCGGCGCAGCAGGTCGGCGCGGGTGGCATGGTAGGCGTGATAGCCGGCCAGCGTGCCCTCAAGCCCGTCGACGGCTGCCAGCGCCACGTCCGGGCCGTCGAGTTCGGCGACCGCGATGGCCCGGTTCAGGACGGTGATCGGAGAGGGATCGAGGCGGACGAGCTGGTCGTAGAGGGCGAGGACCTGTGACCAGTCGGTGTCGCGGATGTCGCGGGCGGAGGTGTGCACGGCGTTGATCGCGGCGAGGATCTGGTAGCGCCCCGGAGCGACCCCGGCGGCGGCAGCGGCGAGGCGCTCGCGCACCAGCCGGTGCCCCTCGGCGATCAGCGTCGCGTCCCAGGCACCACGGTCCTGTTCGCCCAAGGGGACCAGTGCGTCGCCGGCCGAGACCCGAGCGGTGCGGCGGGCCTCGGTGAGCAGCATTAGCGCCAGCAGCCCGGCCACCTCACCGTCGTCCGGCAGGAGGGCACGGATCAGGCGGGTGAGCCGGATCGCCTCAGTGGTCAGGTCGTGACGTACCGGATCGGTGCCGGGGCCGGTCGCCAGGTAACCCTCGTTGAACACCAGGAACAGGACGGCGAGCACGCCGGACACGCGCGCCGGCAGGTCCTCCACGGACGGCACCCGATACGGGATGCGGGCCGCCTTGATCTTGGTCTTCGCGCGGGTGATCCGCCGCTCCACGGCGGTCTCCTGCGCCAGGAAGGCGCGGGCGATCTCGGGCACGGTCAGACCGCCGACCATGCGCAGCGTCAGCGCCACGCGGGTCTGCATCGCCAGAGCCGGATGGCAGCAGGTGAAGATCAGTCGGAGCCGGTCGTCGTCGATGGCGCCGACAGGCTCGGGCGGGTCGTCGTACACCAGCCGAGCCTCCCTGTGCTTGTCGTCGCGCTTGCTCTCGCGGCGGATCCGGTCGATGGCCTTGCGGTTGGCGGTGGTGGTCAGCCAGGCGCCCGGGTTGGGAGGGACACCGTAGGCCGACCACCACTCGACGGCGGTCGCGAACGCCTCGGCAGCCGCCTCCTCGGCGATGCCGAGGTCACCGAAACGCCTGGTCAGGGAGGCGACCACCCGCGCCCACTCGTCGCGGTGGGCCCGGGTGATCGCCTCCTCGACGCCGCTCACCGGAACGGCCGCACCTCGATCTTCCGATCGCAGACCTTCGAGGCCTCGGCGGCGAGCTTGAGCGCCACGTCCAGGTCGGGGGCCTCCCACACCCAGAAGCCCGCGAGGTACTCCTTCGACTCCACGAAAGGCCCGTCGCTGAACACCGCATGCTCGCCCCGGTTGTCGACGACCGTGGCCGCGTCGGTGTCCGCGAGTCCGCCCGCGAAGACCCAGTGGCCCTCGGCGATCAATCGTTCGTTGAACACGCTGATGGCAGGCTGCCTGTCCGTGCTGCCGGGGTCGCTCTTGTCATCGATCACGGATACGAGGTACTGCATCTGAAGATCATCTCCTGTGGATGTCGAGCCGGCGTGGTCGGCGACCTCAAGCCGTCGTGTACCGCGGGCGCCCGGCCGGCCGGTAGACCTGGGTCGACACACCCTTTGAGTCGACCCGCGACTCGACCAGGTCGAGCGCGAGATCCGGACCGGCCTCCGGGAACAGTCTCGCTCCCTGGCCGAGGATCACCGGGATCACGATCAGAGTCATCTCGTCGACCAGATCGTTCTCCAGCAACCACCGGGTCAAGGCGCCACTGCCGTGCACCTGCAGTTCGCCACCGGGCTTGGCCTTCAGCTCGCCGATGGCCGCCACGAGGTCACCGTGGAGAACGCTCGTGTCCTCCCAGCGCGGCGCGGTGAGTGTGGTAGAGGCGACGTACTTGGGGGCCTCGTTCAAGGCCACGCCGATGGGGTGTGCGCGCATCTGGTCGATCGCCCCCCAGGAGCCGGCGAACAACTCGTAGGTACGCCGGCCGAACAGGAACGCCTCGGCGCGCTGGTAGGTCTGCGTGATGAACACCCTGGTCTCGTCGTCGCCCTTCCCTCGGGCCCATCCACCGCGTTCGAATCCGTTCCTGCGGTCCTCGTCGGAGGCCTCGCCGTTTCCCTGCATCACTCCATCGATGGTGACCTGGGTCATGGTCGTCAGCTTCATGCTCGCGGTTCCCTGCCTTGGCGCCGCCCCTTGTGGACGGCCTCACCCCTGCTACGAACACCACCGCCCCAACCCGACACCACCCCCGGGACTTCTTGGAAGAACTTTCGGTACGCCGGTCGCCCGCACTCCGACGGCACCAGGACATCGGCCGCAACCGAGGCCACCCGGTCCGCCTCACCATCCCGTGCACCAGAGTGCCGCCCCGGACGCTGGGCCGGAACTCCAGCAAGGTGACTCCGTCAGGGACGCGCCTGCTATATGTGGATCTCCCCGCATGTCGTATCCGGTCGATTCTGTGAGCGTCCCTTTTGTCTGAGCCCGCAGCCGTCCAGTCAACTCCGCACGTTCCCCGGCATGGCCGTAGGAGCTGGCGGCAGTTGTTGTCGCATGGTGTTCCTGAGCTGGTGAAGGATCTGCCGGACGCCGATCGCCTCATGGTCGTGCAGGCGGTTCGCAGGGGCGCTCTTCCGATCGAGGACAGGCTGGACGAACCGGCGATGGCATGGATCGCCCACCAGAGGCGAGGCGGATCCTTGGGAGTCCGTGAGTGGTTCGCCCCTGGCCTGATCATTGCCGTTTCGCTCTCCGCTTTTGTCCTGGACAAGGACCTGGCGTTCGAGGTCGAGACGATCGGCGTTGGTCTGGGACTGGTGGGGCTCGGCTTGGCCGCGCGACGGCATGTCCGGCTTCGGTGGCTGGCGGCTCAGATCCGCGCGCGGGTCGGGCAGGAAGACCCGAACGAGCCGGACGATTCTCATACGGCCGACAGGCCGGTTTCCCGGTCGGCGCTGCGGTGGAGTGAACGCCTGCGGCCCTGGCGTGCTCTGATCGTGATGCTGGCCGGAGTCCTGCTGATCGCGTTCGGGGCGTCAGTGGCGATCGGGCTGCCAACTGTGTGGGGCGCTCGCTGGTGATGTGACCTGAATCACGGCCGGATCTTGTCAGGGATCGGCGGGCCGTCCGGTTCAGGTAGCGAATCCGAACCGGACGGCAAGGGAGTCGATGATGAGAATCCTGGTAGCGGGAGCGACCGGAGCGATCGGCAAGGAGCTGCTTCCGCGTCTGACCAAGGCGGGGCACGAGGTGTTCGCGATGGTCCGCAGTGAATCCAGCAAGGCCCAGGCGGCGGCGCTCGGCGCGGTGCCGGTCATCGCCGACGCGCTCGATCGCGCCCAGGTCGAGGCGGCCGTGCGCGAGGCCGCCCCGGAGGTGATCATCAATCAGCTGACCGCCATCGGGCACGTCGACACCCGCAAGTTCGAGCAGAGCTTCGCCGCCACCAACCGGCTGCGGACCGAGGGCAACGACAACCTCCTGGCGGCCGCGCGCGCCACCGGGGGAGTCCGGCGGTTCATCGCCCAGAGCGTCGGCGCGTTCACCTACGCCCGGACGGGCGGACCGGTCAAGACCGAGCAGGACCCCTTCGACCGCTCACCGATCGGTGCCGCGATGATCGCCGCGGTCGAGCACTTGGAGAAGGCCGTCCTGGGCGCCAAGTGGACCGAAGGGATCGTGCTGCGTTACGGCGCGTTCTACGGACCGGGGACGTCCATGGCGCCGGGTTCCGATCAGCTCGAGATGATTCGCAAGCGCAAGTTCCCGGTCGTCGGTGATGGCGGTGGGGTGTGGTCGTTCATCCACGTCGCCGACGCCGCTGAGGCCACGGTCGCAGCGGTGGAGAACGGCGGCCGGGGCGCCTACAACATCGTCGACGACGACCCCGCGGCGGTCGCCGAATGGCTGCCCGCGCTGGCGGAGATGCTGGGTGCCAAGAAGCCGATGCGCGTCCCGCGGTTCGTCGGACGACTGGCCGCCGGAACGGCCGGCGTCGTCCTCATGACCGAACTGCGCGGCGCGTCCAACGCCAAGGCCAAGGCCGAGCTCGGCTGGCACCCGACGCACCCCACCTGGCGTCAAGGCTTTCAGGTTGCGGCGTGACCAGCTGAGCATTGTTCGTCCCGCCTTGGTAGGTGTTCAGGGAGCCGAACGACTGTCGAAGGCGATCGTCCGGCAAGGGCGGCTGCCCTTCGACCGCGCCCGCCAGCAGCCGCGGCCGATCTGGCGACCCCGACGCGGGCTCGGGAACGTGCGACGACCCGGGTCCCCGGGCCGGAGCGGACGTCGACCTTGCCATGCGCATCGAGGTCGGCGGGGCCGGGTCAGGGGTTGTCGTTGAGGTGGCGGGCGGCCTGGAGGCCCGCCTGGAAGCGGGTGCGGGCGCCGAGGCGTTGCATCAGGTCGCTGACCCGGCGGTTGAGGGTCCGGACGCTGATGCCGAGCTGCCGAGCTGCCGCGTCGTCCTTCAGGCCCGCGGCCAGCAGGGTGAGCAGCTGCCGATCGAGGTCGGTCTCGACCGGGGCGTCCTGGCCGGGGAGGGGAATCGAGCTGGCCCAGAGCAGTTCGAACAGGCGGACCAGAGCGTCCAGCAGGTTACCGGCGTGGATGACGAACGCGCTGTCCACCATCTCCCGCTCGTCGCTGCTGAACGGCAGGATCGCGGTCGCCCCGTCGGCGATGGCGAGCTTGAGCGGGATGTCCACGTGCACCCGCGCCTCCTCGCCGGCCGCGATGGTCTGCCTGAACGCCTCGAACGCGCCCGGGACCTCCAGCGCCTCCGGGGCGTACAGGCCGCGCACCCGCACGCCGCGCGCGAGCATCTCCAGCTCCGCCTCGTTGGGCTCGGTGGGCTCCTGCGCGTACGGCGGACGGTCCAGGACGAGCACCTCGTGCCAGGCCGCCCGTTGGAGCCGGTCGAACCGCGCGGCGACCGAGTCCCGTCCGAACAGGATCTCCACCTGCTCCTCGGGACGGTGCCTGGCGTCGACGGGCAACTCGGCGAGCAGCGCGCGGGCCGTCGCACGGGCACTGGTCACGCGATCCTGCCAGCGGGTGGCCAGCATCTCGACCGCCGCGTCCGGCCGCGCGGCGGCGAGCCGGACTGGTGTGCCGGGAAGCCGGTTGACCAGGCCGAGCTCCTCGAGCCGGTCCAGCGCGGGACCGAGCTCGGCGGCGGCGAGGCCGGTCCGCACGGCCAGCTCCCCGCGGGTGAGCGCCGAGTGGCGCAGCAGCAGCCGGTAGATCCCCTCGTCGGCCTTCGCCACCCCGAACGCCTCCAGCATGGCGCGTTCCTCCCCAGGTTGACGTGTACTCGCCGTGGCGGCGGTCCGCCAACCAAGATCGTAGACGGGGCCCCGCGTGATCACGTTACCTCTCCTGTGACACCCCTGAACTGGAGGAGCTCACGTGAAGTCCCTCGTGACACTCATCGCAACGGCCGGCCTCGGCCTGTCCCTATTCCCCGGCACCGCCGGAGCCGCCGACGCCGGGTCCTCGTGGCAGCGGCCGGGCTGCAAGACGGTCGGGGGTGACGGGTCCGTCTCCTACACCCGCAACGACGGCCGGACCGTCGCCCCGACGGCGAACGTCATGCGCCCGACGAAGCTCGTGTTGGGTCTGGAGGCGCTCGCGCGTCCGAACCAGATGCTCTCCGTCGACGACCGCGGCCAGGTGGCACGGTCCACCGACGCCGGATGCTCCTGGCGCCCGCTCGCCTCGCTGTCGGGCGTGGACGGCGCCTGGTCGATCAGTCCCGCGGCCGACGGGACGGCCTACGTGTGGAGCTTCTCCGGCGACCGCGTCTACCACGTGGACGGGACGAACGTGTCCGAGGGCCCGGCGTTCGAGAAGACGCGGGGCGGCCTGATCGCCCTCACGGCCGACCAGCGGAAGCCGTCGCACCTGCGCGCCGTCACCGAGCAGGGGCTGGTGCTCGACTCCCAGGACTCGGGGGAGTCGTTCCGTTCCATCGGCGACGTCCCGGTCGAGCAGGCCGGGGACGACGTCTCCCTCTACGACGCGAAGATCGCGCCGTCCGACCCCGACAGCATCGTGGTCGGCAGCTCCAGTGTGGGCGCCTTCACCAGCTCCGACGCCGGGAAGACCTGGCGCCGCACCCGGATCGGGCAGGCCGGTGACCAGGTCAACGGCTTCGTCGTCGCGATGTCGCCGATCGACCCGCGGATCGTCTACCTCAAGGGGCTGAACGTCACCGAGTTGGACCGCAACGGTCCTGGCCGGGGACACCACCTGTACCGGTCCACCGACGGCGGGGCGTCGTTCACCCCGGTGGCCGACCAGGGCGGCGAGGTGGTGATCTACAACGGCGGCATGATCAAGCCCAGCGTGTGGGACCGCGACGTGGTGTACTTCGAGTTCGGCGACCCGGACATCGGGACCTCGCTGTACACCCTCAACACCCGCTCGGGCAAGCTGTCGATCGCCCACGACCCCCACGCCGGCATCAGGTCGATCTCGTTCAACCCGGGCGCCCGCGACGTCCTGTACCTCGGCTTCGTCGCGCTGTCCGAGGCCCCGGGCTACAACTGATCCGTGCCGCGATCCGTCACGGGCGTCCTCAGCCAGGCTGACCAGCGGAGCTTCGGCGGCCAACGTCTCGCACGTTGGCCGCTCCCGCGTCGTTCCATGGTGTTGGCGAGCACGAGTTCCGCTGAGGCTAGGTGCGCTCGGCCTGTTGTCCGCGGTGCCACTGAACGACTCGGATGGAGTGGTCGTCCACGCCGGGGACCGACGCGATGAGTTCGTCCGCCAGGTCGAGAAAGCGGAGGTACTCGGCCTGGTCGTCGAGGTCGTAGTAGTCGTCGACCAGGGCCACGATGGCCTTGACGAATTCCGGATGCGAACGTCCGTGGGTGTGGAAGCAGATCGCCATGTTCTGCTCGTCGAGGGGAAGCGCGTCGGCCGGGCGGCCGAGCTTCCGGTAGATCCCCGCGGTCTTCGCCTGAGCTTCACCGTGGGTGGGGTGCTTCCCGCCGAACTGCTCCGCGGTGATGGCCTGCACCCGGAGGAAGAACGGAAGAGCCTCCGCGGGTCTGTCGAGATTGGCGTAGGCGGTGCCGAGCATCACCAGGATCGGAAAGAAGTGCCTGCTGTTCGGGCCGAGTAGTTCCTCTCCGGCTCGCAGCGCCTGCTGGAACAGAGGGAGCGCTTCTTCGAGGCGGTTCGCCAGGCAGAGCTCGGTGCCCTCCTCATACGGGAGCCACATGGCGGCCAGCTGCGGATCCCGCTCGGAGTACTTCATCCGCGCTCCTCGTTCTTCCCGGTGAAGCGTGCGCGCGCCGCGGCCAGGTAAGCCGCCCCGGGGGCGTACTCCGGTCGCGGGTCTCCATGGTTCACGAAAGTGCCCATTCGACGGGGAAGATCTAGTTTCCGTTCCATAGGGAAGACCAGCGCGACCGCGTCGCTTTCGAGCTCGGGTCTGCGGGCTTCGCCGTAGGGAATCGGCCTACGATCCGCTGGGAAGCGATCACCAAAGCCTCGATCAACCCCTGTTCACCGTTCCGGCCGAATCGCCGATGCAGAGGGCCACGGCCGGTTCCGTCGTGGTCGGGGCGGTTGTACATCTGCCGGGCACCGCCATCGAGGAGGGACGGACCTGTCCTCGATGGCGGTGGCGTCCTGGTCGGCACTACCTACCTTCTGTTGCCGACCTGACGACGGGGGTGATCGGCTAGCTCAGGTGCCGGGCGAAGAACCGGGCCGCGTCCTCTCCTGCGAACTGCGGAACACCGGTGTGTCCGCCCATGTTGGCGTGCAGTGTCTTCTCCTTGGAGCCGAAGGCGTCGAACAGATCCAGGGACGCCTGCCGGTCGTTCCCTTCGTCATCCCACTGCAGCAGGACGTGCAGCGGAATGGTGACCTGCCGGGCCTCCTCGAGAATGGTGCGAGGCACGAAACTCCCGGCGAAGAAGCCGGCGGCCACGATGCGCGGGTCGACCACCGCAAGCCGGATGCCGATGGAGATCACTCCCCCCGAGTAGCCGACCGGGCCGCCGATCTCGGGCAGCGCCAGGAGGGCGTCCAGAGCGGCCTGCGATTCCGGGACGGCCTTGTCGACGAGCGGGAGGGTGAGGGCGTCGATGATCTCATCGGTGACCGGCTCGCCGGCCTCCATGACCCGGCGCAGGTCGGCGCGGGCCTGCTCGGCGGCGGCCCAACGGGGCCGATCACCGCTCCCGGGGAGCTCGATGGCGGCCGCGGCGAAGCCGTCCGCCGCGCAGTTCCGGGCCCGCGCCACCAGCCGGGGGTACATCTTGTGCAGTCCGAGCGGGGGGTGGCCGAGCAGGATCAGCGGCACCGGTGCGGACGCGGATGCGGATTCGGGCGTCCACAGGATGCCGGGAACGTCGCCGAGGGTGAATTCGCGTTCGAGGACGCCGTCGTCGAGGCGCTGCTCTGAGGTGAATTGCATGGTCGTGCCTTTCGGGAGTGCTCTTGAACGGCGCTCCCGGACGACCTATCGCCCGACCGTGACCTCAGAGAGGAGCACCCATGTCGATACGTTCATGGGTACCACCTCCTTGTTGTCCTTCACGGCCTCCAGAAGGATAGCAGTGGTCATCGTGGCCTGCCAAAAGGGTTTTGCGGGCCCCACTGGAGGTGAGGCCACCGGCATCCGTGGGGCGTTCAGGGGCGGCGGTTGCGGAAGGTGCGGCGCAGGTCGTCCACCCAGGCATCGGGGTTCTCCCAGGGGATGAAGTGGCCGCCGTGGTCGTGGGCGTTGACGTTGACGTGGTTGAACCAGTCGCCCTGCGGGCCGGTCTTGAACGCCTGGACGCGTTCGTCGGCCGTGCGGATGCCGGGCGGGTTCTCGTATGTGACGAAGGTGAGGCCGACCGGGGCCTGCACGACCGGGGTCCGGTCGTGGGCGGGGGCCCACGGGTAACGGTTGGCGTTGGCGTAGTAGCGCATCGACGTGCCGATGGAGTTGTTCGCCCAGTAGATCGTGGCGTGGGTGAGCAGGTCGTCCTTGGTGAAGACGGACTCGACGTCGCCGCCGTTGTCGCTCCAGGCGTTCCAGCGCTCGAGCAGCCAGGCGAGGAGTCCGGCGGGGGAGTCGCTCAGGCCGTGGGCCAGGGTGGCGCCGTCGAGCATGTGCACGGCGAGGTGCGACGCCGAGCGGTGGTCCATCTCGACGATCCGGGCGCGGACGTCGGCGGGCTGGTCGTCGGTGAGAGGCCGGTTCCGGGCGAAGTCCCAGGCCCGGGGGCCGTTGAAGAAGTCGAGCGGCAGCCCGGAGCCGATGTGGATGCCGTACAGCTCGTCGGCGTACTTGTGGCCGAGCTGGCTGGTGACGATCCCGCCGATGTCGCAGCCCCCGGCGGCGTACCTCTCGTATCCCAGGGTCTCGGTCATCAGGGTGTGCCAGAGGTCGGAGACCTTCCAGAAGTTGACGTCCGGAAAGCCGGTGAGCGGCCCGGGGAATCCGAATCCGGGCAGGGACGGCACGATGACGTCGAACGCGTCGGCGGGGTCACCGCCGAACGCGGCCGGGTCGGCGAGCGGGCCGATCACCTTCGACCAGTGCCAGAACGTCCACGGCCAGCCGTGGGTGAGGATCAACGGGATCGGGCGGGGGCCGCGGCCGGGCTCGCGCATGAAGTGCACCGGGACACCGGCGACGTTCACCTGGTAGTGCTCGTGGACGTTGACGGCGGCCTCGGCCTTGCGCCAGTCGTAGCCGTCCCGCCAGTAGGCGACCAGCTCGCGGAGATAGCTGTCGGGAACGCCGTAGGACCAGTCCTCGTTCCCTTCGTCCAGCGGCGGGCGGGTCAACGCGAGGCGGGCGCGCAGGTCATCGAGGACCTCGTCGGACACGTGGATCGGAACGGGCTTCAGAGGGAAGGCGTGCGGGGTGCTCATCGCGTGGGTCCTTTCCTGGACGTGCCGTCGGCCTGCTGGGCGGCGAGCCGCGATGGCCGTCCGCCAGGACTCTCCCGAAACCCGGCCGCTCCCCAGCCCGTCGGGATTTCAAGATCGTATTCCGCCGCCCGCGACCGTCCGCACCCGGACGCTGGACGGCGGCATCCGCCCGGTCGGTCTGGGTTCCAGGTGGGTCAGCGGCCGGCGGTTTGGCCGTCTCGATCGCGGCGTCGTCCAGGAGCAGGGCGTCGTCGGTCATCGCGGTCAGCCCTTCCGGCCCGCGAGGACGTCCATGTAGTGGCGGTTGGCCATGACGCCGAGGATGTTGCCGAACGGGTCGCGCACCGAGGCGGTGACGAACCCGGGGCCGCGCTCGGTCGGCTTCTCGAACGGGGTGGCCCCCATCTGCAGCAACCGCTCCCAGGTCGCCTCCAGGTCGTCGACGGCCCAGTAGACGATCGCCCCGCCGTCCTCGGCGCTCCAGCCGTCCGGAGCGAACCGCGCGTCGATGATGCCGAGCTCGTGCTGGTAGTCGCCCACGCGGAACTCCACGTAGGCCGGGTCGCCCTGCTCGGGCCGCTGGAAGTAGGCCCGCATGCCGAGGAACTCGGCGTACCAGTCGCGGGCGGCGGCGACGTCATGGGCGTGGAAGCTGATGGTGGTGAGTCCGCGGAGCATGTCCTTCTGCCTTCCGTTCGGTGGCTTGTGAGATCGATGCTTCCAGGAAAAGTGCTCATCGAATGAGCACTTTCTCTGGCATCGTCGAAGCATGAGAGCGGATCGTCTGGTGGCCGTCCTGCTGCTGATGCAGTCGCGCGGCCGGGTGACGGCGGCGGAGGTCGCCGCCGAGATGGAGGTTTCGGTCGCCACGGCCCGCCGTGACCTGGAAGCACTGTCGGCCGCGGGCATCCCCGTCTACCCGCAGGCCGGACGCGGCGGCGGCTGGGCACTGCTCGGCGGCGCCCGCACCGACCTGTCCGGCCTCAAGGCTTCCGAGGCCAGGGCGCTGTTCCTGCTCCTCGGCCCGGCCGCCGCGATCGCACCGGAGGCCAAGGCCGCGCTGCGCAAACTCGTGCGCGCCCTGCCGTCGACGTTCCGGCAGGAGGCCGAGGCGGCGGCGGACGCGGTCGTGGTCGATCCGGCCCGCTGGGGCGAACACCGCCGCGCGCGACCCGTGCTCGTCGACCTGCTGGAGGACGCGGTGGTCCGGCGCCGGAAGGCCCGCTTCGCCTACTCCGGGAGGGAACGCGTCGTCGCGCCGTTCGGCCTCGTCGACAAGGACGACACCTGGTACCTGATCGCCGGAACCCCCGACGGGCGGCGGACGTTCCGCGTCGACCGGATCACCGACGCCGAGGTCACGGAGGACCCGGCCGAGCGTCCGGCGGACTTCGACCTCGCCGCGGCCTGGGACGAGGTCGTCACCGCGATGGAGGCGCGGCGCGCCACGACCACCGCCACCGCGACCCTCGACGCCCGCTACCTGCGCGTCCTGCGCGACCGCTTCGGCCGCCACTGCGAGGTGATCTCCCAAGGCGAGCGGGTCCGGGTCACGCTCACCGCCCCGACCGCGTTGGACATCGCCCGCCAGCTCGCAGGCTGGGGTGGCCTCGTCATCGTGGAGGGCCCGCAGGCCGTCCGGGACGAGCTGGCGAAGCTGGCCGCCCAGCTCACCACGCTGTACGGCGGGCCGTCTCAGACCTCGTAGGTCCTCAAGATCCTGGGGCGCGACTGAGGCCTGCCGCCGGTGCCCTTGTCCCGCTCCTACGAGGGCGGGGGCTGGTGAAGGCGCAGGCTTGCGTCCTTGGCCGAATGGTCGTTGGTGAAGATGCGCTGCGACGAGATGGCATGGGAGTAAGGGGCCAGGTCCGGGTCGGTTTCGCCCGCGTGGACGCCGATCCAGCTTCCGTCGCCGCCGGACTCCGGGTACAGAGCCAGGTCGACGGTCATCTTGTTGGCCACGGACTCGATCGCCTTGTCGTAGGGAGGTATGAAGTCGTACGTCTGGTCCGGGACCTGCGCGAAGGCCATCCACCCATGCCGTCGGTTGAAGTCGCGGTGCTCGTAGAAGCACGCATAGCCCGTGGGGCAGGCCGCCAGGCCCGCGACATCGCGCGCGACCCAGAACTGGTTGAGGTTGGCCGGTCTTGCGACAACGGCCGACCGGTGGCGGTAGTCGAAGATGATGGGCTGACGATGCACGAGGGGCGCTGGCCCGTTGCCCGACGCTCCCGCTGAGGTTCCACCCGGTGTTCCCCTCGTGGTCGTTGAGGCCATGCTGATGACCGTCGCGGTCACCGCTGCGGCCACGACGGCCACCACCGCGACCACACCGCTCACGGTGGCCACGGGATGGTGGAACACCCAGTCGCGTGCACCGCGCAAAGCGCCGGCAGCGGGAGCGGGAGCGGGAGCGGCGGCCGGGGAAGTGACGACCGGCGCGTCGACGGCCGAGTCCGGATCAGGCGGTGCCGCGGACGCGGCGGCCGACGAAAGGGGGTCCGCCGGAGCGGCCATGGCGGCCTGACGAGCCTTGATCGCCTCCTGGCGCAGTCGCTCCCATTCGGGCCACGGCCGCGGCCGATAGGGCGTGGCGCCTGGCGTCGACAGGCTGTTGTTCTTCGCGTGAAACTGCAGGGCCTCGAGGAGGAACCGGAGCGAGCGGGGGTCGCTGGGGACCGACCTGCCGTTCAGCCAGTCGCTCAGCGTGGACACTCCCAGTCGCACCGGCGGCTTCTGCCGTTCGGCCAGCATCGTCAGCGACCGGTACGGAGGCCGTCCCGCCGCGAGGTAGAGACGGCGCAGCTCGGCGCTGAACTGCCCCGAACAATCGGAGGAAGTCGTCACCTTCGACATCCTCCCACCGAGGCGACCGAGGGTGTCCGTTTCGATGCGAACAGTGTCCGAACAAGGCGCACAAGTGCCACTGACCTGCCCGGATGCTGTTCGGCCGAACGCCTCCCGGTCGCTGGTCGAACCCTCGCCGTGGGCTACTTGAACCGCCCACCCACAACTCCATCCGAACAGGAGAAGCATGAACACCACGATCCCGACCGCCGGCAAGATCGCCGCCGGACTCGCCCTGGCCGCCGGCGCGGTCGCCGCCACGTTCCTCACCACGACCGCACACGCCGAGGTCAACGTGGCCGCCCTGGCGACCGCGTCCTGCGACGCGCCCGGACTGGACGACGGACGGTCCTGCGCCGGGGCGCTGGAGTGGGCGCAGAACCACATCACCAGCAGCAACGCGGGCTACTACAACCAGTGCGACCACGTCATGGGCCTGGCCTACGGCTGGGAGCACAGCGGCTCGGAGACCGCCATGGTCCACTGGCGGCAGATCCCCGGCCAGTACAAGCACGCCGGGGACGACCAGCCGCCCGCCGGCGCCCTGGTGTTCTTCTCCACCTCCAAGCCGGCCGGCCACGTGGCGATGTCCACCGGCGGCGACGGCGTCATCTCCACCGACATCGGCGGTCGCGGCTCCCTCACCCGCAGCACCATCGGCCAGATCACCGGCAAGTGGAACGCCCACTACCTCGGCTGGGCCAACCCCTGGTTCAAGGCCAACCACTGACCACCGGTCACCCGTTCACCTCAATCGAAGGGACACGAAATGCGCATCTCCATCGGACGCCTGGCCTCCACCGCGGTCCTGGGTCTGCTGGTCACGGCCCCCGGCGCCGCTCAGGCCGCTCTCATGACACCGGCGCACGCCGTGCCCGCGGCCGCGGTGACCGCCTCCGACGGCGACTGCCCCGACCTCACCTTCTGCGTCTGGGACGCCGAAGGCCACGCCGCCCACTACCGCCACGGCGCCGACGACGTCCGGGCGCAGGGGCTCACCGGTCCCGCGGTCCGGGGCTGGAACCGCACGCAGAGCACGTGGTGCATCTACGAGAGGACCAAGATGAACGACACCGACCTCACCGCCAAGGACGCCAAGGTCCCCGCCGGCGACAAGGGCGGCACCGGCTTCGGGTTCCTCTCCCTGCAGCCTGAGCACATCTTCCACATTTGCTAGCGGAGCCCGGCATCGCACGGCCGTTCCCGCCTTCCCTTCCACCGAAGGCGGGGACGGCCTGGCCCATGCCGGGCCAGGCCGTTGCGGGGGACCCGCGGTCCTACCTGCCCGAGGACGAGCCGGATGATCGCGGCGGGCAGAACCGGCTCACGGACGTCATCCTGCGTCCGCTCGGCCTCGGAGGTCACTGGTGGCAGAGCGGATGCTCCTCCCCGGCGGCGCACATGCCGTTGTCAAAGACCTCCCGCGGGTGGAGCTTGGTGCCCAGGACCTGGAGGATCTGGCCGTGGCGGTCGTAGGCGACGACTCGTGTCGGGTGTTCGGTCGAGGTTCGGGCTGCGCCTGCCGTCAGGTCGCCGGTCGCCGTCGGGTCGGGGACGGTCCGGCCCCAGTGGGCCGAGAGGAAGTACCCGTTGCGCAGCGATGCCGTGAGCGTCCTGCCGTCGGACCAGGTGACATCGATGCGCTGCACGCCGGGCTTGGCCCGGCCGGCGAGCAGGAAGACGATGTTGTTGGGCTTCCTGGAGACCGCGACGCTCACGGACGAGAAGATGTCCACGCGCATCGGCGTCTGGATCAGCTCTGGGTCCGGCGGGCCCACCGGGATCCAAGGAGCCGCCGAGCTGGGGCCCTCCATGTTGCCGATGTGCTCGTTCCCCGAGCACAGCATCAGCCGGTCGTTGTTGCCGACCCAGGCCACGAACCCGTCCGCGCCCAGGTCGATGCGGTTGAGCAGCCGGTAGGCGTCGGAGGCCCCGCGCAGGCAGCCGCGCGCCACGGCGCGCTCGGCCGGGGTGTTGTCCGGCAGCCCGCTGCTCGCGGCGACCCTTCTGGTCTCCCCGCCGGACGACGGAACGGCGAACGGCAGCACCACCAGTGCGGTCAGCCCCGCCGCGGCGAGCGCGGTCCCGGTCGTCCGCACCCGGCGCCTCCGGCGGTGGCGACGCAGCGCGCGTTCGGCCATCCCCGGCACCGGGGCGGCCTGCTCGGCGAAGTCCCGCAGGGCGTCCTGGATCATCTGCTCGGTCATTGCCGTCCTCCCGTGAGATCCAGTTGCGGCGCGAGCCCGCGCAGCCGCTCCAGCGCCCGGTGCGTCTGGCTGCGGACCGTCCCGACCGAACAGCCCATGATCTGGGCGACCTCGGTTTCGGAGAGGTCCTCGAAGTAGCGCAGGACCAGGACGGCGCGCTTGCGCGCGGGCAGCGCCGCGAGGGCCGCCCGGAGCGCCAACCGCTGCTCGACCTCCCCGCTGGAGTCCTGCTGGAGCGCCTCGGGCGGGCTCGCCACCGAGGTCTCCCGGCCGCGCCTCCGCCACCGTCCGACCCGCTCGTTGTACATGGCGCGACGGACGTACGCCTCGGGGGCCCCGTGCACGTGTCGCCAGCGCGCGGCCGTCTTGGCCAACGCGTTCTGCAGCAGCTCCTCGGCCTCGTGCTGGTCGCCGGTGAGCGCGTACGCGGTCCGGATCAAGGCGGGCGACCTCGCCTCGACGAACTCGGTGAAGCTATCTCGCGCTTCCTGATTCACGCCGACATCCCTCTTCTCATCACCCCCTCAGA
This sequence comes from Spirillospora sp. NPDC052269, assembly GCF_040679435.1. NCBI lineage: Bacteria > Bacillati > Actinomycetota > Actinomycetes > Streptosporangiales > Thermomonosporaceae > Spirillospora > Spirillospora sp. NPDC052269. The sequence goes on from NZ_JBFAUU010000030.1 coordinate 56,104, forward strand.
CGCGCCAGGTCACGGCAGCTATGCCGCCTCACCGAAGAAAGTGGAGGACGTCCTGCGATTCATCGGTTCGATGCGCACCCGTGCGGCCCACGTCACCCGCCGACCGGCGGATTCGGCGCCAACACCGGCACCCGGCACCCGGCACGCAAGGAACCTCACCACCGAACTGATCTCCGTCCTGCGCGGCCACGCCGACCCGCGACTGCTGGACGACCACGAATCCGGGCATCGCGCGGTGGGCTGGATCACCGTAGAGGAGGCACTACTGCGCGGCCGCGCCCGGGTCCCGGTCGAGGGACGCCCGCTGCTCAGCGGGGCGGCCGCGGCCATCGGCGGGTGGGGTGGACACCCGGGTTTGGACGACCGGGGATGAGCCGAAAGCGTTGTGACAGCGGCGTCCCGCGGGGCCTGCTCCAGGCGCGGGTGAACCGGTTGTCGCCTGGGCTCGGGAGGACGATGCCTTGCCGACTGTCCAGCGACATTCAGGATGTCGACGTAGAGCGCTGGTGAGTCATCCGGGATGAGGATGAGCTGGTGGGGCGCACGTGGCCTGTGTCCGTTTTCGTATGCGACGACATGGTGAGGATGAACCGTGCTCGTCCCGGGGTTTCGCCGGCTTGGTCCCGCCGCCTCGCAAGCCGACGCCGCGCACTCCGGCCGAGGTGCTGGAGTTGGCGGTGGCGTCGAAGAAGGAACGGCCGGAGCGGACCGGGGCGCAGCCTGCATTCGACGCTGGGCTGGTCACCCAACGAGCGGACGCTGCTGCGTCATTTCGACGGCCTGGAGCTTCGCCGCCCGGAGGGCAGTGCACCGCGGGCGTTCGGCCGGTTCAAGGCCGACCGGCCCAACGAGGTTTGGACCGGGGACGCGCTGCACGGCCCGAAGATCGGTGGCCGCGAGACGTTCCTGTTCGCCTTCATCGATGTCTCGGCACTCCGACTCCGCAACGCCGCCGGCTCCCACGGCCCTGAACTCACAGCAGTGACATGTAAAGCTCGCTTGACACCCAGGGCCGGGTGACAAGCATGCTTTACACATGCGGAACAGGGTCAGCGAACTGCGATCGGCGGAGGGGCTCTCCCAAGGGCGGCTAGCGGCGGCGCTGGGAGTCTCCCGACAGACGATCAACGCCATCGAAACCGAGCGGTACACGCCTTCCCTGCCGCTCGCGTTGGCCTTGGCCAAGTTCTTCCACACCAGCGTTGAGGAGATGTTCGATGTCAATGAAAGCCCGGCAGATGACTAAGAACCCGATCCCCGCCTTCTTCCTGGGCATCGGAATCGTCTGCCTGGTGGCTGCGGCCGTCGGCGGACATCCCGTCCTTGGCCTGGTAATGCTCGCGATCATGGCAGCCTGCAGCATCACCCTGATCCTGCTGAGGCGACGAAGCGAAACCTTTCAGGGCCTCACAGAGGAGCCCGACGAGCGATTCACCCTGATCAGCCTGCGCGCATGGGCCGGCACCGGCGTGGTGCTGACCTTGGCCAACCTCGGTGCCTTCGTCGGCGGTCTGGCATCCGGGCACAACGGAAACCCGTACTACTGGCTGGTGGGAACCGCCGCCATCACCTATGTCGCATCCGTCGGCCTCTCAGCCCGACGCACCTGAGGCGCCTTCTGCTCTACCGATTTCCTCCGGGAAAGCACTGACCGGTGGGACGCTTGGCAGCACCGAATCCGACAGAGTAACCACCAAGCCGATAACGTGCACACAAAGGGCTCGTCGACAAACGGTCGACGAGCCCTTCTCACGTTCCTACTTCACCACCGTGAACAACGCAGTCGTCACCATCTTCAGTGTCCGGCAACAGCCGACCGTGCCGTGGCCGGCGGTTCTACCGGACGCCCTTGCCATGGTGCGGGCGGCAGGCCCATGCCGCCCAGTAGCCGCGCCGCACGTCCTCAAGGTCGTCGTGGTTCCTTCACGCAGTGCCCAGGGGCGCCGGTTCATACTCGCCTTCAGGACGGCTGCCGGTCCTCGCTGCCGCCTAGTGCGTTGAGCAGCCAGGTGTTGGCTCCGACGGCTTGGGCGGTCAACTCCTCGCGGGCCTGCCGTGCCGCCTCCAAGCCGAGGTCACCGGCGAGGTCACGGGTTTCGGTGAGGTCGTCTGCGGCCCTCTCAGCCATCGTGCGTGCGAGCAACCCGGCGTAGGCGTCGGTGTTGTCGGTCAGCTGCTGGATCTGTTCCCATTCCCTGTGTGCCCGGACGGCCCGTTCCACCGGGCGGGCGTACTCCTCAATGCGCTTGATCACCGCCTCGTCGGCTCTCCTGGCCGCCGCCACGACCTTGGCCTGCGGACGCAGTGCCTGACGGACCCGGTCGGTGGCCGCCTCCGCGTCCAGGCGATCGACCTCGGCGGCCAGCGGCGCCATCTCCTTCATCCGCGTCGCGAGCATCCACTCCTGCTCCCGCAGCGTCATGAGGACGAGAGTTCCGTCGAACGCCGGGGCGAGCAGGCGCTGCGCCTCCTCCACCTGCTCGCGGACCGCGCGTACCCGTGACAGCCGCGCCCGGTCGGTGTCGCCGAGGTCGGCGAGGAAGACGACGCGATCCCGTCCCACCACGTGGGTCGTTCCGACACCGGTCGCCTCGAGGAGGAAGAAGTAGTAGGGCCAGATTTGGCATATCACCCACGCGATCAAGGCGCCGCTTCCCAGAGGCGCCAGCCACGAGATGAGCGGCCCCCACGCCAAGCGGAGCATCTTCCAATTGGTAGGGCTGTTCCGGCGATCGGTGGTGTTCCAGGGTTGCAGGGCCATCGGGCCGACCGCCGCGGCCGGCAGGACCCACCACCAGCTGGCCAGCTGATTCAGCGTCACGACGACAGCGAGCACGACGCACAGCGTCACCGTGCCGGAAAGAGCCCGCTGACGGAGGAACCGGTGGGAGCCGGGAGGTGTTCCCGGCTCGTCCAGTAGCAGCGCCCCCGAACCGGACTCCAGATCCACGAGCATCCGAGCCGGCAGTGTCGGGTCGCAGACCACCCCTTCGGATCGGCGCGTAGCTTCGACTCTCACAGTCACCCCGTAGCAGAATCTTCCCGAGTAGTCCCAGGTAGTCGGGTCATATTCGCACAGGCGAACATCGCGGCATCTGCCGTGACGAAGCCGCGGCCCGCGCTTGGTCCCGGAGACGACCGAGCGCGGGACGTTGATGTGGAGAGGTGTCGAGCCCCAGAAGCGGCGATGGGGTCCGGGGCTCGTGGTGGGTGCTGGCAGGGAGGGACTATGCCTTGACCTTCTCCGGGGTGGAGGAGGCTGCTGCGGGCGCACGGCGGCGTGCGGTCATCAGGTGGTAGAGCAGCGCCAGGGTCGTGACAGCGGCGGCCGGCAGGCCCAGCTCGGCGGGAACGATGGCGAACCACTCCTGGACGAGCCCGCCCAGGGCGCCGCCGAGGGCGATTCCGACGTAGATGGCCGAGGAGTTGAGGCCGAGCAGAACCGGTGCCGCGGCCGGGCTGAGGGCGATGAGCCGGTGCTGTTGGGGGACGACGATGACGCCCAGGGCGGCACCCCAGATCACGGCCCACACCAGGGTGGACGCGAGCGTGGCGGTCGCCACCGAGGTGAGGGCGAGGGCGATGGCGGCGATGGCGATGGGAGCGGTCAGCACGTGCGCGGGGTTGTGCCGGTCGACCAGCCGTCCAGCGATGATGTTTCCGGCCAGGATGCCGATTCCCCAGGCCAGCAGGATGAGGGTGAGCAGCGATTCGGAGCCGTCGGTCACGTCCTGCAAGGCGGGGCCGATGTAGGTGTAGAGCGTGTAGGCGCCGAGGAAACTCAGCGTGGTGACGGCCAGTAGCGCGAGGACCCGGCCCTGCTTGAGCGGGCGCAGTCGGTCGCTCAGTGAGGCGGCGGGGAGCGTCACCTTGGGGAGGCCGACGGCGATTCCGAGGACCGCGACGAGGCCGACCCCGGCGACGGCCCACAGGGTGATGTGCCAGTCGGTGCGGCCGATCAGGGTGCCGAGAGGAAGGCCCAACGCCGTCGCCAACGTGAGGCCGCCCAACACGAAGGCCAGCGCCCTGCCTCGGCGTTCCGGGGGCGCGATGGCCCCCGCGGTGCTGGAGGCGGCGGAGTTGATCATCCCTGCGCCCGCCGCGGTGACGATGCGGGCGATCATCACCACCGCGTAGGTGGTGCCGAGGGCCGTGGCGGCGTTGCCGACCACGAAGACGCTCAACGCGATCAGCAGCGCGGTCCGCCTGTCCAGTCCGCTGGTGAGCGCGGCCATGACGGGCGCCGACAGGGCCATCACCAGGGCGAACACCGTCACCAGCTGCCCGGCGACCGGAGTGGAGACCCGCAGGTCCGTGGCGATGGCGGGGAGCAGGCCGGCGATGACGTAGCTGTCGGTGCCGACGGCGAAGGTCGCCAGGGCGAGGGGGAGGAGTCGTTTCAACACCGGGTGGTGCCGCCTTTCCAGAGCGATCTCGGAAGCAACGAGCGAGACCCTAGGCGACATATTGATGCTTGTCCATGTATCAATGACTTTGCTAGTGTGCGGGTGTGCTGAACTCAGGGAGCGGCGATGCGTGAGGTGTCACAGCCGGCCGCCGAGGCCATTCGCCTGGTGGAGGTGCTGCGCGCTCTGGCCGATCCGGTGCGGCTGGAACTCGTCCTGCGGCTCGACCGGATGGGCGAGGACTTCTGCAACGCGGTCGGCGCCGAGATCGACGTCCATCAGACGACGCTGTCGCACCACTACCGGGTGCTGCGCGAGGCCGGCGTGACCTGGACGACGGTGCAGGGCCGATCCCGGCTGGTCCGGCTGCGCCGAGAAGATCTCGACGCGCTGTTCCCGGGCCTGCTCGACTCCGTCCTCAGCGCGCAGCGCCGAATGGCCGACGCTGGGACCACCGTCGAGCCTTCGTAAGCGCGAGCTCTTCGCTCGGGCGCTGGACGGGTTCACTCCCGGTCACGCGAGGGCGCGGTTCAGATGACAGGACCGAGCAGGCCGATGACCTCTGCGATCGCCCCTGGCGAGGGATGGACGGCCTGGGGCGACGAGGCCGTGGGAACTGCGGTTGGGTGTCAGGGCGTCCCGGTCAGCGGCCTTCCTCAATGACGTCGTTGAGGTACTGCATGGCGAGCTTCTCGGCGTGGTGGCGTCGTTCGACGGTTGCTCCGTCGGCATCGGACCATCGGCGGTAGAGGTCGACGGAGGCGAGGAGCGCCCGTCCGGCTTCCTGACGGTCGTGGCCGCACAGCGTGGCCTGAAGATCGCGTGCCTCGTCGGGCGCGATGGTCTCCAGGCGGCGGACACCGCGGGGGAGCGCGCCCACCCGGCGGGCGGCCAGGGGGCCGAGCACGGTTTCACGCAGGTAGGTGAGGAAGCCGATGGTCTCGAACAGTTCGCCGCGGCCGAGCTTCGTCGCGCCGTAGTGCACCCAGATCCAGAAGCGGTCCTCGATCCACTGAAGGTCGAACTCCGGATTGACCGGCGGCCGCTGGGCAAGGGCGCCGGTCAGGAGGCCGTCCCGGTCCCACAGGATCTCCGGGTCCTCGGTCCGCTCGGCGAAGTCGGAGACCCGGACGAACTTGAAGTCGACGTGCAGGAGGGGCGGTCCGACGAGCGTGATGATCAGGCGCGGCTCGCCGACGTGCTCTCCGGTGAATCCGGCCACCAGGGACGTCCAGGAGCCGATCAGCGCGAGCCGCTCCCGCATGACCGCTTCGTAGGCGTCGTCATCGATGACCAGGACCAGGTCCACGTCCGAGTAGACATCGGGGCGGCCCCCCGCGATCGATCCGGTGAGCGCCACACCGGCCACGCGCGCATCCTGCCGAATCCGAGGAAGAGCTTCGCCGAGGAACCGGCTGTGCAGGGAGGGAACGTCCATCTGCTTTCCTTCCGATCGGAGCAAAGCAGAACAACGTAACACTCGCCCGAGCAGGCCGGCCCAGAGGCGGCCGAGGCCGAACGATCTTCGACCTGCGACTCGGGTCATATGCGCTTTCTGTCAGCAAGCGGAGTGCTGTCCCGCTCAACCACCGAGAGCACGCGAGCTGACAGGAGCGACCCATGAAGCACCGCACCGTCGTACTCGGCGCCGGATATGCCGGGGCCTTCGTAGCCGGGAACCTGGCCCGCCTCGTGGTGTTGTTCACAGGAACAAACAGCTCAGTCGCAGCATCAAACGGGCTGTACCAGCCATGCCCAGTCTGCAGATCGGTGTCAGGTGAACGACTACGACAGCTTCGCCGAGGCGTATTCGGCGGAGAACGAGAACAGCCTCGTCAACGCGTACTACGAACGGCCCGCGATGTTGTCCCTTGCCGGAGACGTGGCCGATCATCGGATTCTTGACGCGGGTTGCGGTTCAGGTCCTCTCGCGGCCGCACTGCGCGACCGCGGGGCCGATGTCACCGGCATCGATGTCAGCGCCGGGATGCTGGCGTTGGCGAAGCGGCGGCTCGGGGAAGACGTCGACCTGCACATGGTCGACCTGAACGACCGCCTGCCGTTCGCCGACGGCGCGTTCGACGACGTGGTGGCGTCGCTGGTGCTGCACTACCTGGAGGACTGGGGGCCGGCGCTGGGCGAGTTGCGGCGCGTGCTCAAGCCCGGCGGCCGGTTGATCGCGTCGGTGGACCACCCCTTCGTGGCCTACACGTTCTCCGATCCTCGGCCCGACTACTTCGCGACCACCAGCTATTCCTTCGAATGGTCGATGAACGGGCAGTCCGTTCCAATGAGGTTCTGGCGCAAGTCGTTGCACGCGATGACCGATGCCTTCACCACAGCCGGTTTCCGTCTCTCCGACATCAGGGAGCCGCAGCCCGATCCGGCCGCGCGGGAACTGTTCCCCGACGACTTCGACGGCCTTTCGACCAGGCCATGTTTCCTGTTCTTCGTCCTCGATGTACCGCCGCCCGCGACCGGGTCGGACGAGTAGCGGGCGTCTCCCCGAGACTGGCCCGAGTGTCCCGGCGGACGCACGTCCACGGCTGAGCTCGCATCCGGGGATGACGCGTTATCGCGCGTCGCGGAGCTTGAGGATGTATGTCGCGGTCAGCGCGACGGCGCGGTCTTCGTCATGTGACAGGTCCGCGAGGACGCGTGACGCCATGGTTCCCGGGATGTCCGCGAGTGCCTGTGTCAGCCGTTGGCGTCCGGACGATTCGACGGTGTCCTGGGTGAGGCGGTCGGCGAGGTCGGCGGCGATCCGCTCTGCTTGGGCGGGGGCGTTCGCCAGTGTGCCCAGCGCGTCGGCAGCGTCGGTGTCGTTCGTCCCCTCGACGACCATGTCGACGAGCGTGGGGATCGCGTCGGCCACGCCGCGCGTCCCGAGCGCCAGGGCCGCGTACCCGCGGACCACGGGGTCGGCGCTGGTGAGAGCGTCGTGCAACAGTGCGGTCGCCTCGCCGTCCGGGATCTCCACGATCGACTGGACGGCGCGTTTCCGCACTTCGGCCACCGGTGAGTCGAGGCCGTCCGCCAGCAGCGGCAATCCGCGGCCGCCCGATCGCGCCAGTGCCCATCGCAGGGCTCCGGCGACGTTGGGGTCCGATTCGTTCAACGCCGCCTCGGCCAGAGCGTCCGCCGGCACCGGCACCTCGTCCGCCGAGGACAAGGCCGCCCGCTGGCGCTTTCCAGCGCTCTGCGACCCCAGGTCCTGCAGGAGCGCGACCATCTGCAGGACGTCCGGCCAGCCGGCGGGTTCCGCGGCGTCGATCTGACGGAGTCGCGTGAGCAGTTCGGTCTCGCGCGTGATGCGTTCCCGCGTCTGGCGAATGAGATCGTCGACGAGATCCGACGGCTTGAAACCGGGATCGTCCAGCGCGGACCGGACCTCACGCAGCGACAACCCCAAGGACCGCAGGCTCTCGATGTGGAAGATCCGCCGGATGTCCTCGCTGGAGTACTCCCGGTATCCGGCCCCGGTACGTCCCGTCGGCCGCACGAGGCCGAGCGACTCGTAATGCCTGAGCATGCGGGCGCTGACCCCGGACCGTCGCGCCACATCCCCGATCAACACCGCCCTACGCCCCCTCCTGACCGGCCGAGCCGAGGGTCACCAGGCGCTTGGCCTCCTCGATCGCGAGATCGACCCCGATCTTCGGGTCACGGAAGAGCTTCTCCGTGACGATCGCATGCTGACGCACGCGAGGATCGGCGTGCCTCATCGCGGCGCGCAGGGTCGGCATGATCACCTCACCAAGCTCGATCAGCGCCCGGCTCAGGCTCAGCTGCGTCTCACGCTCACCGCGTCCCAGCTGCGTCGCCAGCACTCCGGCCAGCTCGGCGCGTTCATCCTCGGGCGCCAGGACGACCGCCGTCCGCCATGCGGTCCGCGCCACCTCGTCGTCGGCATCGGTCAGGAGCTCCCGGGTGATCGCGGGCCAGGCCCGCCGATCCCCGACCTTGGACAACGTGTGCAGCGCCTGGCTTCGGGCCTGGGGGTTCTCCGAACCCAGTTCGTCGATGAGCCTGGGAACCGTCACCACCGGGGAGTGGCAGGTGAGCGCCCACGTCAGCATGTCGCGCACGAAGAACTCCGGCTCGACCGCGGACCGCTCGATGAGCTTCTCGACGAGCCGCGGGTCCGGGGCCATTCCGACGGCCATCGCCGCCCGCAACCGCACCGACGCGTCGTCGTTCTCCAACCCCCGAAATGCCCGCTCCACGATCGTGTCCTCTTCCGGCATGGCCATGGGGACCACCTCCTCTGCAGCAGTGAAGACCTTGTCACAGTGTCAAGGTCAAGCCCACCGACCTCCGCACCAAGCGCCTGGTGAGCACCCTCCGGAGCCGCCGGTGTCGGCCGCGCCAGGCTAGCAAGGCATTGATATATGCACAATAATCCATGTTTCACTCAAGGCTCCGGCGGCACTGACGACTCCCTGAGGTTCCCGCCGCGGCGGAGAAGTCGGTAAAGTCGCGATCTTCGGTCGGCGTCAGCCGCTGGAGTCTGAAGGCGAACGCCCATGATCGACTCTGACCCGATGGCCACTCGGCACAACCTGAACATCGCGCTCGAAAACCTGGCGGCCGTCTTCGCCGGGATGACCGCCCGGCCGGAGGAGTACAACTGCCCGTGCCATTGGGGCAGTTCGGAAGAGCTGGCGCAGTTGAAGACGCCGGATGTGAAACTGGCCCCCGACCTTCTCCAGCGCACCTGTCGGGCGCCGGACTGGAACGACCACGCGGCGGTACTGCGGCGCATCCTTCCGCAGTTCGCCTCGGCACTGGTCGCCGGATCCATCGCTCCGTGGTCCGGCCTGGAAGAGGCGGGGCGATGCCTGGCGCGCGGCAACTGGCAGCGATGGCCCACCGAACAGGCCGCTGCGGTGCGCGCGTTCCTCGACGCCTGGTGGGCTCACACGCTCACCGCCCTGGAACCCGCCGTGCCCGCCCACCAGGTGCTGGCCCTGAACTCAGAGGCATCGGCCACGCTCACCCCCTGGCTCGCCACGTGGGAGGCGAACCGGCATCCGGTGGCGAACCGGCACCTGGCTCAAGCGATCACGCACTGGGCGGACGGCCTGCTGAGCGACTACCTGCCCTGGGATGCTTGGGAGGACGAGGAGCAGACGCGTGCGGAGCTGACGACCTGGCTCGTCACCCACGCCCCCGCCCGGCTGCGGGAGCGTGGTGACGCCGAAGAAGCGCTGAACACGGTGCGGCTGCTCGGCCTCACCGGTCCGGCCCGCTGGGACGACCCGCATTGGCCCGCCCAACGCCGTTGAGGTCAGATGCGCCAGTTCCGGAAGTGCTTGATGAAGATGCCGTCCCGGTGTTGGCGAACGTCCGGCCGGTGATGGTCTTGCTGCACTGGTCGGCAGCGGCGACGTCGGGGACGGTGTGGAGCGCGGCGCACGGGGTCAGGCGGGGCCGAGGACGTGGGGGGTGGCCAGGGCACGGGCGGTGTCGGCGAAGTACTGCTCGGGGGCCTGGGCGGACAGGCCGAGGATGACGCCCTGACTGAGGCCGGCCAGGAGTGCGCGCAGCGCGGTGGCCAGTCGTTGCGCCTGCCGGGCCGTGACGACGCCGCCCTGGTGCGATCGTCCGGCGAACAGCGTGGTCAGGCGTTGCTCGTGCGCCTGGATGGACGCTGCGAGCCTCGCCTGGAGGTCGGGGTCGCGTAGGGCGGCGTCCTGCAGGCTGGTCTCGAACGACAGGTGCCGCAGCGCGTCGGGGTCGTCGCAGATGCGCCGGTAGTAGCGGGCGAAGGCGTCGACGGCCGCCGGAAGATCCAGGTCGGCGGGGACGGCCTGCTCGATCCCTTCGTGGTGCGGGCCGAGGTGCTCGGTGACCAGTTCGATCAGCAGGCCGTTCTTGCTGCCGAACAGCGAGTAGACGGCGCCGGTGGTCAGGTCGGCCCGCTCGGCGATGTCCTCCAGCCTGGCGCGGTGGCCGTCCCTGGCGACGATCGCGCGAGCGGCGTCCAGCAGCGCGCGGCGGTTGCGCTCCTTCGTCTCCGCCCTTGTCATTCTCATAATCTCATTATTACAGTAACCGGATTATGAAACCAGCCGAGTACATGGGCCGGGTCGTGCCCCGGCCGTCCTTCCCGTCCGTGGACGACCTGCATGCCGAACTCGACGCGGTGGCCGCCGCCCAACCCGGCCTCGTGCGACAGCGGCGGATCGGTACCTCGCGGCTGGGTGAGCCACTGCGTGTGTTGACCGTCGGCGACGGTCCGGCGGACGCGGTGGTCATCGGCGGGCCGCATCCCAACGAGCCGGTCGGGTTCGTCACCGTCGTCGCGCTGCTCGACCTGCTGTGCCGTGACGCCGAGCTGCGCGCGGAGTTGGGGTATCGCTGGCACTTCGTCGCGTGCGCCGACCCGGACGGCGCCCGGCTGAACGAGGGCTGGTACGGCAGACCCGGCGACCGCCGTGCCTATGCCGAGCACTTCTACCGCCCGGACCTGGCCGACCAGGTCGAGTGGACGTTCCCGCTGTCGACCGGCGACTACAGCTTCGATCGCACGCTGCCCGAGACGACGGCATTGATGCGGCTGATGGACGAGGTCGAACCGTCGTTGGTCTGCTCTCTCCACAACGGGGAGTACCAGGGCGCGTTCTTCTACATCAACCGCGACGACCCGGCGCTCGCCCGTCAGCTGGCCGAACTACCCGGGCTGGAGGGCCTGCCGCTGCACCTTGGTGAGCCCGAGTTGCCAGGTTCCGAGCCGATCGCCCCGGGCGTCTATGCGACGCCCAGCGGCGCACGGATCGGCGAGGTGTTCGGCGCGGGCGCGAGCAGCGCCGACTACGCCGCCCGGTTCGGCGCGCTGCATCTGGTGACCGAGGTGCCCCTGTGGGCGGACGGGCGGGTGTCCGATCAGACCGAGTCGGGCACCGGCTACCAGCGGATCGTCGCAGCCGGTGCGGCTGATCGGCGGGAACTGCTCGCACTCCTGGAGGACGCGCTGACGGCCGTCGCCGACGACCTGAGCGTGGCCTCGCCGTTCCGTCGCTCCGCCGAGGCCACGCTTCAGACCTTCCGCACGCTCACCGAGCACGTCGAATCACTTCCCGGCCCCGACCGGCCCGCAACGGTCGCCGAGGAGTTCGACCACCGCCAGGCCGTCCACCTGTTCCGGCTTCGCCTGCTCGGGACCTTCCTGCGCATGCTCGACGCGGAGATCGCCGCGGGCAACCCGACCCCGGACATCCGCGCCCAGCGTGAACTGCTCGGCGCGCACTTCGACCGCCGGTTGGCCGAAGCCGAAGCGGAGGCCCCGGAGTCGGTGATCGAGATTCGCAGGCTGGGCGCAGTGCAGCTCGGAGCCGTTCTCCTTGCCGCCGTCCGCGCCGCCGAAGGGTCCGTTCCAGGAGTCGCCCGAGAGTGAACGCGTCGCTGGTCTCAGTCGTTCGACTCGTGCAGCTCGGCGTGGCGGGCCAGCCCCTCGGCCATGTCCTGCATGAATTTCTGCAGGTAGCGCGGCATGAACCAGCGCAGCAGCCAGGTCGTCTCGTACTCGCCGTGCCAGTGGATGACCGTGCCTGACGTGGACGTCGGCTCCAGTTCGATCCGCGCGCGATAGTTGCTCATCGAGGAGATGAAGGCATCCTCGTAGCCCAGGAGGCGTGGCTCGACCTTCTCGGTCAGGCGCTCTCCGGTGATCGCGCGTCCGGTTCGGAAGGCTCGGACGGCACCGACCTTGTCATCGCCGTCAGGGTCGAGGCCCTCCGAGCGCGTCGTGTCCAGGCTGTCCACCTTGGACCACAGAGGCCAGCTCGCGGCGTCGACCAGCAGCTTCCAGACGGTCTCCGGCGAGGCGGCGCTGGTCACGGTGACGTCGTACTTGTGCATGGTGGCGGGTTTCCTCGAGTGCGGAAGCGGGTGCGGGAGTCCGCTGGTCAGCGGCCGGTCGCGCCGTCGATGAGTTCGCGCAGGATGTCGGCGTGGCCCGCGTGGCGGCCGGTCTCCTCGATCATGTGGGTGAGTGCCCAGCGAACGCTGGGGGAGGGGCGTCCCGGGCGCGGCCGGGGGAGTGGCGCGCTGAGGTCGGTGCAGCCGTCCAGTACGTCGTTCGCGCGCTGGACGGCGTCCTGGTAGCGGGTCACGACGTCGGTCACGCCGTCCGCGGGTGCGGCCTGGAACGTGGCCTGCCAGTCCGTGACGGTGTCGCCGAGGAAGACGGAGCGTTCGACGAACGTCAGGTGGTTGAGCAGGCCGAGTAGGTTCGTGCCGGACGGCACCGCGGCCGTCCGCACCTGCGGCTCGGGGGCGTCTTCGACTTTGGTGGCGATCGAGGCGCGGAGGTAGTCGAGGAATCCGCGCAGGGTCTCTATCTCGGTGCCCCCGGTCCGGGGTGGCGGGGTGTCGTGGCGCGTGGTGCTGGGCATGGCGGTCTCCCTTCTGGTCAGGCCGTCCGGCGGATGACGAGGACGTGGTCGGTGACCTCGGCGGTGCGTCCGCCCGGCCCGGTCGCGATGCGGCGGGGCGTGTCGGCTCGTTCGACCGTCCAGGTCACGGGGTCAAGGTCGATGTCGGCGGCGGTGACGTGCCATCCCCGGCGGGCGAGGAACAGCGCGTCGCCGCCGGAGCCGCATCCGAGGTCCAGCGCGTCCCCGGGCGGCAGGTCCGTGATCGTCTCGGTGAGGCGGACGTTCGGGCGCGGGCCGGCGGACGCGGGTCGGGCCGCGTAGACGCCGTCCCAGAACGTGACCGGATCGGTGGTGCTCATCATGGGCTCCTCTGTCGGGATTGCCCAGTCTTCTCAGAGGGCCGCGATCTGGCACGAAATCTTGCCGTTCCAGCAAGATGGTCCGATGGACCACGTGACGGACGACGACGTGCTCGACGCGGTGGGCCCCCGGCTCCGCGCATTGCGCCGGGACCGCGGCATCACTCTCGCCGACCTCGCCGCGACGACCGGGGTGTCGGAGAGCACCCTGTCCCGGCTGGAGAGCGGGAAGCGCCGGGCGACCCTGGAGTTGCTGCTGCCGCTCGCCCGCGCCTACGACGTTCCGCTGGACGACCTGGTCGGCGCTCCGCGCACCGGCGACCCCCGGATCCACCTCAAGCCGATCAGCCGGTTCGGGATGACGTTCGTCCCCCTGTCGCGGCGGCCGGGCGGGGTGCACGCCTTCAAGATGATCATCCCCGCCCGGCCGGCGCCGCTCGAGCCGACCCCGCAGACGCACGAGGGCCTCGAATGGCTCTACGTGCTCAGCGGTCGCCTGCGGCTGATGGTCGGCGAGCGCGACCTGACGCTGCCGCCCGGCGAGGCGGCCGAGTTCGACACGTCCTTGCCGCACTGGCTGGGCAGCGCGGACGGAGACGCGGTCGAGCTTCTCATCCTGTTCGGCCCGCACGGCGTGCGTTCGCACGTCCGCACGAACTCCCGCCGGTCGTCTCAGGCGGCGGCCGACGGTGAGTCATCTTCGCGGGAGAAGAAGGGGATCTCGACGCGGACGTGATCGGCGGCGGCGAGGATCTTCTCCGCGTCGTCGACCGGCGGGTGGATCATGCGCATGATCCACTTCTTGACCTCCTTGCCCTCGGCCCCCGAGGCCATCACCTTCCGGTCCCAGCCCCGGGTGAAGACCCCACCGGCGGCGCCCAGGTCAAGGCAGGTGACGTACGGGCCGGGGGTGAAGTCGCGCAGCGGGACGCCGAGCAGGTCGGCCGCCGCGTTGTACCCGGCGGCCCTGCCGAGCGGGACGGCGTGCTGGCAGGCCTGCATGACCGTGCTGTCGTCGTCGAAGGGCGCCGCGGCGGTGTCCCCGGCGGCGAACACGTCCGGGAGGGCGCGAAGTCGCCGGTCGACCGGGATCCGGCCGAGGTGGTCGAGTTCGCCACTGATCTGCCGGGTGAGCTCGCTGGCCCGCATCCCGACCGTCCAGACCACGGCGTCCGCTTCCACCTTGGCGCCGTCGGACAGGACCGCGTACCCGTCGCCGACCTCGGTCACCGTCGTCCCGAGGCGGCGTTCGATGCCCAGCTCGTCCAGTGCCGCCTCGATCTCCTCGCGTGGACCCGGGCCGAGCGCGTGCGCGACGGCCTGCGACCGGTCCACCAACAGCACCCGGCCCCGGGCGGCCAGCTCGGTCGCGGCCTCCAGGCCGGCGAAACCGGCGCCGACGACCACGGTGGTGGGGTTCGCCCGGTCGCGCAGGTGGTCGGTGAGACGCCGGGCCCCGTCCAGGGTGTCGATGTCGAAGAGCCACTCGGCGCCGGGCAGTTCCGAAGGCGCGACGAGTCGGCTCCCGGACGCCAGGACCAAGCGGTCGTAACCGACCTCCCGGCCGTCGGCCACGACCACGCGGCGGGCGGTGTCGATCGTGCTGACCGAAGCCCGCAGGTGCTCGACGCCGATCGGCCCGAGGATCCTGCGCAACTCCACCTTGGCCAGGTCCGGCTCCGGCTCGTACAAGCGCGGACGCAACACCAGATGCTCGTCCGGCGCGATGAGGGTGACGCGCAGGTCGGCGCCCCCACCCGCCCGTTCGCGTGCCAGCGCCGCTCCCGCCGCGCTCCACACGCCCGCGAACCCGCCTCCGATGATCACAACATGCGCCATCGTGAAGTCCCTTCTCAACCTCGCCGCCCCGGGGCTCCGGGGTGGCGGCAGGGAGACAAGACGGCGCGTTCAGATGTGACCGATGTGGGCGAACTTCTCGGGGTTGGCCAGTCTCCGCAGCGTCGTGATCCGGCCGTCGACGACCTCCACGGTGTCGAGCCAGACCAGCACGCCGCCCTGGTAGGTCGCCAGGGCCGGGTACCCGTTCACCTCGACGATCCGGAACGCGTCCGGACACCTGAGTTCGATCTGCCGGACCGCCAGCAGGGCGATCGTCTCGACGCCGCGGACCGGCCTGCGCGCGGCCGTCGCCTTGCCGCCACCGTCGGCGACGTAGACGGCCTCGGGGTTCAGCAGCCCGACCAGCTCGGCCATGTCCCCGGCGTCGGCGGCCGCCTTGAACGCCCTGAGGACGCGTTCGGTCTCGCCCCTGGGCGCCCGGGGACGCTCCGCGACGGCGGCGACCCGCGCCCGAGCACGAGAGGCGAGCTTGCGGCTCGCGGCATGCGTCCCGCCGAGCACCTCGGCGATCTGGGCGAACGGGAAGCCGAAGACGTCGTGCAGCACCAGCGCCACCCGCTCGTCAGGGCTGAGCGTCTCCATGACCACCAGCATCGCGGTGCCGACCAGGTCGTCCATGAGCACCTGCGCGGCGGCGTCGGGCCCGGTCAGCAGCGGTTCGGGCAGCCACGGCCCGACGTAGGACTCGCGGCGGACGCGGGCCGACTTCAGCACGTTGTACGACGTCCGGGCGGCCAGGGTGACCAGCCAGGCCCGCAGGTCCCGCACCTCGGACAGGTCGGCTTCGGCGGCCCGCAACCAGACGTCCTGCGTCACGTCCTCGGCCTCGGCGACGCTGCCGAGGATCCGGTAGGCCGCCCCGAAGACGGCGGGACGATGCGTTTCCCATTCGGCTTCCGCCAACGTGCCGGTCGGCATCACTCACGGCCCCCAGCCTTCGCATCAGTGGTCGGCCCACGATCCCAGGCGGCTGCGAACGGTGTGCGGCAGGTGTCGGGAAACCGGTGGCGAGGAAGATCTTCTCGGGCTACGCTGCCGGGCCGAATCGGGCCTATCGGGAGCTTGTCATCAACACCGTCCAGCGCGCGTTCTCCACCTTGTTCACCGCCTCTGACCTGGCGGAATGGCGTCCGCTGCTGACGTCGGCCGCGGACTGTTTCGCCCGGTCGCTGGAGGGCGGACCGCTGCCCGCGCGGCTTGTCGACGCCGTTCTGGAGGAGGGGAACATCACGTCCGTCCTGCACATGGCGAACGGGTCCGTCTACCGGGACGACCTGGAGCTGCAGGCACGCCTCATCGCGGTCGGGCATCCGGAGATCACCGCCGCCATCCTCTACCACCGAGACTGCAGCGGAGACTGGTGGCCGTTGCGCGGTTGCCGTGATGCGTTGGCGGCCGCGCGTCCTCACGAGGGGTGGACGAGCCAGAACGGCGCCGTGTGGCTGTTGGAGGCCAGGATGTCGCGGTGGCGTCGCGCCCTGGTGGTGTGCCCGATCGATGGTTTGGCACGCTCGGCGCTCATCGACATGGCCTCCGACCTCACGCGTGCCGAGCAGCTGCGCGGGCTCGTCACCGTCCATGACCACGACGGTGGCCTGGAACAGCTGGGCCGATTCGACCAGAGCATGTTCCGTCCGGAGGTCGCCGAGGTACTGCGCGCTGTCCTGGCCACGGGGGATGTCGCCGCGTTGCGCGAGGCCGTGGCCGTGGCCGAGGGCACCGAGGGCCTCATCGAAGAGCTCTACGAGCCGATGTCGCAGTCCGAGGTCCGGGACATGCTGGAACTGCGTGTTCGCCCCGACTGGGAAGCCCTTCGCCGCGCGCACGCCGGCCGCCCGTTCGGCGACCCTGTGATGGAGGGGCTCGCGACGCATCCTGATTGCCCCGCGGACCTGCGTCCATCCGTCCCACCTGCGCCCGCGCCCGCAGCGAAGGACGAGGTGGACGGGCCCGACCTGCCGGCGCTCGTCGCCAAGCACCTTGGCGACGAGGTGGAGACATGGCGTGCCGTCCGCGCCCGGCTGCCCCGCTTCAAGGGGGACCTCGCCGACCTCCTCGTGGAGATCGGCGAGGCGGCGCCGCACAAGAGAGGTGCCAAGCCGACCGCCTGGCCCGGCGCGGGAGACCTGCCCGCCTGGGACACCGTCGCCTCCGTCTCGGGAACCCGCGCGAAGTTCCTGGCCCTCCTGGACGCCGCGTCCGCCGAAACGCAGCTGAAGCTGGTCAAGCACCTGGACGACCGCACGGTCGCCGACCTGTTCGGCCAGGGCGCCTGGCAGGACGCCTGGCTCGACTTCGCCGTGAAGGCCAGGCAGAAGCGCTACCGGCTCGCGCTGGCGCAGCGGCCCTCGCTCGCCCCCGAGGCGATCGAGGTCCTGATGAGCCGGGACGACCCGGCGGTCAACGCCCGGCTGTTCCTGCGGAGCGGCGCCACCGGGCCCCAGCGGGAACGGCTGCTGTCCGGCCGGCTGAGCAAGGACCTGGTCGAGCGCCTCATGGAACGCGACGGCGGTTTCCGCGCCCGCGACGCGGTCAGCTGCTCCGACGTGCGACTGCAGCGGCACATCCTGACCCTGGTGCGGGTGCGCGGCATCGTTCCGCAGCAGCGTCTGATGCTCAACCTGTGGGAACGCGGCGGCCCGGACGCGGTGCGCAGCCTCCTCGAGAACGAGCCGGAGGGACGGAAGTTCAACCACAACGTCATTCGCCAGGAGGTGCGCCGGCTCATGAGGCAACTGGTCGCCGAGCCGGACGCCGACAAGGCGCTGGAGACGTTGCGTGCCACCGTCACCGCAGGTGAGAGCGCCGAGGCCCAAGTCGGCCTGCTGCGCACGCGGGGCACCCACCCCACCGCCTCGGCGGTGTTCAGCGAGTCGCACCTGTGGCGGTGGGACGAACTCATGGCCGAACACCGGCGGCGGCCGCTCGGCACGGTCGCCCTGCTGGGCCTGGCCGAGTTGCCCGAGTGCCCGCAGGACCTTCGTGACGAGGCCGACCGGTGGCGATGGCGCTGGATCGGCGAGACCAACGACGCCGTCGTAGGCGAGACTCCGGAGGAGATGCTCCGCGACAACACCGCCGGTCCGTGGCTGCACGTCGCGGTTCGTGAGAGCAGGGTGACCTGGGAACAGGCGGTCGCCCTCGCGCACCCGGCCGGTGAGGCGCTGGCCGCCATGACCACCCCGGAGGCACGCGCGGCCCTCGCCCCGTTGGTCCGCGAGCATCTCGACCCGTCCCGTGACTCCTGGGTCCTCGCCCTGCGCATGCTCCCGGACTTCACCGGCAGTGTCGCCGAACTCCTCCAGACCGCCGCCCTCGCGACCGCCGCACCGCACTAGCGTTCTCCCGCGCGGTAGGGCTGTCGGGCTGCACGGCCGTGCGGTGGCCCTCTCCGCCATCGACCACCACGTCGAGGTCATCGCCGTTCTGAGCCGGGAGGAATGACGCCAACCCGGCGCGAACCCGACGCGAACGGGATGACGTCACCAGGTCTCGTGGTCGATTCCGGTGGTGGCGATCCGCAGCGCGTTGAACGCCGCGTACGGACGGTCGTACGAGCTCATGCCGCCGTGCGTCGGCATCGGAAGCTTCGGGAGAAGAGCGAGCACCACGTCGAGCCGTCCCTGCCTGGCCGCGAGAATGAGCAGGTCCACGGTCGGGACCTGCCGCTTCGCGGGTGGGATCTGGGTGATCTCGGCGTACCGGCGGGCGAGGTCCTCGTCCGCCGGATCGCTCGGTTCGTCGGTCGACAGGTTGTTGCGCTCGGCCCATTCGTGCAGCAGTTCGGACTGCCCGTGCCGCCGGAGGAGCGCCATCACCGTCCAGTCTCCGAACCAGTCCTTCGCGTCACGCAGGATGTGTTCGGCGAGGTCGGTCCTGCCCGTGCGCAGCAGGTAGGCGACGAGCGGGATTCCGGCGGTGTCGCCGGGGCCGCCGGTGCCCTCGTCCAGGAGGGCCAGCGCCTCGTCCTCTCGGCCGCCGTGAAGGGGCGGCGGCGCTCCGGGGTCGCCGCGACCAGTGCGCGCACGCCGTCCGGCTCGCCCCGCCGGGCCCGGATGAGGGCCGCTTCGTGGAGTGCCTCGCCCGCCCACGGGAGCGTGTCCGTGCCGTACTCCACGACCGATTCGAGGAACACCTGGAACAGGTCGTCCAACGTGTCCGGGCCGGGCGGGGGCCATTCCCCGGTGTCCGGCTCCGGCTCGGTGGCGTCGAGGAACCCCTCCAGGATCTCGTCCAGCGACTCGTGGACCTGCCCCTCGGCGGCGGCGCGCGCGTTGGGGAAGACGTCCAGCCGTCCCCAGTGGACGGGCCACGCGTGGCGGCGGTCCACCGTCCAGGCGAGCGTCCCGGTCAGCTCCCGCTCCCTGCCGGGAGGCGCGATCACGAATCCCTCCTGGAAGGCGGCGGCCCAGGTCCGCTCGTCGAGCGCGAAGGTCGGATTGGGCCCCGGCCACACCTCCTCGCCCATGTCCTCCTCGTCAAGGAGCAGCGGACGCGGCGCGGCGGGCTGCCGCAGCAACGTGATGTCACCGACGGCCTCCCCAGTGTTCACGCGCACGAAGTGCAGGACGGTCGGACCCGCCGCCACCAGCACGTCGTCCGCTCCCCAGACCAGGCAGGTGGTGCTCTCCGGGACGTCGAGCACGTGAAGGCGCTCGGCCCGCGCGTCGCCCAGCGACCAGATCTCGACCTGCTTGTCGGCGGTGAGGAAGGCCGCTCGGTCACCGTCGGGCGCCCAAGCCCATGCCGGGACCATCAGTTCGCCGTCGGGCTCCTCGACCGCCACGTCGACGTCGTAGAGATGCCGCCCCGTCCGGTCCGCGATTCCGACGCGGGAAGGGCCACCGTGGCCTCCGGGGACGACGACGGCGAGCCGCGTTCCCCAGGACAGGAAGGCGGACCGGTACCCCTCGGTGCGGAGCCCGGGCACGGTGGCGATCTCCCTGGAGCCGACGTCGATCGAGAAGATCCTCCCGTCCTCGTTGCTCCCGTAGATCCGCTTCCCGTCCCGGGACCACGTCGGCCAGTGCAGAACGAGGCCCGCACCGTCTTCCTCCTCGTACGCTTCGTCGTCTTCCTCGTCCTCGTCTTCGTCCTGGTCCAGCAGCGGCACCGGCACGGTCTCCAGGCCGGGGAACGTCACGATCGAGCCGTAGGTGTCGGAGTCCTCGTCCATGGCGTAGGCGCGCAGCCCGTCGGGCGCGAACGCGAACGGGTCGGGACGCCCGTTGTAGGTGGGGCGGACGGTCACGTCCGGCTCGCCGTGCTCTTCGCCGAAGGGGTCCACGACGCCGATGTTGTTCGACCGGTACATCACCGCCAGCCGGGTCCCGTCGGCCGACCACTGGAGGTTCCAGCCGTATCCGGGCCAGCCGATCCCGCCCACGAACTCGTCGATGACGTTCACGCAGCGGCCGGTGGCGACCTCGAAGATCTGGAGGGTGGCGGGGGGAGCAGATCGCGCTCGGGCTCGAACGCGGCCCAGTCCTGTGTCTCCAGCGCGTCCAGGACGGCACGCCTCGTCGTGTCGGTGATCTTCATGGGCGGCGATGCTAGGGGACACCACCGACGCTCCGTGTCACTTCGCGCGATCGGCACATCACGGACCGAGCAGTCCCGCCACCGGCGGGCGTGGGTGCACCTGGCAGGGGCAGGCACGACGCGGCGGAGCCCGGCATCCTGGGGCGCATGGAGCAGCGATCGGAGCTCGGAGAATTCCTGCGCACCCGGCGGGCCCGGCTGCGGCCCGAGGACGTGGGCCTGCCGGACTTCGGCGGCCGACGGCGCGTCCCGGGCCTGCGCCGGGAGGAACTCGCGCAGCTCGCGGGCGTCAGCGCCGGCTACTACACCCGCCTGGAGCAGGGCCAGAGCGCCAACGCGTCCGACGCGGTCCTTGACGCGATCGCGCGCGTCCTGAGGCTCGGCGAGGTCGAGCGGACCCACCTGCACAGCCTGGCCCGGCACAGGCCGAAAGCGGCACGCCGTCCCCGGCCCGAGCGGCTGCGCCCGAGCGTGAAGCTGATGATCGACGCGTTCGGCGACGTTCCCGCCCTGGTCATCGGCCGCTGCGACGACGTGCTGGGCTGGAACCGCGCCGCGCACGCACTGCTCGCCGGGCACCTGCCCTACGAGGCGCCCGAGCAGCCTGGGCATCGTCCCAACGTCGCCCGCATGGTCTTCCTGGACCCGCACACCCGCGAGCTGTACGCGGACTGGGAGGGCAAGGCCGGCGACACGGTCGCCGACCTGCGCATGACCGCGGCTCGCCGCCCGGACGACCCCGACTTGGCCGAGCTCCTCGGCCGGCTCACCATGCAAAGCCCCGAGTTCGCCTCTCTGTGGGCGGCGCATCTCGTCGGCAAGTGCATCTCGCCCGTCCGCGTCTTCCAGCATCCGGTGGTGGGCTCCATGACGCTGAACAGCGAACTCATGGAGCTGACCCACGACCCCGGCCAGCGCATGGCGGTCTTCACCGCCGACGCGGGTTCTCCCTCGGCGGCGGCGCTTCAGCTCCTCGCGGACCTCAGCGCCGCCCCACTGGAGCAGAGGTCTCAGGTGCCGGACGTCCGGTGAGCGGTCCTTGGTGAAGTGCGGCGCCCTCGGACGAGGACCAGCAGCATCACCAGGCACGACACCGCCACGAAGGCGGCGAAGCACTGCACGGCGGCGAGGAGGCCGACCGCGTCGGCCAGGAACCCGACACCGATGACGGGCACGCCGACGCCGAGGTAGATGACCACGTAGAAGCTGGAGAGCACCTCGGCGTGCCGGTCGGCGGGCGCGGCCTGGTTGACGGCGGTGAGCCCGCCGAGGAACACCAGGCCCTGGCCCGCGCCCGCGACGACGGTCGCGGCGAGCAGCAGGACCAGTGAGGCGGCCTCTCCGGCGAGGGCGAGCAGCACCAGCCCGGTCGCCAGCAACGGCAGTCCGGCCGTTTTCAGGGCTCGGGCCGCCCTGCCGTAGCCGACGAGCTGGGCCGCCGCGGAGCAGGCGAGCATCAGGGCCACGGCGGCACCGCCCAACAGCAGGTTCGTGCTGCCCGACAGGACGACCACATACGTGGGGACGAGGGTGAGGGACAGCCCGATCACCGCGAACGCGAGGAAACCGGCCGTCCCGCTCGTCGCGAAGACCGGACGCAGGGCGGCGGGGATCTCGGGACGGCGAGGCCGCCACCGGGCGCCCGAGCGCGTCACGGGCAGCGCGGCGACGGCCGCCGCCGCGGGCACCAGCAGCACGATCTCCACCAGGAACGGCAACACGTGCGGAGCCGACGCGTACTGGGCGAGCGCGCCGGCCAGCACCGGGCCGAGTCCCAGGCCTCCCACCGAGACCACGGTGGACACCAGCGCCGCCTTGCGGCGGTTCGCCGTGGGCTCCAGCTCCGCCAGCGCCGCCGTCAGCGGTCCCGACGCCGCGCCGACGGCGAGGCCCTGGAGGGCGCGGGCGGCGAACAGCCACGCCGTGCCCGAGGCGAAGGCGAACACCAGCGATCCCAGCGCGGCCAGCGCCACCGCCGGCAGGAGCACCGCGCGGCCGCCGACCGCGTCCGACAGCGGGCCCGCCACCAGCAGGGACGGGATCAGGACGGCCACATACGCGGCGAAGATCAGCGTGGCCGTCAACGGCGAGAAGCCGAAGTCGGCCTGATAGCCCCGGTACAGCGGCGTCGCCAGATTCGTGCCGGTCAGCAGGACCAGCAGCGCGTAAGCCGCACCCCAGAACCGAAAACGCCGCCCCTTCACTGATTTCGAGACAGGCACCCGAACGCCCGGACGGTCGAGATCTGGCAGGGGGCCACCGGGTGCGGTGGCGGAGCGTTCGAACGGCATGCGCCCTCCCAAGCATGTTCGGAAAGCCCGAACATAACAGATGTTCGAGAACGCCGAACATGCTCGGCTATCCTGAACGCATGGCCAGCCGCACCGCGACCGAACTCGTCCACCCCGACCGCGACCAGCTGCGGTTCACGACCGTGCTGGCCGCGCTCAGCGACCCGGTCCGGCTGGCCATCGTCGCCCGGCTCGCCGACACGGGGGCCGACGGCGAACTGGCGTGCACCACGTTCGCGCTGCCGGTCAGCAAGTCCACCCAGAGCGGCCACTTCAAGGCCCTCAGGGAGGCCGGGATCATCCGGCAGCGGAACGAAGGCACGCGGCGACTGAACCTGCTCCGCCGGGACGACCTCGACGCACGCTTTCCCGGCCTGCTCGACCTCGCCATCCCGCAGGGACGCGACGTCATCGCAGGCTGGTGACCCGCCGCGTCCCGTCACCGGGCGCCCGACACCCATCGGGGAACTCAAGAACAGCGGTCATGGCTGAGAGCGATCCCGGATGGGCTCGGCGCTGACGTCCGCGACGACGCAGCTGACGTTGTCGGGGCCGCCGGTGCGGTTGGCGAGCGCGACGAGTTCACGCACCGCCTCCTCTGGAGCGGCGGCCTCGGCCAGCGCCCGGCGCAGATCACCGGGCGGCACGACGGCGGACAGGCCGTCGGAGCACAGGAGGTACCGGTCGCCCGGCCGTGCGTCGTGGAGGCGGATGTCGGGTGTGGCCGAGGACGCGCCCGAAAGGGCTCGTAGAAGCAGTGACCGCTGGGGGTGGGTGACCGCCTCCTCGGGGGTGAGGCGGCCCTGGTCGACCATGGATTGGACGATGGTGTGATCGGTGGTGATCTGGAAGAACTCCGCGCCGCGCAGGAGGTAGGCGCGTGAGTCCCCGATGTGGACGAGAGCGAGCTGGGAGCCGGTCCACAGCATCGCGGTGAGGGTGGTGCCGGACGTCTCGGAACCGGCGACGTCATGGACGGCCCGGTTGGCCTGCTCGATGGCGTCCTCGAGCACGTTGAGGAGATCCCCGGCGGGGAGGGCCTCGCCGATTTCGAGGGGCTTCAGCGCGTCGACGGCGGCGGCGCTGGCGGGGGCTCCGCCGCTGCCGAAGCCGTCGGCCACGGCGAGCAGGCGGGAGCCCGCGTAGGCGGTGTCCTGGTTGCTCTCGCGGACCAGGCCGGTGTCGGACAGGGCGGCGTAGCGGATCGTCAGGCTGGTGCCGGGCATCGCGGTGTCCCTTCGTGACAGGTGGTCGATGAGGAACCCGGCCAGGTCGCGTCGGAGGGCGGTGTCGGCCTCGACCTCGGCCCAGAACGCGTGGACCTGCTGGGCGGCCGCCTCGGGCTCCAGTTCGCAGACCTCCCGGATGCGCGCCAGCGGCATGCCGATACGGCGCAGCCATGCCACCAGGCGTGCGCGTTCGAGCTGCGCCGGGGCGTAGAGCCGGTAGCCGGTCACGGGATCGACGCGTGCGGGCGTCAGCAGCCCCAGCTCGTCATAGAGCCGCAGGGCCTTGGGAGATAGGCGGGATGCCCGCGCGAACGTCCCGATGGTCAGCAACTCCATGCTCGCGCTCCTCATCATTTCGTCCCGGGAACGAGCCTGCGGCTTGCCCTGTGGGCAAGGTCAAGTCGCAAGGGTGACGTAGTCGGAGGAGGGGAGCGGTGGCAACGTCAGCGGACGGTCATACCGGCGAGAGGCGACATCCTCGAGAACCGGGTCCGCCAGAACGGGTTGCTCCTCGTCTGAACCGCAGGTGACGTCTGGCGGTTCAGGCGCCGCCGGGCGGGCGGAACAGTTTCCAGAAGTCGGCGGCCGCAGCAGGAGCGGGGGTCAAGTGTTCCTGGGTGGTCCATTGGGTGATGACACCCAGCAGGGCGCCGGCCAGGTAGGCGGCGTGCGTCTCGATGGGGATGTCATCGAAGCCCGCTGGACGCGAGCCTGCGGTGAAGCGTTCACACAGCGCGGCGGTGAGTCGGTCGCGCATTCGGGCGGCGAAGCGGGCGCTGCCCTGTTCGCCCAGCAGGTGGGCGTAGATCACCCGGCTGGCCCCGATGCGCTCGAACAGGTCCAGCAGTGGGGCGGGGGGCTGATCGCGAGGCGCGTCCAGGGGGCACAGGGCAGCGGCACGGGTGACGTGGGCGACGGCGTCGTTCATCGCGTCCACGGCCAGCGCGTCGACGTCGGGGTAGTGCAGGTACACCGTGGCGCGGTTGATCTCGGCCCGTTTGGCGACCGCCGCGATCGTGACGGCGTCGAGGCCGTGTTCGGTGGCCAGCTCCAAGATCGCGGTGCGCAACCGGGCACGGGTGCGCCGCACGCGCGGGTCGTCGGGGTTCACCCTCCCAGTGTACGACGAACGTCGCTTAAGCGACATGCGTTGCTTAAGCGACATGCGTTGCTTAAGCGACAGATGTCGCTTAGTGTTGGCGTCATGCGAATCGAGATCTGGGCCGACGTGGTCTGCCCGTGGGCCTACATCGGCAAGCGCCGCCTGGAGAAGGCCCTGACCCGTTGGGACGGCCAGGACGTCGAGGTGGTCTGGCGGCCCTTCCGGATGGACCCGACCGCGCCCGTTCCCGCCACCCCGCGCGAGGAGCTGCTGCGCGACCCCATGGCCGATGAGGCGCTGCGGGCCTGCGCCCCCGGCCTGACCCCGTCAGAGAACCAGGTGCGCATCTCCGAGATCGCCGCCGCCGAAGGACTGGGCCCGACCTGGGGCGTGGTCTGGCGCTCCAACAGCCACGACGCGCACCGGCTGCTGGCCCTGGGGTATGAGCGAGGCGGAGCCGACCTTCAGAACGCACTCGCCGAAGGGGTCCTGCGGGCGTACTTCATCGACGGCCTCGACATCGGTCGCCCAGAGGTGCTCGGGCAGGTCGCTGATGCCGTCGGCTTCCCCGAGGCGGTCGGCCTGCTCGCCGAGGAACGGGCCGACCGACAGGTCAAGGAACTGGTGCTGACCGGCAAGGCCCGCGACGTCCGCACCTCTCCGACGCTGGTCGTCAACGGACAGGCCCTCGCCGGCGCCCAGCCCCCCGAGGCCATCCTGGAGTTCCTGCGTTCCGCCGCCCAGCAGGCACCGCGCGTGCTGCCCGCCGAGGTCGAGCGGCTGCGGCTCGCCGAGTCCCTGCTCGACCAGCGCGACCCCCTGGGCGCCCTGGTCCTGCTGCGCCCGCTGCTGGACGAGCACGGCGACGACGCCAACGTGATGTTCCTTGCCGCTCGCGCCTACTACGCCTCCGCCCAACTGAACCGCGCCGCCGCCGTCCTGGAGAAGCTGACCGCGAAGACCCCGGACGATTCCTATGTCCGTCACCTGCTCGGCCGCACGCTGCAACGCCAGGGACGCGACGACGAGGCCGCCGTGCACCTGTCGCTCGCCGGTGCGATGACCCCCGAATTCGCCTGAGCGGCAACCCTGCCGACCGGCGGGACGCCGCCGGTTCGTACGTCACTGATGCGCCCCTGACCTGCATTGGTACGGCCATCTTCGTCATCTGGCCCCAGCCATGGCCGACCGGACAAGTCCTAGGCTCTCCCCGTGCCCGACCACCAAGATCCTTTTGCTGTCTGCTATCCCGCCCTCCTGCCGTGGGCGCAGCCTTCCCGTCAGGACGGTCTTCACCGTTCCGTGAGGACTGCCATGGAACGCTCGCTCGTGGTGCTGTGGGGCCACATAGACCCGGAGAAACCGGCGACCGACGCCGACGTCCATGCGATCGTCGCCGCCCGCTACACCTACACCCAGGGCTGGTTCGACGCCGTGATTCGGCCCGCTGTCCACGATCCTCAGAACAGCTGGGAATTGCCGTCCCCGTTGGCGACGTGGCTGGACGCCTCCAGCATCCACGGCCGGGGGCGGGCCTTCCGTCACACCATCGGCGAGCACCTGGACTTCTTCGGCAGATTCGCGTTCTGGCCCACGCTGGAGCTGGTGCGGTACGCCGAGTCCGCCGCCCGGACGACGGGAACCCCCCGGCAGCGGGCTGCCGATGCCACCGCTGAGGCCCTGCGGTGGGCGTGGACGCGCGCCGACAGAAGCGTCTGGGACGACGCTGAGTGGTACCAGTACATCGAGGTGCACGAGCTGATCGGCTGGACAACGGCGGCGCTGCGACTTCCCGGGGTGAGGCCGTCCGAGGCCGCAGACCGGGTGGAAGCGATGGCCGAGCGGAAGTGGGACGGCTGGTCGCAGTGGACGGCGGATGAACTGCCGGCACCGTTCGTCGCCCAGGCGGCACAAGCCGTGGCGGACTGCGTGACGACAAGCGCGGCTACCTCTTCCCCGGCACCGCAACCGCAGCCGCCCTCGTCATCTGACGCCGAACCTGATCGACCGGCCAATGCCTAGCTACACGCTGTCACCCGAGACCCCTACTGCCGGGCAGCCGCAGCATCAGCCACCGGGAGGCCCAGGGCGGTCGCCAGGTCGATCGTCTTGCGAGGCGTTGAGCACTGCTTGGTCGGCCCGGTCTCGTCGAGGCGTCCGGCGCGGGCCTGGAACAGGAAGCGCGCGGCGGAATGCCGACGCAGCTCGTCCGTGGTGAGCCCGTCGGCGGCGCGATGGGCCGCGGTCACCAGGACGGGAAAGGACGATCGCAGACCCGCCGCCCAGGTCTCGACCTCGGCGAGCCAGTCGCGCGCGGCGGCGTCGGACGTCGAGGAGAAACGCGTGACCGCCTTGGTCAGCTCCTGCCAGGTGTAGTCCTGCACGGGTGCAGTGGTCGTGCCAATGCCCGTCCGGGAACAGCGCGGCGAGCTCTCGTTCGCCACTCGTCGTGCCGCTGAGGATTTCCTCTCTATGGTCGGCCGGCGCACTTCCAGGTAGCAGCGCGGCGTGGACCACTCGGACGTCGTCGTTCTCGAAGTAGTAGGAGAGCGTTCGCATCCAGTCGACGATTTCGGCGTAGTCGTCGCCGAGCTGCCAACGGGTGATCTCCTGCGCGTAGGAGAAGATTCCGCGCACGTGCTTGCGTTCGTGGTTGCCCATGACCACGACCGAGTTCGGACACTCGCGGAAAAGCCGCACAACCTCGCCCGGCGCGGGACCACGGTCGACCAGGTCGCCGACGCTGACCAGCAGGTCGTCCGGCCGCAGGCCGCCCTTCTCAAGCAGTTCGAACAGTTCGAGCAGCTCGTCGAAGCAGCCGTGAATGTCGCCGATGATGACTGTCCGCCGCACCCGGGCGAGCCTCGGCAGCCCCGATTCGGGCATGCAAAGGGTTTATCGCTCGATTGTCCGTGCACGCCCCTAGGGTGGCGGCCATGCTTGACATCGAGGTGTGCAGCCATAGGCCCGGCGCGTCCTGCGAGGACGTCACGGCGGTGCCGGCCGGCGAGCGGACGACGGTCCGGAACGCGCCGGCGGGAGGCTGATCACGGTGGAGCGATCCGTCCCGGAGATGTACATCGACGTCGTCGCCGAACAGCGCGAGGCGCTGCGGCGGCTGGTGGAAAAGGCGCGGGACGCGGCGAAGGCCGACGCGCTGGTGGCCCTGCGGGATGTCGCGGACGAGATCCGGCTCCGGATCGAGAAGGCCGACGACCGGGTCATCGGCAACTTCGAGCCGCACATCGGCGACATCGTCGCCGAGATCGACGAACTCTACGACGCCCGCCACCCGGTCGAGCGGCCGGACGACATCACCGACCTGCTGACCACGCCGTGGCCGTCCGCCCACCGGAAGGCCCTGCTCGCCGCCCACCTCAAGGTCGACGTCTGGAACCGCCTGCAACTGGACGAGGTCGCCGAGCGCGCCATCGACGCCGGCGACACCCACCTGCTGCGGCTGCTCGTCTTCACCCCGCTGGGCGTCATGCGGCGCGAGACCGCGGCACGGATCCTCGACGCGTTGCACCGGGCCGACTCCCTGGACGCCGCCGTCGTCGAACGGGCCTTCGCGGACGACCTCTACCTCGGCAGGGAGATCTTGCCCCTGGCCTGCGCGGACGCCGTTCGAGACCACGTGGACGAGCTGACCTGGCGCCTCGTCACCGCCTCGCCTCCGGCCGGCTGGGACGACCTTCCCAAGGCACAGGTCCCGCGCGGCCTGCGGTTCGTCCAGACGGCACTGACCTGGCAGGGCGACCACCAGGTGGCCGACCTCCTCGGCGTCGCGGAGCTGACCGAGGCCGAGCGCGCCGCCCTGCTCGACCTGCTGCGGGACCGGCCCGCGGAGGAGCAGCGCCGCGCGTTCGAGTGGCGGCTGCGCGCAGGCGACGCGGCTGCGTTGCTGCCGCTGTTCGGCCTCGAGGACGCCGCCCGGCTGTTGCGCCTGATCCGGGCGATGCCCGCCGACGAAGCCGTGCGCCAAGACCGTGCCACCCTCGTCGCCGCGATCGGGGAAGCGGGCGAGGACGCCGCACGACGCCTGCTGAAGATGGCCCCGAACGAACTGGCCTCGGCCGTCATGGGCTGGAACCGCGCCCAGGTCCAGAAACGCGTCAAACACAACGCACTGCGAGGGATCGCCGCCTTCGGCATGCTGCCCCTCGCCCCGGACGAGACCGTCCTGGACCGCTACCTGGCCTTGCGCGAGATCGCAAAGAAGGGACCCAAGCTCGGCCCCAACCGCAGGCACAGCCACGCCGCCGCTGTCTCCATCGCGCTCGACCACCTGGCACAGGCGACCGGCTTCCCGGACGCGAGCCGCCTCGAATGGGACTGCGAGGCTCGCATCGCCACCGAGACTCCCACTGAGGCGCAGGTCGGCGACTACCGGATCACGTTGCGGTTCGAAGGCGCCGACCCGAGGCTGACGGTCAGCCGGGCAGGCAAGACGCTGAAGTCGGTGCCGTCCGCCGTCCGTTCCGACCCTGCCTACCAGGAGCTGCGCGAACACCAGGAACTCCTGCGAGATCAAGCACGCCGCATGCGGACCGGCCTGGTGGAACGGCTCGTCTCCACCTCCGGAACGCTCGCGCCGGACGAGCTGGACCGCCTCCTGACCCTGCCCGCCGGTGCGGCGATGCTGCCCGCACTGCTCTGGCGGGACGGAGCAGGCGTGATCGATCTGCTCGACCGCGTCGACACGACCGGCCCGGTCACGGCCGTCCACCCCGTCCACCTGCACGAACGGCAGGTGCTCGGCGAGTGGCAGGCGGAGATCGTGCGGCGTCGCCTCACGCAGCCGGTCAAGCAGGCGTTCCGCGAGCTGTACGTCCTCACGCCGGCGGAGCGCGAGGCGGGCGAGGTGTCACGGCGGTTCGCGGGCCAGACGGTCAACGGCCAGGTCGCGGGCCAGTTGCTGTCCGGACGCGGCTGGTTCACGCACGGCGAGTACGACGACCACCAGGCGACCCGCGTGGTCGGCGACGGCCTGATCGCCGCGCTGCGCTGCGACTTCCGCGGCTACTTCGGGATGGGGGACGTCCACGTCGGCGAGATCCGTTTCCTGACCGGCGGACGCCGCGAACCGGGCCGCTACGGCGACCCGACCGGCTCGGGCAGCGTCGGCGGCACATCCGTGCCGCTCGCCGAGGTGCCGCCGGTGGTGTTCTCCGAGGTCATGCGAGACCTGGACCTGGTGGTGTCGGTCGCCGGCACCGAACCGGAGACCTACCTGTCCCCGGCGCAGGCGGCGAGCCGCGCGCAGGTCCTGGGAGCGCTCATCACCGACCTGGACCTGGCCGGGGTCACCGTCGACGGGCACTCGGCCGTGGTGAACGGCACCCGAGCGACGTACCGCGTGCACCTGACCAGCGGCAGCGTCCACGTGGAGCCGGGCGGCCATCTGTGCGTCATGCCCGCCTCGTTCGGCGGGACGGCGCACCGGGACCTTTTCCTCCCCTTCGCCGATGAGGACCGGATGACGAGCGTCATCCTGAGCAGGGTGCTCCTCCTCGCCGAGGACGGCGAGATCACGGACGCGTCGTTCCTCGATCAGCTCGGCTCCCTGACCGAACCCACAGTCCGATCGGCCCGCGAAGAGGATCGGAACCGCGAGTCATGATCTAGCGGTGGCCGGGTGGGGGCGCGCTTGCGGGCTATCCCAATAGGTCGGCAGGTAGGCCCGGGGCTGGACACGGTGCAATGGCCTCGAGGTTACGGCGTGTGTCCGATTGCTGACGTACTGTCGAAGTCCGGTCGGCCCGCAAAAGCCGGTTGTGTCGGCGGTGCAGGAGCAGGTGGAGGCAGGTATGCCGATCGATCCCACCGATCCCGAAACCTGGACCAACCGCTTGCCGGTGCCGACCCGGATTCCGAGCAGGCTGGCATGCCGGGCTGGACGAGGACGCTGATCGCCCTCCCGGGGGCGAAGTGGAGCATCAGGTCGGAAAGAGCTCCTGATCTCCCCTGAAGCCCAGGGCTGCCACACGCTCCTTATGTGTGAAAACACATGAAAGGAAACGGAAATGACAAAGGCGAAGCACCTGATGCGCACGAGTACGGCGGTCATGCTCTCCGGACTCACTCTCGGAGCGCTGGCCAGCGTCGCGCCCCTCGCGAACGCGGCAACGGGACCCGTCGGCACCACCACGGCCTCCCAGCAGCACAGCGATTACAGCAGGGGATACCGCGACGGGTACCGTGCCGGATACCGCGACGGGAACACGGACGGCCACAGGGCGTGCCATCACCGCATGCGCTACCAGATGCGTCGAGCCGGCGAATACAACCGCGGCTACAGCGACGGATACAGCAGGGGATACGACACGCGATTCAACGAAGTCTGCAGGCACCACCGGTAAATTCGCCGCCCGGCCTCCCGAGGGCCCAGCGCGCGGGCCGAGATCATTCTCGGCGCCAACGGCCGTCTGCACCGACCTCGAGCTCGGCCCCCCGAGCTCGAGGTCGGCGCTCAGGCACCCCCACCCCAGCCGGCCCGTCGTGTCTTTCGCAGGCTCCGGAGCGCGGACGGCCACCAGCAGCGTCCGACCGGGGAGGAGCAGCTCGGCGGCGACTCCCACGGGGGCCAGGGCTGCGGCCATGGCGATGGCGCACCACGGCGATCTTCACGGGCTGGGGCGGGCACGGTTCCGTCTCGTCCTTCAACGACGGCTTCGGCCTCCTCCGGAGCACAGGCAAGAACGCGGGCAAACCGCCCTCGGTCGCCTCGCTATACCGAGCCCTGGCCGACGCCGAGGTCCAGAAGTGAGCCTGATCGAGGTAGTTGGAACTGAGGAGGCGCCGTGACCTTGGGGTTCGAGTGGTTCGGATCACGCTTGTTGGAACAGATTTCTCACGGAAGCCGACACCGGGCGGGAGTCCTCCTGCCGGAATTCACTGGCGGCCGCCCACAGCTCCTGCTCCATCTCACCGCCTCGCTAACCGGTATGGAAATCAGCCGGGCATCGCCGGAACCGCCCACAAAGTACCTGCTCAGGGCTTGGCCGCCGTGCCGACGGAAGGAACCGCTACCTTTTGTTGATCTGGCCACGAACATTGAGGTCCGTGGAGATGGCAACGTGGTTCTCGGTGGTGGTCAAGATCGGCCCAGTCTTGCTTCTGACCCTAAGGTCGGCGTTGGCGTTCAGCAGGCCTGCGACGACAGCGTCCCCGTGGACGTGCAGCGCGAAGTTGCCCGCGGTCGACAGCTTCTCCTGTCCGGTCTTGCTTTTGACCGTGAGGTCGCCGTTGGCGTTGACCTTTTCGAGGAACAGTGAGCTTCCCTGGACGGTGAGGTCGCCGGTGGCGGACAGGTCACCGCCGACAGTGAGTCTTTTTCAGTGGTGTCTGGGGGGCTGCTGGTCACAGCATGATCGCGGGCGGCGCGGCGGGCCGGGAACGCAACAAAGCCCCTGGTAG